>NZ_SOAU01000001.1:1423333-2135000 GCF_004364865.1 Ilumatobacter fluminis
TCCCGAAGGCGCTCGCGCTCCAGTCGCCGGAAGGTACGGCGCTCCGCGTCAACCCGGTCATGCGGGTGTTCGGCTGGATCTTCCGGCCGATGGTGTGGGTGCTCAACACGCTTGCGCTCGGCCTGATGCGGCTCCTGCGGATCCCCGAGCCCGACGCCCGACTGTCGCTCCACACGAGCGAGGAACTCGAGATCGTCACCGACGAGGCCGCCGCCGACGGTCAGCTCGGAGCGCTCCAGCGCGACCTCGCCCACAATGTGTTCGAACTCGAGCGTCGCGACGCCGAGGAACTGATGACGCCACGCGCCAAGCTCGAGACGCTCCAGGTGTCGGCGACCGCCGACGAGATCGAGCACCAGCTCCAGAATTCGGACTGGAGCCGCTTCCCGATCGTCGAGGGCGATCTCGATCAGGTCGTCGGACTCCTCCACGCCAAGGACTTCATCCGTGCCCGGCAGCGCGGTCTCGACACCGACCTCAAGGGGTTGCGGCGCCCGCTGCCGACGGTCGTGGCGTCCACGACGGCCGATCGGCTCCTCCTGCGCTTCCGGCGCGAGCGGGTCCACGCCTGCCTCGTGGTCGACGATTTCGGCAACACCCTCGGACTCGTCACGTTCGACGACGTGATCGCGCTCCTCATGGGCACCCACGACGGCCGCACCGAATCGGTCGTCCACGACGACGGCTCCGTGTCGGTCGACGGGATGACGACGCTGTACGAGCTCGAGGACGAGCACGGCATCGTGCTGTCGATGGACGAGGTCACCACCGTCGCCGGTGTCGTCCTCACCCTGGTCGGCACGATTCCGGTCGTGGGCGAGACCGTCGAGCACGAAGGCGTGCAGATGACGGTCGAATCGATCGACCGTCGGGCGATCGCCCGGGTGCGGGTCGTCGCGCTGCCTCAGCCCTGACGCCAGGCGGTACCGACGGCGACCGCGTCGCGAGACATGGCAGCGTCGTGTACCCGCACGGCCCAGGCACCGTCGCGAGCGGCGATCGCCGACACCGCTGCGGTGGCGACGTCCCGCTCGTCGGTCGGACGCGGTTCGCCGGTCGACGGGTCGGCGAGCACGCTCCCCAGGAACCGTTTCCGTGAGGAGCCGATCAGGATCGGTTGCCCGAGGGCGGTGAGGCGATCGAGGTGGTGTAAGAGCGCCCAGTTGTGATGGGCGTCCTTGGCGAACCCGATGCCCGGGTCGAGCACGAGACGTTCGAGCGCGACGCCGGCCCGGTCGCACGCTTCGATCCGGGCCGCCAGCTCGGCGTACACCTCCTCGACCACGTCGTCGTACACCGCGAGGTCGTTCATCCGGTCGGCGTGCCCCCGCCAGTGCATGCAGACGAACGGCACGTCGAGTTCGGCGACGGTGTGGAGCATCGCCGGGTCGGCGAGGCCGCCGCTCACGTCGTTCACGATCAGGGCACCCGCGTCGACGGTCGCTGCCGCCGTTGCGGCGTTCATCGTGTCGATGCTGACCGGCACGCCGGCATCGGCGAGGGCACGGACGACGGGGACGACACGGCTCATCTCGTCGGCCGGGTCGAGTCGTGTCGCTCCCGGCCGGGTCGACTCACCGCCCACGTCGACGAGGTCGGCCCCGTCGTCGATCAGGTGGTGGGCGTGGGCGATGGCGGCGTCGACCTCGAGGTAGCGGCCGCCGTCGGAGAAGCTGTCGGGGGTCACGTTGACGATGCCCATCACGAGCGTGCGCCCACGGAGTACCTCGGGCAGACCGGCTGGTTCGACGAACATCGCCGTCGAGGCTACGGAGCGTCGACCGTGGTTGCCTCGGCGCGACCGGTGCGACCGGCGCGGACCAGGCGCCAGAGGATGCTGGCCGCCCAGATCGCCGCGATTGCGGCGAGGCCGCTGAACACGTGCACCCAGGCCAACCCGTCGCGGATCGCAAGGAGCGTCGCCGGGGACGGGTCGACGTCCTCGCCGCCGAGCACGTCGCGCACCACCTCCACGTCGCCCACCTCACGATCGACGACGAGGAGCAGGATCGCTCCGCCGACCGCGACGCCGTAGGTGATGCTGAGCGTCCGGATGAACTGGTGGGCAGCGTTGACGCGACCCATCTCGTCGTCGCTCGCTGCCGACTGGAGCAGGGTGAGGCCCGACGTCGAGACGAACCCGATCGCGCACCCCATCAGGAAGAAGGCGGCGAACACGACCGGGATCGGCCATCCGAGAGCGATCGCCGTGCCGGCGAGCGCGGTCGCCGGCAGCATGACACACGTCCCGGTGAGGATGGCGTCCGACTCGTGCCAGTGGTCGAGCAGTCGGCTGACGACGAACGCGGCGCCCGACCAGCCGATCGTGAGGAACAGCACGGAGAACGCGGCGAACACCTCGGAGCGGCCGCGAGTGGTCTGCATGTAGAGCGGGAGGTAGTTGTCGGCAGCCAATCCGGCCACGAGCACGAGACCCGAGGTGATGTGCACCCGTTTCAGCGGGAAGCGGGTGAGGTGTTCTCGAGCCAGCAGCGGTTCGGCGATCCGACCCGAGTGCGACCAGTACGCGAGGGCAGAGACGAGCGCAACGGCGGCACCAGCACCGAACGCCCACCATCGAACGCCGACCTGGGACACTGCCACCAACGACACGGCGACGAGCACCGTGAGCAAGGCGATGCCCGGATAGTCCATCACGATCCGCTGGGGTCGGTCACGGGTCGACGGCAGCGTCGACCAGCCGGCCGCCAGCGCAACCGCGGTGATCGGGAGTTGGACGACGAAGATCATGCGCCAGTCGGCGATTGCCAACAGCGCGGCCGTGAGGACCGGGCCGCCGAACCCCATCACGCCCCAGACGAGCGAGTTGGCGGCGAACGCTCGGGCCCGCAGCCGGGCCGGATAGGCGAGACCCACCGCCGCCAGCGCCACCGAGATCACGAGTCCGCCGCCGATGCCCTGGAGTGCACGGGCCGTGACGAGCAGCGGCATGGTCGGCGCGATCGCTGCGAGGGCACTCGACCCGAGGAACCACAGCCCGGTGGCCCGGAAAGTCCGGCGCACGCCGATCGCGTCGATGACCGGTCCGGCGGTGATCCCGGCCACCGCCGAGGTGGCGAGGAAGGCGGTGATCACCCACGGCAGCAAGGCGACGTCGCCGAGGTCGTCGGCGATCGCCGGCAGTGCAGCCACGAGGGCGAGACCGTCGAACGCGGCGATGGCCACGATCGTGAGGTTCGCGACCGTCACCCGGACGTACCGAGGCGACCAGATGCCACCCGTCGGCATCTCGTCGTCGCGCCCCGCCTCGTCCACGGGCGGCAACCTACCGCCGCGCCCCCTACCCTCGGCAGTGATGCCCGTTGCCCCCGTCATCGAACACCTCCCACGAACCGGCGAACCCGACGACGTCGTCGCCGGGTTCGCCGACTACACGGCGCAGCTCGGCATCGAGCTGTACCCGGCGCAGGAGGAGGCCGTCATCGAGGTCGCGCTGGGCAACCACGTGATCATGAACACGCCGACGGGGTCCGGCAAGTCGATGGTCGGAGCGGCGGCGCACTTCGCAGCGCTGGCGGCGGGGAAGCGAAGCGTGTACACGGCGCCGATCAAGGCGCTCGTGAGCGAGAAGTTCTTCGCGCTGTCGCGCGAGTTCGGCCCCGACCTGGTCGGCATGGTGACGGGCGACGCCTCGGTCAACGCCGACGCGCCGATCATCTGCTGCACCCAGGAGATCCTCGCCAACTGGGCGTTGCGTGACGGGCGACGGGCACCGGTCGACGTCGCCGTGGTCGACGAGTTCCACTACTACGGCGACCCGCAGCGGGGGTGGGCCTGGCAGGTACCGCTGCTCGAACTCCCGCAGACGCAGTTCGTCCTCATGTCGGCGACGCTCGGCGACGTCGGGTTCTTCCGTCGCGACCTCACCGAACGAACCGGTCGTGAGACCGCGCTCGTGACATCGGTGCAGCGACCGGTCCCGCTCCACTTCGAGTACCGGACCAGCAGCCTCCACGCCAGCGTCAGCGACCTGCTCGAGTCGGGCAAGGCCCCGATCTATCTCGTCCACTTCACGCAGAAGGACGCCACCGATGCCGCCCAGAGCTATGTGTCGCTCGACCCGCTCACGAAGGCGGAGAAAGACGCCGTCCGTGACGCGCTCGCCGGGTTCCGGTTCGACTCGCCGATCGGGCGCGATCTCCGACGGTTCATCACCGCCGGCGTCGGCGTGCACCACGCCGGGCTCCTCCCGAAGTATCGGCTCCTGGTCGAGAAGCTGGCGCAGCAGGGCCTCCTGAAGATCATCTGCGGCACGGACACCCTCGGCGTCGGCGTCAACGTGCCGATCCGATCGGTGCTGTTCACCCAGCTCTGCAAGTACGACGGCAACGGGGTGCGCATCCTGTCGAACCGCGAGTTCGCCCAGATCGCCGGGCGGGCGGGCCGGAAGGGGTTCGACGACGCCGGTGACGTGTGGGTGCAGGCACCGGCTCACGTCGTCGACAACATCGAGGCGGAGCGCAAGGCAGCGGAGAAGGGACGCAAGAAGGTCGTCAAGAAGTCGCAGCCCGACCGCGGCTACGCGCACTGGACCGAGGACACCTTCGACAAGCTCGTCAACGGCAAGCCCGAGTCGTTGCAATCGCACTTCCAGGTCAGCCACCAGATGGTGATGCAGATGCTCGATCGTCCGGCCGAGTACGTCGAGCACGACGACGACCCGGAGGGTGAGCGGATCGACGGATGCCGGGCGCTGCGTTCGCTGTTGACCGACAATCACGAGACGCGGAAGCGTCAGCGGCAGCACATCCGGCGGGCGATCGCGATCTACCGGTCCCTCGTCGCCGCCGACCTGCTCGAGTTCCCCGATGAGCCGGACGAGCTGGGCCGCTCCGTTCGCGTCAACTTCGATCTGCAGGACGAGTTCGCGCTGCACCAGCCCCTGTCGCTGTGGGCGTTCGAGGCGATCGGTCGGCTCGACGCCGCGGAGGCCGAGGCGACCGATGGCGACGTCGATCCCGTCACCCATGCGCTCAACGTGCTCAGCATTGTCGAGGCGGTGCAGGAGAACCCGGGCGTGGTCATCGCCGCCCAGGTGAAGCGGGCCAAGGACGAGCTGATGTCGGAGATGAAGGCATCGGGCGTCGAGTACGAGGAGCGCATGGAACGGCTCGCGCAGGTCGAGAACCCGAAACCGAACCGTGAGTGGACCTACGCCGACTTCGACGGCTTCCGGCAACGGCACCCATGGGTCGGGAGCGACAACGTGCGACCGAAATCGATCGCCCGCGAGATGTTCGAGCGGGCGATGACGTTCGGCGAATACGTCCAGGACTACGGCCTGAAGCGTTCGGAGGGCGTGGTGTTGCGCTACCTGTCCGACGTGTACAAGGGGCTCGTCCAGAATGTGCCCGACGAGCACCGCACCGACGATCTCGACGATGTGATCGCGTGGCTCGGCGCCGTGGTCCGCCAAGTCGACTCCAGCCTGATCGACGAGTGGGAGCGGCTCCTGCACCCCGACGACGATCCCGAGGAGCAGGTGCGTCCCGAGGGTGCCGCCGAGCGGACGATCGTCGACGACGAGCGGGCCTTCCGCGTCATGGTGCGCAACACCCTGTTCGACTGGGTGCAGCGACTCGCCCGGCGCCAGGGCTACGACGCCCTGCTCGCCGAGACGAGCCGGGAACTCTGGGACGGTCCGGAGTCGGTCGCCGAGGCGATGGCGCCCTACTGGCTCGAGTTCGACGAGATCGGCATCGGTGCGTTGGCACGCGGCAGCGCGCTGTTCCGCTTCGACCGCTCGACCGGGCACGTCGTCCAGGCACTCGATGATCCGGACGAGACGGGGGAGTGGGCGATCACCGCCGAGGTCGATCTCGCCGAGTCAGCCGAGCGAGGCTCGCCGGTCATCCGCCTCATCGCCATCGGATCACGTGCGTCCTGACCGCACCGATCGAATCACCCGAACGAGGGTTGCGGGCGGGAACGTCGTGCGGCACGTTTGGGGCAGAGCGGTGGTGGGCACCCCTCGGCCCGAGTGGCGCATGAACGTGACGAGACGAACGTGACGAGATGAACGACGACGACAGTGGGAACGGCGAACGATCCGACGAGCGTCGCCCGTATCGATTCCGGATCGACCTGACCGCCGAGGTGTCGTCGATCGGGACCGCCCGTCGGTTCGTTCGCGAGTCCCTCCGGCGACTCGGCACAGCCAGCGCCGACGCCGAGCTCGCCGTCAGTGAGATGTTCACCGCCGCACTGGCCGATGCAACGAGTGACGACCGGATCGAGGTCGAGGTTCGGCGCCGCGGGCCCGAGATCGACATCGATGTCAGCTCGCTGCACGGGCGGCACGATCTCGACCCGGTGCAGCGTGCGGTCATGAAGGCGGTCGGCGACTTCTACGCCCGGCGCGACATCGGCGACACCGAGGTCCAGTCGTACGGCTACGCCCTCCCCGCCGCCGGGACCTGAATGGGCTCAGCGACCGGACAGCGCCTCGACGATCGGGGCGAACGCCTCGGGCTCTCGGACCACGTAGTGGGAGATGCCCGTGCGGTCACGGAGACGTTGGAGCTTGTCGACGATCTGATCGACCGAGCCCGACAAGGCGAACGGTGTGTCGTTCACGGTCTGCTCGTCGAGTTCGAACCGCTCACCGAGCTCGGCAGCGCTCGGCGCGTCGTCGCCCACGAAGCACGCCTGCACGAGCGCCGAGCGCTCGATCCGGCGCCCGTCGGACGCTTCGGTGAGCCACTCGGCGCGCCGCTCGACCGCGGCGAGTGCGAAGCCGCCCGCGGTCGGCGACCCGTCGGACGCATGGACGAGTCCGGTGAACTGGAAGATGTCGGCGTACCGGCCGGCGACGGCGACGACTCGTCGTCCGAATCCGCCGATCAGGATCGGGACCGGGCGAGCCGGGCGGATACCGAGGTCGTCGAGCTCGACGTCGTGATGGGCGCCCGTCCGATGGCACGACCCGTCGGTGAGGAGATCGCGGAGGATCGCCGCGCACTCGTCGAATCGATCGACCCGTTCCTTGGGCGGGCGGAGCTCGAGGCCGATCGCCTCGTGCTCGCTCGCGGCATAACCGGTGCCGAGGCCGAGGATCATGCGACCGCCGCTCAGGACGTCGGCGGTGGCGACGGAGCGGGCGAGCAGCGCCGGGTGGTGGAACTCGTTGTTGAGGACCAGCGGTCCGAACGCGATCCGTTCGGTGGCCGCCGCGGCGTGCACGAGCGGCACGTACGGGTCGGCCCCACCGATGTGGTCGGAGGAGTAGAGCTCGTCGTAGCCGAGCGACTCGACGGTGCGGGCGAGGGCAACGGTGGCTGCCGGGTCGCGCCACGGCCCGCCCTGAACGGCGAAACGGAACGGATGCATCGCGCTGCACCGTAGCGTCGCTCCGACACCGGATCGGCCCGGGGCTCGCCCTACGGTCGTGCCATCGACACGAACCCCTCAGCGCCATCTCACGACGAGTTCCGAGCATCGGCAGCAGCGTTCATCGCCGCTGCCGTCGAGGCCGACGAGCACTGCCCCGGCTTCGGCGCGATCATGCCGCCGGCGCTCCACGATCGAGCGCGTGCCTGGCAGCGCCGTGTGCACGAGGCCGGCTTCGCGGGCATCCACTGGCCGGAGGAATACGGCGGGCGCGGACTCGACCGGAGCTACACGGCGATCTGGTCGGAGGAGTGTGCCAAGGCCCGCGTGCAGCCGTATCTGAACCTCCAGGGACTGATCCTCGCGGGGGAGGCGATCCTGCGGAGCGGGACCGACGAGCAGAAGCGGCGCTACCTGCCCTCGACGCTGTCGGGGGAGACGCTGTGGTGCCAGTTGTTCTCCGAGCCCGACGCGGGCTCCGACCTGGCCGGGCTGAAGGCGACGGCGGTACGCGACGGTGAGCACTACGTCCTGAACGGGCAGAAGGTGTGGTGCTCGAACGGGCAGTTCGCCGAGCAGGGCATCCTCCTCGCCCGCACCGATCCGACCGAACCCGGCCATCGGGGCATCTCGTTCTTCCTGCTCGACATGGCAACACCGGGCGTCGACGTGCGCCCGCTCACCCAGATGACCGGCGACCAGGAGTTCTGCGAGGTGTTCCTCGACGATGCCGAGACCCCGGTCGACACCCTGCTCGGTCCCGAGCACGGCGGCTGGCTCGTCGCGATGGAGGTGCTCCAGGACGAACGCGGGTCGAGCGGCGCGTCGGGGTTGATCAGCCTCGAGCGACGGCTCGCGTATCTCGCTTCGCTGAAGGGCGACGACCAGGTGCTCGGCGACGAGCTGATGAGGCTGCTCGTTCGGGGCCATGCACTGAAGGCGATGCTGATGCGCTCGGGCGCCGGCCCGGCCGCTGCGTCGGCGGCGAAGCTGCTGCGCACCGAACTCGAATTCGATGCCGAGCTGCTCGAGGCGACGCTTCGCGGCGCTGACGGGATGCTGGCCGGTGAGTCGACCGACCGGATGCTCTATGCGCCGGGCATGAAGATCGCAGGCGGGTCGAGCGAGATCCAACGCAACATCATCGGCGAACGCCTGCTCGGGCTCCCGAGAGAACCCCGACCCTGAGGGGGTTTGGCGGTTCGTGCCGCCGGGTACACCGGCGCACGATGCAGCGCTCGCTCGACTCCGATCCGACCGTGCCGCCGGTTCCGACGCCCGATCCCGACGTGCCGCCGCCCCACCGCCCGGCTCCGGCCGAGCCGCCGACGCCGATCATCCCCGATCCGCTCCCGCCGAAGCCGGAGCCGATGGTGCCCGAGCGTCCGCCGGAACTTCCCGGCGAATGATCAGACGAGGGCGCCGCGCAGGATCGACCGACCCGAATGGGTCTCGTCGCCGTCGTGCGGCTCGATGCTGATGTCGACCACCGTGAACACCGCGGGGTCGTAGCCCGCCGGCACGGCGAATGTTCGATCGCCGTCGGGGTCGATGTCGCCGAGCGAGACCAGATCGACGACGTTGCCGTCGGCGTCGGCCTCGATGAGCCACAGTTCGAGCGACGCGTCGCTTTCTGCGTCGAAGGGGAGTGCGTCGTCATCGATGCGGATGAACTCTGCGCCGTCGTCGTCGACGAGCACGGCGCTCGCCACGGCGTCTTCGCCGGCCGGGTCGAACCCGGGAGCGAAGGCGAGATCGGCGCTGGCGAGTTCGGTCGATGACGGGGAGTTCGTCACGGCGAACACACCGACCGCCACCACGAGGATGACGGCGGCTGCGGCAGAGAGGGGCAGCATCCACGAACGCCGGCGCCCGAACGGGGCAGCCACGACGGTGGCGCCACCGCCGACGGTCTGCGGTTCGTCGAGGGCGAGCTGTGCGGCAATGCCCTCCCAAACGGAATCAGGGGGAGTCTCGAGCTCCAGATCGGTGGGGTCGAGGTCGCGGAGCATCGTTTCGATGTCGGCGAACTCCGGTTCGAAGGTCGAGTCGTCAGGCATGGTTCACCTCCAGTTGCTGACGGAGTCGCTGGAGCCCACGACGGATGTCGCTCTTCACGGTGCCGAGCGGGAGCCCGGTTTGCTCTGCGATCTGTTGATGAGTGAGGTCGTCGACGTAGGCCATGTGGATCACGGTCCGGCTGCGGTCGGGGAGTTGCTCGAGCACGTTCGCCACGAGCATCTTGTCGGCAAGCCGGTCGACCGTAGGTTCGGAGTGAACGTCGGCTTGGATGTAGGTGTCTTCGTCGGCACGACGGTCGGCGTGTCGACGCTCCGAACGGAGATGATCGATGATTCGGCGTTTCGTGATACCGACGAGCCACTGCCCGAGGTTGCCCTTGGCCGGGTCGAACTGTTCGCGACCTTTCCAGGCGCTGACGAACACCTCTTGGGTGACATCGTTGGCGGTATCGGCGTCGAGCGCTCGACGGCACAGGTTGTACACGAGCTTGCCGTGGGCGTCGTACACCGCTCGCAGGTCGGCGTGACCGGCGGCGAACGCCGCGTCGAGCGACTCGCTCGTCGTTGTCGGATCGGCGGGCACGCTCCGATGGTATCCAGAGGCGGCACGGGCCCAACCTGTTCCGGCGGGGGTCGGCGCAGCCAGGCTCACGTCGCGCCCGCCTGGATCTCGTCGACCGGAACCGCGTAGACGACGATGTTCTCCCGGTATCTGCGGATGTCGGGGTTGTAGCTGCCACCGCACGTGATCAGCACCAGTGATTCGGGACCGGTGTTGCGCCAGATGCGGTTGCGGGGCAGGTCGTCCTTGCCGTAGATGGTGCGTTCGACGACCTCGTAGACGCGGGTCGTGCCGTCGTCGAGCACGACGTCGATCCGCTCGCCCGGCTCCATCTCGCCGAGTCGGTAGAAGGGGCCGAGATTCCGGTTCCACGTGACGTGCGCAGCGAGAACGGTGGCGCCGGGGGCGCCGGGCGTGGCGCCGTACTGGTACCACCCGATCTCGGTCTCGTCGGGCACCTCGAGCTCACCGTTGTCCTCGAGCCCGACCGCTCGCACCGGACGCAACACGTCGATCGTGGGGATGACGAGTGCGGTGGGGCGGGCGCGTGGCTCGATGACCGGGGGGATCGCCGATCCGGCCGGGCCGAGGAATTCGGCGAGCGGCGAGAGCGGCACGGTGGTGGTGGGTGCGGTGGACATCGCGGTGTCGGAGTCGGAGTTGTCGGTTTCGTCGTCGTCGGTGTCAGGGGTGCCGGAGTCGGCGGTATCGGGGTTGTCGTCGTTGCCGGTGTCGGTATCGGTGTTGTTCTCGACCGGTGCGGCGTTGCCTCGGGGGGCGATGGTGGACGGGGGAACGGTGGCGACGACGGTCTCGACCTCGAGGGTGACCTGGTCGGGATCGGGGGTGTCCCGGGCCTGCCAGGCAACCCATGCGGCGCCGAGGGCGCACAGCACGGCGAGACCGAGCAACGCCCGACCCACACCACGGGTGCGGGTGGGTCGGGCGTCGGTGCTCATCGTCGGATGGTGTTCGTCGGGTTGCTCAGCGCTCGTTGCGAACGTCGGCGGTGCGGTGACGCACCACGAACGAACCGGCGACGAAGACCATGGCGGCCGCGGCCAGCGCGTACGCCCACATCATGCCGGAGTCGGCGAGCGGCGAACCGGTGTTCACCGCAGTGGGGGCGGGCGTGCCGTCGCTGTCGTCGCTGCCTTCTGCAGCGGCGTCGTCGCCGTCACTGTCGTCGTCACCGTCCTCGGCTGCCGGGGCGTCGGTCGTGCCGCCGTCCTCGGCGGCCTCGGTGCCGACCTCGTACTCCTGCGTGTAGAAGGTGAACGTCTCGTCCTCGAGCGAGCCGACGGCGTACACGATCAGGTTGGTCCCGGCGGTCAGGTTGACGGTCGGCACGTCGACGATCGGGTCGCCGCCGGCCGGAGCCAACTGGGCGCCGGCGATCTCGCCGGCGGGGAGGTCGAGATCGGCGCTCGCACCGTTCTCGGCGCCCTCGATCGGGCGGGCGTCGCCGACGACGAGGTCGACGGCCGGAGCCGCAGCGGTGTGGCGGACGGTCAGGCGGCCTTCACCGTCGGCGGTCGGCGCGGCGTTGTTCTCGAACGGGCTCACCGTCGGGGCGCCATCGGCGTCGAGGTGGGCGACGACGGTCCAGCTGCCCGATGCGGGCACGGCGAACTCCTCGACGGGGCCGATCACGACGTCCTCGGTGCCGGCGGCGCGGACCTCGAGGTTGGCGAGGGTCTGGCCGGCGAACGCCGACAGATCTTGGGTGTCGCCCGGCTCGAAACCGGGGATCACGACTTCACCGTCGACGGCGACGTCGACCGTTGCGCCGGGGATACCGTGCAGCAAGGTGACGTCTGCCGCGTCCTGCGCGTTCGACACGGCTGCCGGGGCGGCCGCAGCGGCGAGGACGGCGAGTCCTGCGAGCAATCTCTTCATGGGTGTGCCTTTCGTCGTCGTTGGCGGTCGCCGAGGGTCGGCGATGTCGGGTCCTACGAATCGGGCGGCCGATGCGGATGCACCGACGGAGAATTTCTCCCGGGTCGCGTATCACGGCCCGTCGACGAGCATCTCTGGGGGCGTGTCCCGCAGTCTGCTTCCCAACGACGAGGACGTCGTAGAGTGCACCGCATGTCCCCCGACCAGCGGTTTTCTCCCGGCGACGATCTCGCCGAGCTGGTCGACGGCGCACTCGCAGGGACCCAGGCAGCGTGGGATGCGCTCGTGGTCCGTCTCGAACGGGTGGTGTGGAAGGCCGTCAACATGATGACCTACGACGCCGACATCCGCGACGACGCCTTCGCCGCCACGTGGCTGCGGTTGGCGGAACGTCTCGACACGATCCGGGAGCCCCAGAAGCTTCCGGGCTGGCTCGCCACGACCGCCACCAACGAGGTGCGTCAGCTGTTGCGCCAGCGGGGCCGGCTCCCGGTCGGGTTGCCCGACAGCGGCCCCGATCAGCAGGGCGGCGGCCTCGGGTCGCTCCTCGACACGTTGCCCGGTGACGACGGCGACCACGAGCGCGACATGATCGCCGCCGAGGACGCCCGACAGGTCAGAGCAGCCTTCCGTCGCCTCGACGACGGGTGTCGACAGGTGATCACCGTGCTCGTCCTCACCGACCCGCCGCTGGCCTACGACCAGGCGAGCGAGCTGCTCGGCCGGCCCATCGGGTCGCTCGGGCCGACGCGTAAGCGGTGTTTGGAGAAGATCCGGACGCTGCTCGAACTCGAAGGAGATGCCGAATGACGAACGAGCTGATCCCCGACGACGATCTGCTCCTGCGGATCTCCGACGCGTTCGACCGAGACCTCCCACCGGTCCCCGGTCGCTTGTCGTCGGTCGCCAGCGAGGCGTTCCAGTGGCGGCGCGCCGACGTGGCGCTGGCCGAGTTGTTGTTCGACTCGGCGCAGGAAGACCTGGTCGGCATCCGCGGTACCAGCACCGAGCGTCGCTCGTTCCGATATGCCGCCGGTGATGCCGTGGTGCGGGTGCACCTGACGGCCGCGACGATGATCGTGATGGTCGAACCACCGCTGTCGGTGACCTGTCGAGTGGAAAGCGGTGCCGGCGACGGCTCGACGAAGGAGCACCGCACCGACGAGCTCGGCGAACTCGCCGTCGATGCGCCGGCGTTTCCCCTCCGAGTCGAGTTCGACCTGCCGGGTGGCACGTACACCACCCCGTGGATCACCGGCTGACGGCTCCGGGCGCCGGTCGACCGGCCGTCAGGCGAAGTTGACGACGGTGCCGAGACCCGGGAAGCGGTAGTGACCGGGCCGGTCGAGCAGCCAGGAGGCAGCGTCGCCCGGACGTCCCTCGTTCCCTCGACACATCCACTCCCACGCGATCTGCGCCGCGACGATCGGGCCGGAGAACGAGGTGCCGCTCCACTTGGCCCAGCCGTCGAAGTGGTCGCCGTCGAGACGGGCCTCCGGACCGAGGTCGAAGAAGGTGCTGACGATGTCGACGCCGGGTGCGCACGCGTTCACCCACGGTCCGTAGTTCGTGAACCACGCCGGGCCGTCGGGCCCGAGCGCGCCGACCCCGATCACGTTCTCGAACGACGCCGGCCACGTGGGTCTGCACACACCGTCGTTCCCGGCCGACGCCACGAACACGACCCGTTGTTGGATGAGGTCGTCCGACCCCGGCTCGGGACGGGCGTAGCGAGCCTGGATCTTGGCGATTGCGTGGGCGATCGCCACGGGTGGGTCGTTCTCGTCGCAGAACCCGCCGAACGACATCGTCACGATGTCGTACGAGGGCTCCTCGGCGTCGAGATCGAACTTGTCGAGGAGGATGCGAGCGATGGTGGCGTCGTCGGTGTCGCCGTAGGAGCTGATCGCGCGTTCGCAGTCGACCTTGGCACCCGGAGCCAGGTTGGCGAAGATCCCGGCGATGAAGGTGCCGTGGCCGGCGGCAGGGTCGAGTACCCGGTTGTCGTCGCCGTCCCAGTCGTCCGGGTCGCTCGCCATCAGACACGTCGCCAGCAGATCCTTTGCAGCCTGCGCGGCCGGGTTGATCGATGCGCCGGCACAGACGATGTCGGGCCAGGCGCCGGTGTCGAGCACGAGCACCTTGCATGCCGTGCCCTTGATCGCTTTCCGATGCGACCGCTCGTCGTGCGAGAGCGCCACCGACGGCATCGCCGAGGTGAACCGGGGCCCCTCGACCTGACCGGTCCACCACCCGCACGGCGGTTGACAGCCGCACGACGAGTGACCGCCGGGGTAGGGGGTGCCGCCGGGGTAGGGGGTGCCGCCCGGGTACGGGGTGCCGCCCGGGTACGGCGTGCCGCCCGGGTACGGCGTGCCGCCCGGGTACGGCGTGCCGCCGGGGTACGGGGTGCCGCCCGGGTACGGCGTGCCGCCGGGGTACGGGGTGCCGCCGGGGTAGGGAGTGCCGCCCGGGTACGGGGTGCCGCCGGGGGATGGTGACGCGTGCGGGTGGACGAACAGGACGTGGTTCGGCTGCGCCTCGATGTCGTCCCGGCGGAGCTCGTCGACCACGGCAATCGGGTCGGGTACGCCACGCACGACCACCAGATCGTCGCCGGACGGTTCTTCGATGCCACCGAACACGTCGTCGACCACCAGGCCGTCCTTCGCGGTGAGCCCGAGGCGGCGAGCGATCAGGTCGACGGAGCTACGCCGGACGATCACCTGGTTCGGGCGATAGGCGAACGACTCGGCGTCGTTCGAGCGGAACTGAACCCGGTCGTCCCACGGTGTCACGGGCATGTCGGCCATCTCGGAACCTTTCGACGGTGAAGCACTGATCGTGCGATCATGTCACGTGCCCACCTCCGTCCCGGACGAATTCCGTAGTGTCGCCGACTGGGACCGCATGATCCAGGCCGATCCGTTAGGCACGATCGCCGCGGCGTCACGGCTCGCCGAACGGTCGGACGACCCCCAGGCGCTGGTCCTCGCCCTCTGGGCGAGGAGTCGGGCTCAGCTCGATCTGGGCCGGGTGGCGGAGGCGACGGCCTCGGCCCGTGCGGCGCTCGCCGGGCTCGACGAGTCGGTCGGCCCGCATGTTCGCGATGCGGTCGTGCTCAGCTCGGCCGCGCTCCTCACGGAGTCGGGTGACGTCGACGGAGGCCTCGAGGTGCTCGACTCGCTGTGGGACCAGGTCGACGACGACATCGGTCGGGCCAGGATCGAACTGCAACGGGCCTACATCCTGCATCACGCCGGCCGACTGGTCGATGCCCTCGCCCATCTCGATCGCGGCGAGTCGCTGTTCGGCGGCGAGGCGGAGGCCCGCGACCGGAATCGGCTGCACGGGCATCGCGGCCTCGTCCTGCTCCAGCAGGGGAGGTTCGAGGAAGCCGAGACCGACCTCGTCGTGGCGCAGCGATACGCCGACGAGAGCGGGATGTCCGCTGCGGCAGCGCTCGGCGTGGGCAACCGCGCCGTTCTCTACGGTCGGTCGCGTCGGCTCGCCGACGCGGTTCGCGCGTTCGACGAGGCGATCGAGCGGTATGCCGCGATCGGCAGCCCGGCACGTCACGTCGCACTCATCGAGATCGACCGCGCCGAGGTGCTGATGCACAGCGGGATGGTGCTCGACGCCGTCTCGGCAGCGAGACGTGCCGTCGAACTGGTCGAGCCGACGGGCAACCGGGTGATGCTCGGCGACGCGCAGCTGCTCGCCGCACGCGCCGAGCTGGCCGCCGGGCTGTCGTCGGCCGAGATCTCGGCCGAGCGTGCCGCTGCGGTGTTCGAGTCCAGTCGGCGACCCGACATGGTGCTCCACGCTGCGTCCGTCGCCGTGCACGCACGGCTGCGGTCGGCGGACGCCATCGGCGCCGACGACGCACTCATCGAGGCCGCTCCGTTCGTCGAGCGGTTCCGGTCACTCGGGTGGGACCGCCAGGCCGACGATCTCGTGCTCGAGCGCATCAGACTGGCGGCGAGAACCGATCGCGTCGAGCTCGTGCGGGACGACATCGAGACCGTGCGGAGCGGTGCGACGAGTTCGCAGCGCGACGTTGCCCTGTCGGGGCTGCTGGCCGAGGCGATCGCCCGTCGGGCCGACGGACGACCGTCGGCTGCGATGGAGGCGGCGAAGCGCGGACTCGGCCACCTCGACAGCATCGTCGCCGAGACGACCACGCTCGAGGAGCGATCGGCGATGATGCGTGTCGGCGCCGACCTCAGCAACCTGATCATCGACGTGGCCGTCGAGCTGGGTGACGCCGACACCGTGCTCGCCGCCGCCGAGGGGACCCGGGCGCGAGCGCTCCACGACGAGTTGAGCGAGCGCGAACGGCATCGGCCGCTCACCGAGGACGGCGCCGTCCGCCTCCGGCGAGAACTGATGTCCCGTCTCGATCGACGCACGCTGATCGAGTGGGTCGTGGCCAACGGTCGGGTGCACGCCGTCGTCGTCGACGCCAGCGGCCTCCGGCTCGTCGACGTCGCTTCGGTGGGCGACGTCGTCCGAGCGCGCGATCGCGTGTTGGTCCAGCTCGACGTCGCCGCCACCGACCCCGACGGTTCGAGCGTTCGGGCCGAGCGGGCGATCGGGTTGCTCGACGCGTTGCTGCTCGAACCGCTGAAGCTGCCCCACGAAGGCGGCATCGTCGTCGTGCCCGTCGACCTGCTGCACGGCGTCCCATGGTCGGGGATGACCACCTTGTCGCGGCGACCGTTCGCGCTCGCACCGAACGCCCAGCTCTGGCTCGAAGCCGATCGCCGCGCAGGGACGCCGGCCCGTTCGGCGGCGCTCGTGGTCGGCCCCGACGTCGCCGGTGCCGACACCGAGCGTGCCGCCGTCGAGCGGAGCCACCCGTCGGCTGCGATTGCATCCGGGGCGGGCGCCACTGCGGCCGCACTCGCGTCGATGCTGACGGGCGACGGGCTGGTACACGTCGCCGCCCATGGGCGCTTCCGGTCCGATCGACCGCTCCTGTCGACGTTGTTGCTCGATGGGGGAGAGGTCACGCTGCACGACGCCGTGCCGGCTCGGGTCGCCAGCCGACTTGTCGTCTTGTCGAGTTGCGAGGGCGGGGCACAGGGCACGTCCGACGGTGCCGAGGTGCTCGGGCTCGGTGCCGTGCTGCTCGCCCGTGGCGCGGCGTCGGTGATCGCCCCGCTGACCGCCGTGCGCGACCTCGAGTGCGGCGAGTTCGTCGCCGAGGTGCACGACGAACTCGCTCGCGGCGAATCGGCGGCGGTTGCCCTCGCGAACGTGCGGACGCGCTGGTTGGACGACGACGATCTGAGTCGCTGGGCGGTCGCATCGTCGTTCTCGTGCTTCGGTTCGGGCGCCTCGACGGTCGGCGCGTGACGCCGACCGTCAGAACTGTCCGTGGCGGCCCTCGCCCCCGGCGAAGCGGGTCGCCCCCTCGAGCGTTTCGCCCGACGCGATGACCTGCAGACCCAGCACCGTCTCGTTGGCCATGGCCTCGTCGATCGACATGCCCCACTGCTCGTAGCTCGATCGACGGTCGGAACGCATGCACCCCTGCGGGAATCCGGCGATCTGCTTGGCCAGCACGATCGCCTCCGTGAGGGCGCCGCCGGGTTCGGCCAGCCGATTGGCCAGGCCCATCGAGCGAGCCTCGTCGCCGCTGACGCCGCGTCCGGTCAGGATCAGGTCGAGCGCGTGGCTGTGGCCGATGAGGCGCGGCAGCCGCACGGTGCCTCCGTCGATGAGCGGCACGCCCCAACGTCGGCAGTAGACACCGAACACCGCGTCGGTCGCGGCGACCCGGAGATCGCACAGGAGTGCCAACTCGAGGCCGCCTGCGACGGCGAAACCCTCGACGGCGGCGATGACCGGCTTCGTGAACGACATCCGACTCGGTCCCATCGGACCGTCGACGCGCATGTCGTCGACGACCCGATTCCCTCGACCGTCGGACACGCCCTTGAGGTCGGCGCCTGCGCAGAACGTGCCGCCGGCACCGGTGAGCACGGCGACGAGCGCGTCGTCATCGGTCTCGAAGGAGCGGAACGCCTCGGCGAGCGCGTCGGCGGTGGGCCGGTCGACGGCGTTGCGGACCTCGGGGCGATCGATCGTGATGATGCGAACGGGGCCGTCGGTGTCGGTGCGCACGGTGCTCATGGACGGACGGTACCGAACCCGTACGATCACCTCCGTGCCCGAAGGTGACACCCTGCGGATCCTGGCGACCAAGATCGACGACCGACTGTCGGGCCGTCGGGTCGAACGATCGATCATGCGCGATCCACGGCTCGCCGGACGCGAGCTGGCAGGCACGACGCTGGTCGACGCCGACGCCTACGGCAAACACCTCTTCGTCCGCTTCGACGACGGTCGCAGCCTCCACGCGCATCTGAACATGGACGGCAAGTTCAAGGTGTCACGGCGGTCGACGGCCCCCGAGTGGAAGCGGCGGGTCGAGTTGCACCTCGCCGACGGTGGATCGCTCGTCGGTGAGGCGGTGCCGATCCTCGAGCTGATCGACACCGGTGCCGAGCACGAGATCACCGACCGGCTCGGCCCCGATCTCTGCGCCACCGCCGGCCCGCCGGATCCAGCGCTGTCGGCCGAGCGGCTCCGCACCGGGGTGGCGACCCCGCTGTCCGGGGCGATGCTCGACCAGCGTCTGGTCGCCGGGTGGGGCAATGTCTACGCCAACGACGTCCCGTTCATCTGTGGCGTGTCGCCGCACCAGCCCGTCGACTCGATCGACGGGCTCGAACAGCTCGCGGGGGTGGGGACGGCCTTGATCCGCACGAACGCCCGACTCGGCTTCCAGAACACCGTCGGGAAGCGACTCCGGACCGATGCGACGTGGATGCACGGACGGGGACGACGTCCGTGTCCGATGTGCGGCGAGCGGTTGCGCTACCTGCCCGAGCGTGAGACCGCCTGGGGGCGGTCGATCACCTGGTGCGAGCACTGTCAACCGTCGGGAGACACCGGCAGCGTCGACATGCGGCGGGTGAAGCGCTTGATCGGTCTGCATCCGGCCGTGCGCGAGGCGGTCTTTCCGCGCTGAAGGGGGCCGTGCCGGCGGCACGACCCCCTCCAACTGGCGGTGTGTTCGATCAGATGTTCTGCGGGCGGCGGCTGCCGAGCAGCAGGGTCAGGCCGAACATCATCAGGCCCATGCCGAGCAGGACCATCGTCCGGGTCGAGTCGGAACCCGTCTTGGGCAGCTCGGGCACCAGGGTCGTCGTGGCGCTGTTGGAGGCGACGACGGTCGTCGTGGTCGTCGGCCCGCCCGAGTCGACCTCGTCGACGGTCGTGCCGATCTTGGCCGACAGGTCGCACACCTCGCCGGGAGCGGGGTCGCAGCTCAGGTCGGTCGAGGCGGCTTCGAGGAAGAAGCGGCCTTCACCGAACACACCGGCGATGTCGGCCTGGCTCTCGGCGGCGAGTGCGCCGTCGTAGTTGCCGATCGCCATGGCCTGGTTGACGATCGTGTCATCGGGCGTGACGTCGCTGTCGACCTGCACCAGCAGGGTGATCTCGGGCGTGAACTCGCCGGTGGCGATGCTGCCGTCGAGGTCGCACTTGACGAGCTGTGGCTTGGTCTGCTCGGTGACTGCGCAGGTGCCGGCGTCGCCGACGATGCTGTAGTCGACGTAGGTGACGTCGGCCGGCAGGCGGTCGTAGATCGTGACCGGGTCGAGTGTCAGGGCGCCGGTGTTCTCGGCGATCAGGCCGTAGTTGAGCTCGCCGCCGGGCAGCACCGACGTGGCCGACACCGTCTTTTCGAGCGAGATGGCGGCGAAGGTGTTCTCGATCGTGACGCTGATCGTCTCGTTCTTGTGACCGTTCAGGACGAACGAGTCGGGCGTGACCGAGTTGGCGTGGGCGTCGCCGGGGTCGACCTCTTCGATCTTGTAGTTGACGCCTTCGGGGTTGAAGGTGGACGGCAGCGGCACCGAGATCGTCTGGCCGCCCGTGAGCTGGTAGGTGTCGCCTTCCTGGACGTAGCTGTCACCGACCAGTCGGGAGATCTGGATCGTGTAGGTGGCCGGGCCGGTCTCGGGGCCGTCGATCACCTTGGTGACCTCGACGGTGTTCTGACAGAACTCGTCGCTCGCCGACGGTGTGGTGGCGGCGGTCTTGCCGTCGAAGGTGATCGTCACCGTGGCGGCGTCGGTCGAGAACACCAGGCTCTCACCGGCTGCCAAGGTCGCCTCGCCGCCCGTCCACTGCACGGTCACGGTCTCGGACTCGTTGTTGGTGACCCGGTGCCAGTAGCGCTCGATCTCACCCTCGACCGACAGGTCGAAGCAGATCGCCTCGACCGACACGTCGGGCACGCAGTCCGGGCTGCCCGGGGGCAGCTGCGGGTTCCACTCGCACGGCAGCGTCGTCGTGGTGGTCGGCGGCAACGTGGTGGTGGTCGTGGTGGTGGTCGGCGGCAGCGTCGTGGTCGTCGTCGTCGTCGTGGTGGTGGTCGGCGGCAGCGTCGTGGTGGTCGTGGTGGTGGTCGGCGGCAGCGTCGTGGTGGTCGTGGTGGTCGGCGGCAGCGTGGTGGTGGTCGTGGTTGTGGTCGTCGTGGTGGTGGTCGTGCCGCTGCCGTCACAGAGGTGCGAGAGGACGAACTTCACGTCGCCGGTCGCGGGCGTGATCTCGGCCGACGATCCGGCTTGCTCGATGTCGTCGAGGTCGTAGCCGCCCGGGACTGCGACGAAGACGTTGTCGAGCTGGGAGCCGTTGGGGATGATCTGGGCGCCCGAGAAGGTGAACGAGTCGCCGCTGAGCGACAGGGTGATCGAGACGAACTCGAACGAGTCGTTGTTCGGAGCGGTCACGAAGTGCCAGTAGTCGTTGATGCCATCAGGGCAGTCGGACCCACCGTTGGCGCCCTGGTTGTTGAGGGGCACCGTCTGGGTCGGGGGCGTGTCGACGGCCGAGACGTGGGTCGCCCCGACCGTGGTGGTGAGGGCACCGACGATCATGGCGACGAGGCCGATGATCGCGCGTGTACGCCGAGAATTGGATGAACCACGCTGTGGTGTCGCCTGCTGCATTGTGTGACCTCTCCCTGGTGTCTGTGACGCACAGTAGCGAACAGGTGCGGGGAACGTACATCGATTTTGCGGTTCCTTGAACCAACGTGAACGGCAGGCCGGGACGCGAAACACCGCGTGGTCGTTCGACCACGCGGTGTGTCTGAATCGTCGAGTGGATGAGCGTCGTCAGCCGTCGCGGAGCATCCGTCGAAGGATCTTGCCGCTCGCCGACTTGGGGATCTCGTCGATGAACTCGACGAGGCGGACCTGCTTGTAGCTGGCGACGTGCTCGGCCACGTACGCCTGCAGCTCGTCGATCGAGAGGTCGCCGGCGCCGGGCTGGCGGACGATGAACGCCTTCGGGATCTCGCCCGCTTCCTCGTCGGGGATCCCGATGACGGCCACGTCGGCCACCTTCGGGTGGGCGACCAGGAGCGCCTCGAGTTCGGCCGGCGGCACCTGGAAGCCCTTGTACTTGATGAGTTCCTTCACCCGGTCGACGATCGACACGTGGTGGTGTTCGTCGACCACGGCGACGTCGCCGGTGTGCAGCCACCCGTCGTCGTCGATCGTGTTCCGGGTGGCGCTCTCGTTGTTGAGATACCCCTTCATGACCTGAGGACCGCGAACCCACAGTTCGCCTTCGCCGCCGACGTCTTGATCCTCGCCCGTCTCCGGGTCGACGATGCGGGTTTCGGTGTTCGGGACGGTGATGCCCGACGTGCCCGGACGGAAGTCGCCCTCGAACGTGCAGTGACTGACCGGGCTGAGTTCGGTCATGCCGTAGCCCTGGACGACCTCGCATTCGATGCGCTTGGCCGCCTCGGCGGCGAGTTCGGCGCCGAGCGGGGCGGCACCGGAGAACACCTGCACGAGCGACGACAGGTCGTACTCGTCGACGAGCGGGTGCTTGGCGAGCGCCAGGATCACCGGCGGCACCGCATAGATGCGGGTGATCTTCTCGTTCTGCGTGAGTTCGAGCGCCTGCTGCAGA
Source organism: Ilumatobacter fluminis (assembly GCF_004364865.1). NCBI lineage: Bacteria > Bacillati > Actinomycetota > Acidimicrobiia > Acidimicrobiales > Ilumatobacteraceae > Ilumatobacter > Ilumatobacter fluminis. The sequence goes on from NZ_SOAU01000001.1 coordinate 1,445,174, forward strand.
TCGAATCGGGGCAGGGTGATGACGGTGGCGCCGATCGACAGCTGCAGGTTCATCAACACCTGCATGCCGTAGATGTGGAAGAACGGCAGAAACGCGAGCGACACCTCGTGCTCGCGCAGATTGACCGACGGTTCGGTCTGTACACAGTTCGCGACGAGGTTGTGGTGGGTGAGCATGACGCCCTTGGGCAGGCCGGTCGTACCCGACGAGTAGGGGAGCACCACGACCTGGTCGTGGAGGTCGACCGGTACCTGCTCGACCGGATCGGCGGCCAGCAGTTCGAGTGCGTTGGCGGTGCCCTCCGCTCCGTCGAGGGTCATCACCTCGTCGATCGAGGTGCCCTCGATCGCTTCCTTGGCGGTCTCGGCGAACATGCCGATCGTGACGAGCAGTGTTGCGCCGGCGTCGTTGAGCTGGAAGCGGACCTCTTCGGCCCCGTACGTCGGGTTGATCGTCGTGACGGTGCCCCCGGCGACGGCCGTGCCGTGGAACGCGATCGCGTACTCCGGGATGTTCGGCGCCATCAGGCCGAGCACGTCGCCCTTGCCGAACCCGCGTGCCTGGAGGCCGCCGGCGAATCGGTGGATCATCTCGCGCAGCTGGGCGTAGGTGTACGACCGGCCCGACGGGCCGTCCATCAGCGCGACGCGGTCGGGAAGCTCGTCGGCGCGGCGAAGGATGTGTTCGGTGATCGTCGTCTCGGGGATCTCGACGTCGGGCACCGGGCTGCGATGGATGATCATGCCCCGGACACTAGTGACCGTTCGGCCGGCCGGAGAAGGGCCGCCAGGCGTTCAGTCGGCGCCGGGGCCCTCGATTGCGCGGACGTCTCGGCCGTGCAGCGTCTCGCCGCAGCAGTCGCACACGAGGCGGGTGTGGGTGACGTTGCCGCACGTGCGGTGTTCGAGCAGGATCGGCTCGTTTCCCTCGCCGGTGATCCACTCGTCGCCCCACTCCCGCAACGTCGTGATGACGGGCCACAGGGCCTTGCCTTTGGGGGTGAGCACGTAGTCGTAGCGCAGCCGCCCCTCGTCGTACGTCCGTCGCTCGAGCACGTCCGCGGCGACGAGCTTGTCGAGTCGGTCGGTCAGCACATTGCGGGAGATGCCGAGCCGTTCGACGAAGTCGTCGAAGCGCCGGACGCCGAGGAAGCAGTCGCGGAGGATGAGCAACGTCCACCATTCACCGACGATCTCGAGCGCTTGGGCGATCGAGCAGTTCATGTCGGCGAAGGAGACCTTGCGCATGTCCTCGATCATACGAGGGTTGCGTCATGCAACTCAACATGTCATGCTGAGTTGTATGACGCAACCCACCCTCCCCGAGTTCGCCGGAACCGTGCTGCAGCCCGACGGCCGCGACGGTTTCGAGGTCGACCTGCCCGACCGCTGGGCATCGCTCGTCGGTGTCCACGGCGGCTACATGGTCGGCTTGGCCGTGCGAGCCGCGGAGCAGGTGGTGCCCGACCGTTCCGTCCGTACCGTCTCGACGAGCTTCCGGTCGAGCGTGGCGCTCGGATCGGCGACCCTGCACGCGACCGAGGTGCGACGGGGGAGGAGTGCGTCGAACGTCGACGTCGTGCTCCGCCAGGACGGTCGCGACGCGATGGTCGTCCACGTGACGATGCTCGCCGCCCTCGACGGTGGTCGGAGCGTCGAGTGGGAGCGGCGGACGCCGCTGCCGATCCCGCCGGTCGACGAGTGCGTCGACATCGTCCCCCCGACTCCGGTGCCGCACTTCCTGCGCGCCGACGGACGACTCGATCCGTCGAGCCTCCCGTTCAGCGACGGCCCCGACACGTCGGTGCGCGGCTACGTGCGCCCCCTCGCGGGTGAGCGCGTCGACGCTGCCTGGCTCGCGATGATCTGCGACTGGTTCCCGCCGCCGGCGTTCGTGAACGTGATGCCGCCCGCCGGTGGCATCAGCGTCGACATGCTGACCCACATCCACCGGCCCACCCCGCCGACCGGCGACGACGGGTGGCTCGGCGGGTGGTTCGAGATCGAGACCAGCCACGACGGACTCGCGACCGAACGGGGCCGCATCGTGACACCCGACGGCCTGGCCGTCGCCGACTCCATCCAGACCCGATGGACGGCCGCCCGTGGCTGAGGTCGTCGACGAGGCGCGACGGCGACGCACCCTCACCATCGCCTCGCTGGCAACGCTCGCGACCTTCCTCGACACGACGATCCTGTTCGTCGCGTTCCCCGAGATCGGCGCCACCTTCTCCGACACGAGCCCGGCGACGCTGTCGTGGGTCCTGAACGCCTACACCATCGTCTTCGCAGCGTTCCTGATCCCGGCGGGCAAGATCGCCGACCGGGTGGGGCACCGTCGATCGTTCCTCGCCGGGTCGGCCCTGTTCACGGTCGCCTCCATGGTGTGTGGGCTGGCGCCGACCGCCGAACTCCTCATCGCCGGACGCATCGTGCAAGCCGTGGGCGGAGCGATCCTGATCCCGGCATCACTCGCCCTCGTGATGCGCGCCTACCCGCGCCATGAACTCCCGCGCGCCGTTGCGATCTGGGGAGCCGCGGGAGCCGTCGCCGGCGCACTCGGACCGACGCTCGGCGCTGCCGTGGTCGAGGGGCTCGGATGGCGTTGGGCGTTCTTCATCAACCTTCCTGTCGGTGCGTACACGATCATCGCCGGGCGACGCACGCTCCAGGAGTCGAGCGACCCGGACACGGCGATCCCGAACACCGTCGGGGTCGTGCTCGTCGCTGCCGCGGCGGGAGCGATCTCCTACGCAGTGGTCGAGACCGAGACGAACGGCTGGTGGAGCAGCGCCACCATCGGCTGGTTCGTGCTCGGTGCCGTGCTGGTCGCCGTGTTCGTCGCCCACCAGCGGCGCACCGCGGCGCCGGTGCTCGATCTCGATCTGTTCCGCATCCGCAACGTCGCCTGGTCGGATCTCGCCGGACTCGTGTTCGGCGTCGCCTTCTCGGCGATGTTCCTGGCGTCGATCCTGTTCCTCACCTCGGTGTGGGGATGGACGGTGCTCGAGGCGGGCTTCGGGGTGGCACCCGGCCCGGCGCTCGTCGCCATCTTGGCGCCGCGCCTCGGCTCGCTCGCCGGCCGGATCGGGCAACGACCGATCCTCGTCGCCGGCGCGCTCGCCTACGCCGCCGGCGGGCTCTGGCGCGTCGTCGCGCTCGGACCCGACGTCGACTACCTCGTCGACTACTTCCCGTCGATGCTGCTCACCGGTTTCGGTGTCGCCTGTATCTGGCCGCAGCTGTCGAGCGCAGTGGCGCAGGCGCTGCCGCCCAACCGGGCCGGCATCGGTGGGGCATCGCTGCAGGCCGCGCGCCAGTTCGGCGGCACCTTCGGTGTCGCGATCGCGGTGGCGCTCGTGGCCGGAGCCGACTCGCTCGAGGCATCGCTCGACGCATTCGAGCAGGTGTGGTGGGTCATCGTGATCGGCGGTGTCGGTACCGCGCTGCTCGTGTTGCCGATGCGAACAGCGGCATCGGCACCGGTCGCTCCGGTCTCGGCGGCCGCCGAGGCCTGAACCCGGGCGGTCGCCGCCCACTACGGTGACGCGCCATGACGCATCGCGATCCCGTGCTGATGGGCCCCGGCCCGTGCAACCCGTACCCCGAGGTGATGGAGGCCTACGCCCGACCGGTACTCGGCCACCTCGACCCCGACTTCATCGCCTTGATGGACGAGGTCGGCGACCGGTTGCGTCAGGTCTTCCAGACGACCAACCAGCTCACGTTCGCCGTGTCGGGCACCGGCTCGGCGGGCATGGAGGCCGCGTTCGTGAACTTCGTCGGACCCGGTGACACCGTCGTGGTGGGTGTCAACGGTGTGTTCGGCGGGCGCATGTGCGACGTCGCCGCCCGGTGCGGCGCCGAGGTCGTCCGGGTCGACGCTCCATGGGGCGCGCCGATCGACCCGAACGACCTGATCGACGCACACCCGAGCCCGAAGATGATCGCGGTCGTGCACGCCGAGACGTCGACCGGCGTCCGGAACGACCTCGCCACGCTCGGGGCGAAGAAGGGCGACGCGCTCCTCCTCGCCGACTGTGTGACGTCGCTCGGCGGGATCGACCTCCGGATCGACGAGTGGGGCGTCGACATCGCCTACTCCGGCACCCAGAAGTGCCTCGGCGTGCCGCCCGGTCTCGCGCCGCTCACCGTCTCCGATCGTGCTCTCACCCACCTCCGCGAGACGCCGCAGTCGTGGTACCTCGATCTGAACATGATCGCCAAGTACGTCACCGGTGGCGACGGGGCCCGTGCCTATCACCACACCGCTCCGATCTCGAGCCTGTACGGGATCCACGCCGGGCTCGGTGCACTGCTCGACGAGGGGCTCGAGGCGTCGTTCGCCCGTCATCAGGCCGTCGGCGACGCACTCCAGGCCGGTCTGGTGGATCGTGGCTTCGAACTGTTCGCCGCCGAGGGCAATCGGCTGCCGCAACTGACCTCGGTCTGGGTGCCCGAAGACCGTCTGCCCGACGGTGCGACCGAGGCCGACGTGCGCCGGTCGCTGCTTCTCGACTACGGCGTCGAGATCGGTGGCGGACTCGGCGATCTGGCCGGCAAGGGCTGGCGGATCGGCCTGATGGGCCACACCGCCCGCATGCGCAACGTGCAGTTGCTGCTGGCGAGCCTCGACGACATCCTCGTGTGAGGTGGGCCCGGGCCCGAACGCGACAGATCCACGAGGTGTGATCCGTTCAACTCGGAATCGGTTTCGGGACCAGGAGCCACGCTGTGCGACCGAGTGATCGCTTCGTGGGTCTGTGTCCCCGATGGGCACCTCGTGGATCTGACTTGTGCTGACAGCATCGCGCCGGTGGACCGATCGGGCAAGGGGAAAAGGTCCCGACGCGGTGATAACGGGTGTTTCTCCAGTGGAGACTGGAAGTGGGTTAGGTTGCGCGGCGAGTAACCCACGACGCCCTCGGGAGGCGACATGTCAGACACGGCAACCAACCCAGCAACCGACCCGTCCTCGGCGAGCCCGGACGGCCCGTCCGACGTCATCACGATCACGCGCAGCGGGGTCGACAAGTTCCTGATCGCTCTCGGCGCCGTCGTCACGATCGTCCTCGTCGTGGCCGGAGCGCTCCTGATGTACGCCAGCAACTTCACTGCCGACTACGTGTCCGACGAGCTGACCGCACAGGGCATCACCTTCCCCTCGGCCGAGGCGCTCGCGGAGGAAGGTCGCGACGACCTCGCCGAGTACGGCGGCGAACTCGTCGACACCGGCAAGGAGGCAGAGGCGTACTCGAGCTACATCGCCGGCCACATCGAGGGCATCGGCGGCGGGCTCTCGTACGCCGAACTCGGCGCGCCGCAATCCGAGGCGAATGCTGCGGTGCAGGACGCCGTGGCGTCGGGAGCGAGCGAGGCCGAGATCGACGAGTTGCAGGCGGCGGCCGACGAGATCACCGGCACCCGTGACACGGTGCTGAAGGGTGAGATCCTGCGTGGCACCCTGCTGAACGTGTACGCCTGGGCGACGGTGGGTCAGATCGCCGGCATCGCTGCGTGGGTCGCGTTCGGTGCGGCCTTGGTGTGCCTGATCCTGGTGATCGCCGGCCTGGTCCACATGCGGCGCCAGTCGAGCACCACCTGATCTGGCGGGCTCGGGTCGCCCTGGCTCAGAAGTGCCTGGCGACCCGGATCGCCACCACGGCGCCGACGGCCATCGCAACGGCCGTCACGATCCACATCGGTCCGTAGCCGGCGCGCTCGATGAGGACGCCCGATGCCAGCGGGCCGACGAACACGCCGACGTACACGCCTGTCTGGGTGATGCCGGTTGCCGCTGCGGCGCGCCCGGCGTTCGTGCGGACGATGCCGAAGTTCGTGAACACGGGCCAGATCCAGCCACCGGCGAACCCGACGAGCGTCGCGATCACGTGGACGGGCGCCGACCGGACGGCCAGGAGGGCGACGCCGGTGGCACCGACCAGTGCGATCACGCCGGCGCGCCGGAACGGGAGCGAAGGCGATCGGTCGAGGCGCACACCGCAGACGAGCCGGATGGCCACACCGAGCGCTGCGCCACCCGCCAACATGAGCCCTGCAACGCCCTCACCGAGACCGGCGTCGACGCCAGATTCCACGACCCAGGCGTTGAGCGCACCGGCACCGAACGACAGGAAACCGCTCGCGACGGCGGCCCCGAGCAGGGCCGTCGACGGAGAACCGGATCGACGGTGATGGTCGTCCGTCTCACGGTCGGGTGCCTCGTAGGGGCCGAGGACACGCATGACGGCGGCGGCGGTGCCGAACCCGATCGCCGCCACCGTCACAAAGGCCCAGCGCCAGCCGACGGTGAGCGCGATCACGGGAACGGCCAGTCCGCTCAGCATCGAGGCCAGCGGCATGCCCGACTGCTTGATGCTGATCGCGAACCCGAGCCGTTCGAGACGAGCCGACGCCAGGGCGAGGTTCACGGCGGTCTGGGCCGCGGCGTTGCACACACCGATCAGCGCCATGACGGCGACGAGCAGCCCGAACGACCTCGCCGTCGCGGCGATCGCCACATTGGCTGCCGCTGCGATCGACAGGGCGGCAACGATCTGCCGGCGAGGGCCGACCCGCTGTGCGACTCGTCCGAGCGGGATCGAGGCGAAGCTCGCTGCGAGGAAGTAGCCGCTCATCGCCCATGCGTAGACCGACTCGCCGACGTCGAACTCGCTGCGCATCTGCACGGCGAGTGCGCCGACGAGGAAGCCGGGCAGCGCCGAGGCGACCGCTGCGGAGACCGAGACGGCGACGACGGGTCTCGCCGACGGGCGCGTGTCGAGGTCGGTCACACGACGATGTTGACCATGCGGCCCGGCACCACGATGATCTTCTTCGGCGTGGCGCCGTCGACGGCGGCGACGACCTTGTCGTCGGCCATCGCTGCCGCCTCCAACGTAGCCTTGTCGGCGTCGGCGGCGACGACGATGCGGCTCCGCACCTTGCCGTTGATCTGCACGGGCACCTCGATGGTGTCGTCGACGAGGTACTGCTCGTCGGCTTCGGGGAACGGCAGGTAGGTGACGGTGTCGTCGTGGCCCAGCTTGCGCCACAACTCCTCGGCGACGTGGGGTACCAGCGGTGCCGCCATCAGCACCATCGGCTCGGCGACCGCCCGCGGCGTGTGACCGAGTTTCGTCACGGCGTTGTTCAGCTCGATCAGCTTGGCGATCGCCGTGTTGAACCGGAGGGCGTCCATCTCGGTGCGGACGACGTCGATCGTGCGGTGCAGTTGCTTGGTCAGCTCGTCGTCGAGCGGCTCGTCGACCACGGTGCAGGCACCGGTCTGCTCGTCGATCATGTTGCGCCACAGGCGCTGCAGGAACCGGTACATGCCGATCACGTCGCGGGTCTCCCACGGACGTGACGCGTCGAGCGGCCCGGTCGCCATCTCGTACAGGCGCAACGTGTCGGCGCCGTAGGCGTCGTACATCTCGTCGGGGCTGACCGAGTTCTTCAGGCTCTTGCCCATCTTCCCGTACTCGCGGTTCACCGGCTGATCGCCCAGGAAGTACGAGCCGTCGCGCTCGACGACCTCCTTCGCGTCGACGTAGATGCCGCGCTCGTCGGTGTAGGCGTAGGCCTGCACGTAGCCCTGGTTGAACAGGCGGGCGTACGGCTCCTTCGACGACAGGTGGCCCAGGTCGAACAGCACCTTGTGCCAGAACCGGGCGTACAGCAGGTGCAGGACGGCGTGCTCGACGCCACCCACGTACAGGTCGACACCACCCGGGTGATCGGGTCGCGCGTCGGGCTTCGGGCCGACCCAGTACTGCTCGACGGCGGGGTCGATGAAGGCCTCGGTGTTCGACGGGTCGCAGTAGCGCAGCTGGTACCAGCACGAGCCGGCCCACTGGGGCATCACGTTGGTGTCGCGGCGGTACTCCTGCGGACCGTCGCCCAGGTCGAGCGTCAGCGTGACCCAGTCGTCGAGACGGTCGAGCGGGCTCTCGGGATTCGAGAACTCGTCGTCGGGGTCGAACGTGCGCGGCGAGAACGAATCGGTCTCGGGCAGCTCGACCGGCAGCATCGAGTCGGGCAGGGTGTGCGGGAAACCGTCGGCGTCGTAGACGACGGGGAACGGCTCGCCCCAGTACCGCTGGCGGCTGAACAACCAGTCGCGCAGCTTGTAGGTGATCGTGGCCTCGCCCTTGCCGGTCTCCTCCAACCAGGCGTTGACGGTCGCGATGCCGTCGGCCTTGTTGTCGATGCCGTTCAGGTCGAGGGTGTCGTTCGACGAGTTGACGTAGACGCCGTCACCGACGAACGCCTCGGGCCAGAGCGTGGTGTCGATCGTCGGTTCGATGTCGCGCTGCTCGAACCATGCGGCCGGCGGCTGCTGGATCGCAGGGATGGGCAGGTCGAACTTCCGGGCGAACTCGAAGTCGCGCTGGTCGCCCGACGGCACGGCCATGATGGCGCCGGTGCCGTAGCCCATCAGGACGTAGTCGGCGATCCAGACCTGGATCTGCTCTCCGCTCAGAGGGTTGGTGGCGTACGAACCGGTCCAGACGCCGGTCTTCTCCCGGTTCTCGTCCTGGCGGTCGACGTCTTTCTTCGCGGCGGCTTGGCGGCGGTAGTCGGCGACGGCGTCGGCTTGCTCCGACGTGGTCAGCTCGTCGACGTACGGGTGCTCCGGTGCCAGCACCATGAAGGTGGCGCCGAACAGGGTGTCGGGGCGCGTGGTGAAGACGGTGATGTCGCCCGCTGCAGACGGGAAATGCACGTTGGCGCCGTGGCTGCGGCCGATCCAGTTGCGCTGCATCGCCTTGATGGCGTCGGTCCAGTCGAGCAGCTCGAGGTCGTCGATCAGGCGGTCGGCGTAGGCGGTGATGCGCATCATCCACTGGCGCATGTTGCGCTTGAAGACGGGGAAGTTGCCGCGGTCGGAGCGGCCGTCGGCGGTGACCTCTTCGTTGGCGACGACGGTGCCCAGGCCGGGGCACCAGTTGACCGGTGCGTCGCTGACGTACGCCAGGCGGTGGCCGTCGATGATCTCGCGCTGTTCGGTGGCGCTCAGGTCGTGCCAGGGGCGGCCGTCGGGGGTCGGACGTGAGCCGATCTCGAACTCGGCGACCAGCTCGGCGATCGGCCGCGCCTTGCCCCGCCCGACGCCGTCGTCGTGTGGGGCATCGGGGTCGAACCACGCGTTGAAGATCTGGCCGAAGATCCACTGGGTCCACCGGTAGTAGTCGGGGTCGGTTGTGGAGATGCTGCGGCGCGGATCGTGGGCCAGACCCAGGCGGCGCAGCTGGCGGCGATAGGTGGCGATGTTCTGGTCGGTCGTGACGGCGGGGTGCTGGCCGGTCTCGACGGCGTACTGCTCGGCGGGGAGACCGAACGCGTCGAAACCCATCGTGTGCAGCACGTTGTGGCCGGTCATCCGCTTGAAGCGGGCGAACACGTCGGTCCCGATGAAGCCCAGCGGGTGGCCGACGTGCAGTCCGGCACCCGAGGGATACGGGAACATGTCGAGCACGAACAGCTTGCCGCCGCGCTCGTCGGCCAGTGCGGCGTCGGCCAGCGAGCCGGCGGGGTTCGGCGTCTCGAACGTGCCCTGCTCGTCCCACCAGTCCTGCCAGCGCACTTCGAGATCGCTCGCGAGCGCGGCGGTGTACCGGAACGGTGGAGTGTCGTCTCGGGTGTCGGGGGATTCTGTGTGCGCGCTCATACCGGCGCACCAGCCTACGGCGCGGTGGCCTGGTGCTCGCGAACGCGTTCCAGCAGGGTGTCGACGTCCGCATGGGTGAATCCCATCGAACCGAAGCCGGCAAGGGTGTCGATCGGCATCGAGCCGAGCAGGCTCCGGAAGCGGCGGCTCCGGGCGGGGTGGCGCTCGGGCAAGAACTCGTCGAGCGTCGCCCATCCGGCCGGGTCGTCGGCCCACTCGGTGAGGGTCGACATCGCGTCGAGGGCGGGCCGGATCGACGGCGCCTCGACGTCGACGACGGCCGAGAGCGGCAGGTCGCGGGAATGGGCGCCGACGGCGATCGTGAAGGTGCCGGCCTCGACGACCCAGCGGCGGTGCCGCGTCGACCAGTACGAGAAGGCCCGCTGGTCGAGATCGATCGTGACCCGCTCCGACTGACCGGGATCGAGGCGGACCTTGGCGAACCCCTTCAGTTCGCGAGGCGGGCGTGCGACCTCGGCGTCGTCGTCGCCGACATACACCTGGACGACGTGCGACCCGGCGCGGTCGCCCGTGTTCGTCACGGTCGCCGAGACGGCGGCGGCCAACGTGCCGTCGGCCACGGCCCCGGACGTCGTGACCTCGAGGTCGGCGATGTCGAACGACGTGTACGACAGACCGAACCCGAACGGGAAGCTGACGCGCTGGCCCAGATGATCGTGGGCCCGGTATCCGATGAAGATGCCTTCGCCATACCGGACGACGCCGGGGTCGCCCGGGAAGTTGAGTGTCGACGGGACGTCGTTCAACGATACGGGCATCGTCTCGGCGAGCCGACCGCCCGGGGATGCTGCCCCGGTCAACAGGTCGGCGACCGCCCCACCTGCCGCCTGACCACCCAACCAGCACTCGAGGATCGCCGGCACCGACTCGCACCAGGGTTCCATCACGACGGTTGCGCCGTTCACGAGCACCACGACCACTCGTTCGTTGACCTGGAGGACGGCGTCGAGCAGCGCGAGTTGGTTCGGTGGCAGGTCCATGTGGGCGCGGTCGAACCCCTCCGATTCGTACGAGTCGGGCAGACCCATGAACATCACGACGGTGTCGGACGACGAGGCGACGCGGACGGCCTCGTCGGCGAGGGCTGCGTCGTCCTCGGTGGTGTCGACGCCGTAGCCGGGCGCGAACCGGACCCGGTCGCTGCTCACCAACCGGGCGATCTCGTCGGCTGCGACGTCGACCCGGGTGGTGGTCACCTGCGAGCTGCCCGACCCCTGGAACCGCGGTGTGCGGGCGAACTCCCCGATCACCGCGATCGTGCCGTCGTCCATGAGCGGGAGAAGACCGCCGTCGTTCTTCAACAGGACCGCGGACTCCGCGGCGGCGTGGCGGGCGAGTTCGTGGTGCGCATCGACGTCGACCGTCTCGTCGAGGTCGAGCACGTGGCGACCTTTGGCGACCATGTCGAGCATGCGCCGGACGCTGGTGTCGAGGACCGATTCGTCGAGCCAGCCTGCCTCGACGGCACGGACGACGGCGGCAGGGCTGCGTTCGAGATCGGGTGGCATCTCCCAGTCGAGCCCGGCCTGTACTGCGGCGACCCGGTCGTGGACGGCGCCCCAGTCGCTGACGACGACGCCCTCGAACCCCCACTCGTCGCGCAGCACGTCGGTGAGGAGCCAGGGGTTCTGTGATGCATGGGTGCCGTTGATGCGGTTGTAGGCGCACATGACGGTCCAGGGCCGACCGGCGGTGATGATGCGCTCGAAGGCCGGGAGGTAGATCTCGCGGAGCGTGCGTTCGTCGATCTCGGCACTGACGCGCAGGCGATCGTGCTCCTGGTTGTTCGCGGCGTAGTGCTTGACCGACGTCCCGACGTCGCGCGACTGGATGCCGTCGACGATCGCCAGGCCGAGCTCGCCGGCGAGGTAGGGATCTTCGGAGAGGTACTCGAAGTTCCGGCCACAGAGGGGCGAGCGCTTCATGTTGACGCCGGGACCCAACACGACCGACACGCCGTACTGTCGTGCCTCGTTCGCGATCGCGACCCCGACCTCGTGGATGAGGTCGCGGTCCCATGAGGAGGCGATCGCCGACGCGGTGGGGAAACAGGTGGCCGGGGCCGCCTTGAGCATCTCGCCGTCCTGCACGTCGTCGACCTGGGCGCGCATGCCGTGGGGCCCGTCGGAGCACATGATCGCCGGGATGTCGAGTCGTTCGACGGCGACGGTGTGCCAGATGTCGGCGCCGCTGATCAGCGCCGCCTTCTCCTGGAGGGTCAGTTCCGACAGCAGCGCATCGACGTCCATGTCGCGGACACTAGGCGGCGTCGCCGTCGCCACGCCATGGTCGCTCGGTCCGGGGCGCTCCGCTGGGAGCCGGAGGCCGGGCGTGTGTTTCAATCCAACGCATGAGCGATTCGGGGGAACGTTCGGAGTTCGACGTCGTCGTGGTGGGAGCCGGCATGGCCGGGCTGTACCTGCTGAAACGACTGCGCGACCAAGGCATGTCGGCGGTGGCGCTCGAGGCCGCCGACGATGTCGGCGGCACTTGGTACTGGAACCGGTACCCGGGTGCGCGCTGCGACGTGCCGAGTCTCGACTACTCGTTCAGCTGGGATCCGGAGCTGGAGGAGGAATGGGAGTGGTCCGAGAAGTACGCGACCCAGCCCGAGATCCTGCGCTATCTCCAGCACGTCGCCGACAAGCACGACTTGCGGCGCGACATCCGCTTCGAGACGCGGGTGGCGGCGGCGACGTGGGACGAGGATGCCCAGCGTTGGCGTATCGGCACCGAAGGCGGTGACGAACTCGTCGCCCAGCACTACGTGATGGCCACCGGGTGCCTCTCGGTCCCGAAGGACGCCGACATCCCCGGCGCCGACCGGTTCTCCGGCCCCACCTACTACACCGGTCGGTGGCCCCACGAGGGCGTCGACTTCACCGGTCGTCGCGTCGCCGTGATCGGGACCGGCTCGTCGGCGATCCAGTCGATCCCGATCATCGCCGCGCAGGCCGAGCAACTCACGGTGTTCCAGCGCACCGCGAACTTCTCGGTGCCGGCGCACAACGGTCCGACCGACGCCGACAAACGGGCACAGTACGACGCCGACCCCGCGGCCTACCGCGAGGCGGCGCGCTGGTCGGCCGTCGGCGTCCCGATCGAGCCGTCGGAGATCAGCGCGCTGGCCGTCAGCGACGAGGAACGCGAAGCGGCGTACGAGCGCGGCTGGCAAGAAGGCGGTCTGTTCGGACTGTCGAGCAAGTTCAACGACCTGCTCGTGAATCCGGTCGCCAACGACACCGCCGCCGAGTTCGTCCGCAACAAGATCCGCTCGATCGTCGACGATCCCGTCACGGCCGAGACGCTGTGCCCCAACACGTTTCCGTTGTCGACGAAGCGCTTGTGCGTCGACACCGACTACTACGCGACGTACAACCGTGACAACGTCCGGTTGGTCGACCTGCGTGAGACGCCGATCGAGACGATCACCGAGCAGGGCATCGACATCGCGGGTAACGGCGGCACCGAGCATCTCGAGTTCGACGACATCGTGTTCGCGGTCGGGTTCGACGCCATGACCGGTCCGATCGTGTCGGTCGACATCGAGGGCCGCAACGGGATCTCGTTGAAGGAGAAGTGGGCCGACGGCCCGCACACGTACCTCGGTCTGACGAGCGTCGGATTCCCGAACCTGTTCATGATCACCGGGCCCGGCAGCCCCTCGGTGCTGTCGAACATGGTGGTCTCGATCGAGCAGCACGTCGAGTGGGTGACCGAGACGATCGAGCGGATGCGCAAGGACGGCTTCACCACGATCGAACCCACGCCGACGGCCGAGGCCGGTTGGGGCCAGCACGTCAACGACTGCGCCGACATCACCCTGTTCCCACAGGCGGCATCGTGGTACATGGGTGCGAACGTGCCCGGCAAGCCGCGTGTGTTCCTACCCTACGTCGGCGGCGTCGACAACTATCGCGACACCTGCGACCGCGTGACCGCCGAGGGCTTCCTCGGGTTCCGCCTCGTCGGCGACGACGGCGAGCAGTGCAACGACGGCGTCGTCAACCGGTTGCAACACGACGTGGCGACGATGTTGAAGCTGATGGCCGAGCTCGAGCTGCCCCCGATCGAGACGCTCGGTGCCGCCGGCGCACGCGAGTTCATGGCCGCCACCAATGTCATGCGCCCGCCGGGTCCCGATGTCGGCGAGATCGTCGACGGCACGTACCCGGGCGCCGACGGCGACCTCGCGTACCGGCTCTATCGCCCCGCCACGCCGGGGCCGCATCCGGTCGTCGTCTACTACCACGGCGGCGGTTGGGTGATCGGCGATGCGATCTCCGACGATCCGTTCTGCCGCGATCTGTGCGATCGGTCGGGCGCGCTGGTGATCTCGGTCGACTACCGCCACGGGCCGGAGGCGCCGTACCCGGCCGCCGCCGACGACGCCTGGGCTGCACTGCGCTGGGTCGGTGAACACGCCGCCGAGCTCGGGGGCGACCCCGAACGCATCGCCGTGGCCGGCTGGAGCGCCGGTGGCAACCTGGCCGCCGTCGTGTCACAGCTCGCCCGCGACAACGGCGGTCCGGCGCTCGTCGGGCAGCTGTTGGTGTGCCCGGCGACCGACCTGTCGAAGCAGCACCCTTCGATCCACGAGAACGCAGAGGGCTACGTGCTCACGAAGTCGCTCATGGAGTGGTTCATCGAGCAGTACGCACCCGACGGCTCGTCGCCGCTCGCGTCGCCGCTCCTGGCCGACTCGCTCGCCGACCTGCCGCCCGCAGCGGTGTTCACCGCCGAGTTCGACCCATTGCGCGACGAGGGCAACGCCTACGCGAAGGCGCTCGAGGACGCCGGCGTGCCGGTGACGCACGAGGAGTGTCGCGGGCAGACCCACACGGCGTTCCACGCCGTCGACGCGCTCATCTCGCCGACCCCGCACCGCGCCGACATGGCCGACGCGGTACGCGGGTTCTTCGCCTGACCAGGGTTCCGGCAGGCAGACTGTCGGCGTGTCACTCGATCGGTTCCTCCACGACGTCGAGGAACTCCGCGCCCGTATCATCACCTCGCCGCGCACCCCGATGCGCCTGCGCTGGCGGCGCGAGTGGGGCGGTTCGATCGACCGCCGCGACCTCGGACAGTCGACGATCACCGTGTGGCTCTATCCGTCCGACGGCGACCGCAGGACGCGGGCGGCGTGGAAGTGCCAGGTCGACTCGAACGTGGAGATCGAAGGGGTCGACCAGGGGAGCAAGTGCGTCGTGGTCGGCGAGCTGGCGCCGGGCCGCGGTGTCGCCGTCCATGCGAAGCGCCTGGAGATGATCACGACCTACCCACTGAGTGCACCGATGTTCGGCCCGAAGCTCGGCTCGGTCGATGCGCGATGATGACGACATGGCGGCCGATCACAGCAACGTCCATCTCGTCGAGGCAATCGACGACGTCATGCTCCAGACGTTGTCGCTGGCGCGTGACCTGACCGAGGCCGACGCCGATCTCCCCACCGACTGTCCCGGGTGGACGGTGCGCGACGTACTCGCCCACATGGTCGGCGTCGAGGCGGTGCTCCAAGGTGCCCCGCAGCCGGCGGTCGACCTGCCCGACCTCGATCACGTCGTCAACGAGTTCGACGAGTACATGGAGCAGCACGTCCAGATCCGCCGTCAACTGCCGCTGTCGTCGATCGCCGACGAGCTCGCCGGGCTCCGGAGCCGCCGGATCCCCACCCTGAAATCGCTGGCGAAGCAGGGCGATCCGGAGGTGTCGAGCCCGTTTCGCGATCAGCCGATGTCGAAGGCGATGCCAATCCGGGTGTTCGACCTGTGGGCGCACGAACAGGACATCCGCCGGGCAGTGGGCCTCCCGGCTCGTGTCGATTGTGCCGCCGCAGAGATCTCGATGGAGCGGGGTCTGCTCGGTTGGACCCACGTGCTCCCGAAGCTGCTCGACCAGCCGGCGACGGTGTCGATCGACGTCGCCGGACGTCCCGACCTGTCGACCGAGTTCGAGGTCGACGGCGGAGGCGACGAGGTCGCCATTCGCGGCGATCTGGCCACGCTCACGGCCCTCTTCTGCGGTCGAGGCGAGCAGCCGTCGGGTGTCCTGACCGGCGCGGATGCACTGGTCGCCGCCCTCGACGGCCGTCTCGGCCTGACGCCGTGACGCGACCGACCGCTCAGCCGTAGACGCTGCCGAGACCGCCCGCCGCGGCGTCGACGGGTTCGGAGCGCCAGGCGTCCCAGTAGGTGCCGAGGCGCTGCTCGAACCGCTTGCCCGACTCGGCGTAGAGCCGTCGGCCGAGGTGGACGGCGCGGCGTTCGAGGTCGGCTCGGGCGCCGGCGATCAGCAGCCTTGTTCCGTCGATGTCGTCGACGTCGTCGAGACGCTGCTCGAGCACGAACAGATCGTGAGCGTCGCCGAGCGCGTCGGTCAGGTGGTGGAACGCCTGCTCGAGGGGGTCGAGCAGGTCGGGAGCCGATGGTGCGATCAGGCCCAGGTGGTAGCGCGTGTACTTCGCTCGCTTGCGCCACTCGTGGAACGACTCGCCGGTCGGGCGATCGATGCACGTCACCATCGCGATGCGACCGCGCTCGTAGGTCTTCACGAGGCCCGGCGAAATGGCATCCCACTCCGTGTCCTTGGCCCGCAACCGGTCGACGGCGTCCCGCAGTTCGGCGAGCAGGTCACGCGAGCGCACCACGCCCGGGTTCTCGGGGGTGATCGCCTCCTCGGCTGTGGTCTGATCGGCGACGAGGACGCCCTGTGTGGCGGCCATCTGGTCGGCATCGAACTCGACGACCTCGCGCAGCCGCTCGAACGTGCCCCTCAGCGCTCGGGCGTCGCGGAAGTCGCTCAGCTCGCGGGCGGCGTCGCGAGCCAACTCGTTCACTGCCCGGTAGCGCTTCGAGTGGACGACCGGCCGCACCAGGCGAACGGCCCCTCGGATCTTCTTGCAGTGCTTGCGGACCTCGTGGATGGCGACATGGGGGTCGTCCGTGAAGCCGTCGCCGAGTGCAGCGATCGCATCGTCGACCTGTTCGCCGCACACCCGGCGAATGCCGTCGAGCACCGGTTCGTCGTGTTCGAGCGAGTAGCCCATGGCATCGACGTAACCACAACGACGCTCCCGCAAACAGGGCGCTCCGACCCGATGTCGCGACCCGCCGTGTGGAAACGTTTCGGGCACGAGAAGGGGGTCTCGAGATGAAATGCAACGCAGGCGTCATGCACGGCGTCGGACAGGACTGGACCGTCGAGGAAATCGAGGTCGACGACCCGAGAGCGGGGGAGGTGTTGGTCCGATGGACACATGCCGGCATGTGTCACAGCGACGAACACGTCCACACCGGCGACATGGTGCCGTCACCCGAGGCACTCGAGATGATGGGCATCGAGGGCGGCTTCTTCCCGATCGTCGGCGGTCACGAGGGCGCCGGCGTCGTCGAAGCCGTCGGCGAGGGCGTCACCTCCGTGGCGCCGGGTGATCACGTCTCGGCGTCGTTCATCCCGTCGTGCGGCCAGTGCCGGTACTGCGTCACCGGTCGACAGAACCTGTGCGACCAGGGTGCGGGCGCGTTCGTGAAGGGCATGATCACCGACGGCACGAGCCGTCACCGGTTGGGCAGCGACGACCTGATGCTGTTCGCCAAGCTCGGCACCTTCGCCGAGTACTCGTGCGTGGCGACCTCGCAGGTGATCAAGGTCGACGCCGACCTGCCGCTCGACGTCGTGGCGCTCGTGTCGTGCGGCGTCGCCACCGGTTGGGGGTCGGCGACCCGCCGAGCCGAGGTGCGGCCGGGCGACGTCGTCGTCGTGGTCGGCATCGGCGGCATCGGCATCAACGCCGTCCAGGGAGCCGCGATGGCGGGCGCCAAGAAGGTGATCGCCGTCGACCCGGTCGAGTTCAAGCGCGAGAAGGCGATGGAGTTCGGTGCCACCGACACGTTCGCCTCGATGGAGGAGGCGTTCCCCGCCGTCACCGAGATGACGATGGGGCAGATGGCCGACAAGGTGATCATGACGCCGGGGGTGCTCTACGGCGAGATGATGCAGCTCGGCACCGGTCTCGCCGGCAAGGGCGGCACGATCGTCGTCACCGCGATTGCGCCGATGGAGCAGACCGAGTCGTCGGTGAACCTGTTCGAGATGGCGATGTGGAACAAGGAGATCAAGGGGACGATCTTCGGCTCGCTCAACCCACGCCACGACATCCCGAACCTGTTGTCGATGTACACGTCGGGATCACTGAAACTCGACGAGTTGATCACCAACCGGTACCCGCTCGCCGACATCAACGAGGGCTACCGGGCCATGCGCGACGGCGAGAACATCCGCGGCATCATCGCCCACGCCGATGCCTGACCGCCTCTCGGAGCTCTCCCGGTCGCTCACCGACCGCGTCGCCATCGTCACCGGAGCGGCGAGCGGCATGGGGCGTGCGACCGCCCACGTGTTCGCCGACGAAGGGGCGAAGGTGGTCGTTGCCGACCTCGGCGCCGACCGGGTGCAGGCCGTGGTCGACGAGATCACGGCGGTGCACGGCGCCGACCGGGTGCTCGGACGGGTGTGCGATGTCGCGTCGACCGACTCGCTGCGCGGGTTGGTCGACGCTGCCGTCGAGCGGTTCGGCGGCATCGACATCGTCGTGAACAACGCCGGCGTGTCGCTCATCAACTCGTTCCTCGCCCAGGAGGGCGAGACCGACGACGAGTTCGAGTCGAACTGGGCGACGACGCTCGACATCAACCTGACGGCGCACGCTCGCCTGGTCCGGTACGCCATGCCGCACTTGCTCGAGTCGGACGCAGCGAGGGTCGTCAACATCGCGTCGACCGAGGCGATCGTCACGACACCGGGTCTCGCCGCCTACGCGGCGACCAAGGCAGGGGTCGTCGGGCTGACGAAGTCGATGGCGGTCGAACTCGGTCGGCATGGCATCACCGCCAACTGCATCTGCCCCGGCCCGATCGACACGGCGATGACCAGTGCGATCCCCGACGAGGCGAAGGAGACCTACGCCCGTCGGCGGGTGCCGCTGCGCCGCTACGGCGTGCCGGAGGAGGTCGCGCAGATGACGGTGAGTCTGTGCCTGCCGGCGGCCAGCTTCCTGAACGGCGCGATCATCCCCGTCGACGGCGGCATGTCCATCCGCCACACCTGACCACACCCCGCCACCCTCGCCAATGCGTGAACAAACTGCGGAACTATTCCGCAGTTTGTTCACGCATTCGTCGAGTGCCAGACGGAGATGTGGGTGCGGCTGGTGTCGGTGAAGGGGGAGCGGTGCCAGTCGGCCCATCGGTCTCGGAGGCGGAGGCCGGCGATGCGTGCCATGAGGTCGTATTCGGCGGGCCATGCCCACCGGTGTTCCGACGAGAAGCGGCCGGCGCAGTCGCCGGTGCGGTAGTGGTGCGAGACGAGGCGCTGCCCGACGACGTCGTACTCGTCGATGCCGCCGTGCTCGTCTCCGGCGTCGAACGCCAGGAAGCGTTCGCCACGGGGGAGATCCTGGATGCGCGGCACCCCGGTCTCGATCACGAAGCACCCGCCCGGTACCAGGTGGGCGGCGGCATTGCGGAAGCAGTCGACTTGCTCGTTCTGGGTGAGCAGGTTCGTGATCGTGTTGAACACGAGGTAGACGAGGCCGAACTCGCCGCCGATCCGCGTCGTGGCCATGTCGCCGATGGTGACCGGGATGGCGTCACCGCCGGGCTTGGCCCGCATCTCGGCGACCATGGCGCGCGACAGTTCGATGCCGTGCACCTCGATACCGGCGTCGGCGAGGGGGAGCGCGACCCGACCCGTTCCGACGGCGAACTCCAGTGCCGGTCGACCGCCGGCGAGCTCGGCGAGGAGCGCCACGGTCGGCTCGAGCACCTCCGGCGTGAACATGTCGGCACAGTCGTCGTCGTACCGCGGTGCCACCGTCTCGTCGAACGCCCCGTCGCTCACCACCCCAGCCTGACACCCACTCCCCGCCAATGCGTGATCAGTTTGCGCACCCGATGCGCAAAGAGTTCACGCCTTCGTCGGTCAGGTGGGCCAGGGCGGATCTTCGCCGGTGCGGCCGTCGATCGCCTCTCGCAACAGGTCGGCGTGACCGGTGTGGCGGCCGTACTCCTCGAGCAGGTCGAAGAGGAGTCGTCGGAGTGTGACGCTGATGCCGTGTTCGCGCCCCAGCGCCACGATCTGATCGAGACCGCCCGCCTCGAGCGCTGCCGCGACGGTCGCCCGTGACCGTTCGACCTGTTCGTCGTAGAGGCGGTACAGCGCCTCCGGCGTGTCGCTCCGAGCGGACTCGAACTCCCAGTTCGGCTCGTCGGCGAACGGGGCCGACGCCCACGGCTCGTGTTGCGACGAGCCGTCGAGCTTGCGGGTGAACATCAGGTCTTCGGCCCACGCCAAGTGCTTCAGCAGTCCACCCAAGCTCAGGTCGGACGCAGGCAGTCGGAATGCCAGGCCTGCGGCGTCGAGGTCGGCGGCCTTCCAGCGAAAGGTGGCGCGCTGGCGGTCGATCGCACCGAGCAGGTGCTCCACCTCGCTCCCGGCGAAGGGCGGCTCCCACGGCGGCATGTCGTCACTCACACCGCCATCATCGCGCTGCCCGGCAGCGTGACCGGGCGTCAGTCGTCGAGGAACTGCATGGCTCGCTCGCGGGCGAGGCGGGCCTTCTCGCGGAGCTTGACCGCCTGCTGGTCGTCGCCCATCAGTTCGGCGGTCTCCGCCCAGCCGTCGATCTTGTCCGCGGCGGCGCAGAGGAAGTCGACGTGGTCCTGGTCGTCGCAGCTCATCGATCGAGTTCGATCTCGACCATCAGCTCGTTGGCGAGTTGCTCGAGCGCGGTTCGCAGGGTCGCCTCGTCGAGGTCGGCGGGCGCCTCGAGCATGGCGTCGGCTTCGAACAGCACGCCGCCGGCCATCGGCGCTTCCCACGTCTCGGTGTTGAGCTCGTCGATGTTGATGCCGTGCTCGGCCAGCACCGACGACAGTTCCCGGACGATGCCCGGACGGTCGTTGCCCAACAAGTGGAGCGAGAAATGCTGCGCATCGTCGATCTGGTCGCCGCCGACGTGGACCTCGACGTCGAGCACGCCCGACAGCGGTTCGAGGGCGGCGGTGAAGTCGTCGACGCGGTCGTCGGGGATGCGCACGAGCACGATCCCGGCGAACTTGCCGGCCAGCTCGGCCATCTGGCTGCGCTCCCAGTTGCCGCCGTATTCGGTGACGACACCGGCGAGCGCACTGACCAGGCCGGACCGATCGTCTCCGATAGCCGTGAGGACCAATGACGCCATGACGTCAGCGAACGCTACCTGCGATACTGGACACATGGGCGAGATGCCGGAGTCCTCCTCGACACGGTCACCCGACGAGATCGTCGCCGAATGGCAGCAGCGGGCGTGGGGTGACGGCGACCTGAACGCCGCCGACGAACTCGTCGCCGAGCCGTTCATCCGCCACGGCGTCGGAGGCACCGTCACCCGAACTCGCAAGGAGCTCAAGCACGACCTCCGCGAGTATCGCAAGGCCCTCGGCACACCGGTCATCCGGGTCCACGAGCGCACGGTCGACGGCGACAAGGTCTGGAGTCGCACCTCGATGCGCGGCCAGCACTCGATCACCGGCGAGCCGCGCCGGATCGACTTCATCCAGATCCACCGCATCGAGGACGGCCGCATCGTCGAGGTCTGGACGCTCCACGCGACCGACGTCGACTGGGACTAACCCGGCTCCGAGTCAGATCAAAGCGACTTCGAGTCAGATCAAGTCGGCTTCGCCGATGCGCCGGCGGGTGCGGCGGCTGGCCACGACGTAGACGCTCATCGCGACCAGCACGAGCGCACCCATGATCGCGAACGTCTGGCGGAGGCCGATCTCGTCGGCGAGCACGCCGAGCGGGAGCGCCGCCATGCCGAAGCCGCTGAACGACAACATCATGAGGCTCTGCACCCGTCCGTGGTACTCGACGTCGGAGAGAGCGAGCACGAGTGAGTTGTTCATCGCCTGGAACCCGGCCGAGGCAGCGCCCACCGCGGCGACGGCGAGCAGCGCGAAGGCGTAGTTCGGGGCGACCGCCAGCACGATGAGGGTCGCGCCGAACGCGAAGCCGGTGACCGACTGGATCTTCCACGCGGCCCGGCCTTTGGAGCGGCCGGCGATCGCCATCGACAAGATGACGGCGCCTACGGCCGAGGCGGCGGCGAGGATGCCGTAGCCGGCGGAGCCGACGTCGAGCACCTCGGTGGCGAGGCGGGGGAGGAAGGCGACGAACGGGAAGCCGACCATCACGCAGACGAACGACACCACGATCAGCAGGCCGACGTGACGGTGCTTCGAGACGTAGCGGACGCTGTCGCCGAACTCCCGCAGGACGCCCCGGTCGCTGCGCTCGCCGGAGGGCAGGCCGGGCGGGAGTGCGAAGCAGCGGAGCAGTGCGAGGACCGACAGCGCCGCCGACACGTAGTAGACGCCGGCCACACCGATCCACGCCACGCCGATGAAGACACCGGCGAACGCCGGGCCGATGACGCGTGAGCCGTTGATCGTGATCTGGCCGAGGATGATGGCGTTCGGGAGCAGCTCACGGCCGACGACCTCGCCGGTGAGCGCCATGCGGGCGGGGACGAGGAACGAGAACGCGACAGCCTGGATCGCCGACGTCGCGAGCAGCATCCAGTACTCGATGAAGTCGAAGCTGACGCCGAGGCCGACCCAGAGCGAGGTGAACATCAACATGCCGAACGTGACGACCAGGATGGTCCGCTTCGAGTACCGGTCGGCGGCGACGCCGCCGAGCGGGGTGGCGACCAGCATCGAGATGCCGAACGCCATGAACACGCCACCCAGGCCGGTGTTCGAGTCGGACAGTTCGTTGGCGAGCCAGCCACGTGCCACCACCTGCGACTGGGTGGCGAGGAACCCGAACGCACCGACGATGAACAGGGTTCGATATGCCGGGATACGCAACGACTCGTAGGTCGCCGTGCGTTCGCTGGCGTTGTCGGTGGGGGCGGAGGTGGCGATCGGCCCAGTCTGACGCGCTTCGCCCTCGATCGTGCGAGTGGAATGTGGCACGGCTCCTCGCATACCCGCTCCGACCTGGTGCCATTCCCACCAGGGAAAGGACGGGGGCGAGGCGGTACGATTGTCGCCATGTCCGAACACGTCACCGGATCGTTCCCCGTCAAGCGCGGCCTCGCCGAGATGCTCAAGGGCGGCGTCATCATGGACGTCGTCACGCCGGAGCAGGCCAAGATCGCCGAAGACGCAGGGGCGTCGGCCGTGATGGCACTCGAGCGGGTGCCGGCCGACATCCGCCGCGACGGTGGCGTGGCCCGCATGAGCGACCCCGACATGATCGAGGGCATCAAGGCGGCCGTGTCGATCCCGGTGATGGCCAAGGCCCGCATCGGCCACTTCGTCGAGGCCCAGATCCTCGAGTCGCTCGGTGTCGACTTCGTCGACGAGTCCGAGGTGCTCACCCCGGCCGACGAGGCGCACCACATCGACAAGTGGAAGTTCACCGTGCCGTTCGTATGCGGTGCGACCAACCTCGGTGAAGCGCTTCGCCGTATCAGCGAAGGCGCCGCCATGATCCGCTCGAAGGGCGAGGCCGGCACCGGCAACGTCATCGAGGCCGTGCGCCACCTGCGCTCGATCACCGGCGACATCAAGCGGATCGGCCAAGCCGACTCGGCCGAGCTGTTCGACTGGGCCAAGCACCTCCAGGCGCCGCTCCCGCTCGTGCAGGAGATCGCCGAGACCGGCAAGCTGCCCGTTCCACTGTTCTGCGCCGGTGGTCTCGCCACCCCGGCCGACGCCGGGCTCGCCATGCAGCTCGGCGCCGAAGCCGTGTTCGTCGGCTCTGGCATCTTCAAGAGCGACGAGCCGGCTCGCCGTGCGGCCGCGATCGTCGAGGCGACGACGCACTTCAACGACGCCTCGATCCTGGCCAAGGTCAGCCGTGGCCTCGGTGCCCCGATGACCGGCATCGGCATGGACGAGATCAACCAGCGCTACGCCGAGCGCGGTTGGTGACCCTTGGGTCACGACAGTCAGGAGCCCCCAGGTGGGTGCGCCGATGATCGGCGTGCTCGCACTGCAGGGTGCCTTCGAATCGCACCAGCAGCGACTCACTGAACTCGGCGCGCTCTCGCGCCAGGTGCGCACCCCGCGCGACCTCGCGGGCGTCGACGCGCTCGTGATGCCGGGCGGTGAGTCGACGACGATGTCGCGGCTCCTCCTCTCGAGCGAGTTGTTCGACCCGCTCGCACAACGGATCGCCGATGGCATGCCGGTCTTCGGCACGTGCGCCGGCATGATCCTGCTCGCCACCGAGGTGCTCGACGGACGTCCCGACCAGCGGTCGTTCGGCGCCATCGACATCACGGTGCAGCGCAACGGTTACGGCCGTCAGCTCGACTCGTTCGAGACCGATCTGACCGTCTCGGTGCTCGGGCCCGGTGCCGCCCCGTTCCACGGCGTTTTCATCCGGGCGCCGAAGGTCACCCGCCTCGGCGACGACGTCGAGGTGCTCGCCGAGCATGACGGCGTGCCAGTGCTCTTGCGACAGGGTGCCGTGTACGTGGCATCCTTTCATCCGGAGTTGGCGGGCGATCACCGACTGCACGCCGCCTTCCTCAACAGTTTCCAGCACGAGTCGTTCTCGGAGCGACACGACGCACAGACGGAGAACACCTGATGTCCGGCCATTCCAAATGGGCAACGATCAAGCACAAGAAGGGCGCGGCCGACGCCAAGCGCGGCAAGCTCTTCGCCAAGCTGGCACGCCAGATCGAAGTGGCGGCCCGAGGTGGTGGCGGCGATCCCGACATGAACCCGTCGCTGCGCACGGCCGTGCAGAAGGCCAAGGCCGCGCAGATGACGAACGACGCCATCGACCGGGCCATCAAGCGTGGCACCGGCGAAGGTGGTGCCGATGCGTACGAGGACATCACCTATGAGGGCTACGCCCCGGGTGGTGTCGCACTCCTGATCGACGTGCTGACCGACAACCGCAACCGCACCAGCGCCGACATCCGTTCCGCCCTCACCAAGATGGGCGGCACGATGGCCGAGCCGGGTGCCGTCGGCTGGCAGTTCAGCCGCAAGGGCATCATCCTCGTCGAAGGCAAGGGCGTCGACGAGGACGAGCTGATGATGGCGGCCCTCGAGGCCGGTGCCGACGACGTCGAGAACGTCGGCGACGCCTGGCAGGTCACGGTCGGCAGCCCGAGCGACACCTACGACATCAAGGACGCCATCGAGGGCGCCGGCTACACGATCATGTCGGCCGACACCCCGATGGTGAGCGACAACCTGGTGCCGGTCACCTCCGTCGAGGACGCCAAGAAGATCCTGCGGATCATGGAAGCGATCGAGGACAACGACGATGTCCAGGACGTCTACTCCAACTTCGACATCGCTGACGATGTCATGGAGGCTGCGGCCGGATGAGTGTCGGCGTCGGCGACCGCGCACCCGACTTCACGCTGCCCGGCACGGGTGATCGTGAGTACTCGTTGAGCGATTTCGCCGGCAAACCGCTGGTGCTCGTGTTCTACCCGGGTGACGACACCCCGGTCTGCACGAAGCAGCTCAACGCCTACAACGACGGCCTCGACCAGTTCGACGATCTCGACGCGCAGATCGTCGGCATCTCGGCCCAGTCGGTCGAGAGCAAAGAAGCGTTCAGTGGCAAGCACGGCTTCGAGTTCCCACTCCTGGCCGACACCGGCAAGGAAGTCGCCGGCGCCTACGGCACCCTCGGCCCGATCGGCTTCCCCCGTCGCAGCATCTTCATCATCGACGCCGACGGCACCATCCGGTACGTCCACAAGGCCATGGCCGGCCTGACCTACCGCCCCGTCAGCGAACTGATCGAAGAACTCGAAAAGCTCCGCTGACGCACCACCCCGTCAGGGGGTGCGGCCGGTGAACGCGATCAGTTTGGTGACGGGGTCGGCGTCGTCGGCGACGTCGACACGGGGACCGAAGTGGCCGCTCTGGCGGAGCATGGCGTCCATCGGGAGCATGCCGTCGTACATCCCGGCGGCGAAGTCCGCGTCGATCGACGCGTCCTGGCCCGTGGCTTTCGCCAGGTCCCACGTGTGGACCAGAACGTCGCCGGTCACGAAGCGTTCGGTGGCCACGCCGAGCGGCATCGCGCCGCCGAACATCTGACTCTCGAACGTCTCCTGCTCGGCCTCGGGCCGGTCGAGGATCGCCTGGAGCTGATCTCGGAGCTCGGCCCAGGCAGCAGCCGGGTCGTCGTCGACGCTGGTCGTGATCGTCATCGAATGATCGGTGCCCTCGCTCAGCCACCACGGCACCCACTCGACCAGGTGACGGACGACGTCGCGTGCCACCCACCCGTCGCACGGCGCCTCGGCGTTCCAGCCGTCGGGTCCGACGGCCTCGACCTTGGCGGTGAAATCGGCGGCGATCCGCCGGAAGGTCTCTGCCTGTTCCATCGCACCATGATGCCGACGAAGGGATGCCACGTCCAGATGTGGTTCAGCGGCTCGGGGGTCGTAGCGGTCGAGTCGCTCGTCGTGGGGTGGCAGGTCATTGTGGTTACTGATGGATCTTGTGATGGGTATCGGGGTGCGTTATGGGTCGTGGCTTGGTTTGCCGATCCGGGGTCAGGTGATCTCTGGTAACGGCTCGTTCCTCGCCGTCACCGACGACACCTGACCCCACGCGGTCCTCGCCGTCACCGACGACACCCGACCCCTCGGGGTCCTGTTGTCACGTTTCGGTCGTCGTGGTCGTCGGGGTGGGTATGGAACGTGAGAAGGACACATTCGACGTCGTGGTGGTCGGGGGCGGGCTCGCCGGGCTGGTGGCGGCGGTCACCGCCGTGAACGCTGGGAGTTCGGTGGCGCTGCTCGACGCTCGTTCGTTCGGTGGTCGTGGCCGCTCGGTGAACCGAGATGGGTTCATCCTCAACGAGGGCGGGCACGCGCTCTACCGATGTGGTGGCGGCTGGGACGTGCTCACCTCGCTCGGCGTTCAGCCGCACGGCGTCACCCCGAACGCCGGGAGCTACCGAGTGCTGTGGCACGGCGAGGTCGCACCGCTGCCGACGACTGCGAAGGGCATCCTGACGACACGCCTGCTCGGCGTTCGCTCGAAGGCGAAGTTCGCCGGCTGGTTCAACGACATGGCCGGCACCGCCCACAAGGCGGGCGACGTGAGCCTCGACCAGTGGATGGACGACCAGGGCACCCGCCCCGACCTGCGCACCATGCTCACGGCGCTCGGACGTCTCGTGACGTACGGCGCACGGCCGGGCGACATGCCGGCGTCGGCCGTGCTGGGCCAGTTCGCACTCGGCGGGGGAGTGGCGTATCTGCACGGCGGCTGGCAGTCGATCGTCGACGACCTGACCGACCGTGCCAGAGCCGCCGGCGTCGCCCTGTTCGATCACACCACGGCGACCGGGCTGACCCACGACCGTGACGGCTGGACGGTCGCGACGCCCGATCACACGATCGCCGGCGGTTCGGTCGTGCTCGCCTCCGGAGGTCCGCACGTGGCGGTGAACCTGCTCGGCGACGACCCGGCCGACTGGGTGGAGCGCGCCGGCCCGGCACTGCGGGCCTCGTGCCTCGACGTGGGCGGCACGCGGGGCGACCTCGACTTCTTGCAGGGCACCGACACCCCGATGTACCTGTCGCAGCACGCACCGACGTCGCACACGGCGCCCGACGGTCAGTGGCTCTACTCGGTCATGCGGTACCTCGCCCCCGACGACGACTCGTCGGCCGACGAGAACCGGGCGGCGCTCGAACGTCACGCAGCGATCGCCGGGTTGCCGACGGGCGACGACCGGACGCTCGAGCGCTTCCTCGCAGCGTGCACGGTGACGTGGGGGAGCCCGCAGGTCGGCGTCGCGAGACCGACCGGCATGGAACTCGCCGATCGGGGCCTGTTCGCCGCCGGCGACTGGATCGGCAAGCCGCTGCTGGCCGACGCATCGCTCGTCAGTGGTGCGACCGCTGGTGCCGCAGCCGCGAAGCGTGCGATGGTGACCGTGTGAACGGGGATCGGGTGAGCGACGTCTTCGAAGCAGCACGGGCCCGGCTCACCGGACGCGCCTACCGCATCGTCGGTTCGTTCGCCGACGCCGACGACGTCGTGCAGGAGGCGTGGCTCCGCTGGGACTCGGCCGACCAGGTCGAGATCGACAACGCAGACGCCTGGCTGAACACGGTCGTCTCCCGCCTTGCTATCGACCGGCTCCGTCAGCGCAAGCGGGACGAGGAGCGCTACACCGGCCCGTGGCTGCCGACACCGCTCGTCGAACGGTCGACCGACCCGGCCGACCTGGCCGAGCTCACCGATTCGATGACGTCGGCGTTCCTGATCATGCTCGAGGAACTCACGCCCGACGAACGCGCCGCGTTCCTCCTCGCCGACGTGTTCGGCGACCGCTACGACTCGATCGCAGCGTCGATGGGGCGGACGCCCGAGTCGTGCCGCCAACTCGCCAGCCGCGCTCGCCGGAAGGTGCGCGCCGCCGAGCAGCGTCGGCGGGATGCAACGGCGGCGTCGAACGACTTGGCACGCCGCTTCATCACCGCGCTGGCCACCGGCGACGAAGCCGAGGCGGTCCGCTGCCTGGCGCCGGAGGCGGTCTACCTGAGCGACGGCGGCCCCGACCATCGTGCGGCCCGGAGACCGGTGCGGGAGCCGGCGCGGATCGTCCGACTGCTGATGAACCTGTGGCGACGGTTTCCCGAGTCGTGGACGTTCGAACCGGCCCTCGTCGGTGGCTTTCCCGGGCTCGTCATCGAGATCGGCGACGAGGTCTCGTCGGTAACCGGCGTCGAAGTCGTCGACGGCCGGATCGTCCGCATCACCAGCATCCTCAACCCCGACAAGCTCGTCACCATGAACCGCCCCAGAAACACCCTGGAGTAGCGACGCCGATACCGTGGCCGGCATGACGATCGATGCCTGGGCGCAGCACCCCACGCTGCGGCACGCGACCGACCCGATCTTCGACTCGCTCCGCCGGTGGACCCGCAGCGAGGCCCCGACCGAGGAGCTGCCGGTTTCGCTCACCGTCGGTGTGATGGACCAGGGCGGGGTCGACCAGGCACTCATCAGCGCCTGGTACAAGCCGAACGTCACGATGATCTCCAACGACGACGTCGCCGGGTTCGTCGAGCAGGCACCCGATCGGCTCGTCGGCGTCGGCTCGGTCGACATCACCAAGCCGATGGACGCCGTGCGCGAGATCCGCCGCTGCGTCGACGAGCTCGGCTTCGCGGCCATCCGGGTGCTCCCGTGGCTGTGGGAGGTGCCGCCCACCGACGCCCGCTTCTACCCGATCTACGCCACGTGCGTGGAGCTCGACGTGCCCTTCTGCACCCAGATCGGCCACACCGGCCCGCTCATGTCGTCCGAGGTCGGGCGGCCGATCTACCTCGACCGGGTGGCGCTCGACTTCCCCGAGCTGCGCATCGTCGCCGGCCACATCGGCTACCCCTGGACCGACGAGGCAATCGCCGTCGCGACCAAGCACGAGAACGTCTTCATCGACACGTCTGCCTACACAGCGAAGCGGTACCCGTCGCAGCTCGTCGACTACCTGCGCTCCAATGGGCGCACCAAGGTCCTGTTCGGCACGAACTACCCGATGATCACGCCGGCCAAGTGTCTCGAACACCTCGACGACCTGGGTCTCGACGACGAGACCCGCCGGCTGTTCCTCCACGACAACGCCGCCCGCGTCTTCAAGCTCTGACGCGACCGGGAGCGTCGCTTAGGTTGGTCGCATGCGGATCGACGTGATCGACCAGCCCGACGCCGAGGTGCCGGCCCGTCCGGCGGCGACGTTGGTGCTGGTGCGGGACGGCGACGGCGAACTCGAGGTGCTCATGATCCATCGGGGCGCCGAGACCGCGTTCGGTGGGATGTGGGCGTTCCCCGGCGGCGGCATCGAGGACGACGACATCCCCGCCGGAACCGAGCCCGACCCGCTGCCGGCGGCCCGCCGTGCGGCGGTGCGCGAGACCCAGGAGGAGATCTCGCTGACGGTCGATCCCGACTCGCTCGTGTTCTGGAGCCACTGGCTCCCGCCGGGCAAGAACGCCCTCTCGCCGAAGCGGTACTCGACCTGGTTCTTCGTCGCGGAAGCGCACGACGGCCACGCCGACCACGTCATCGACGTCGACGGCAACGAGGTGCACGCCCACCAGTGGGTTCCACCGGCCGTCGCCCTCCACATGCAGGAACGCGGCGAGATCCTCATCGCCCCGCCCACCTACGTCACCCTCACCCAACTCGCCCGCTACGGCGACGTGGTATCAGCACTGGCTGCCGCCGATCCTCGCTACTTCGCCACCCACATGCTGATGGACGGTGATACCCGGCTCTGCCTCTGGGAGGGCGACGCCGCGTACGGCCTCGACGACCACACGATCGACGGGCCTCGCCACCGGCTCGCGATGGACGAGGTCAACGGGTGGCGCTACTTCAACACCGTCGGGTGAGGCAGAATCGTCCCATGTCGACCGCGTCCATCCGCTCCCGCTGGTCGGTCGGATCGATCGACTCGGTCGCCTCGGTCGGATCCATCCGTTCGCTGAACTCTGCAGGGTCGATCCTGTCGATCGGTTCGGCGGGTTCGATCCTCTCCATCGGTTCGGCCGGCTCGATCCTGTCGATCGGTTCGGCCGGCTCGATCCTGTCGATCGGTTCGGCCGGCGGCATCCTGAGCCACTGCACCGACGGCGAGATGCTGCACGCCAACGGGGAGCGGATGACCGCCGCCCAGGTCGTCCGACATGTCGCCGTGCTGGCCGCCGCCGGCGTCGCCGTGGCGGCGCTGGTGTCGGTGGCGGCCGAGCTCCTGACCGACTGAGTCCGTTGCGGAGCCGGGGTCAGGTGATCTCCGGTAACGGCTCGTTCCTCGCCGTCACCTGCGACACCTGACCCCATGGGGGTGTCTTTAGCTGCGGAGGGAGTCGGTGGGGCCGATGGCGAAGTGGGGGTTCAGCCTCGGGTCGATGAGGCGAAGGGTGGCCACGAGGTCGTCGTACTGGAGCGACACGCAGCCGCTCGTCGGCTTCGGGACGCCGTTCGAGTAGTAGCTGTAGCGGTGCAGGAAGATCGCCGCCGCGTACGGGATCTCACCGGGCTCGTCGCCCGAGATCGGGTCGAGGTTGGCGCCGATCACGGCGGCGTGCGAGTACGACTCGGTGATGCCGGCCAGCCATTCGTCGTCGGGACCGGGGCAGCGGTAGTCGTTCACCAGGTGCTGGTACCTCGCCGTGTTCTTGGTGGCACCCCAGCAGTCCTCCGGCTTCACGTCGCGGTAGGGGACCAGCACGCCGGGGTCGGCCGAGTTGCCGAACATCGAGAACACCTCGCCGTCCCACGCCGTCACCTCACCGAGCGGGAACACGCCGGCCGGCGTCGTCCCGTCGCCCGACCGCCGGTCGATCAGCGGCCGGGTGCCCGACCGTCCGTACATCGCATCCATCGCGCCCAACTGGCAGAGCCAGGTGCCACCCTCGCCGCGGGCGGCGACCTCGACCGTCCCGGTCGTGTCGCCCCAGTCGTCGGTCGCCATGACGATGAACTGGTCGACGTCGGGATGGTCGGCCGAGAGCGCCTCGACCGTCGTCAGGTCGCACTCGGCGGCCGGGTCGTGCTGCACTCCGCGATCGGCCACTTCGGTCGCCTCGGCACCGGAGCCCGCCTCGAACGCATCGGTGACCGCTCCCCACACCGCGGCGATCGCAGCAACGACGAGGGCAACCAAGCGCATCCGCCCAGCCTACGGACCGAAGCCTCACGACCCGGGTCGCCCGCGAAACGAGTCTGACTCGGCCCGGCTCCGGCGACGGTGCTACACAGCACCTCTATGGGGAATGTGGGGAACTGGAATTTCGCTGATCTGTGGGAGGTCGTCGCCGACGAGCTGCCCGACGCACCGGCCGCGATCCACGGTGATCGACGGATCACCTGGGCCGACTTCGACCGACGTGCCGACGGCGTCGCCAAGACGCTGCTCGACGCCGGACTCGAACGGCAGCAGGCGTTCGCGCAGTACCTCTACAACTGTCCCGAGTACATGGAGTCGATGTTCGCCGGCTTCAAGGGAGCGTTCGTCCCGGTCAACACGAACTACCGCTACACCGCCGACGAGCTGCTCTACCTGTGGGACAACGCGGACGCCGGCGCCGTCGTGTTCCACGGCTGCTTCGTCGACACGATCGACCCGATTCGCGAGCAACTCCCGAAGGTGAAGGTCTGGCTCTGGGTCGACGACGGATCGGGCCCGTGCCCCGACTGGGCCATGCCGTACGAGGACGCCGCCGCATCGGCCACCGAGCGCACGATCCCCGACTGGGGACGCACCGGCGACGATCTCAACATGCTCTACACCGGCGGCACGACCGGCATGCCGAAAGGCGTCATGTGGCGCCAGGACGATCTCGCCGTCGTGCTCACCGCGACCCTCGGCAACCCACTCTCCGACGAGGGATCGGCCGCCGACCGGCGCGGCACCTACAACCAGCCGGGACGCAGCTTCCTGCCGGCGTGCCCGCAGATGCACGGCACCGGCAACTTCCCCGGCCTGTCGGCACTGACCGATGGCGGCTGCATCGTGACCCTCACCGACCGCCACTTCGACCCGGTCGAACTGCTCGACACGATCGAACGCGAAGGTGTCAACGTCATCTCGATCGTCGGCGACGCGTTCGGTAAGCCGATCCTCAAGGCGCTCGACGCCAACCGCGGGCGCTGGAACCTCGCCAGCCTCGTCGGCATCACCTCGAGCGGCGTGATGTGGTCGAAGGAAGTGAAGCAGGGCCTGCTCGACCACCACCCCAACATGCTCCTGCTCGACGCCTTCTCCTCGAGCGAGGCGCTCGGTATGGGCTCGTCGATCTCGGGCATGGGCCAGACCGCCGAGACCGCCAAGTTCGAACTCACCGAGAACTCGATCGTCATCGACGAGAACGACGAACCGATCGCCGCCGGTTCGGGCGAGATCGGCCGCCTGGCCGTCGGCGGTCGTCAGCCACTCGGCTACTACAAGGACCCGGAGAAGTCGGCCCGTACCTTCCTCCACATCAACGGTGGGCGGTACTCGTGCCCGGGCGACTTCGCCACCGTCGAGGACGACGGCACGATCACCCTGCTCGGCCGCGGCTCGGTGTGCATCAACACCGGTGGCGAGAAGGTCTTCCCCGAGGAAGTCGAAGAGGCTTTGAAGCGGCACCCGGCGGTGCTCGACGCCGTGGTCGTCGGCGTGCCCGACGAGAAGTTCGGTGAGGCCGTCACCGGCGTGGTCGAACCCCGCGAGGGCGAGTCGATCGACGAGTCGGCGCTGATCGCGCACGTCCGCGAAACCCTCGCCGCCTACAAGAGCCCGAAGCGGATCGTCGTCGTCGACACGATCGGCCGGGCCCCCAACGGCAAGGTCGACTACAAGCGCCTCAAGGCCGAAGCCACCGAAACCCTCGGGGTCTCGTAGTCACTGCGAGCCGGGTCGGGTGATCTCCGGAAACGTCGACTCCGTCGCCGTTCCCTACGACACCCGACCCGTGTTGGTGGACAGGTTGCGCACGGCGTCGGTGAGCCTCGTCCTGACCTCGGGCGGAGCGTCGACCACGTCGACGGTGAAGCTGGTCGCGAGGATCGCGACCATGCCGGCGAGCCACTCGAGCGATTCTGCCGTCAAGCGCATCCTCGTCCGCCCGTCGGGCTGGGCGGTGAGGTCGCCTCGGAACCAGTGCGCCAGCCGATCGATCTCGTCGGGCTGACCACCGAGCACGACGACCGCCTCGTGCTGTTCGGTCACCGCCCGGAGGCCGGCCGCCACGAAATCAGCGGCACTCTCCCCGGGCAGCGCCAGCTCGTCGAAGCGAGCCCCGGCCAGCTGCGGCTCGACCATCCGGTCGACCCGGAAGGTCCGCCAGTCCTCGCGGCGGCAATCCCACGCCACGAGATACCAGCGATGTCCGACCGACACGAGCTGGTACGGACGGACGAGACGGCTCGACTCCTCACCGTCCTTGCGGGTGTACCCGAACCGCACCTCCTCGCGGTCACGGCACCCCTGCGCGAGCACCGTCAACCACGCCGCCCGCACCGTCTGCTGCGGCACCCACCGCAACACCTCCACGTTCGAGTGGAGGGCGTCCACCCGCCGGCGCAACCGATCGGGCAACACCTGATCGAGCTTCGCAAGCAACCGCACCGTCGTCTCGTCGATGCCCTCGATCGATGCACCTGCAGCAGCCCGCAGCCCGACCGACAAGGCAACGGCCTCGTCCTCGTCGACCAACAACGGCGGCACCGCCGCCCCGGCAGCCAGCTGATACCCACCGTCGACGCCCGGCGCCGCATCGACCCGGTACCCCAACTCGCGCAACCGGTCGACATCGCGCCGCACCGTCCGCGCGCTCACCCCGAGACGATCGGCGAGCTCGATACCCGACCAGAAGCGGTGGGTCTGGAGCAAGGCCAACAGGGCGAGCGTGCGGGCGGTCGGGTCGCTCATCCGCGGCGCACCCTCCCTCGCAACGCCGCCATGCACATCGACATGCTCAGCGCACCGACGGCGACGATCGCCACCACGGCCCACAACACGTCGACCGTCCAGCCGTCGATCGCCAGCGCACGCATCCCCTCGAGGATGTACGTGACCGGGTTGAACGTCGCAACGACGTCGAGCCAACCCGACAACTGCTCACGAGGGACGTACGACGTCGTCAGGAACAGGAACGGGAAGAACAGCAGGAACATCGACTGCACCGCCGCCGGATTGCCCGTCTTGAGCGCCACCGCATAGCCGAACCCGGCGAACGCCAGGCTCCAGAACGCCGCCGCCGAGATGAACACGACGACGCCGATCACCCCCGTCTCGAAGCCGGCACCGAGGATCAGCCCGAGCACGAGGATCGGCACGGTCAGGCACGCGGCGACGAACACGTCGGCGACGAGATGACCGAGCAGGATCGCGCTCCGCTTCATCGGCGTCATCAGCAGTCGGTCGAAGTAGCCGTTCTGCACGTCGAGCACCAGGGCAGGCGCTCGCGACACACCGGTCACTCCGAGCAGGATCGCGGTCGGCATCTGGAACGCCGTGTAGTCGAACCCGCCGATCGCTCCCTCGGTCAGTCGTTCGAGCGTGGCGATGTTCACCACGAAGAAGAAGATCGCGATGAACACCGGCGGGATGACCGCCTCGAGGTCGCGTGGCACGGCCCGCAGAGCGCGGCCCGCGATGGTCGTCACGTCGTGCACGAATCCGGTCGGTCGGGCACGGATGGTGGACGGGGTCGTCGAGATCGCGGTCATCGCGCCGCTCCTTCCTGCTCGTCGTGTGCGTGCTCGAACTCGTCGTGCTGCATCCGGTTGCCGGTCATCTCGAGGAACACGTCGTCGAGCGTCGGCGTGCGCAGCGTGAGGTCGCGCAACTCGACCCCGGCGTCGGCCAGCGCCACGGCGACCGGACCGACCTTGGCGGCACCGTGCGTCGTGGCGAGCACCAACTCGCCGTCGGTCGCGTCGACTACCTCGAGATCGTCGATCGACTCGACCGCTGCCACCGCATCGGACGCGGCCCCGTCGATGCGGGCGATCACCAGGTCGGCGCCGACCTGTCGCTTCAGTTCGGCCGGCGTGCCTTCGGCCACCAGACGGCCACCGTCGATGATGCCGACCCGATGGGCCAACACGTCGGCCTCCTCCAGGTACTGGGTGGTGAGCAGGATCGTCATGCCCAGCTGTTCGTTCAACGTTCGCACCTCGTCCCACACCCTCGCCCGGCTCACCGGGTCGAGGCCGGTGGTCGGCTCGTCGAGGAACAACACGTCGGGGTTGTGTACCAGCGCCGCTGCCAGATCGAGCCGGCGGCGCATCCCGCCCGAGTAGGTACCGATCGGACGCTCGATCGCCTCGCCCAGATCGATCATCTGCGTCAGGTCGGCGACGCGTCGGTCGACCTCGTCGCGGTGCAACCCGTAGAGGCGGCCCTGCAGTCGGAGCAACTCGATGCCGGACTGCTTCGGGTCGAGCGCAGCCTCCTGGAGCGCCGCTCCGATGCGGAGGCGGACCTCGTTCGGCTGCTCGGTGACGTCGAAGCCGGCCACGGTGGCCGAACCGCCCGTCGGCCCGAGCAGGGTGCAGAGCATGCGGACGGTCGTCGACTTGCCGGCACCGTTGGGGCCGAGCAAGCCGTAGATCTCGCCGGTCCGGATCTCGAGATCGATCCCGGCGACGGCGTCGAACTCGCCGAAGCGTCGAGCGAGCCCGCTGGTGGTGATGGCGGCAGTGCCTGGTGGCGCCGCCGACGGGGACTGCTGGGTGGTGGTGTGCATGTCCACATCGTCCACCCTATTGCGGCCAGATCATGACCGTGATCAAGAAGAACCGGGTCGGGTGTCGTCGGGAACGGCGACGGAGTCGACGTTTCCGGAGATCACCCGACTCCGGTGATGACGGTGCGAGCGCGGGTCGGGTGATCTCCCGAAACGCCTCGGCTGCGCCTCGGCGTTCCGTCCGACACCCGACCCGGCTGAGTGATGCGCCGCGGCGGGGGTTACAGGAGGGTCGTGATGTGGGGGACGACGTCGGCGAGGGGCATGTCGACGCGTTCGCCGGAGCGGCGGTCCTTGACCTCGACCAGGCTCTTGCTCGGGTCGTCGGCGTCGATGCCGCGCCCGCACACGACGATCGTCGGCACGCCGATCAGCTCGGCGTCCTTGAACCGCACGCCGGGCGACACGCCCTCACGGTCGTCGAAGAGCACACGGGCACCGGCGGCCTCCATCTCGGCAGCGAGCTGCTCGGCGGCCGGACGCTGCGGGCCGCCTTCCTTGCCGGCGATCACCAGATGCACGTCGGCCGGCGCGACCTCGCGCGGCCAGACGAGGCCCGAGTCGTCGTGGTTCGTCTCGGCCAGCGCGGCAACGGCTCGCGACACACCGATGCCGTACGAACCCATCGTCACGGTCACCTGCTTGCCGCTCTCGTCCTGCACCTTGAGGTCGAGCGCCTCGGCGTACTTGCGACCCAGCTGGAAGATGTGGCCCATCTCGATGCCGCGAGCGATCTCGACGTCGCCACCGCAGTTGGGGCACGCGTCGCCGTCCAGCACCTCGGCGGCCTGGATCACACCGTCGGCGGTGAAGTCTCGGCCGGCCGTCAGGTTCATCACGTGCTTGCCGTTCACGTCGGCACCGGTGATCCACTGCGTGCCCTCGACCACACGAGGGTCGAGGAGGTAGCGGATGCCCGACGCGCTCTCGCTCCCGAGCACGCCCGGGCCGATGTAACCCTTCACCAGGGCCGGGTTCGCGGCGAAATCGGCCTCGTCGAACGGCTCGACCTCGGCGGGGGCGACCTGCGCCTCGAGCCGCTTCTGGTCGACCTCGCGGTCGCCGGGTACACCGATCGCCAGCACCTCGCTGCTGCCGTCGGGGTGGCGCAGCTTGACGACCACGTTCTTCAGTGTGTCGGCAGCGGTCCACTCCCGGTCGGCACGACGCAACTCGTCGCTCCCGTTGAAGAAGTCGACGAGCGTCTGGATCGTGGGCGTACCGGGCGTGTCGCAGACGACCGCGTCGGCCAGCCCGTCGAGCGGTACCGCCGGGGGAGCGGGCACCTCGACCGCCTCAGTGTTGGCCGCGAAGTCGCACTTGGTGCACCGGATGAACGTGTCCTCGCCGACGTCGAGCGGAGTGAGGAACTCCTCCGATGCAGAGCCGCCCATGGCGCCCGACATCGCCGACACGATCACGAACGGCAGACCGAGCCGCTCGAACGTCTTGATGTACGCCTCGCGGTGGCGATCGTACGAGCGCTGCAGGCCCTCGTCGTCGACATCGAAGCTGTACGAATCCTTCATGACGAACTCGCGGCCGCGCAGCAGTCCGGCGCGGGGACGCGCCTCGTCGCGGTACTTCGTCTGGATCTGGTAGATCGACAGCGGCAAATCCTTGTACGACCCGTACAGACCCTTCACCAGCAGGGTGAACATCTCCTCGTGGGTGGGGGCCAGCAGGTGGTCGGCGCCGTGTCGATCCTGGAGCCGGAACAGGTTGGGGCCGTACTCGACCCAGCGTCCCGACGCCTCGTAGGGCTCTTTCGGCAGGAGCGCAGGGAAGTGCACTTCCTGGAAACCGGCGGCGTCCATCTCTTCTCGGACGATCCGCTCGACGTTGCGCAGCACGATGAAGCCGAGCGGCAGCCACGTGAAGCCGCCGGGCGCGGCACGGCGGATGTAGCCGGCGCGCACGAGCAGCTTGTGCGACGGCACCTCGGCGTCGGAGGGGTCGTCGCGCAGGGTCCGCAGGAACAGATTCGACATTCGCAGCACGCTGCGACGATACCGGTCGCCCGTGACGGGCCGGTGGGTGCGTTCAGCCAAGGTCGCCCTCGGGCAGCCGACCGTGGCGGTGGAGCGTCCGCGACACCGCCTGCTCCTGAACCCACTTCACCAGTTCGACCCGGCCGTGCCCGCTCGGAGCGGTGGTCTCGAACCACACGCCCGAGTCGACGAGCGACCGGAGCAACCCGTCGTCGGGCGGCACCAGCAACCGGACCCGGTCGTCGGGACGGAGCGCCGACCCGAAGCTCGCCTCGTCGACGACACGAGCGTCCGACTCGACGAGGGGCACGCCCGTCACCACCGACGCGACGCGGCAACGCTCGAGCATCTCGGGCCGTGTCCCGTCGTGGCGCGCGATCACCCGGGGCACCGGGCGGTAGCGCAAGATGTTCGACTCGGCTCGCAGCCCGCTCGGGTCGTGCTCCTGCGAGAACTCGGTTGCCCACGCGGTCTCGTACGAGGCCCGTACCCGGTCGATCGGCCAGTCGTCGTTGATCCGGGCGAACTGCAGCAGATAGTTCGGCCCGCCGGCCTTCGTGCCCGGGCCGACCGACGATCGCTTCCACCCGCCGAACGGCTGCCGCTGAACCACGGCGCCGGTCGTGCCCCGGTTCACGTAGGCGTTGCCGACCTCGACTCGTTCGACCCACCGCTCGATCTCGGCGGGGTCGAGCGAATGGATGCCGCCCGTCAGGCCGAACAGTGAATCGTTCTGCACCTCGATCGCATGGTCGAGGTCGTCGGCCCGCACCAGTCCGAGTACCGGACCGAAGCACTCCGTGCGGTGATACCAGCTCCCCGGCTCGACGCCGAGACGGACACCCGGCGACCACAGCCGACCGCTGTCGTCGAGTCGACGCGGCTCGACGAGCCATTGCTCGCCCGGCTCGAGCGAGGTGAGTCCGCGCAGCAGGGGCCCGGACGGGGGAGCAATGACCGGCCCCATCATCGTCGCCCGGTCCGACGGCCAGCCGACCCGCCAGCTCGTCACCGCATCGCGTAGACGCCGCCGGAACTCGGGGTCGTCGTACACCGAGGCCTCGACGATCCCGAGACTCGCCGCCGAACACTTCTGACCGGCGTGCCCGAACGCCGACTGGACGAGGTCGGCGATCGCGAGGTCGAGGTCGGCGGCGGCAGTGATCACGAGCGCGTTCTTGCCACTCGTCTCGGCGAAGAGCCGCAGGTCGGGCTTCCACGACCGGAACAGATCGGCCGTTGCCAGCGAGCCGGTGAGCACGATCGTGTCGATCCCGTCGTGGGTGACGAGGTGCTGTCCGACGGGACCGTCCTCGCACACCACCAGCTGCACCACGTCGTCGGGGACTCCCGCCTCGTGCAGCTGCTCGACCAGGGTGGCGGCAACCCGCACGGACTCGGGCGCCGGCTTGAGGATCACGGCGTTCCCGGCGGCGAGCGCGGCGAACACGCCGCCGGCAGGGATCGCGTACGGAAAGTTCCAGGGCCCGACGACCGCCACGACGCCTCGACCGGTCACGGCCACACCGTCGGTGCGAAGCGATGACAGCAGCGACTGGCCCGGACCGGCGTAGTACTCGGCGAAGTCGATCGCCTCGCTCACTTCGGGATCGGCTTCGTGCATCGTCTTGCCGGTCTCGTCGGCCATCACCCGCACTGTCTCGAACCGTCGACGCCGCATCACGGCCGCCGCAGCCCGGACGACCCGGCGCCGTTCGTCGTCGCCGAGTCGGGACCACCGGTCGAACCCGTCGGCTGCGCGACCGGCCGCTCGATCGATCGACTTGGTGTCGGTGAACGCAACGATCTCCGGCTCGGGCACCGTGGCCGTTCCGATCCCGTCGCGCACCGACGGGTCGGTCACGTCACTGTCGGGCTCGTTCCGGAAGGTCGCCTGATCGGCGCCCGGTAGCGGCACTCGCCGTCGTGCGCGACCCACCATTGACCGCTCGGCCACGGCCGTCCTGAACCTGCGCTCCTGCTCGCACCACGCCGGCGAGTCGACGACGAGATCGAACGAGGCCCGCAGGAAGTTCTCGGGCTGTGTGTTCTCGTCGAGGCGGCGCGACAGGTAGGCGATGCTGGCGTCGATGTCCTCCCGGGCGACCACCGGTGCGTAGAGCAGCAGGTCGCCGACCTCGGCGAGCACGGCCCGGGCCTGGGCCGGCGACATGCCCTCCAACATCTCCAGGTCGATGCGCCCGCGAGCACCCGCCGCGTCCGCGACCACCAGTGCCCACGCGATGTCGAACACGTTGTGGCTCGCCACGCCGACCCGCACGGCGTCACCCCACCCGGGTCGGAGTGCCGACTCGAGCATTGCCTTGAAGCTCGCATCGACCTCGGCCTTCGTCGTGTACGGGGCCTGCTCCCACCCGTGCAGTTCGGACTCCACTCGCTCCATCGCCAGGTTGGCGCCCTTCACCAATCGCACCTTGATGTGGCCGCCTCCTCGCGCCTGTCGTGCAACCGCCCATTCCCCCAGTCGCTCCAACGCCTCGTGCGAGTCGGGAATGTATGCCTGCAGGACGATCCCGGCGTCGATGCCGACGAACTCGTCCTCGTCGAGCACCCGCATGAACGAGGCGAGCGACAACTCGAGATCTCGGTACTCCTCCATGTCGAGGTTCACGAACGTGACCGGATCGGCGTTCGTCGCCGTGCGGTACACGGTCCGAAGTCGTTCGGCGATCCGGCCGACCGACTGCTCGAACGCGAACGGATCGAGGTCGGCGACCACCGACGTGATCTTGAGCGACACGTAGTCGACGTCGGCCCGCTCGATCCGCGCCAGCACCATCGCGAGCCGCGCGTCGGCCTCGGCGTCGGACAGGATCGCCTCCCCGAGCGGGTTGACGTTCAGCCGAACACCTTGCTCGGCCCGCTTCCGGACGTGGCGTGCGAACGCAGGGTCGTCGGCGGGCAGCACGACCCCGCGCGTCTCGGCGACGATCCGACGGGTCACCAACGGCATGACCATCCGAGGCAACCACGGCGCCACCGTGGCCCCGACCCGCAGGAGCACCCGGTCGATCGGGCCGAGCGCGTTCGACGGGTGTTGTCGGACGATCGACGAGAATCGTCTCGCCGCGCTCCGGTCGTCCTCGATGCGCAGTACCTGATCGGTCAACGCGAACAGCAGCTCCCGCCCGTCCGGGTCGGCGATCAGCCGACCGAGACGATCGCGGCGTCGGCGCTCACCTCGCGTCAGCTCGGCCTCGCCGGCGACCATCAGCCGGCGGGCCAGCGCGACGGCGTCGTCGACCGAAACCTCCCGGTGCGAGACGGTGCGGTCGGCTCGAACGGCATTCCCCATGGGTCCATCGAACCAGCACGGTCTTGTACGGATCCGACGCCCGGGCCGTCGGAAAGATCCTCATCCGTCGGTCAGAATGTGGAACGTGGACCGATCGCTGCGTGCCGTGACCGACGTGCTCGCCACGACGCCGCACGTGATGTTCTGCGTGAAAGACGCCGAAGGTCGCTACCTCGCGGCGAACCGAGCGTTCGCCGAGCGGGCCGGTGTGGCGGGTCCCGGCGACGTGATCGGCCACACCGCACACGACCTGTTCCCGGCCGAGCTGGCCGACCGCTATGTGGCGCAGGACCGCGAGGTTCTCACGTCCGGCCATTCGCTGACGAACGAACTCGAGTTCATCACCCGGCCCGACGGCACCATCGGGTGGTACCTCACCTCGAAGTCTCGTCTCGTGGGTGACGACGGAGAGCCCGACGGGATCGTCAGCGTCTCGGTCGACCTCCGCACGCCCGCCGACGCGGCCGCACCCCACGAGGGGTTGTCGCGGGCGGTCGAGTACGCACGTCGCCACCTCGATGCGTCGACGACCGTCGGTGATCTCGCCGC
Organism: Ilumatobacter fluminis; assembly: GCF_004364865.1. NCBI lineage: Bacteria > Bacillati > Actinomycetota > Acidimicrobiia > Acidimicrobiales > Ilumatobacteraceae > Ilumatobacter > Ilumatobacter fluminis. Next base: position 1,487,019 of record NZ_SOAU01000001.1, read on the forward strand.
CGCAGCCGAGATGACGGTCACCCAACTCGAACGGTCGATGAGCCGTGTACTCGGGCTGTCGCCGAAACAGCTGGTGCTCCGGTTGCGGCTCGAACAGGCGCTCGCCGAACTCGACGCCACCGACGACCCGATCGCCGACATCGCACACCGGTGCGGCTACTACGACCAGAGCGCCTTCAACCGCCACTTCCAACGGGTCGTGGGCATGTCGCCCGGCGCCTACCGCCGCCGCTGACGCACCTGAGCGTCACTCGCCGGCTGCAGGTGAGGGGTGTTGCTGTTGCTCCATCGCGTCGGAGATGCCGGCGCGTGCGCGCAACGGTCGCTCGGGCAACAGCAGCGCGACCACGAACCCGAACGCCATCACGCCGGCGCACACCAGGTACACCCGACCGACGCCGATCGCCACGCTGTCGATCACGGCGGTCCGTTCGATGAGCGGGAGCGCCTCGATCTCCTCGGGTGAACGGATCAGATCGCTCGCCTCCTCGGCCGACACGTCGATCCGAGCCGGGATCTCGCTGCGGATCGCCCCGTTGAGGATCGTGCCGAAGACCGCCAACCCGAGCGAGCCGCCGAGCGACCGGAAGAACATGATCGTCGACGTGACCACGCCGAGGTCGCGGAACTCGACGGCGTTCTGGGCGACGATCGACGACGTGGTGAACACCGACGCCATGCCGAACCCGAGCCCGATCATCGGGAAGAACAGTGTGGAGTAGGCGGTGTCGCCGGAGATCCCGGCGATCACGAGCGCGCTCACGACGGCGATCGCGGTGCCGGCGATCGGCCACGGCTTGCACCTGCCGGTCTTCGCGATCAGTCGGCCGATCCCGAACGTGCCGAGCGTGACGCCGATCATCTGCGGCAGCATGCGCAACCCCGATTCGGTGGGCGACACGAACAGCGAGTCCTGGAAGTAGAGCGGCAGGAACTGGCCGGCTCCGAACGCGATCGTGCCGGCGCTCATCCCGATCAGGGTCGCGGTCAGCACCGCCCGATCGGAGAACAGGCGGAGCGGGATGATGGGCTCCTCGGCCCGCTGCTCGATCAGCACGAACGCGAGCGTGGTCAGCAGCCCGACTCCGAACAAGACGAGGACGGGGGTCTCGGTCCAGCCGTCCTGGCCGACCTCGAGTGCGATCATCACGGCGCCGATCGCGATCGACAGGGTCGCCGCTCCCGACCAGTCGATCTTCGCCTTCCGGCGAGGGAACGGCAGCTGGAGTGCCCGCCAGGCAACGGCGCCGGCGAGCAGACCCAGCGGGACGTTGATGAAGAAGATCCACGGCCAGCTGAAGTGGTCGATGATGAAGCCGCCGATCAGCGGGCCGAGTAGGGCGGCACCGACGAACGCGAGCGTGAAGTAGCCGATGTACCGTCCGCGCTCGCGCGGCGGGAGGATGTCGCCGAGGATCGCGAACGCCAGCGCCTGGATGGCGCCCCCGCCGAAGCCCTGGACGGCACGGAACGCGATCAGCTGGTTCATCGACTGGGCGAAGCCGCACAGCAACGAGCCGAAGATGAAGATGCCGAGCGTCGACAAGAAGACGGTCCGACGCCCGTACAGGTCGCTCATCTTGCCGAGGATCGGCGTGCCGATCGCGGCGGTCACGATGTACGACGTGCCGACCCAGGCGAAGCTCTCGAACGCCTGGAACTCGCCGACGATCGTCGGGAGTGCGGTCGAGATGATCGAGATCTCCATCGACGCCAGCAGGACCGACAGCATCAGTGAGCCGAGCACCAACCACAGCTGCCGGTTGGTGAACCCAGGAACCGTCGTACCCCCCACGAGCGGGACCGTACGCCCGCACCCACCCGACCGGCGAGTTGTACGGATGGGTCGGTACGGTGGCTCGGCATGCGGATGATCTCGTACATGTCGCCCGGGTTCCCCGAGGCGCTGTTCGAGGCCGTCGGCGCTGCGGTGGGAGCGACGGTCGACTTCGACAGCCGCACCTCCGGGCCGGCGCCCGGCGCCGATCCGTTCCGAGATGGCACCTACGACCTCGGGTGGGTGTGCTCGACCTCGTTCGTCGATCTCTCGCTGCGCAGCGAGGCGCCCTCGGTGCAGCTCGCCGGGGTCGGCTGGGTGCCCACCGATCCGGATGCCGGCGGCCGGCCGGTCTATTTCGGCGACGTCGTCGTTCGGCCGGATCATCCGGCCGTCGCACTCGCCGACCTGCGCCACTGCCGGATCGGCTGCAACGACGTCGTCAGCCTGAGCGGCTACTACGCCCTACGCCACGCGATCACCGAAAGCGGCGACGACCCGGCGACGTTCGCCGAGCTCGTGTTCACCGGAGGCCATCACGCGTCGCTCGACGCGCTGGTGCAGGGCGAGCTCGATGCCGCCGTCGTCGATTCGGTCGTCCGGACCGGCCGGGCCCGTCACGACGCCGGCGTCGACGGGTTGCGTGTCATCGATCGGCTCGGCCCCTGGCCCGTGCAACCGCTCGTCGCTCGTGCCGGCCTCGATCCGTCCGCCGTCGCGGAGATGCAGGCGGCCGTCTTGGCCCTGAACGACGATCCGGTCGTGCGGGCGATCCTCGCCGACGCCGCGCTCGACCGCTTCGTCGCCACCACCCCCGACCACTACGCCCCGGTCCACGCCGCCTTCGCCCCCGTCGGTTGATGTCAGACATCAACCGACCGACCGATCGTCGGGCTGCCCGCGACCTGGTCGGTTGATGTCTGACATCAACCGACGGTTCTGCCTGTGGCAGAAGGGGGTGGCACGGTCGCAGGCGGGGGTGAAGCTGGCGGCATGACGATCACCGCTGCCCGAACGGTCTCGGACCGGTTGCTCGACGCCCGCATCGTGATGCTGGCCGACGAGGTGTCCGACGAGTCCGCCCACCGACTCGTCTCCGAGTTGCTCGCCCTCTCGGCCGACGACCCACAATCCGACATCTGTCTGTTCATCAACAGTCCGGGTGGCTCGGTGCTGGCCGGCCTCGCCGTGTACGACGTGATGCAGCTCATCCCGAACGATGTCGTCACCGTCGCCACGGGCCTCGCCGCATCGATGGGACAGGTGCTCCTCTGCGCCGGCTCGTCCGGCAAGCGGTTCGCGCTGCCCAACGCCCAGGTCCTCATGCACGAGGGCTCGGCCGGCATCGGCGGGTCGGCCGCCGACGTCGCGATCCAGGCCGACAACCTGGTCGCCACCGTCGACCGGATGCGATCGATCATCGCCCGGCACACCGGCCGACCGATCGGCGAGGTCACCCGAGACGTGGGGCGCGACCGCTGGTTCGACGCCGAACAGGCTCGCGACTACGGGTTCGTCGACGAGGTGGTCGCCTCGCTCGACCAGGTGCTGCCACAGCGCCAGATCCGTCGCATCGGGCTCGCGGCAGGCGGTGCGGCGTGAGCAGCTACACCATCCCGACGGTCATCGAGACGACGGCGAAGGGGGAGCGGGTCACCGACATCTACTCACGCCTGCTCGGCGATCGCATCATCTTCATCGGGACCCCGATCGACGACGGCGTCGCCAACGTCGTCGTCGCCCAACTGCTCCACCTGGCCGCTGCGGCGCCCGAACGCGACATCCAGCTCTACATCAACAGCCCGGGCGGCTCGTTCACCGCGATGATGGCGATCTACGACACGATCCAGTTCGTGCCGTCCGACGTCGCCACCCTGTGCGTCGGCCAGGCGGCGTCGTCGGCGGCGATCCTGCTCGCCGCCGGAACCCCGGGGAAGCGGGCGGTGCTCGAACACGCCCGGATCCTGCTGCACCAGCCCCACACCGAGCTCAGTCGTGGTTCGATGAGCGACCTCGCCCTCGAAGCCGCGGAACTCGAGCGGATCCGCAGCGAGGCCGAAGCGATCCTCGCCCGCCACACCGGCCGGACCCCCGACCAGGTCCGGGACGACACCGACCGAGCGCTGGTGCTCCGGGGCCCTCAGGCCATCGAGTACGGCGTCGCCGACACCGTCCCCGGCCCGGCCGAACTGCCGGCAGCCCACCAGGAGGCACTCCGCCCCGGCGCATAGCGAACGCAGTGTCAGGCGGCGAGGAGCACCATGGCGGAGCCGCCGCCTGCCATCGGGCGGAGGCGTTCTGCGGCGCGCTCGAGCACGTCGGCGAGCGGGAGTTCGAGGGCGTCGCAGATGGCGGCGAGCACGTCGGAACTGACCTCTTTCACGCCCCGCTCGACCTCGGAGAGATAGGGCAGCGACACCGACGCGTCGTCGGCGACGTCGGCCAGGGTGCGCTCCTGATCGAGACGTTCCTCCCGCAGGACGTCGCCGATCACCTCGCGCAGCGGGCGGTCGTGTTCGGCCGGCTCGACCGCCGGGTCCGCATCGGGTCGAACCTTGGGGAATGGGAGCACGTCGGCCATGTCGGAACGCTACCGCACGCCCGCCCGGCGGGGAGTCGCCCCCTGCCGAGAGCACTGGATTCGGGCTATACTCGGATCTCGCTAATTGATTGAGTGATCGATCAAGGCGTGGGCACTGCCCACGCCTTGTTGTGTGAAAGGAGGCGAATTCGATGGGACGAGACACGACCGACACTCCGGTGCTGCGGCGCGTGCGGGCGCTGATCGAACCGATCGCCTCCGACCTCCAACTCGACCTGTACGACCTCGAGCAGCGGGGCGGCACCCTTCGTGTCACCCTCGACACGCCGCCGGGTTCCGAGAGCAGCGTCGACCTCGACCAGCTCGCCCTCGCGACGCGCCTCATCGGCCGTGAGTTCGATCACGACGACCCGATGCCGGGCAAATACACCCTCGAGGTGACGAGCCCCGGCGTCGAGCGAACGCTGCGCACGCCCGCCCATTTCCAGCGTGAGATCGGCAAGGAGCTCAACATCCGCCTCGCCAACGTCGACGCCGAGCAGCGTCGCGTCCAGGGCGTCCTCGTCGCCGCGGACGACACGACCGCCACGTTGCGTGTCGAGGTCGACGGCGAACTCGTCGACCGTGTCGTCCAGCTCGACGACATCGACCGTGCCCGCACCGTGTTCGAGTGGGGCCCGCAGCCCAAGCCCGGCGGCAAGGGCACCGGCAAGGGCAAGAAGAAGAAGCAGGCGGCGAAGAAGAAGCCGGCGAAGCAGTCCGCTCAGCAATCCGTTCAGAAGAAGGAGTCATCGTGAGCAATCTCGACATGGGTGAGGCCATCCGCCTCCTCGCATCCGAGAAAGGCATGTCGGAAGACGACCTGTTGCACGTCCTCGTCGACGCGCTGGCGAGCGCCTACAAGCGTCGCCCCGGCGCCGCCGACGAAGTCGTCGTCGAGGTCAACCCGTCCACGATGGAGTTCTCGTTCACGGCCTACGACCTCGACGAGGACGGCCAGTGGGTCAACGAGCGCGACGACACCCCGAAGAAGGAAGAGCTCGGCCGCATCGCCGCCCAGACGTTCCGTCAGGTGATGTCGCAGCGCATCCGCGAAGTGGAGCGCGATCGCAAGTTCGAGGAGTACGCGAACCGCGAGGGCGACATCGTCACCGGCATCATCCAACAGACCGACACCCGCTACACCCTGCTCGACCTCGGCCGTGTCGAGGCCCTGCTCCCGCAGGCCGAGCAGGTGCCCTACGAGCGCCCCAACCCCGGCGACCGGCAGAAGGCGTACATCGTCGAAGTCCGCAAGACCGCCAAGGGCCCGCAGATCGTCGTGTCGCGGACCCACCCCGGTCTCATCAAGCGGCTGTTCGAGCTCGAAGTGCCCGAGATCGCCGACGGCATCGTCGAGATCAAGGCCTGTGCCCGTGAACCAGGTCACCGCACCAAGATCGCCGTCTGGTCGAACGACCACAACGTCGACCCGGTCGGCGCGTGCGTCGGTGCCCGTGGTGCCCGCGTGCGCATGGTCGTCAACGAGCTGCGCGGCGAGAAGATCGACATCGTGCCCTTCAGCGAAGACCTCGCCGACTTCGTCGCCAAGGCGCTGTCGCCGGCCAAGGTCAACCAGGTCAACATCTCCGAGGACGGCACCGCCGCCGACGTGATCGTGCCCGACCATCAGCTCAGCCTGGCGATCGGCCGTGAGGGCCAGAACGCTCGTCTCGCCGCCCGCCTGACCGGGGTGCGCGTCGACATCCGTTCCGAGACGCAGGTCGCCGAGGGTGTTCCCGCCGGCGGCTACCTCGAAGAGCAGGTCGAGTACGCCGAGGGCGAGTGGCGCGAGAACGCCGAGACCGGCGAGATGGAGTGGCATGCCGCCGACGGTTCGGTCATCAGCCAGTCGGAGTGGGCCGAACAGGAAGAGTCGAGCGACGACGAGACCGGCGACGATGCTGCTGCCGAGTCGAGCGACGACGAGACCGGCGACGACGCCGTTGCCGAGCCGAGCGACGACGAGACCGGCGACGATGCCGTTGCCGAGTCGAGCGACGACGAGCCGGTCGCCGAGGCGACGGCCGAGGCCGAGTCGGCCGACACCGACGAGAGCGACGACGACGAGAGCGGTGACGATGACAACGGAGACGGTGACGACGAGTGATCCTCCGATCCGAACCTGCGTGGGCTGTCGGCGACGACGTCCGCAGCACGAGCTGGTCCGATGCGTCCTCGACGCCGACGGACACGCTCGTGTCAGCCGCACCGCGCCCGGGCGCGGCGGCTGGATCTGCGGTGTCGAGTGCCTCGACGCAGCCCGCAAGGCACGCGGGTTCGAACGGGCGTGGCGGGTACGGTCCGCCGCCGACGCCTACGACCGACTCCGAGACGAACTGAACTGACCGAATGAGAGGGTGGCGAACGTCGCCGCCCCTGCGAGACTGACGACGACGAAAGGGTGCACTGAGAGCGTGGCGAAGAAGATTCGAGTACATGAACTGGCGAAGGAGCTCGGCATGACGAATGCCGAGACTGTCGACCTCGCCGACAAGCTGGGCATCCCGGTCAAGAGCCACTCGTCGTCGATGAACGAGCCGTACGCCGACATGGTGCGCCGCCGCGCCGAGCGCGACGGCCTCACTCGCGACGAGCAGCCTGCCGAGCCGGAGCCCGAGAAGAAGCCGCGGAAGAAGAAGGCCGCTGCGAAGAAGAAGGCTGCTGCCAAGAAGAAGGCTGCCGCACCCGCACCGGCACCCGCCGACGAGCCGGCAGCCGACGAGCCCGCTCCCGAGCCGGCCAGCTCGCCGGCGCCCGAGCCCGCTCCGGAACCGGCACCCGAGCCCGTGAGCTCGCCCGCACCGGAGCCGGTGAGTTCGCCCGCACCGGAGCCCGTCAGCTCGCCCGCTCCCGAGCCGGCACCCGAGCCCGTGAGCTCGCCCGCGCCGGAGCCCGCTCCTGCGCCGGCCCCCGAACCCGCCGCTGCCGAGGCGCCCGCCGCCGAGGCCCCGGCGCCCGCACCTGCCCCGGCCGCAGAGCAGCGCGTCATCTCGAGCCCGGGTCCCGAGTCGGCCGGTGAACGAGTCATCTCGAGTGGCCGCCCCGATCCGTCGGGTCCGCCGCCCAAGCCCGCCGCCCCGCCGCCCGCCGCGGCCAAGCGCGATGCACCTCCGAAGGCCCCGGCCGGTCCGCCGCGTACGGCGTCCGGCAAGCCGATCCCGCCGCCGCCCGGTCGTCCGGTCTCGGCGTCGGGCAAGCCTATTCCGCCGCCCCCCGGCCAGGCCCGTCCGGCCGGCTCGCGTCCGAGCCCCGGCGGTCGTTCCGGCGGTTACGCCGGCCGCCCTGGTGGCGGTGGCCCCGGTGGTGGCGGTCCGCGCCCCTTCGGCGGCCCCGGTGGAGGCGGCCCCGGCCGTCCCGGTGGCGGTCGCCCGAGCGGCCAGCGTCGCCCACCTCGCCGCAGCAAGCGCCGTCGTCGTCGCGATCGCGACGAGTTGCAGCCGCAGGAGCAGAGCTACACCGCCGCCGACGCGCCGGTGCCCGAGGGCACCATCGTCGTCGAGCGTGGTGTGTCGGCACAGGAGTTCGGCCCGAAGCTGAACCGCACCGCTGCCGACGTGGTGAAGTTCCTGCTCAACCACGGTGAGATGGTCGCGTCGACCATGGCCCTGTCCGACGATCACATGGAGCTGTACGCGCTCGAACTCGGCGCCGACCTGCTCCTCGTCGACCCGGGTCAGCAGCAGGAGATCGAACTCCAGGCGATGTTCGACGACAGCGACGACGACGACGAGACGCTCCTCGCGCCGCGCCCGCCGGTCATCACCGTCATGGGTCACGTCGATCACGGCAAGACGACGGTCCTCGACCGCATCCGCTCGGCCAACGTCGTCGATGGCGAAGCGGGTGGCATCACCCAGCACATCGGCGCCTACCAGGTGGAGAAGGACGGCAAGAAGCTGACCTTCATCGACACCCCGGGTCACGCTGCGTTCACCCAGATGCGTGCACGTGGTGCCCAGGTCACCGACATCGTCGTCCTGGTCGTCGCGGCCGACGACGGCGTCATGCCCCAGACGATCGAGGCGATCAACCACGCCAAGGCGGCTGAGGTGCCGATCGTGGTCGCGGTCAACAAGATCGACAAGGAGAACGCCGACCCGCAGCGTGCGCTCAGCGAACTCGCCGAGCACGAGCTGGTCCCCGAGGCATGGGGCGGCGACACCATCGTCGTCGAGATGTCGGCGCTCGAGAACCTCGGCATCGACGACCTGCTCGATCAGCTCAACGTCGTCGCCGAACTCGAAGAGCTCGACGCCAACCCGACGGGTCGCGCCAAGGGCATCGTGCTCGAAGCGAACCTCGACAAGGGTCGTGGCCCCGTTGCGACGATCCTGGTCGACAAGGGCGAACTGAAGGTCGGCGATCCGATCGTGGCCGGCCCCTCGTGGGGTCGTGTGCGAGCGATGATCAACGATCGCGGTGAGCAGATCAAGGTCGCCGGTCCGTCGACGCCCGTCGAGGTGCTCGGTCTGTCGTCGGTCCCCGAAGCGGGCGACGAGTTCCGTGCCGCTCCCGACGAGAAGACGGCCCGCACGGTCGGTGAAGCTCGCGAGTTCCACCGCAAGGTCCGCGACCAGCGCGGCGACGCTCGTGTCAAGAGCGGCGTCAAGCTCGAGGACATCTTCGATCAGATCCAGTCGGGCGAGTCCGCGACGCTGAACCTGATCCTGAAGGCCGACGTGCAGGGTTCGCTCGAAGCGGTCACCGAGAGCCTTCGTAAGCTCTCGACCGACGAGGTCGACGTCACGTTCGTGCACCGCGCCGTGGGTGGCATCACCGAGAACGACATCACCCTCGCCGCGACGACGAACTCGACGATCATCGGCTTCAACGTGCGTCCCGACCGCAAGGCTCGCGACGCCGCCGACACCGAGAGCGTCGAGATCCGTACCTACGAGATCATCTACAAGCTGCTCGAAGACATCGAGCAGGCGATGGTCGGCATGTTGGCGCCGGAGTTCGAGGAAGTCGTCACCGGCGACGCCGAGGTGCGCGAGATCTTCCGGGTTCCGCGCATCGGTGCGATCGCAGGTTGCATGGTCCAGAACGGGGTCATCACCCGTGGCTCGAAGGTGCGCTTCCTGCGCAACGGCACGATCATCTGGAAGGGCGAGATCTCCTCGCTCAAGCGCTTCAAGGACGATGCACAGGAAGTCCGTGCGGGCTTCGAGTGCGGTATCGGCCTGAGCGACTTCCAGGATCTCAAGCCCGGCGACATCATCGAAACCTTCGACGAAGTCCAGGTCGAACGAACCCTCAGCTGAGTCGGGCCAGATCCCACGAACGGTCGGTTGATGTCAGACATCAACCGACCAGGCGGCGGGACGTCACGTTCCAGCACGGTCGGTTGATGTCTGACATCAACCGACCGTTGTCGTCGGTAGGGTCTCGGTATGGCACGTGGACGCAACTCCGGTGGGCATCGATACCCGCGGTCGGCTCGGGTGGGGGAGACCCTGCGCGAGATCATCGCCGAGGAACTGGTTCGCATCGACGACGAACGTCTCGAGTTCGTCACCGTCACCGGCATCGACGTCGACAACGAACTGAACCGCGCCCACGTCTACTTCGACTCGCTCGCCGGTGAGGAAGGCGACGACGAGATCATCGAGGCGCTGAACGACCATCGCACCCGACTCCAGTCGTCGATCGGCAAGCAGATCCGCGCCAAGAAGACCCCGATCCTCGACTTCCAGGCCGACATCGCCCTCCGTTCGGCCGAGCGAATCGACGACATCCTCCGCGAAGACCGTCAGCGTCGCAGCGAGAGCTGATGGCCCGCCGCAAGCCGGCGACGACCCACGGGTTGTGCGTCGTCGACAAACCCGCCGGCGTCACCAGCCACGACGTCGTCGGCATGCTGCGCAAACGGTTCGGTGAGCGCCAGGTCGGCCACGCCGGCACCCTCGATCCCGACGCGACCGGCGTGCTCGTCGTCGCCGTCGGCATGTCGACCAAGCTCCTCCGGTTCATCGAGAAGACGACGAAGCGCTACGAGGGTGAGGTCGTGCTCGGCACCGAGACGTCGACGCTCGACGCAGCCGGCGAGGTCACGGCGACGCACGACATGGGCGACATCAGCGTCGAGCAGGCCCAGACCGTCGTCGACGAGCACCTGACCGGTCCGATCGAACAGGTCCCGCCGATGGTGTCGGCCATCAAGATCGACGGGAAGCGGCTGCACGAACTCGCTCGCGAGGGGATCGAGGTCGAGCGTCCACCACGCCCGGTCACGATCCACGAGTTCCGGGTCACCGGCCGACCCGAGCCCGGCGTGTTGTCGATCGACGTCACCTCGTCGGCGGGCACCTACGTCCGCACGCTCGCCGCCGACCTCGGTCACCTGCTCGGCGGTGGCGCCCACCTCCGCAACCTGCGGCGGACGGCGGTCGGCGAGTTCACCCTTGCCGAGGCCGCCGGGCCGGACGACTGCGAACTCCTTCCGGTGTCGACCGCCGTGCGCGGGCTGGCACGGGTCCCGGCCGACGACAACCTGGCCGCGCTCGTCGCCAACGGCCGGGTCCTGCCCCGCCCGATCGAGATGGGCGACGGACCGTGGGCGGTGTTCGGACCCGACGACACCTTGATCGCCGTCTACGAGTCGTTCGGCGACGGTCAGGCCAAGCCGGCCGTCGTGCTCCCGACCGCCCAGCGCTGACCGCCGGAGATCGCCCGAATCAGCAGTGGCGCCGGCCTGCCGCTAGCGTCGTGCGACGTGCAGGTCGTCACCGATTGCTCCCTGATTCCGTTTCCGGGCGAGGACGCCGTCATCACGATCGGCGCCTACGACGGACTCCATCTCGGACACCAGACGGTGATCGCCGAGGTCGTCGAACAGGCGAAGCGAACCGGGCGCCGATCCGCCGTCGTCACCTTCGACCGCCACCCGGCCGTCATCGTCCGGCCCGAATCGGCGCCGAAGCTCCTGACCGACCACGAGCAGCGCATGGAACTGCTCGAGGCGACCGGGATCGACGCTGCGGTCGTGCTGCCCTTCGACGAAGCGCAGTCGCAGGAAGCGCCGATCTCGTTCATCGAACGGGTGCTCGTGCGGTGCCTGTCGACCAAGCTGATCGTGGTCGGTGCCGACTTCCATTTCGGCCGCAACCGGGAAGGCAACGTCGAGCTTCTCCGTGAGGTGGGCAAGACATACGGCTTCGAGGTCGCGCCGGTCGTGCTGATCCCACGCGCCGACGGAGTCGACGAGCCGGTCAGCAGTACGGCGATCCGCCGCGCGCTCGCCGGCGGCAACGTCGAGATGGCATCGGCGATGCTCACCCGTCCGTTCGAGGCACGCGGCAAGGTCGTCCAGGGCGATCAGCGGGGCCGGCTGTTGGGTTTCCCGACGGCGAACGTGGAGGTGCCGAACCGCACCTGCCTGCCTGCCGACGGTGTCTATGCCGGATGGTACGAGCGGCCCGACGGTACGACGCATCCGTGCGCGATCAACCTCGGTCGTCGTCCCACGTTCTACGAGCACGCCGACTCGTCACTGCTCGAAGCCCACCTGATCGGCTTCGAGGGCGACCTCTACGGCGAGGCGGCCAAGATCCGGTTCACCAACTTCCTGCGCTCCGAGCGCAAGTTCGACGGCATCGACGCCCTCGTCGCCCAGCTCAACGCCGACGTCGACCACGCCAAAGAACTCCTCGGCGTCTGACCGCCGGACGAATGGGGTCGGATACGTTTCGTCGGGACCGACGAGACGTATCCGACCCCATTCGTCGCTGGAGGGTCAGCCGGGCCAGATGATCTGGCCGTCGGCGTCGTAGAGGCCGGCAGCCAGGTCGGCGTCGTAGCGGCCTTCGACCGACGGAGCGCCGGCGTCGCCGTAGAAGCCGACCTCGTCGTAGGCGGCGATCTGTGCGGCGAGCTCCTCGGGGACGACGACGCCCGGGAACGACCCGTCCGGCGTCGACGCGACGATCGCCGCTGCGTCGGTCTCGACTCGGAAGGTCTCGCCCTCGATCGTCAGGAAGTTCGAGTTGCCGTTCGCCTCGACCAGCTCGAACGCGGCCGCGGCGGCAGCGGCCGGGTCGGCGATCGTGTCGGCGAGACCCTGCAAGGTCGCCCGCATGAAATCCTCGGCGGCGGTCGGGTGCTCGGCGAGGAACTCGGCGTTCGTGTAGATGAGGCCGAACGAGCCCGGCACGTCGAAGTCGGCCGGGTCGTAGAGATCGAACACTTCGCCGCCGCGCTCCAGAGCGCCCGGCTCGTTGCTGCGCCAACCGGGCAGCGCCGCGATCTCCTCGATCGCCCAGTGGGCGAATGGGTCGAAGCCGTCGAGCAACGCGGTCTGGAAGTCGTCACCCTCGACCAGGTCGGCCTCCTGTCGGAGCATGACGGCGATCGCCGGAGCGAGCGCACCCTTGATCCCGATCGTCTGGCCGGCCAGCTCGTCGAGCGAGGTGGCCCGATCGGGCTTCACCATGAGGACGTCGACCGCCACGTAGCCGTCGACGGTCAGCGCCACGAGGTCGGCCTCGTTCGACTCGGCCTGGGTGGCGAGCTCGGAGAACGACCCCGACGACGCGAACTGGGCCTGGTTCGCAGCGACGAGCGGATAGTTCGCGGTCGAGAAGCTCGGGGTGATCTCGACGTCGAGGCACAGGTCGTCGTAGTAGCCGGCCTGGTCGGCGACGAGGACCTCGATGATCGATGCCGCCGCTGCGTAGTCGAACCCGGTCAGGTAGCCGATCGTGCCGGCAGCCTGGTTCGCCTCGCACCGCTCCTCGGGGAACGCCTCGCCGGCGACTACCTCGAGCGAGTCGCCGCCCGACGCTGTGGTCGTGTCGGACGCTGCGGTCGTGTCGGTCGTATCGCCGGTGTCGGTCGTGTCGGCCGACGCGTCGTCGTCACCGCCGCACGCGGCGAGGGTGATCGAGGCGGCTGCCAGCAGGGCGATCGTGGAACGCATCATCGGGTTCTTCCAGACGTCGGGTCGGTGCGAGCGAGGTCGCGCGAATGGTCTGGGGGAGTGTAGGAGGGTTCGGTTCGGAAACCGAACTCACTCCGCCGCACTCAGCGCTGTGACTGGTGCCAGCGCAGCGTCGAGCGCTCGACGACGGCGACGATGACCTGGGCGAGCAGCCCGAGCACGGCGGTGCACAGGATCGTCGTCCAGAGGCCCTCGCCATCGCTGAACGAGGCAGCGCGGCGGCCGGTGTCACCCAGCCCGTCGAGTCGGAGGGCGGCCCCCTCGGCGAAATAGGCGGCGCCGAGCCCGAGACCGATGTTGAAGCGCATCGCCGTGAACAACGACGGCAGTGCCGATGGCAGACGCAGTCGCCACAGTACCTCCCACTTCGAGGCGTCGATCGAGGCGAACAACTCTCGAGCCGCCGGATCGGCCGATCGCATGCCGCCCACCGTGGCGTACACGAACGCCGGGATCGTCACGAACGCCACGAGGAACACGACCGCGCGCTGGCCGCTCCCGACGATGAGGACAACGGAGGTGATGTAGGCCACCCACGGGGTGACCATGATGAGGACGAGCATCGGTTGCGAGGCGTGTTCGAGCGGACGGATCGCCGCCAGCGCCGCTCCGATCAGGAGCGAGATCGCGAGCGAGATCGCCAACCCGTATACGAGATGGCGCCCGGTGATCCAGGCGTCCTGGAGGTACGGCCCGGGATCGTCGACGAACGTCGACACGATCCTGCTCGGAGCGAGCAAGACCATGGGCCGCACGTCGAGCAGTCGAACGATCGTCTCCCAGAACCCGATCAGCACGACGGTGCCGATCACCGTCCACAGCGCGGTGTTGCTGCGACGCTCACTCACGGCCGGCTCCGGACATCAGCGTCGTGCGCAGCGACGACTCGAGCGCGAAGAAGCGCGGGTCGTCCTCCAGCTCGGGGCGGCGCGGGCGGGGGAGCCCGACGTCGATCGTGTCGACGATCGAGCCCGGGCGTGGGCGCATCACGGCGACGCGATCGGAGAGGAAGACGGCCTCGGCGAGCGAGTGCGTCACGAACACGACGGCGGCACCGGTCGGCTCGCACAGCTCGGCGAGCAGGTGTCGCATGTCGGCCCGTGTGATCTCGTCGAGCGCGGCGAACGGCTCGTCCATCAGCAGGTAGCGCGCGCCGAGCGCGAAGGCCCGGACCAGACCCACCCGCTGCTGCATGCCACCCGACAACTCGTGTGGGTACGCCTGGCGGAACTCGCCCAGCCCGACCCGCTCCAACAGATCGATCGGATCGGGCGGGGCCGCCGGGTTCGCGGACGAGTTGAGATCGAGCAGCAGCCGGGCGTTGGCCTCCACGGTGCGCCAGGGCAGGAGCGCCGGGGATTGCGGGATGAACCCGATCCGCTTCGCCTTCCGTGCGGCGTCAGGCGTCGACCCGTCGATCGTGATCGAGCCGCCGGTCGGACGTTCGAGTCCGGCGATCATGCGGAGCAGCGTCGTCTTGCCGCATCCGCTGGGGCCGATCAGCGTCACGATCTCGCCGGCGTCGATCGAGAGTTCGACGGGGGCCAGCGCCTCGAGGTCGCCGAACCGCTTCGATGCGCTATCGACACGGATGCCCGGCACAGTGGTCACGGCGCGGAGGGTATCGGTTGTCTGGCGGCACCGGCGGCCGTAGCCTTGCAGGGTCCGTCGAGGCCAAACCTTCGGCGTGATGCGACCGCTCCGACCGGGGCGGCGCGACCTCCAAACCAGGAAGGCAGTTCCCCATGGCGCTCACGCCCAAGGCCGACATCGTCGCGAAGTATGGCAAGTCCGACGGTGACACCGGTTCCCCCGAAGTCCAGATCGCGCTCCTCTCGGACCGCATCGCTCACCTCACCGAGCACCTCAAGACGCACCCGAAGGACCACCACAGCCGCCGCGGGCTGCTGATGCTGGTCGGTCGTCGTCGCCGTCTGCTCGACTACCTCAACGAGGTCGACGTGGAGCGCTACCGCGCCCTCATCGCCGACCTCGGCCTGCGCCGCTGACCCGACGCCGGGCAGATCGCACGATCTGATCCGGAGTCAGCGAACGCTGTGAACTGAACGAACCCGGGACCCGCAGGGCCCGGGTTCGTCCGCGTGTGGGGCCCGGCCGCTGCGGTGCCGCACCCCGAGGCTCGGACGCCCAGGCGATTCAATCCACCAGGTGTCCACGGGTGGACGCCGAGGCGATTCAATCGACCAGGTGTCCGCTTCAGGGGAGACACCGGGCGTCTCGGCCGTGGGCGCGAAGGAGCCCGGGCGCGGGCGGCCCGGGCTCGTTCGGTTCTGCGGGACGTTCGGTCAGTCGGCCGAGTCGGGTGAGTCGACGCTCGCCGGCGATGCTGGGCTGACCGGGGACACGGGGCTGACCGGCGACGCGGGGCTCACGGGTGACACAGGGCTGACCGGGCTGACCGGCGACACGGGGCTGACCGGGCTGACCGGGGACACGGGGCTGACCGGGCTGACGGGTGACACGGGGCTGACCGGGGACACCGGGCTCACGGGCGACATCGGGCTGACCGGGCTCATGGGGGAGTCGGCCTCGTCGGCCTGACCGGTGGTGGTCGGGGCGGCGACGCTCGGGGCCGACAGCGGCGACGGTGCCGATACCTCGTCCGCGACGGTCGTGGGCGGGACCGATGACGTCGTCGGGGAGTCGGATACCACCGTCGTGGTGGGGGCGACCGTTGCCGCCGACGCGAAGTCAGTCGACGTCGTCGGGATCACCGGCGCCGACAGCCGGGGCACCGACACGACCTGCTCGTCGAGCACGACACTGTCGGGCAGGGACGGGGATTCGGACGGTGCGGCGATGGCGAAGCCGCCGATCGCGACGCCGGTGATCGTGCCGACGGTCGCTGCGATCTTCCAGTCGATCTTCTTGCTGTTCATGGCTGTTCCTCTCGGTGGCTGATCCCGGCTGGCCCGGGCTGAGACTCATGGTGCGGGGCGGTCGTGTGACGCCGGTGAGGCGCCGCTGAGACATCTCTCATGTGGCGGCCTCCAGATGGCGTTCGGCCAGATCGACGACGGCGTCGGTCGTGCGTCGCCAGTCCTCGTGTTGCAGACGGAACGGTCCGGTCGCCAGTCCGATCAGCACACCGGCGACCCGATGATCGAGGTCGGCTGGCGTGAACCGCCGGCACATCGCCGAACGGATCCCGTCGGCGACGGCGTCGATCGACGGATCGTCGGCGGCGAGCGCGCGGAACCGGAGGTGAGCGAGGAGCGTGCCGGCGTCGTCGAGCGGGTCGCCCGGGCCGGCGTCGTCGATGTCGAGCAACCCGATGATCCGCTCGTCGTCGACGACCAGCTGCGATTCGTGGAGGTCGCCGTGTGCGGTGGCGACTGTCGGGGCGGGCGCCGAGGCCGTCAACTGCCCGATCAGGTCGTCGAGCCGTGTGCGGAGCGACGGTTCGACCGCCGCGAGCATCGCAGCGTGGTGCGGTGCGTCGTCGAGCCGGGACCTTACGGGTGGGAGCCCGCCGAGGTCGACCGTCGACATCGTGTCGATGAGCTCGCGGTAGGCATTGGCCGGCGGGTGCTCCGATCGGCCGGCCTTCAGCCGGTCGCGCAGTGTCGTGCCCTCCAGTGCTCCCATCGCGATCCACCCGGTTCCGGAGGCCTCGACCCTCGGGACCGGAAGCCCGGCGGCCGCCAGAGTCTCGTGTCGGGTGACGAGGCCGTCGACGGCGGCGGGCGCGACGACTTTGAGGTAGATCGACCGGCCGTCGCCGGTGGCGCGAACGACTGCTCGCTCGGTCGGGCGGTACGCAACGACCTCGAGCGATGGCCGACCGCCGACCAGCCCGGCGAGGTGCTGCACTGCGAGGTGTGGTGTCACCATCGTCTCGAGGGCCGACAGAACGGGATCGAACGGCCATCGCCACACGCCGACCTTCAGGTGCTCGCCGCTCGGCGACACGGCCTCCACCGGCAACGTTCCGGTCGGGATCCCGTTCGTCGTGGTGCCGGCGAGAACGGTGTCGTCGATCGTCGAACCATTGCGCTCGATCCGGCATCGATACCGGACCACCAGGTCGGATGCCGGCCGGTACTGGACCTGACTGGTGTGGCAGTCGACCAGACGGCCGCCCGATGCGTGCACGGCAGGCCTGAGCACATCAGGAGCGCCGTCACCGGTGAGGTGAACGGCCGCCGGCAGCAGTGGGTCTGCGATCAACACACGACGATCGTGTGAGCCGGGGATAAGAGCTCGATGACGACTCGATGAGAAACCTCTCACGGAACCGTCGACGACCGCGCCTGCTCGATCAACCCGTCAGTCGATACCCCATGCCGCGCACGGTTTCGATCGTGTCCTCACCCAGCTTGCGGCGTAGGTACCGCACGTACACGTCGACGACGTTCGATCCGGGGTCGAAGTCGTAGCCCCACACGTGCGACAGCAACTGCTCGCGTGACAGCACGTGGTTCGGATGGCGCATGAACGTCTCGAGCAGTGCGAACTCGCGAGCGGTCAGCTCCACGGTGCGATCGCCGTGCGTCGCTCGGCGGGATCGCAGGTCGAGCTGCACGTCGCCGACCTCGAGCACCGTTGCCTCGGTCGAGGCGTCGTCGGCTCGGAGACGCAGCCTGATCCGAGCCAGCAGCTCCTCGAATCGGAACGGTTTGGTGATGTAGTCGTCCGCGCCCTGTTCGAGCGAGCCGACGGTGTCTTCGACGCCGTCGCGGGCGGTCAGCACGAGGATCGGCAGCCGCTCGCCTCGCGCTCGCACCGCACGCAGGACGTCTCGCCCGTCGAGTCCGGGCAGGCCCAGGTCGAGCACGACGAGATCGAACGAGTCGTCGCGCGCGAGGGCGGCGGCACTCTGGCCGTCGCCGACAGCGACCGTGCTGTAGCCGTTGGCGCGCAGGCCCTTCTCGAGGAACGACACGATGCGCTCCTCGTCCTCGGCGATCAAGATGCGGGTCACGGAAACTCCTCGGCGATCGGGTCGAGTGGCAGTTCGATGGTGAAGCGAGCGCCGCCGGCGGGATCGTTGGCTGCCTCGGCGTGTCCACCGTGGCCGCGGGCGATGGCGTCCACGATCGAGAGTCCGATCCCCATGCCTTCCGAGCGGTGGGCTCGGCTCGCAGCACCGCGGAAGCGGCGTTCGAAGAGCTGATCGACGACGTCGGGGTCGATGCCGGGGCCCGAGTCGAGAACCCAGATGCGAACCGCGTCGGCAGTCGTGTCGACGCCGAGTGTGATCGAGTCGCCCGCCCGTGTGTGCTGGACGGCGTTCGACGCGAGGTTCAACACCGCCTGCACGAGTCGCGCTCGGTCGGCCAGCAGTGCCACCGAGCCCGGAGCGGGGTTGCCGACGAGTGCCCACTCGCGCTCGCCGAGTGTTCGGACCCGATCGTCCAGCGTGGTCGCCAGTTCGCCGACATCGACCGGTTCGAACCGGAGGAACTCGCCCGTCTCCGCTTTCGCCAGCACCAGGAGGTCGGTGACGTATCGGTTCATGCGATCGAGTTCGTCGTTGATCGTCTCGATCCCGGCCGCTCGTTCCGTCGGGTCGTCGCCGAGGAGATCGACGTTGCCCTGCACGATCGTGATCGGGGTGCGGAGTTCGTGCGCGACGTCGTCGAGGAACTGACGCTGCTGGTCGAAGCCCGCTTCGAGTCGGTCGACCATCTCGTTGAACGTCGTGCCGAGTTGGGCGAGCTCGTCGTGGCCGGTGACCTCGATCCGCTGCGACAGGTCGGTCTCGGAGATCCGGCGCGCCGTCGCGGTCAGTTCACGAACCGGGCGCAGGACGCGACCCGACAACGTCCAGGCGAGCAGCGCCGACGCCACGAGCACGACGAGGCCCGCCACCGTGAGCACGCGAACCACGACCAGAATCTCGTCGCGGTCGTCGTCGGTGAAGTGGGCGACGACGAACACCCCGCTCACGTCTCCGGCGGAGCCGAGTGGCACGGCGAGATAGCGCATCTCGCCGACGTCGGTCGACACGGTGTTGCGAGACGGCGCCGTGACGGCCGCCCATTCGGCGGCCAGATCCGGATCGTTCCAGACCGCTCGTGGTGCATCGAAACTCGACAGGAAGCCCTGACCGCCGACGAGCGTGAAGAACGCCTCGTCGGTGGCCGGCACGTTGCGACGCAGGAACGTGTCGAAGATCGCCTCGACGTCGGTACCGAACGGCTCGCCGGTCACGGGGTCGTCACCCTCGGCGAGCTTGCGGAGTTCCTCGACCTCCTGGGTGAGGGCCTGATCGACCTCGTTCGCCAGTCGGCCCATGAGGACTTGGCGCGTCAACAGGATCGAGATCGCCAGCGCCGCCGCCAGGAGGACGACATAGCCGACCACGATCCGGATCCGGATCGACGACCACCACCGGGACGGGGCCGCTCCGGCCTCCTCAGTCATCGTCGGGCTCGTCGGGCTCGTCCGGTTCGTCCGGTTCGTCCGGTTCGTCGGGCTCGTCGGGCTCGTCCGGTTCGTCCGGTTCGTCGGGCTCGTCCGGTTCGTCGGGCTCGTCCGGTTCGTCGGGTTCGTCCGGTTCCTCATACGCGTCATCGTCATCGTCATCGTCGGCGATCGTCGCCGGTACCGGGGCGGGGAGCGGGGCGGTCCGAGGCGGCGCGGTCGGAGCGGGCTGTTCCGACGGTCTGGTGGTGACGGCCGGATTCGATGACGGGGTCGAGTCCGGAGCCACCGTCGTGGTGGTCGTCGTCGTGGATGAAGCGACGGTGGACGAGGCCGATGAGCTCGTCGGCTCGGTCGTGGTCGTCGTCGAGGTGGTGCTGCTGGTGGTGGTCGTGCTCAGCTCGATCGGTGCGACGTCGGTCGGGTCGTCGTCGATGGCACCAGCAACGACCGCAATGATGCCCATCCCGATCAGGACAGCGGCGACGAACACGCCGACGAAGCCGAGCACGCGAATCATGTGCGGTCGACTGCCTCCGGCTGGTGCATGGGCACACCGTCGTCGACGACGGCAGGCGCCGAATGAGACGGAGATGAGAAGATCCTCATCTCCGCGAAGCTAGGCGGTGAAGCCGTCGAGGCGGGCAAGCACCTGGAGCATGACCTCGTCGGCCCCGCCGCCGATGCTGGTGAGTCGGTTGTCGCGGAGGAAGCGGGCGGTCCAGTTCTCCTCGACGTAGCCGATACCGCCGTGGAACTGCAGGCACTCGTCGGCGATCTTGCGGATCAGGCGACCCGCGGTGAGTTTCGCGATCGTCGCCTGCCGGGTGGTGTCGTCGCCGGCCTGGTACCGCTCGGCGATCGAATGGTTGTACGTGCGGAGCAGATCGAGTTCGGCCGACAGCTCGGTCAGCTTGAACTGGATGTACTGCTTGGCGAGGAGCGGTTCGCCGAACACGTGCCGCTCGCGGAGGTACTCCGCCGTACGTGCGAGGGCGATCTCGCCGGCCCCGACGACCGAGTAGGCGCCCCACATCCGTTCGACGACGAACTGGGCCATCTGCTGCTGGAAACCGCGACCGATCTCGCCGATCGTGTTGGCGACCGGCACGCGGCAGTCGTCGAAGCTGAGCAGGCCCGTGTCGGACGCTCGCATGCCGAGCTTGTCGAGCCTCTTCGACACGCTGAAGCCGGGCGTGTCGGTCGGGACGATGATCTGGCTCATCCCGGCATAGCCGCCCTCGTCGGAGGTGCGGGCCAGCACGCACAGCCAGTCGGCCTGGAGCGAGTTGGTGATCCACATCTTCGAGCCGTTGATCACCCACTCGTCGCCGTCGCGGACTGCGCGGGTGCGGATGCCGGCGACGTCGGAGCCGTGGTCGGGTTCGCTGACGGCGATCGACGCAACCGCCTCGCCCCGCAGCGCCGGCGCCAGAAACTGTTGCTTCTGTTCCGGCGTGCCGAACTTGGCGAGCGACGGTGTCGCCATGTCGACCTGCACGCCGAGCGCCATCGGGAGCGAGCCGTGGTCGCAGCGCCCGAACTCCTCGGCGAGGATGACGGTGAAGAAATGGTCGGCGCCCTGGCCGTCGTACTCGGGTTCGTACTCGAGGCCGAGCATGCCGAGCTTCGCCATCGACGAGAAGATGTCGTGGAGCGGCATCATCTCGGCCGCCTCCCAGTCGGGGATGTTGGGATTGATCTCTCGCTCGACGTAGTCGCGCACCATCGCCCGGAAGGCTCGGTGCTCCTCGGTTTCACGCATGCCGGCGACAGTACGCAAGCCGACCCCGACCGACGTCATCGGGTCGACGGTTCGGACAGCAGCCGGTCAGCGGAGTGAGAAGGGCGGATAGCGGTCGGTGGTGAGGAGGAAGGCGTAGGCGTTGACACGGAGCCACCACCGACCGACACCGACGACGTAGTCGAACAGACCTCGCGGGTATCGGCCGGTGAAGATGATCGCGAACCAGGCGATGACGACGGCGAAGAAGGCGCCGATCGCCAGGAACACCAGCACGATGTAGTGCGGGATCGCGAGGAACCACTTCACGAGCGGCATGCCGCGCATCAGGTCTCGCTCGGCGTCCGGATAGTCGACCTCGAGGGCCACCGACTGGCGATCCTCCGTCGACGGGTACCGGTCGGTGAGCAGGACCACGTAGGCCCAGACGCGGTAGCCGAAGCGCGTCAGCTCGAGCGCGAAGTCGAACCACCAGCGCGGGTATCGCTTCCTGAACAGGATCATCAGGAGCGTGGCCATGAACAGGCCGCCGGCAATGCCCCCGGTCGTCACGGTCGTCCATTCGCCACTCTCGCTCTGGGTCCACTGCGTCCCGCCGCCGGACAGGATGTCGAACAGGATCGCGATCGGGATGACCAGGATGATCCGGAACGCCGTCGAGGCCCGGCCGAGTCGCTCCGGGTAGTCGACCTCGAGCGTCGCCGGATACGGGCCTCCGGCAGGCGCGCCGGGTTCCATCGGCGGTGCGGGCGGCGTTGGGGGAGGTGGGGGAGGCGGCGGTGGTGGGGGAGGTGGCGGTGTCCCGAACACTCCCGGCTGGTCGGTCGTCATGAGGTCCTCCTCGGTCGAACTGCGCCGACCAGCATGACCGCCTCGAACATCGAGCGCGCGAACCCGACACCGGTCAGAGCGACGGGTTGTCGGTGGTGATGGCCGTGGTGTCGGTGAGGGGCGGCGTCGAACGAGTCGGCGCCGATCGGTTCACCGCCGGGTCGACGACGGTACGAGCAGCACGGTTCCGATCATCAGGATGGCGACGGCGACGCCGACCCAAGCCACGAAGCCCCATGGCGACTCGAGGTTGGCGAGGGCCGCGATCGTCGTCGCTGCGGCGACAGCGACCAGACCGAGCAGTGCCGCCGCCAGCGTCCAGCGGTCTCGCGGTCGGTTCGCCATGCTCGTGAGCCTAGATCGGCCACGGAACACGGGTACGGTGCCGGGCGTGGGGATCGAGTTGGCGAACGTCGGGATCGCAGTCCGTGACATCGAGGAGGCGATCGCGTTCTTCACCGACCTCGGGCTGACGGTGCTCGGGCGCGACGAGGTGAGCGGTGACTGGGTCGACACTGCCGTCGCGCTCGACGGTAATCACACCAAGATCGCCATGCTGCAGACTCCCGGCGGGGGCGGCGTGATCGAGCTGTTCGAGTACATCCACCCCGATGCGATCGAGCCCGAGCCTGCCGTGCCGAACCAGATCGGCATGCATCGGGTGGCCTTCTCGGTCGACGACCTCGACGCTGCGCTCGAGATCGCTGCGAAACACGGCTGCCACCCGCTTCGAGGCGTCGCCGACTACCAGGACCTCTGCCGACTGACGTACGTGCGCGGCCCCAGCGGCATCATCGTGATGCTCGCCCAACAACTCGCCACCGGGTGAGCTGTGTCGCACCTGCGCCGGCAAGCGGATAGGGCTCGGCCCGGTAGCGGTCGGCCCATGATCCGTTGGAGTCGTCGGAGCGTTGTGTCGTGTCGGGCTCCTGACGACCCGATGAGAGGTGCCGACACCATGTCGACACCATTGGGGTGCAGGTCAGGTAAGATGACCGCCGGTTCGTGGAAGGTCCACGGGCTGCAAACCGAGCGATCAATGGGTTGGTTGCCGGTTGCCGACTCCGTCGGCCCTCGCCGGGCCAGAACGGGCTTGCCAACTGGGAACCGGCTCGATCGCTCCAGAGCGGCGCAAGCGATGCGCTCGCGCCGGAAAGGAGCCATTCGTGGCTGACCCCATCCGCGTCTCCGGACCCATCTCGGGTACCGACAAGACGCTCACCTTCGAGACGGGCAAGTTCGCCCCGCAGAGCCAGGGCGCCGTCGTGGCGTCGATCGGCGGCACGAAGGTCCTCACCACCGCCAACGCGGCCAAGGACGTCCGTCCGGGCATGGATTTCTTCCCGTTGACGGTCGACGTCGAAGAGCGTGCCTACGCCGCCGGCAAGATCCCCGGTTCGTTCTTCCGTCGTGAAGGCCGCCCGACCGAGGAAGCGATCCTCACCTGCCGTCTCACCGACCGCCCGCTGCGCCCCTCGTTCCCCGAAGGCTTCCGCAACGAGACTCAGATCGTCACGACGGTCCTCGGTGCCGACCAGGAGAACCAGCACGACGTGCTGTCGATCAACGCCGCCTCGGCCGCCCTGTCGATCTCGGGCATCCCGTTCGACGGCCCGCTCGGCTCGGTCCGCATGGCCTACACCACCGAAGGCACCTGGATCCCGCACCCGACGTACCAGGAAGTCGAAGACGGCACCTTCGAGATCGTCGTCGCCGGCCGTGAACTCGACAACGGCGACGTCGCCGTCATGATGGTCGAGGCCGGTGGTACCGAGAAGAGCTTCTACTACTACGAAGACGGCGCTCCGAAGGTCGACGAGGCCGTCCTCGCCGACGCCCTCGAGGCCTGCAAGGTCTGGATCAAGGAGTCGATCGCCCTCCAGCGTCAGCTGGTCGCCAGCGTCATCGCCACCCACGGCCCGATCGAGCCGATGTCGTTCAACGCCGCCGTCGACTACACCCCTGAGGTGTTCGCTGCGGTCGAGGGTCTCGTCACCGACGAAGTCGCCGAAGCGGTCAAGATCGCCGGCAAGCACGAGCGCAACGCCGCCACCGACGCCGCGTCGGCGAAGGCTCTCGAGGCGCTCTGCGCCGAGGGCGCCGAGTTCGAAGGCCAGGAGAAGGCCGTCAAGGAAGCGGTCCGCAGCCTCACCAAGAAGCTGGTCCGCAAGCGGATCATCGACGAGGGCCTCCGCATCGACGGTCGTGGCACCGCCGATCTGCGCCCGGTCTCGGCCGAGGTCGGCGTCCTGCCGACCGCCCACGGCTCGGGCCTGTTCCAGCGTGGCGAGACCCAGGTGATGAACATCCTCACCATGGCCATGCCCCGCATGAACCAGATGATCGACTCGCTCTCGCCCTACGACGAGAAGCGCTACCTGCACCACTACAACATGCCGCCGTGGGCCAACGGTGAGACCGGCCGTGTCGGTTCGCCGAAGCGTCGCGAGATCGGTCACGGTGCGCTCGCCGCCCGTGCGGTCCTGCCGGTCGTCCCGACCCAGGAAGACTTCGCCTACACCCTGCGTCTCGTGTCGGAAGTGATGTCGTCGAACGGTTCGACGTCGATGGCGTCGGTCTGCTCCTCGAGCCTCTCGCTCATGGACGCCGGTGTGCCCACCCGTGGCGCCGTCGCCGGCATCGCGATGGGTCTCATCAAGGAAGGCGACCAGTACGTCACCCTGACCGACATCCTCGGAGCCGAGGACGCGTTCGGTGACATGGACTTCAAGGTCGCCGGTACCTCCGACGCGATCACCGCCCTCCAGCTCGACACCAAGATCGACGGCATCCCCGCCGACGTCCTGAAGGCTGCGCTCGAGCAGGCCAAGGTCGCCCGCACCGAGATCCTCGAGGTCATGAACGCCGCCATCGCCGCCCCGCGCGACGAGGTCGCCGACACGGCACCGAAGATCAAGACGATCACCATCCCGATGGACAAGATCGGTGAGGTCATCGGCCCCAAGGGCAAGGTCATCAACACGATCCAGCAGGAGACCGGTGCCGACATCAGCGTCGACGACGACGGTGCTCAGGGCTTCGTGACCATCGGCGCCGTCGAGGCGTGGCGGATGGAAGAGGCGATGACCCAGATCATGAACATCGTCGACCCGCCGAAGGCCGAGATCGGCAAGACCTACATGGGTCGCGTCGTGAACATCACCAAGTTCGGTGCGTTCGTCAACATCCTCCCGGGCCGTGACGGCCTCGTGCACATCTCGAAGCTCGGTGGCGGCAAGCGCATCAAGTCGGTCGAGGACGTGCTCGAGCTCGGCCAGGAGATCGAAGTCGTCGTCGAGGAGATCGACGACCGCGGCAAGGTCAGCCTGACCCCGGCCGGTGCCGTCGAGGCCCCGAGCGGCAACGGCGACGGTGGCTCGGACGACGACTCGAGCGACAACGGCTCGTCCGACGACGTCGAGACCGTCTCGTTCGAGGAGAGCTTCGACGCGGAACTCGCCGACGAACTCGGCGACCTCGGTCCGGCGGGCGAGAAGCCCCGCAGCGACCGTGGCGACCGCGGCGGCCGTGGCCGTCGCCGTCACCGCTGATCGTCACTGACGACCTGACATCCTGATCGACGCCCGGACGGTTCGCCGTCCGGGCGTCGTCGCGCCCGGGCGGGTACCGTGCACCCCATGATGCGAGTCGGTGTGCACGGAGCGGTCGGGCGGATGGGGACGGCGGCGTGTGAGGCCGTGGCCGGGGCGGACGACCTCGAACTCGTCGCGGCCGTCGATCGAGCGGCGCCGGGCGAGGAGCGTGGTGGGATCGCGGTGTCGGGTGAACTGAAGGCGTTCGCCGACGCCGAGTGCGACGTCGTTGTCGACTTCACCGTCGCCGATGCCGCCCGCGTCGCACTGCCCTGGCTGGCGATGCACGGCATCCACGCCGTGACCGGCACGACCGGGTGGTCGGACGCCGATCTCGACGAGTTGCGTTCGGCGTTCGGCGACGGCCCGGCCCACTGCCTGATCGCACCGAACTTCGCGATCAGCGCGGTGTTGATGATGCGCTTCGCCGAGCTGGCGGCCCCGCACTTCGACACCGCGGAGATCATCGAGTACCACCACGACCGCAAGGTCGACGCCCCGTCGGGGACGGCGACGGTGACCGCCGACCGGATCGCCGCCGCACGCGGTGACGCGCCGTGGAACCCCGACCCCACCGAGCACGAGGTCTACCCGGGGGCGCGCGGGGGAGCGGGTCCGGGCGGCATCCGGGTGCACGGCGTGCGCATGCACGGCATGGTCGCCCACCAGGACGTCATCTTCGGTGCCGAAGGGCAATCGCTCACGATCCGTCAGGACAGCTACGACCGCAGCAGCTTCATGCCGGGCGTGCTGCTCGCCTGCCGCCGGATCGCCGACCACCCCGGCGTGGTCATCGGGCTCGACACCTATCTCGGCGTCTGAGGTCCGACCCGGCCCTGCCCCGGACGCCTGGTGGATTAAATCGCCTGGGTGTCCACGGGTGGACGCCTGGTGGATTTAATCGCCTGGGTGTCCGGGCCTTGGGGGTGGTGGCGTCGGGTAGCGAGGCATGGCGCTGCCCCGGACGCCTGGTGGATTTAATCGCCTGGGTGTCCACGGGTGGACGCCTGGTGGATTTAATCGCCTGGGTGTCCGGGCTCCGGGGTGGGTGGTGAGCGTGGTGGAGCGGGCCGGGGAAGAAACCCGGAGAAATTTCGAGAATCGTGTATCAGGGGGTCCCAGGGTGCCTCTGTGGGGGTGCACATGCGGGAACCATGGCCGCTATGGGTCGGGGCGCTCCGGGCGGGGGCGCCCCGACCAGCGGACGGGCTGGTCGGGTGATTCGGCGGGAACACACGACCAGCAGCGGGCTCGGACGAGCCGAGCGGGCGGGCTCGGCTCAGCCGAGCGCAGCGAGGGCGGCGTCGTAGTCGGGCTCGTCGGCGATCTCACCGACCAGCTGGGTGTAGGCGACGTCGCCGTTCTCGTCCACCACCACGACCGCACGAGCCATCACGCCGGCGAGCGGGCCCTCGGTGAGGCGGACGCCGTACTGCTCGGCGAAGTCGCTGCGGAAGCCCGAACCGGTCTTCACGTTCTCGATGCCCTCGGCGCCACAGAAGCGGCCGGCGGCGAACGGCAGATCTTCGGAGACGCAGAGCACGACGGTGTCGTCGAGGCCGGCCGCCTTCTCGTTGAACTGGCGCACGCTCTGCGCGCACGTCGGGGTGTCGATGCTCGGGAAGATGTTGAGGACGACCTTCTTGCCGGACAGGTCGCCGCTCGAGATCTCGGACAGGTCGCTGCCGACCAGGCTGAACGACGGCGCCGACGAACCGACTGCCGGCAGGTCGCCGCTGGTGTTGAAGGGGTTACCGCGAAGGGTCACTTGTGCCATGCGGGCATTGTGGCACGCAGGAAACCCCGCCGGTTCGTCAGAGTTCGAACCGACGGCCCCGCCACAGGTTGAGCGCGACCGTGGCAGCGGTCAGGCCGATGGCGATCACGAGTGCGGGGGTCTGGTAGCGGTTGAGGAAATCGAGCACCGTGTCGATCTCGTCGTCGGCGATCTGGGCGACCCACCACCAGAGCAAGAGCCGCAGGACGATGCCGACCGTCACCAGGAACACGAGCCGGGGGATCTTCGTCTTGACGATGCCGGTGATCGCCGCGACGAGGTTCGATCCGGTGAAGAACGGGACGACGACCCACTCGGCCTTGTGGAACATGCGGATCATCTGGTTCATCTGGTCGCGTTGCACGCCCATGAAGCGCCCCATCCACACCAGCACCTTCGTGCCGTACGCACGGCCGATCAGGTGACAGACGGCGTAGGCGAGTCCGAGTCGGAGCCCGGCGATGACGCCGTACGACACCCACGAGATGTCGGATCCGAGCGCGAGCAACAGGTGGCGCACCCGACTGTGGAGCATCAACAACCCCTCGGGGTTGTCGTTCGCCCAGCTCGGAGCGACGGCGGTGCCGATGTACCCGAGGATCACGAGGACGACCCAGGCACCGACGGCGACCGGCCCCCACCAGGGAACGGGTTCGTCGGGCGCCTCGAGCGGCGCGGTCTCGGCCTCGGTCATCGACCCGACGCTACCGCTCGCACCGACGGTGCGGTTCGACACGCAGGGCGCTTCGGAGCATGACTACCGTTTCCGTCATGCAGGGGTTGATGCAAGACGTTCCGTTGACGATCACGCACTTGTTCGATCGTGCCGAGCAGTACCACCGTCACAAGGAGATCGTGACGGCCACCGGGTCGGGTCGAGAACGCATCACCTACGGCGACTGGGCCGAACGCACCCGCCGACTCGGCGGCGTGCTCGACGACCTCGGCATCACCGACGACGGTCGGGTCGCCACCTTTGCGTGGAACACGGCACGCCACCTCGAGCTCTACTTCGCTGCGCCGTGCACCGGCCGGGTGCTCCACACGCTCAACATCCGGCTGTTCCCGGAGCAGCTGACCTACATCGTCAACCACGCCGACGACGAGGTGATCTTCGTGGACCGGTCGCTGCTCGGGCTGCTGGCGCCGCTGTTGCCGACGTTCGAGCGGTTGAAGCACCTCGTGTTGATGGACGACGGGGTGGGCGACATCCCCGACGATCTGAACGGTCACGAGCTGCTCGATTACGAGCAGCTGCTGGCCGCGGCGTCGCCGGTCGAGTTCGCGGTCGACGACGAGCACCGCGCGGCGAGCATGTGCTACACGAGCGGCACCACCGGCAACCCGAAGGGCGTGCTCTACAGCCATCGCAGCACCTATCTCCACACGATGGGAGCGATGACCGCCGACTCGCTCGGCGCGCGTGAGTCCGACGTGATCCTGCCGGTCGTGCCGATGTTCCACGCCAACGCCTGGGGGCTCGCCCATGCCGGTGTCGCCGCCGGTTCGACGCTCGTCATGCCGGGCCCCGACCTGTCCGGTCCGGCCATCGCCGATCTCGTCGTCGACGAGCGGGTCACGGTCGCCGCCGGCGTGCCGACCATCTGGATGCAGGTGTTGCCCGAGCTGAAGGGCCGCGACACCTCGTCGCTGCGCGCGATCCCGTGTGGCGGTTCGGCGGTGCCGAAGGCATTGTCGGAGGCGTACCGCGAGCAGCTCGGCAAGCCGATCCTGCAGGCGTGGGGCATGACCGAGACGAGCCCGATCGCCGCGGTGTGCCAGCTCGACGCCGACGAGCTGTCGCTGCCGGTGGAGGAGCAGGCCGAGCTGCGCACGATGGTCGGACGAATCAACTTCGGTGTCGAGATGCGGGTCGTCGACCCCGACACCCAGGAGCCGGTGCCGTGGGACGCCGAGAGTTCGGGCGAGCTCCAGTGCCGAGGCAACTGGATCGCTGCGACCTACTACAACGACGAGCGGGCCGGCGACAGCTTCACCGCCGACGGCTGGCTCCGGACCGGCGACGTCGCCTCCGTCGACCAGCGCGGCCGGATCCGGCTCGTCGACCGGACGAAGGACCTCATCAAATCGGGCGGCGAGTGGATCTCATCGGTCGAACTCGAGAACGAGCTGATGGCGCACCCGAAGATCGCCGAGGCTGCGGTGATCGGTGTGCCACACGCCCGCTGGTCGGAGCGACCGCTCGCCTGTGTCGTGGTGGCGCCGGGGGAGGAGGTGACCAAGGACGAGGTCATCGAGTACCTCGCCGACAAGGTCGCCAAGTGGCAGCTCCCCGACGACGTCGTCTTCATCGACGAGGTGCCCAAGACCAGCGTCGGCAAGTTCTCGAAGAAGACGCTGCGCGACGAGTTCGGCGCCTACATCCTCCCTGGTCAATAACGAAGTTTTCGGAATAACGCATGTGTGACGTGCAACACACGCGTTCTCGTTGCCAGTATGTGCCGCCGTGAGAACAACGTTTTTCCGACAGGCCGCCTTCGTCGCCGCCGCGGCGCCCCTCGTGCTGGCTGCCTGCGGTGACGACGCGAACGACGCCGGGGTCGCCGCACGACAGCTCGAGGCGCGTTTCGCGGCCGCGCAAGCCGAACCCGCCGACGAGCCCGCGGATGCTGCGACGGAAGTCGCCGACGACACCGAAACCGACACCAACAACGACACCGATACCGAGTCGATCGACGCCGCCGACGTCGAGGAGACCGCTGCGCCGGCCACCACCCTCGCGCCGGTCGAGCCGACCGGCGTGCTCGTGCCCGTCATCGGGCTCGACAACTCGTTCCGCCCACAGGTCGTCGAGGTGAACGTCGGCGACGAGGTCGTCTGGGAGAACCGGGGCATCAACGAACACGACGTCCTCTTCGTGCAGGACAGCGCCGCACCGTTCGGCGTCGAAGTCGCCGACTTCCAGCCCGGCGACTTCTACTCGCACGTGTTCACCGAGCCTGGTGAGTTCCGTTACTACTGTTCGATCCACGGCAACGAGACCGTGGGCATGGTCGGCACCGTCGTCGTGACGGGCTGAACACGATCCATCCACCCGAGGAGGACCCTTGAAGAAACTCGCAACACTGGCTGTGTGTGGGGGCTTGCTGATGGCGAGTTGCGGCAGCGACGGTGAATCGACCGACGAGTCGCCCGCTGTCACCGAGGCCGACACGACCGACGCGCCCACCACCGACGCACCTGCGGACACGACGGAGGCGCCTGCGACCACCGTCGCCGAGCCGACGCCGGACACGACCGAGGGTTCCGCCGACACTACGTCGGCGCCGGAGACGACCGCTGCGGCGGGTGACGACGACGGCGTCTACTGGGTCCCGACGGAGTACGAGACGATCCAGGCGGCCGTCGACGCGGCCCAGCCGGGCGAACTCGTCATGATCGAGCCCGGCACCTACGTCGAAGCCGTCGACGTGGCGACCGACGAGCTGACGATCCGCGGTGTCGACCGCGACACCGTCGTGCTCGACGGCCAGCTCCAGCTCGACAACGGCATCCGCGTGCTCGGTGCCGACGGCGTCGCCGTCGAGAACCTGACGACCGTCAACTACACGAACAACGGCCTGTTCTGGGTGTCCTCCGAGGGCTACCGCGCCTCGTACATCACCACGTACCGCACCGGTGACTACGGCATCTACGCCTTCGACTCGGTGAAGGGCCAGATCGAGTACTCGCACACGATCGGCAGCCGAGACGCCGGTATCTACATCGGCCAGTGCTACCCGTGCGACGCGGTCATCACCGACGTCATCTCCTCGAACAACGGTCTCGGCTACTCGGGTACCAACTCGGGCGGCAACCTGCTCATCGTCAACTCGACGTGGCACAACAACCGTGCGGGCATCGTCCCGAACTCGGGCAGCTACGAGCTCTGCTACCCCGAACGCGAGACGACGATCGTCGGCAACCTGGTGTACGACAACAACCAGGGCGACACCCCGGCGATCGACACGGCGCTGCTCGCCCAGGGCAACGGCATCCTCATCGCCGGCGGCATCGGCAACGTGATCGAGCGCAACCGCGTCGACGACCACTTCCGCACCGGCATCGGCCTGGTGCCGTACCTGGAGGAGACGCCGAACGACGATCTCCCCACAGAGGACGAGTGGGACATGCCGTGTGAGCAGCAGAAGAACGAGCCGATCAACATCCCCGACGGCGATCTGCTGTGGGACAGCTACGACAACGTGGTCGTCGACAACGTGGTGACCAACAGCGGCGAGGCGGACCTGGCGCTCGCGTCTGCCGGTGGCGACATCTCGACGTTCCGCAACTGTTTCTCGGGCAACGAGCACACGCTGACCGCGCCGACCGACCTCGAGACCCTCGCGCCGTGCGACGGTGAGGGATCGGGCGACTGGGCCGCCGGCGACCTCGCCGTCGCCCGCTGGCTCGCCGAGCAGGCCGACCTGCCGGGCGAGGTGCCGTGGCAGGAAGCGCCGCTGCCCGAACTCGGCGAGCACGAGAACATGCCCGACGCCGAGACGGCTCCGCCCGCTCCGGCCACCGACGTTCCCTTCACCGTCGACCTCGATGCGATCACCGTTCCGGATCTCCCGAACGGCTGATCGTCCCGCACCAGCCGTCGCTGCCGTCGCCGTCGTGACGGCGGTGGCGGTGCTCGCCGGTTGCGGTTCGTCCGACCCCGAACTTGCGGGGTCGGACGAACCGGCCGTCGCCGTCGACGCGCCCGACCGGGTGCTCACCGGGCCGCAAGGCACGCGTGGGCAATTCGTCGTCGAGTGCGGCTTCGACCGATTCCTCCCGGACGACCCGATCGTCCATCCCGGTGCGGCGGGCGCGAGTCATCTGCACCAGTTCTTCGGTGCGGTCGACGTGTCGGTCGAGTCGACCTACGACGAGATGCTCGAAGGTGCCACCACGTGCGACCAGCTCGCCGACACCGCGTCGTACTGGACGCCGACGCTGGTCGGCGCCGACGGTGCGCCCGTCGAGCCGCTGCGTGCCGTGGCCTACTACCGCGCCGGACCCGACATCGACCCGACGACGGTCGTGCCGTATCCGCCCGGGATGATGATGGTCGCCGGCGACCACACGGCGATCGAGCCGCAGCCGCTGTCGATCGTGTCGTGGTCGTGCGAGTCGGGTGGTCGACGCGAGGTCCGGCCGTTCGATTGCACCGGCGCTCCGAGCCTGCGCATGTGGATCACGTTCCAGGACTGTTGGAACGGCGTCGACGAGCGCAGCCCGATCGTGCCGAAGCCGTCGATGCACGTCGCGTACTCGGCGGCGGGGGAGTGTCCGGAGTCGCATCCGGTGCCGATCCCGCAGCTCCAGCTGGCGATCGACTTCCCGGTGCCGCCGGTCGACGACCTCGACCAGTTGGCGCTGTCGTCGGGAAACATCTTGTCCGGTCACGCCGACTTCTGGAACGCCTGGCACCAGGACAAGCTCCGCAACGAGGTCGTCAACTGCATCCACCGCGACCTCCCCTGCGGCGTCAGCGGCTGAGACGGATGTCACGAAACCCCTTGACGGTGAGACACAATCTGTCTTAGTGTCTCACGCCATGGGGGCAACCGAGCCGGAGACGCGTGTACTCGACGCCACCAAGTCGTGCTGCGAGCGCTTCGGCATGGCCAAGGTGACCATCGACGACATCTGCGACGAGAGCGGCGTCTCGCGGGCGACGATCTACCGGCTCTTCCCGGGCGGTCGCGATGTGTTGTTCGAGGCGTTGCGTGTCCGTGAGCTCAACGAGTTCTTCGACGTACTCACCGCCGGCGCCGACGGGCACGACGACGTCGACGACCTGATCGTGTCGCTGGTCGTGGTCGCCACCCGAGAGCTGCGTGCCGACGACCATCTGGCGCTGATGCTGGCGTCGGAGCCGGGCGACGTGCTGTCGCAGCTCACCGTCGCCGGCTTCCCGCGCATCATCCGGGTCGCCACCGACTACCTCATGCCGCTCCTGGCACCCCATCTCGATCCCGAGTTCGCCGAGCAGCTGATCGAGCTCCTCGTCCGAACCGTCATCTCCTACTTCCTGGCGCCGAGCGATCACGTCGACCTCGGCGACCCCGACTCTGCCCGTGCGTTCCTGCGCCCGGGCCTGGCCTTGCTGACACCCCAACCCTCCGAGAGGACACTGACATGACCGACACCTTCTCCACCAACGAAGAGATCATCGGCCGCGCCGACATCAACGACATCGAGGCGATCCTGCAGGTCACGAACACCGATGTCGACGAGGTCGTCCACATCGTGAAGGACAACGCCGACGCGATCTTCACGTGGGACTATTCGCTCGCCCGGCCGCAGCTCCGCAAGCTGTACGAGAAGGCCAAGACCGGCCAGTGGAACGGCAGCACCGATCTCGACTGGGACGCCGACATCGACGTCGAAAAAGTCGTCAGCGCCGACCAGGCCGCATCGTCGGCCGGCTTCACCGCCGACCACTACGAGGGCACCGTCGTCGAGAAGTGGGGCGACAAGGAGTGGCTCGAGTTCGGCATCGACCAGCGTCGCTGGACACTCTCGCAGTTCCTCCACGGGGAACAGGGAGCGCTGCT
The DNA here is from genome assembly GCF_004364865.1 of Ilumatobacter fluminis. Taxonomy (NCBI): domain Bacteria; kingdom Bacillati; phylum Actinomycetota; class Acidimicrobiia; order Acidimicrobiales; family Ilumatobacteraceae; genus Ilumatobacter; species Ilumatobacter fluminis. The sequence goes on from NZ_SOAU01000001.1 coordinate 1,521,204, forward strand.
CTGCACCGCCAAGATCGTCGAGACCGTGCCGTGGTACGACGCCAAGCTCTACGCCGCGACGCAGACGATGGACGAGGCCCGCCACGTCGAGGTGTTCCACCGTTACCTCGACGAGAAGATGGGCGGCGAGTTCCAGGTCAACGCCCACCTGCGCATGCTGCTCGACGACATCATCGAGGACAGCCGCTGGGACATGACCTACCTCGGTATGCAGGTCATGGTCGAGGGTCTGGCCCTCGCCGCGTTCGGCTTCATGCACCAGATGACCGAAGAGCCGCTCCTCAAGAAGCTGCTCCGCTATGTCATGAGCGACGAGGCCCGCCACGTCGCATTCGGCGTGCTGTCGCTCAAGGAGGTCTACGACGGCATGTCCGACAAGGAGATGATGGAGCGTCAGGAGTTCGCCTTCGAGGCTGCCATCCGCATGCGCGACCGCTTCCTGTCGCAGGAGGTCTGGGAGAAGCACGGTGTGAACCCGAAGGACGTGGTGCCGCTCGTGCTCAAGGACCCGACCCGCGACCTGTTCCAGCAGATGCTGTTCAGCAAGATCGTCCCGAACTGCAAGAAGCTGGGCCTGCTCGACCGCAACGACCAGTGGCTCCGTCGTCGCTTCGAGGAGATGAGCGTCATCCAGTTCGAGGACTGGGAGGACACCGGCTCCGAGTACATCAAGTTCGAGCTCGAAGGCGAGCAGCAAGAGCAGCCGCAGCCGGTCGCCGGCGAGTGAACGGGCTCGGCACGGCCGAGGCGCGCTGACGTCGAAGGGTCGGGTTCGCCCGGCCCTTCGACGCGTCCGGATCTCGCTCGGACGGTCGGATCCCGGCGGCGATCTCCGCGTGACGACGACGATCGACTCGTTTACGATCGTGCGCATGACGGTCGACTGGGAACCCGACCGATACGAGCGGTTCAAGGCACAGCGTGCCGAGCCGTTCTGGGATCTGTTGGAGCTCGTCCACCGCGGCGGCATCGACCGCGCGGTCGATCTCGGATGCGGTACGGGCGAGCTCACGGTGGCGGCCGCCGACCAACTCGGTGTCGGACGGATGACCGGCGTCGACAGTTCGCCCGCGATGCTAGAGCGTGCCGCCCGCCATGGTCGCGTGGCGGTCGACTTCGTCGACGGTGACATCGCCCGCTGGACCTCCGACTGCGATCACGACCTCGTCCTCGCGAACGCGGCCCTGCAATGGGTGCCCGACCACCGGGGCGTCCTCGAGCGGTGGGTCGCCGCACTCGCGCCGCAGGGTCAGCTCGCCGTCCAGGTGCCGGCGAACCACGACCACGCGTCGCATCTGGCGAGCGTCGACGTCGCGCACCGGGAGCCGTTCGCCTCGTCGTTCGGCGGTGCTCCACCGGCCGACCCCGTCGCCGCCAATGTGCTCACGCCCGAGAGCTACGCGACGACGCTCTACGAACTCGGATTGGCCGAGCCACACGTCCGGTTGCAGGTGTACGGCCATGTCTTCGATTCGCCCGCCGACGTCGTGGAGTGGACGCGCGGCACCTCGCTGACCCGCTTCTTCAAGCAGTTGCCGCACGAGCTGCACGAGCCGTTCGTCGACGCCTACCGCGAGGAGCTGCTGTCGCGCATCGGCACCGACGGGCCGTACTTCTACGCCTTCAAACGCATCCTGATCTGGGCGCGCAAGGCCTGACGGGTCGACGCGGGCGCGGGTCGACCGCCTACCCTGCGATCCGATGGCGAGCGTCCACGTGATCGGGAATGCGTCCGCCCCGCACGGGCAGGAGCAACTGGCGAACGTCGCGGCAGCGCTGGAGCGTCGTGGGGTCGACGCCGACGTGCATCATCCGCCGACGCTCGAGGCAGCGCAGGAGGCCGCTCGCTGCAGCGTCGCTGCCGGAGCCGATCGTCTGATCGCCGTCGGCGGCGACGGCGTCGTCAACATCGCCGTCAACGCCGTGGCCGAGTCGAGCGTCGTGCTCGGCGTCGTGCCGGCAGGAACGGGCAACGACTTCGCCCGTGCGCTCGGACTGCTCGACGGCGACGTGGACGCCCAGGTCGGGCGGGCGCTCGGCGAGGCCACGGCGGTCGATGCGATCAAGAGCACCCACGGCTGGGTCGCCTCGGTCGCCACGCTCGGCTTCAGTGGCGACGTCACTGCGCACGCCAACCGACTGAGGTGGCCCCGTGGACAGCACCGCTACACCCTCGCCACCGTGCTGCAGCTCCCTCGGTTGCAGCCGTACCCGGTTTCGGTCACCGTCGACGGTCGGCGCGTCGGGTCCGGCTCGACGATGCTGCTCGCGATCGGCAACACGGCGTACTTCGGCGGTGGGATGCGCATCTGCCCGGCAGCGAAACCGGGCGACGGCACGTTCCAGGTCATCGACATCGAGGCGGTCTCGCGTCTCCGGTTCCTCCGCGTGTTTCCCACGGTGTTCTCCGGCCGCCACGTCGACCGTCCCGAGGTACACGCCGACAGCGGTGTCGTGGCAGAGGTCGAGGGCGCCGGGATCGACCTGTGGGCCGACGGTGAACGTCTCGGGCCGCTCCCGGTCCGGCTCGAACTCGTCCCGGGCGCGCTGCGCCTCGCCGGCTGCCCCGGTTGACGTGGCTCAGATGCGCTCGAAGTAGCGCCGGCGTTCCCAGTCGCTGACCGCGGCGTGGTACGCCTCCACCTCGGCGCGGTGGAAGTGTGCGTAGTGGTCGACGACGTCGTCGCCGAACGCCGCTCGTGCCATCGCGCTCGCGTCGAACGAGCCGGTCGCGTGCTCGAGCGTGCGCGGAACCCGAGGTAGGTCGGCGGCCGCGTACACGTCGCCACGGAACTCGTCCGAGAGCGTGAGCCGATGCTCGATCCCGGCGATGCCGGCGGCGATCGCTCCGGCGTAGGCGAGGTACGGGTTGCAGTCGGCGCCGGGCAGGCGACACTCGACGCGTCGTGATTGGCCGGTGCCGACGACACGGAAGCTGGCGGTTCGGTTGTCGGACGACCAGGCCACCCGGGTCGGTGCCCACGAGCCATCGACGTACCGCTTGTACGAATTGACGGTGGGGGCGTAGCAGACCATCACGTCGTCGACGTAGGCCATCCACCCGGCGAGGAACTGCTCGAACACGGCGGCCCGCTCGTCGTCGGCACCGCACACGTTGACGTCTCCTGCCCACAGCGACAGGTGGAGGTGGCTCGAGTTGCCCGTGTCGGCGGTGGTCGGCTTCGCCATGAACGACACGCTCAGACCCATCGCGTCGGCGAGTTCCTTCATGCCGTGCTTCATGACGGTGTGGCGGTCGGCCATCGTAAGCGCGTCGGCGAAACGGATGTTGAGCTCGTGCTGGCCGCGACCGCATTCGCCCTTCGAGTTCTCGACCGGGATGCCGGAGGCCGTCAGGGCCTGTCGAGCGGCGCCGACGTACGGCTCGACACGGCTGGCCTGGAGCAGGTGGTAGTCATCGACGTACCAGCCTGCCGGCTGCAGATCGGTGTAGCCCTTGTCGTGCGCCTGGCGGTAGGTGTCGTCGTAGAGGTAGAACTCGAGCTCGCTCGCCGCCTTGGCGACGAGACCGTGCTCGGCCAGCCGCTCGACCTGGCGGCGAAGGACGGTTCGCGGCGCCATCGGGACGAGGTCGTGTGTCGTCTGGTCGACGACGTCGCACAGCACGATCGCTGCGCCGTCGGTCCATCCGGCACGTCGCAACGTCGTGAGGTCGGGCACGAGGTGGACGTCGCCGTAGCCCTCGTCCCAGCTCGCGAACTCGAACCCGGGGATCGGCTCCATCTCCATGTCGACGGTGAGGAGGTAGTCGCAGGCGTGCGTGCCCTCGCGCACGGTCTCGACGAAGAACCCGGCGTCGAATCGCTTCCCGACGAGGCGGCCGTAGTGATCGGTGAAGGCGACCATCACCGTGTCGATCGCCGAATCCGCCGCCAGCTCCTCGATCGTCACCACCCGGCTCACCCTACAGAAGGGGTCGGATACGTTTCGTCGGTCCCGACGAAACGTATCCGACCCCTTTCGAGACCATCTGTTCCAAGAACGGTGTTTGCTGGAACAACTTCGTCGTTGTGAGATGCTGATGGAAGCGGGCAAGCTGTGGCGCGACGCATGTCCACAGCAACTGCGATGGAGACTTTCTGATGCCACGTTTCGGCCGGATCCTTTCGGCGATCATCACCCCGTTCGATGCGGCCGGGGCCGTCGACTACGACGTCGCGCAGCAGCTCGCCAAACACCTCGTCTCCCAGGGACACGAGGGGCTCGTGGTGTGCGGCACGACCGGTGAGTCGCCGACGCTGTCCGACGAGGAGAAGCTCGGCATGTTCGCGGCGATCGTCGAGGCCGTCGACGTGCCGATCATCGCCGGCACGGTCGGGTACAACACCGCCCACTCGGTCGAGCTGACCAAGCAGGCCGCCAAGCTCGGCGTGCACGGTGTGCTCTCGCTGACGCCGTTCTACAGCCGCCCGTCGCAGGCCGGCATCGAGGCGCATTTCCGTGCGATCGCCGAGGCGACCGACCTGCCGCAGATCATCTACGACATCCCCGTCCGCACCGGCCGCAAGGTCTCGAGCGACACCCTGATCCGTCTCGCGCACGAGGTGCCGAACATCGTCGGCGTGAAGGACGCAGCCGCCGATCCGGCGGAGTCCGCCCGCGTGATCGCTGCCACGCCCGACGACTTCGAGTACTACTCGGGTGACGACAAGCTCACCTTGCCGTTCCTGTCGGTCGGCGCCGTCGGCACCATCGGCGTCGCGACCCACTGGACCGGCCCCGACCACGTCGACATGTTCGACGCCTGGGAGCGCGGCGATGTCGCCGGCGCTCGGGCGGCGAACGCCCGCATGCTCGAGAGCTTCGCGTTCGAGACGGGCGACGAAGCACCCAACCCCATCCCGACCAAGGCGATGATGCGGACCCTCGGATGGCAGGTCGGCCAGTGCCGCCTCCCCGTCGGTGACGCACCCGACTGGGTCGAATCACGAGCCCGCGAAGTGTGGGCGAACCTGGAGGCAGCCCGTGGCTGAGCCCGTACGCGTCGTCTTTCTCGGAGGTCTCGGTGAGATCGGCCGCAACTGCATGGCGATCGAGCAGGGGAGCGGCGACGACCGCGCCATCGTGCTCATCGACTGTGGCCTCATGTTCCCCGACCCCGACATGCACGGCATCGATCTGGTGCTGCCCGACTTCTCGTACCTGCGCGAGCACGCGAACTCGATCGTCGGTCTGGTCGCGACGCACGGCCACGAAGACCACGTCGGCGGCATCCAGTTCCTGCTGCGCGACGAGGCCGGCATCGGCGGTCTGCGCGACGAGCCGCTGCCGATCTACGGCGCCCGTCTGACGCTCGGCCTGGCACGCAACCGCATCGAGGAGGCCGGGTTGCTCGGCCGCTGCGACATGCGTTCCGTGACCGACAACGAACGCATCGAGATCGGCCCGTTCGGGATCGAGTTCATCCCGGTCACCCACTCGGTGCCGCACGCGCACGCGATCGCGGTCCACACCGACCAGGGTGTCGTGTTGCACACCGGCGACTGGAAACTCGATCTGACCCCGGTCGACCGTCGTCGCACCGACCTCGCCCGCATCGGCCAGCTCACGTCGGGCCGCGGCATCCGGTTGTTGATGAGTGACTCGACCAACGCCGAGGAGGCCGGCCACGCGCCGAGCGAGACCAGCGTCGGCGGCGTGCTCGCCGGTCTGTTCGCCGAACACCGCGACCGCCGCATCATCACCGCCAGCTTCGCCAGCCACCTGCACCGCATCCAGCAGATCGCCGATGCGGCGATCGGCGCCGGCCGCAAGGTCGCCACGCTCGGGTTGAGCATGAAGAAGAACGTCCGGCTCGGTATCGACCTCGGCGTCATCACGATCCCCGACTCGTCGCTGATCGACATCGAGGACATCGATCGGTACGAACCCGGCGAGATCTGCGTCATCTCCACGGGTTCGCAGGGCGAGCCGATGTCGGCGCTGTCGCTGCTCGCCCGGGGTGAGAACAAGTTCATCAAGTTGGGCGAGCTCGACACGGTGATCCTGTCGAGCCATGCCATCCCGGGCAACGAGAGCGCCGTGAACGGCGTGATCGACGGCTTACTCAAGCGAGGTGCCGAGGTCATCCACTCGGGCATCTACGACGTGCACGCCACCGGCCACGCCCAAGCCGACGAGATCAAGACGTACCTGTCGCTCGCGAAGCCCGAGTGGTACGTGCCGATCCACGGCGAATTCCGTCACATGATGGCCAACGCCCGTCTCGGCGAGTTGATGGGCGTGCCTCGCACGAACGTGCTGATGTGCGAGGACGGCGACGTGATCGAGCTGTCCGACGAGGGGCTGGCCCACGCCGGCCGTGTGCCGGCCGGCTACGTCTACGTCGACGGGATCATCGGCGACGTGGGGCGCGGTGTGATCCGTGACCGTCGGGTGCTCGGTGAGGAAGGCGTGGTCGTCGTGGTCGTCACGGTCGACATCCAGACCGGCAAGGTGCTCACCGGACCCGACATCATCACGCGCGGCTGGGTGTACGCACCCGAGGCCGAAGACCTGCTCGACGAGGCGTGCGATCGCGTCGCGGAGGCGGTCGAGTCGGCCCTCGAGAAGGGCGAACGCGACGTCGAGGCCCTCGAGCGCGACGTGCGCCGAGCTGCCGGCAAGTTCGTGAACGAGCGCACCAAGCGGCGGCCGATGATCGTGCCCGTCGTGATGGAGACGTGAGGCGGTCGCTGGCCGTCGCCATCCCGCTCGCGTTCGCTCTCGTCGGCTGCTCGGGTGGCGATGACGCCGACGCTCCCGATCTCGCGGACCTGCCCGAGAACGACGCGCTCTGTCTCGATGGCGATCGTGCGGATCGTCCGGTCATCGACTGGATCGAACCGGCGATCGATCTCGCCGTCGACGAGTACGGCGACCCCGAGTTCTTCGAGATCAGCGCCGATCGTCAGCGTGTCTCGGTGATCGTGTCGGTCGACGGGGTCGCCGAGCAGCTGTTCTACTGTGCTGCGGCGGGTTACGTGCCCGCGACCTCGCTCGGCGAGGCTCAGGGGTCGACGTTCGCACCCGGTGCGGTCGACTTCGACGTGGACACGATCTTCGACGGGATCGACGAGGAACTCGACGACCCAGAGATCGGCGACTTCGCGATCGTCGGTGACGGTGCCGGAGGAGCGGCGTACGACGCGTCGGTGCAGTCCGACGTCGGCGGCGTCTTGCTCGTGCGGCTGGCCGGTGACGGCACCGTGCTCGGCGCCCAGGCGCAATAACGGCGTCACAGCACGGCCGGTGCCCGATGGGGTCGCCTCGATCGAACGGACGTTTCGTGCCGGATTGGCCCCAGCGGCGGTCGCCGGGTTGGTACCGTGAAACGAGCCATGTCCAGTTCTTCGCGTTCATCGGGCGGTTCCTCCAAGGGAGGCCGTAGCAAGGCGGCGACCCCGCCACGTGGTTCTTCGCGCGCCAAGAGCGGTAGCTCGGGTGGTGCGAAGGGCTCGACCAACGGCAAGCCCAACCCCAAGGGGCAGTCGGAGGTCCGTCAGGCCGTGTCCGGCCGCGAGCACGAGTTCCTCGGCCTGGTCCTGATCGGCGCCGGCATCGTCCTCGGTCTCGCCATGTATCTCGACCTGGCCGGCCCGCTGGGCGCCGGGATCGAGACCTCGATCGGCTGGTTCCTCGGCGTCGGTCGCTACCTGCTGCCGATCGTGCTGCTGGTCTCGGGCGGCGCACTCGTCCGCAAGCACGTCTCGTCGAGTCCGGTCACGATCGCGCTGGGCTGGGGCCTGATCCTGCTGTCGGTCCTCGGCATCATCCACATCGTCCGCACACCCGACTCACTGACCACCTTCCAGGACGGCGACGACGTCACCACCCTCGGCGAGGGTGCCGGCTGGATCGGCGCGCTGGTCGGTGGCCCGCTCGAGGCCCTCCTCGCTCCCGTCGGTGGCATCGTCGTCCTGGTCGCCGTGCTGGTGGGCGCTGCTCTGCTGATCACCCAGACGTCGCTGCGCACGATGGCCGAGTCGGCCAGCCGTGGTGCCGCCGCGGTCGCCCGCCCGGTCGGGCGAGCGACCAAGAAGGCGCTGTCCGATCTGTCGACGCTCAGCAGCGAACGCGAAGACGGTGAGCGTCCCGGCCGCCGACGCCAGCGGCCCGACGACGACCGCCCGTCGAGTCCGCAGGGCGTCCACGGCGAACCCTTGTCGCCAGCGCTGTACGACGGCGCCGAGGACGACGCCGACATCTTCTCGGCGCCGAAGTCGGCCCCGAAGAAGCGTCGCAAGAAGGCAGCGGCCGCCGCTGCCTCGACCCAGGCAGCGCTGCCGATCGACGGTGAGACCGTCGGCGAATGGGTGCTGCCACCGCTCGGTCACCTCAAGCAGGCGGGCCAGCAGGCGATCAACATGGCCGAGATCGAACGCCGCGGCCAGACGCTGCAGGAGTCGCTCGCCCAGCACAACGTCGACACCGAGCTGATCGGCATGACCGTCGGCCCGACGGTCACCCGGTACGAACTCGAACTGGGGCCGGGCGTCAAGGTCGCCCGCATCACGAGCCTCCAGAAAGACATCGCCTACGCGATGGCGGCGACCGACGTCCGCATCCTCGCCCCGATCCCGGGGCGATCGGCGATCGGTGTCGAGGTGCCGAACCACCAGCGTCAGCTGGTCGCACTCGGCGACCTACTCGTGTCGCCCGAGGCGGGCGAGGCGAGCCACCCGCTCGAGGTCGCCGTCGGCAAGGACATCGCCGGCAAGGCGGTGTTCCTCGACATCTCCACGACCCCGCACCTGCTCATCGCCGGTGCCACCGGCGCCGGCAAGTCGAGCGGCATCAACTGCATCATCACCTCGCTGCTGATGCGCACCACGCCCGACCAGGTGCGCCTCATCCTGATCGACCCGAAGCAGGTCGAGATGGGCCAGTACCAGCGGCTGCCGCACCTGCTCACCGAGCCCGTCACCAACCCGAAGAAGGCGGCCAACGCGCTCGGGTGGGCGGTCAAGGAGATGGAGAAGCGGTACGACATCCTGTCGGCCGTCGGCTACCGCGACATCACCGGCTACAACGAGGCCGTCGTCAAGGGCGAGATCGATCCGCCGCCCGGCGTCGATCCGGACGACACCCCGTACGAGCACATGCCGTACATCGTGGTCGTCGTCGACGAGCTCAACGACCTCATGATGGTCGCCGCTCGCGACGTCGAGGAGTCGATCACCCGCATCGCCCAGAAGGCGCGTGCCGTCGGCATCCACCTGATCATCGCCACGCAGCGTCCGTCGGTGAACGTCATCACCGGTGTCATCAAGGCCAACGTGCCGGCCCGCATGGCGTTCGCCGTGTCGTCGCTCACCGACTCGCGCGTCATTCTCGACCAGCCCGGTGCCGAGAAGCTGGTCGGCAAGGGCGACATGCTCCTCTTGCCGGGCAACTCGTCGGTCCCGAACCGCATCCAGGGTTCGTTCGTGGGCGAAGACGAGGTCCGCAAGGTCGTCAAGCACTGGCGTGCCCAGGCGCCCGAGCCGGTGTACACCCAGAACGTCGAAGGCGACGAGGAAGGTGGCGGCGCAGCAGGTGCTGCCCCGGCGTCACCGCCCGCGCAGCAGATGTCGTTCGACGGTGGTGCCGGCGGTGGCCTCGACGTCACGTCCGATGCCAACGCCTTTTCCGCCGGCGAGGAAGACGAGGACGCCGTGATGATGCGTCAGGCGATGGAACTCGTCGTGCGCAGCCAGCTCGGTTCGACGTCGATGCTGCAGCGCAAGCTCAAGGTCGGCTTCGCCCGTGCCGGCCGCATCATGGACCTGCTCGAACAGCGCGGCGTCGTCGGCCCCTCCGAGGGCTCCAAGGCCCGCGAGGTCCTCATGACCGTGGAAGAGTTCGAACTCCTCCAACAAAACGGTTCCGTCTGACACACACCATCTGTGCGTCAGCGCTCGTAGACGGGTTGGCCGGCGAGCCAGGTCTGGTCGACTCGGGCGTCGGCGACCTCGTTGCCGGCGACCGCGGTGATGTCGCGGTCGAGGACGACGAGGTCGGCTGCCTGACCGACCTCGATCCGTCCGGCGTCGTCGTCGAAGGCCTGGTAGGCGCTGCCCTCGGTGTAGGCCTGGATGGCTTGCAGGATCGGCAGACGCTCCTCGGGCAGCCAGCCGCCCACCGGTTCGCCGGCTGCGTTCTGACGGGTCACCGCAACCGCGAGCCCGTCGAGCGGGCGGTGTGACGACACGGGCCAGTCGGAACCGAAACTGATCCGGCCGCCGCCCGACGCCAGCGATGCGATCGGGTACTGCAGCGCCGATCGCTGTGGGCCGAGTCGAGGGAACGTCAGGTCGAGCATCGCGTCGTCCCAGCACGCCCACAGCGGCTCGAAGTTGGCGATCACACCGAGTGCGGCGAATCGCGGCCGGTCCGCGGGGTGGACGAGTTGGGTGTGTGCGATCACGGGACGTCGATCGCGTCGGCCGTTCTCGCGTTGGGCGTACTCGATCGCGTCGAGCGCCATCCGGACACCCGCGTCGCCGATGGCGTGGATGTGGATCTGGAACCCGTCGGCGTCGAACGCCCGAACCGCTTCGGCCAGGCCGTCCGCCGACCAGTTCGGGAGGCCGCACGAGTGCGGCGCGTCTTCGTACGGTTCGAGCAGGAAGCCGGTGCCGGCCTCGATCACCCCGTCGGCGAAGAACTTGATCGTGTTCGCCGTCACCAGCCCGTTCGAGTCGGGCTCGGCGGCTCGACGCCGTCCGTCGACGAACCCGTCGCGCTGACGCCGCCACCGCTCGGGGTCGGCACGGAAGGCGGCGTTGATGCGGCAGGTGGCGATGCCCGAGCTCGCGCCGTCGAGGTACACGTCGAGTTCGTCGAGGCGCACCGAGGCGTCCTGCGCCCACACAATGCCCTCGGCGCTCATCGCCCGCATCGCCTCGACCAGTCCGCGGTCCTGCATCGCGCGGTCGATCTTCGGCATCACCTCGCCGAACAAGCCGATCCCACCGAACTCGAGGAACATGCCGATCGGCTCGCCGTCGGCGTCGCGGACGATCTCGCCGAGCGGCGGCTCGGCGGTGTCGCGGTCGATGCCGGCCGCTCGCATCGCCGCAGTGTTGGTCCACACCGCGTGGTTGTCGGTGGGGAAGAGGGTGACCGGTCGGTCGGGGCAGACGGCGTCGATCCACTCCGCGCGACCGAAGGCGTTGGGGAGGATCGAGGGGTCGTAGCAGCGGCCCACGATCCAGGCGTCGTCCGGGTTCGATTCTCGCCAGGCCCGCAGTGCATCGAGTGTTCCGTCGAGCGTGTGGATGCCGGTGAAGTCGAGTTCGAGCCGGTTCGTGCCCGCATGGAGCGGGTGGGCGTGACCGTCGCGGAAGGCAGGGAGCAGTGGCCGTCCGTCGAGGTCGACGACCCGGTCGAAGGTGGTCGCCCACGAGCGGGCCTCGTCGCCGATAGCGACGATGCGGCCGTTCGACACGGCGACCGCATCGGAGGGCGGCCCGCCGAACGTGATGATCGGCCCGCCGCGGAACAACGTCGTCGACATGGCCGATGTTCTACAGCAGTTCGGCGGCGGCGTGGATCACCAGGCCGGCGAGCCCGCCGACGATGGTGCCGTTGATGCGGATGAACTGCAGGTCTCGCCCGACCTGGAGTTCCATCCGGCGTGCGGTCGACTCGCCATCCCACCGCTCGACGGTCGACGCGATGAGATCGCTCACCTCGCTCCGGTAGTGCTCGACCAGGTAACCGAGCGCACGCTGGACCCAATCGTCGACCTTGTGCTGCAGCTCGGGATCGGCCTCGAGCCGCTGGCCGAGCTGCTGGAGGCTGGCCGTCGCCCGGATGCGGAGCTCACTGGTCGGGTCGTTGGCAGCCTCGATGAGGCTGCGCTTCGCCCCGAGCCACAACGACTCGATCCAGGCTCGGAACTCGGGATGGTCGAGCAGCTCGGCCTTGAGCTCCTCGCCCTTCGCGAGGAGCTCGGGGTCGTGCTTCAGACGTTCGGCGAACGCGACCACGCGGTCCTCGATGGAGTGGCGCACCTCGTGATCGCTGTCGGCGCCGACGTCGTGGAGGAACGAGCCGACGGCGGTGTAGATCTTCTCGAAGACCCGGTCGTCGATCGGTTCCGGAACCCACCATGGCGACTCCTCGTCGAGGCGACGGCGGAACGTCGCCCGGTTGTCGTCGAGGAAGCCGCCGAGGCCGACGAGGACGGCGTCGAGCAGGCGTTGATGGTGGCCGCCGTCGACGGTGAGGTCGATCGCCTTGCCGACGACGGGGGAGACGGGCGTGTCGGCGATGCGGCGGCGGACCACGCCCTCGAGGCCGTGCTGCACCTCGCGGTCGTCGAGTACTTCGAGGGTGCCCTTGAGCGCATCGCCCAGCGCTTCGGAGGCCTTGGCGGCGTTCTCGGGCCGCGCGAGCCATTCGCCGGTCCGACGGCCGATCTGGGCCTGCTCGAGACGTTCGCCGAGCACCTCAGCGGTGAGGAAGTTTTCCTCGACGAACGTGCCGAGGCTGCGGCCGATCTGATCCTTGCGTCGCGGGATGATCGCCGTGTGCGGGATGGGGAGCCGCAAGGGGTGGCGGAACAGGGCGGTGACGGCGAACCAGTCGGCGAGCGCACCGACCATCGCCGCCTCGGCGAACGCCTTGACGTACCCGACCCAGCCGTCGCGCCCGTCGAGCGAGGCCCAGACGAAGACGATCGCAGCGGCGACCAGGAGCGACAGCGCCACCAGCTTCATCCGACGCAGGTCGCGGGCACGCGCCTCGTCGAGGAGCGACTCGCCGGTCGGGATCATCGTGGTCGACATGCCCGGACCATACCCACGAGCAGGGGTGGGTCTACCGTGATCCCATGACACGCCTCACACCACTGACCCGCGACCAGCTCGACGAGACGGGCGCCGCCATCTGGGACTCGCTGGTCGAGAGCCGGAGCGGGGCGTTCGGGATGACCGGGCCAGACGGGGGACTGGTCGGGCCGTTCAACGCGTTCGTGCACGCACCGGAGATCGGTCGGAGGTTGTCGTCACTCGGGGCGCATCTCCGCTTCGGGACGTCGATCGAACGACGGCTCACCGAGGTGGCGATCTGCACGGTCGGCGCCCATTGGCACAGCGAGTTCGAGTTCTGGGCGCACGCGCCGATGGCGACCGATCACGGCGTCGCTGCGGACGTGATCGACGCCTTGCGGGCCGGATCGCGTCCCGACTTCGAGCGAGACGACGAGCGGGTCGTGTACGAGATCGTGAGCCAGTCGCTGACGAACCATCGCGTCGACGACGCCACGTACGCAGCCGGCCGCGAACTGTTGGGCGAGGCCGGCCTGGTCGAGTTGGTGTCGATCGCCGGCTACTACTGCCTGATCTCGATGCTGCTCAACCTGTTCGCCGTCGCGCTCCCCGAAGGCGCCGAGCCGGCCTGGCCCGACCTCACGTAGCACGGATGGGGTCTGACCCCATCCGTGCGCGCACAGGGCTGACGGTCAGACGTCGGGGCGGTCGCCGAACTGGGGTGCTTCGGTGCGGGTGCGCTTGAGTTCCCAGAAGCCGTCGGTCGTGGTGAACACGACCATGGCGTCCCAGAACTTCAGCGACTGCTCGGTGTCGGGCACCTGGGTGATGACGGGCCCGAAGATCCCACGGGTGGTGCCGTCGTCGCACGGGAACGCGATGATCGGCGTTCCCACGTCGTCGCCGACGAGGGCGAGACCGGCGTCCATGCGGGTCTGGATCTCGTCGTCCCAGCGCTCGTCGTCGGCCGCAGCGGCGAACTTCGTGTCGAGACCGATCTTGGTGAGGGCGTCCTCGAGATCGAGGCCCTCCTCTCGGTCGTGGTGGATGCGGGTGGCGCACTGCCAATACCACGCCTGGATCGGCTCGTCGCCGAGTTCGGCCCGGATCGCCTCCATCACCCGCAGCGCCCGATGGCCGCGCATGGCGCCCTCGTAGTAGGGGCTGCCGGGTTCGGGTTGGTTCTTCTTCAGCAGGCTGATCGGCTGCCAGGTGATCTCGAGATCACGGTGCGGCTGCACCTCGTCGACGACCCAACGGGCCGTCACCCAACACCACGGTCAAACGGGGTCGACCCAGAACTGCACACTCAACGGCATGAGGCGAGTCTGCCCGGGACGGGCGCTCGTCACACCTTCCGCCGTCCGGAAAGACGTCACGGATAGCCTGGGCACCTCATGTCGCAGCGCTTCTATGTCGAGACGCTCGGCTGCCCCAAGAACCAGGTCGACTCCGACAAGCTCATCGGCACACTGCTCGCCGACGGCATGGAGGCGACCGACGATGCGGGACAGGCCGATCTGGTGGTGGTCAACACCTGCGCGTTCATCGGAGAGGCGCGGCAGGAGTCGATCGACACGATCCTCGCCCTCAAAGAGCAACGCCGCGACGGCGCTCGCCTCGTCGTGACCGGCTGCATGGCCGAACGGTACGGCGACGAACTGGCTGCCGAACTGCCCGAGGTCGACCAGGTCGCCGGGTTCGGTGTGCCGGTCCACACGCCGGCGCCGTCCACGGTGGGCAAGAAGCTGATCCCGGTCTCGTCGGCGCCGCTGCCCGAGCTCGACCTGCTCAACCTGCCCCGGCCGACATCGGTGTCGCCGTGGGCGTACGTGAAGATCGCCGAGGGCTGCGATCGCTCGTGCGGCTTCTGCGCCATCCCGTCGTTCCGCGGTCCGCAGCGCAGCCGCGACATCGACGCCGTGCTGCGCGAGGTCGACGAACTCGCCGCACGCGAGATCGTGCTCGTGGCACAAGATCTCGCCGCCTACGGGCGCGATCGCCCCGACGAGTTGGGCAACGGCTCGATCGTGCCGCTCGTCAACGCCGTGGCCGAACGCACCGACTGGGTACGGCTGCTGTACCTGTACCCGAGCGACCTCAACGATGCGCTCATCGACGCGATCTGCGCGACCGAGGTGCCGTACTTCGACTTGTCGCTCCAGCACGTCAGCAAACCACTCCTGCGCCGGATGCGCCGCTGGGGCGACGGCCAACGGTTCCTCGACAGCATCGCGACCATCCGCGAACGCGAGCCCGACGCCGCGTTCCGGTCGAACTTCATCGTCGGATACCCGGGCGAGACCGAGCGCGATCACGACGAGCTGCTCCGTTTCGTCGAGGAAGCGCAGCTCGACTGGTGCGGATTCTTCGCCTACTCCCGCGAAGACGGCACCTACGCCGCCGATCTCGACGGCGCCGTCGACCCGGGTCTGATGGACGAGCGTTTGGCCGAGCTGCGCGAGCTGCAGGACGAGATCACGAGTGTCCGACGCGACGAGATGATCGGCCGCACGGTGCGGGTGCTCGTCGACGAACCGGGGGTCGCCCGGTCGGTGCGCGAGGCACCGGAGATCGACGGCATCGTCCATGTGGGGCATGATCTGACGGTGCGGGAGTTCCACGACGTCGAGATCGTCGATGCACTCGGCCCCGATCTGGTGGCCGCCGGCGCGTCGTTCGAGGAAGACGACGACTGATGCCGGTGCCGCCCGACAAGCTCGCCACGTGGGCCAATCTGATCACGGTCGGGCGGATCGTCCTGTCGCCGGTCATGTTCCTGGTGATCCCGAAGGACAATCAGGGGTCGTGGGTGGCGTTCGCGATGTGGTTCGTGCTGTGTTCGAGCGACGGCATCGACGGGTACCTGGCGCGCCGCCACGGTACGACGACGTCGGGGGCGTTCCTCGATCCGCTGGCCGACAAGGTGCTGGTGCTCGGCGCCATGTTCACGCTGGTCGCGACCGACATGTTCTGGATCGTGCCGGTGGCGATCATCGCCGCACGAGAGTTCGTCATCTCCGTCTACCGAACGTTCGTCGCGTCGAAGGGCATCTCCGTGCCGGCCAGCAAGACCGCCAAGTGGAAGACGTTGTTCCAACAGCTGGCGGTTGCGTTCGCCCTGTGGCCGTGGTTCGCCGTCGACCACGAGTGGACCTGGCAGCTGCTGCTCTGGATCGCCGTCGCCCTGTCGGTCGTGTCCGGCATCCAGTACCTCTGGTACTCGAGGGTCACCGAGAAGGCTCTCGCCGAATCCAACGCCTAGCATGGACGTGGTCAGACCAGAAGGGGTCAGGCTGGATTCCAGTGGTCAGTGCAACACGAGTTGGTCGAAGACTTCTAATGGTGTCAGGAAGCTGTGGCGTTTGCGTGGCCGGTTGTTGAGTTTGTGAGCGATCGCGTCGAGTTGTTCTTGGCTGAACTGGGACAGGTCACTGTCTCTGGGTAGGTATTGGCGTAGCAGCCCGTTGATGTTTTCGTTGCTGCCTCGTTGCCAGGGAGCGTGCGGGTCGCAGAAGTACACCTTCATGTCGGTGGCCATCGTGAACCGGCGGTGAGCAGCCATTTCGGTGCCGCGATCCCAGGTGAGTGTTCCCTGCAGCACGGCCGGCAGGGTTCGGACACGTGCTGCGATCGCGTCCGCGACGTGATCGGCTTGTTTGGTGCCAAGTTTGGACAGCATCACGAGTCCGGTGGTGCGCTCCACGAGCGTGCCGACCTGGGAGCCGTTGTTGCGACCCATGATCAGATCGCCTTCCCAATGGCCAGGCACCAGACGGTCCTCGATGTCGTCGGGACGTTCCGCGATCGACACCAGGTCCGGGATCGAGGACTGGTCCCGGTTCCGAGCCGTGACCGGGCGGGCCCGGCGATGCTGACGTTGAGTACGTAGACACGCAGCGAGTTCTTTACGGAGCCCGCCCCGACCATGCACATACAACGCTCGATAGATCGTTTCGGGGGACACTCGCATCGTCTCGTCGTCGGGAAACTCGAGCACCAGCCTGGCACTGATCTGTTCCGGCGACCACTGCTCGAGATCAAGCCAGCACGCAACCACCATCGCCAGCAACGGGAACTGCTCGAACTTGAACAACTTCGGTCGCTTCGCACGCTGCTGAGCGGCCAGATGCGCAGCAACCGCCCGATACTCGTCGCGGCCACCGTTGTTGTTGATCTCACGGCCCACCGTTGAACGATGCCGATCAATCCGACGCGCGATCTCAGCGTTGGAAACCCCTTCCACGATCCCACGAGAGATCTCTTCCCGGCCGGTCAACGTCAACCGGCTCACTGATGTGTCACGAACCTGTTTCTCCACCTCGGGATCATGAGCAATCCGACGCACCGTTGTCGAAGACAACCCGAACCGTCGAGCCACCCCAGCTTGTGTGTGACCATCGGCCACCAACAACCACACCCAACAACGAACCTCATCAGCAACACGCTGCCTCGGCATGAACACCTCCAAAAGATCAAGGTGTTGCAACGACCCTCGGAACCCAGCCAGGCACCTTCTGGCGAGGCACCTCGGGGAGACAGGACCTGCAGTGGCCAGAAGGTGCCTGACCCCTTCTGGCGTGCGGTAGAACTGGCGCATGCGTTGTGACGTGGTGGCCGTGGGGACCGAGCTGCTGCTCGGCCAGATCATCGACTCGAACTCGGCGTGGATCGGCGGGGAACTCGCCGCCCACGGGATCGACTCGCTCGTGCAGGTCAAGGTCGGCGACAACATCGACCGGATCGTGCTCCAGCTCGAGCGGCGCCTGGCCGAGGCCGACGCCGTCATCATGTGCGGCGGTCTCGGACCGACCCACGACGACCTGACCCGTGAGGCGATCGCCCGGGTGATGGGCGTCGAACTCGAACTGGACGAGGCGCTCGGCGACGTCATCCGCGACATGTTCGCCAGCCGAGGCCGCCGGATGCCCGAGAACAATCTGCGCCAGGCGATGGTGCCGGCCGGCGCCTCGATCATCCCGCAGACGCGCGGCACCGCACCCGGTCTCGTCTGCCCCGTGACGGTCGACGGCGTGGAGAAGGTGGTGTTCGCCGTGCCCGGCGTGCCGCACGAGATGCACGACATGTTCCACCGGGGCATCATCCCCGAGTTGCAGCGACGTTCGGGGGAGCGGTTCACCATCGCCAGTCGGGTGCTGCTCACCTGGGGCGAGAGCGAGAGCGGGCTGAACGAGCGGCTCGACGACGTGATCGCCGAACTCGACGAGGCGGGCAACCCGACGCTCGCGTTCCTCGCCAGCGGCTGGAACGGGCTGAAGGTCCGTCTCACCGCCAAGGGCGCCGACGCGGTCGAGGCCGCCCGGATCCTCGACCCGTGGGAGGAACGGTTGCGGGCCGAACTCGGCGACCTGGTGTTCGGCACCGGCGACGAGACGATCGAGTCGGTCGTGCTCGACCTGATGCGGCAGAAGGGGTGGTCGATCGGGTGCGCCGAGTCGGTCACCGGTGGTCTGGTCGGCGGGCGCATCACGGCCGTGTCGGGCTGCAGCGACGTGTTCCGTGGCTCGATCGTGTCGTACGCGAGCGAGGTGAAGTACGACCTGCTCGGCGTGCCGGAGGGGCCGGTCGTGTCGGAGGAGTCGGCGCTGGCGATGGCGCACGGCGCCCGCCGGGTGCTCGGTTGCGACGTGGCGCTGTCGCTCACCGGTGTCGCCGGACCCGGCACGCAGGACGGTCAGCCCGCCGGCACCCTGTTCTGCGGCCTGGTGTGGCCCGACGGAGAAGCCACCCAGTACTTCCGCCTCCCAGGCCTGCGCGAGCAGATGCGTCAGTTCAGCGTCATCAACTCCTTGAACTGGCTCCGCACCACCCTCACCTGACGAACAGATGGTGTCGGATACCTCGACGACACCGACGTCGTCCACCGAGCAGTGATCACCTACCACGACGGTTCGACGGCAACCCTCGAACGCTCACCCCTCGGCAGCGGCTGGCTCCTCGTCGCCGAACCGTGACGGAGGTGAGCCCGGCGAATGGGGTCGGATACGTTTCGTCGGTCCCGACGAAACGTATCCGACCCCATGGGGAGGGGCAGTAGCCTGGCGGCGCCCCCGTAGCTCAGTTGGATAGAGCATCGGCCTTCTAATCCGAAGTGCGCAGGTTCGAATCCTGTCGGGGGCGCTGTAGCCTGAAACGGCTGTTCGCCGAGTTTCCGCCGGTGAACGCACGTCGACCACTCCACCAAAAGGGGACCGAGTGAACTTCAAGAAGGGCGAAACCGTCATCTACCCCCAGCACGGCGCATGCGTCGTCAAGGGGACGAAGAAGATGGAGGCCTTCGGTGAGAAGAAGGAGTACCTGATTCTCGAGACGGTCATCAACGAGATGACCTTGAAGGTGCCGGTCGACATGGCCGAAGAGGTCGGTGTCCGCCCGCCGGTCTCGGCCGACGAGCTCGAAGACCTCGTGGCCGTGCTCGCGAAGCCCGACCCGCGCGTGCCGTCGAACTGGAGCCGCCGCTTCAAGAACCACCAGGAGAAGCTGAAGAGCGGCGACGTGTATCAGGTCGCCGAGGTGGTCCGGAACCTGGCCGCTCGCAACCGCGACGCCAGCCTGTCGGCTGCCGAGCGCACCATGTACGAGCGTGCACGCGTCAACCTGATCTCCGAGATCAGCCCGGCGCTGAAGGTCAGCTCCGAAGACGCCGAGGCCTACCTCGACGACGCGCTCGCCAAGGGCGTGCTCAAGCCGGAGAAGGCCGAGAAAGCCAAGAAGTGAGCCGGCTCCCCGTCAGATGACGGGGAAGTCGCCCTTCACCCACGGCAACTCGAAACTCGTCGCCTGGAGTCCGTTCGCGCCCTCGATCGGCTCGGCGACGGTCGACGTCGCCGCACTCGCCTCCGGCGGCAACTCGATCGCCCTCGTCTCGTCGACGCCGACCTGTTCGGGCACCATCCGGACGAGCGGGAAGCCGCCGGCATCGGCCATCGCCCCGTGCGTCGGGCCGACGGCGTGCACGAGCGTGTAGGCCGTGTGATCGTGTCGTTCGACGGTGCAGAACTGGGCGATGCGGCGGCTCGTCGACCACAGCGACGACTTCGCCGACGTCACGGTGGCGTGCGATGCCGACACACGGTGCGGCGTCAGCACCGCCAACCCGACCGACGAACCGATGAAGACGCGCGACCGGGGATAGTGCGAGACCTCCCACGCCATCTGCATGCCGAGCGCGGCCGCCACGGTGTCGGCGTCGCGCTCGTGCACCGACTGGAGCGCGATCGCATCGGCCGACAGCGGTTCGAGCGCGTGCGCGACCGTCTCGAAGTCGTCCACACCGGCGAGCAGCCAGGTGGCCACGGTCCATCGACGTTGCACGGTCTCGGCGGGCACGACCGCATTCTGCCCCATCCGGGAGTGCAGTTCTGACGAGCTCGGCCGACCTGCGAGACTCGGCGGATGGCACAGGTCGCGTTTCTCGGTCTCGGCGTGATGGGGTATCCGATGGCAGGGCATCTCGCCGCCAACGGACACGACGTCACCGTCTACAACCGCACCCCCACCAAGGCGTTGGCGTGGGTCGCCCAGTACGGGCACCAGGCGGCACCGACCCCCGGTGAGGCCGCCGAGGGTGCCGACTTCGTGATGATGTGCGTCGGCAACGACGACGACGTCCGCGAGGTGGTGCTCGGCGAGCACGGCGCCCTCGAGCAGATGGAGACGGGATCGACGCTGGTCGACCACACGACCGCGTCGGCCGACGTCGCCCGCGAGCTTGCGATGGCATGCGAAGAACGTGGTGTCGGGTTCGTCGACGCCCCGGTGTCCGGTGGCCAGGCCGGCGCGGAGAACGGGCAGCTGACCGTCATGTGCGGTTCGGAGGACGAGGGCGTGTTCGATGCGGCGAAGGCGATCATCGACGCCTACTCGAAGGAGTGCCGCCTGCTCGGCGGTGCCGGCGCGGGCCAGACCACCAAGATGGTCAACCAGATCTGCATCGCCGGTCTCGTCCAGGGGCTGGCCGAGGGCATCGCCTTCGCCCAGCGGGCCGGGCTCGACATCGACGAGGTGGTCGACACCATCTCGAAGGGTGCTGCCGGCAGCTGGCAGATGGAGAACCGGGCGCGCACGATGGCGGCGGGAGAGTTCGACTTCGGCTTCGCCGTCGAGTGGATGCGGAAGGACCTGGCGATCGCCCTTGCCGAAGGCGACCGGCTCGGTGCGCAGTTGCCGGTAACGGCCTTGGTCGACCAGTTCTACCGGCGCGTCATCGAGCGTGGCGGCTCCCGCTGGGACACCAGCTCGCTGGTCCAGCTCCTGCAACAGCCCTAGCGCGAACCCACATCACCGGAGTCGGGTGATCTTCGGAAACGTCGACTCCGTCGCCGTTCCCTGCGACACCCGACCCGGATTGACTCCGTCGCCGTTCCCTGCGACACCCGACCCGGATTGACTCCGTCGCCGTTCCCTGCGACACCCGACCCGGGGTCAGCTCACGGTGAGGGGGAGGTGGTCGACGCCTCGGATGGTGATGCGGTCGCGGAAGTGGGGATCGCCGGCCAACTCGATCGTGTCGAAGCGGCGGATGAACCGGGTGATCGCCACCGAGGCCTCGAGTTTCGCGAGCGAGGCGCCGAGGCAGTAGTGCACACCAGCCGAGAACGCCGTGTGCTTGCCGGCGTTCGGGCGCGCGAGCCACAGTCGGTGCGGGTCGTCGAACATCGCCGGGTCGTGGTTGGCTGCGCCGAGCACCGTGAGGATCGTGTAGTGCGGCTCGACGACGACGTCTTCCCCGTGGGCGCCCTCGAACACGACTGGCTCCATGGCCACCCGCACCGTGTGCTGCACTGGTCCGTCGTAGCGGAGCAGCTCGTCGACGGCCGGACCGTCGAGCGACGGGTCGTTGCGCCACAGGTCGAGCTGATCGGGGTTGCGCAACAGCGCCAACATCCCGTTGCCGATCAGGTTCACCGTCGTCTCGTGACCCGCCACGTACAGCAGGATCACGAACGAGATCAGTTCCTCGTGGCTGAGGGTGTCGCCGTCGTCCTCCACGGCGAGCAGGGCCGACAGCAGGTCGTCACCGGGATTGCGCCGCCGGTCTTCGATGACCTCGATGAGGTATGGCACGAGCTGCATGATCACGGCGTCGCTCGCCTCGAAGTCGGCGACGGTCGACGTCGGCTCGAGGCCCTGGGTGAGCACTTGGCTCCAGTCGCGCAGCTCGTCGGCGCGGTCGGTCGGCATGTCGAGCAGCTCGGAGATGACCTGGAACGGCACGGGGAACGCCAGGTCGTCGATCAGCTCGATCGAGCCGCGCTCGGCGGCGTCATCGAGCCGGGCGTCGACCATCGTCTCGATGCGAGGCCGGAGCTGTTCGATCGCTCTCGGTGTGAACGCCTTCGACACCAACCGGCGGAGCCGGGTGTGGTCGGGCGGGTCGAGGTTGAGGATCGTCTTGGCGCTGCCGCGACGCCGCTCGCGTCGCCGGACCGCGACCGGGTCGGACGTGTCGAGCACAGCGTTCTTCTCGACGTCGCGGCTGACCTGGTTGCTCCGCAGTGTCGTGAACACGTCGCTGTAACGAGTGACGACCACCGAACCGCCCGGGTCGCGGTATGCAGGCGCCTCGGTGCGGAGCCGGTCGTAGAACGGATACGGGTCGGCGCGGAACGCCGGGTCGAACGGGTCCCAGAGTCGTTCGGTCGGTGCGGCACTCATGACTGCTGCCCGAGGGTCTTCGGCGCGTGCCACTCGTACACGTACGGGTCGGCTCCGGGTTCGACTGCCCACTGACTGCCCTGTTTGCGTTCGGCGAGCATCCGCATGACGACGCCCGAGACGTGGTCGACGGGCATGACCGGCACCGCCAACATGTCGAGCACCTCGCGCAGTTCGTCGCCGATGATGTTCGTGTCGGTGAAGGCCGGGCAGAGCGCGCTGACGCAGATGTCGGCGGCGTTCTCGGCCGTCTCGAAGTAGTTGCCGAGCGAGCGGACGAATCCGACGACGCCGTGCTTGGTGAGCCCGTAGACCGGGTCCATCGAGATCGGGAACAGACCGGCCATCGATGCGGTGGCGATGATGTCGCCGCCGCCCCGCTCGGTCATGCCGGGGAGGACCGCCCGGGTGCCGAAGACGACGCCGTCGAGGTTGATCGACATGATGCGGCGGTACGCCTCGTCGGTGAGGGCGCTGATGGGGTCGCCGTCGATCGGCGGCAGGCCCTGGTTGGTGGAGATGCCGGCATTGAGGAACGCGATGTCGAACGGGCCGGCGGTGGCCACGACCCGTTCCCAGGCCGACGGATCGCTCACGTCGAGCATGGCGAACGAGCCGCCGATCTCGGCAGCGACGTTCGCGCCGCCGGCCTCGTCGATGTCGGTCACCACGACGTCGGCGCCGGCCTCGGCCATGGCGATCGCCGTGGCCTTCCCGATGCCACTGGCGCCCCCGGTGACGATCGCTTTCCGTTCCGCCAGTTCGACGGTGCTGAATCCGTTGCTCATCGACAACAAGTAAACACTGGTGTATACATGTTGGTCAATGGCAGCCGAGACCGCACGCCGCATGCCGTGGGCCGACCGGCACGCGCAGCTCCTGCTCGCGGCGGCCTCTGCATTCCGCGAGGGCGGTTTCGCCGGCACGTCGATGGAGGCGGTGGCCGAACGAGCAGGCGTGACTCGGCTGATCGTGTATCGACACTTCGAGAGCAAGGACGGCCTCTACCGCGAGGTCCTCCAGTCGGTGACGACCGAGTTGCGGGAACGGATCGAGCCCGACCAGCAGTCGGAGGTCATCCCGGTGCTGGTCGAGATCGCGGCCGAACAGCCCGATGCGTTCCGCCTGCTGTGGCGACACGCCCGCCACGAGCCCGAGTTCGCCGCCGACGCCGAGCTGTTCCGCCTCGTCGCCGCCGAGTTCGCACAATCGATCATCGAGCGCTTCATCGACGACCCGGCGACGCTGCGGTGGGGATCGGCCACCCTCGTCGCCTACCTCCACGACGGGATTTGCAACTGGCTCGATCTCGGCGACGTCGACGACCACGGGGCCTTCACCGAACGCCTCCGCGCCGGTGCCCGAGCGATGGTCGTCGCGTGGGCGTCCCCGTCGTCCGGCGCGTCGACCGACGTAGATTCGTCGGAGTGACGGCACCGGTACTGCGCGACGCCACCCATGACGACCAGCGATTCGTGACGGCGATGTTGTACGAGGCGCTGTTCGTGCCTCCGGGCGAGCCCGCCTTCCCGGGCGACCTGGTCGACGAGCCCGACATCGCCCCGTACCACGCCGAGTTCGGCCGACGGGACGGCGACGTCGGCCTGATCGCCGAAGTCGACGGTGTGCCACTCGGTGCCGCATGGGTCCGCCACCTCCGGGGCTACGGCTTCGTCGACGCCGACACACCCGAGCTCACCATCGCCGTCGCGCCCGAGCGGCGCAGCACAGGCATCGGCGAACTACTGCTCGTCGCATTGCTCGAACGGGTACCTCGTTGCAGCCTCAGCTGCGACCGGCGCAACCCGGCGATGCGGCTCTACGAACGGCACGGATTCGCGACCGTCGGCGTGGACGGGGAACACTCGGTCGTGATGCTGCGAGATGGTCATGAGTGAGCTGCCCGCAACCGAGCTGCTGCCGCTCCCTGCGGCCGGCCGCACATTCACGGCGGAACGGACTGCGCGCCTCGGCGACGTCGATCCGAACGGTGCCGTCAGACTCGACGCCGTCGCCCGCTATCTCCAAGACGTGGCGACCGACGATGCGCTCGATGCCGGTTTCTCCAACGCGATGGGGTGGCTTGTTCGACGATCACTGATCCGCGTCGCCACGCCGGCCGTGCTCAACGAGCGGCTCGAACTGACCACGTTCTGCACCGGCTTCGGACGGAGTTGGGCCGAGCGTCGAACGACGGTGCGCGGCGCGAACGGTGCCGAGATCGACGGCGTCAGCCTGTGGGTGCAGATCGACGTCGAGTCGGGTCGGCCGGCCCGGCTCACCGACGAGTTCGTCGAGGTGTACGGCGAGGCGGCGGCCGGTCGCACCGTGTCGTCCAAGTTCTCACTCGACCGGTCGCCGTCACCCGACGCTTCGCCGATGCCGAACCCGTTCCGAGCGACCGACCTCGACGTGTTCGGACACCTCAACAACGCCGCCCAGTGGGCGCTCGCCGACGTCGTCGTGCAGCAGCACGGCCTGTCGCGAGCGGGCATCGGCGAGATCGAGTTCGTCACTGCGTCCCAGGTCGAGGGCGAGGCGCTCGTCGTCGTGGGCGAGGCCGGCTTCGACGCCTGGTACGGCGCGGTCGGCGCCACCAGCACCGTCCTGCGCTGGCGCCCGCTCACCTGACGGACTCTCGGTCGTCGTTGCTCGGAGTCAGACGAAGCTGTCGTCGTCGGGGATCGGCTTCTTGTAGGAGCCGATGCCCTCTTCGATCCGTCGGATCAGGGTCTCGAGTACCTCGATGCGCGCCCAGCGCTTCTGTTCGCCCGACACGATGTGCCACGGCGCGAGCTCGTGGTCGGTGTACTCGAACATGTCCTCGACCGCGTCGGTGTAGAGGTCGATCTTGTCGCGGTTGCGCCAGTCCTCGTCGGTCAGCTTCCACTTCCGGATCGGGTCGTTCTCGCGGCTCTTGAACCGCTTGAGCTGCTCGTCGGGGCTGACCTGGAGCCAGAACTTGACGATCACGACACCCTCGAGCACCAGGTTGCGCTCGAACTGGACGATCTCGTCATAGGCCCGGGTCCACTGCTCCTTCGTGGCGTAGTTCTCGACCCGCTCCACCAGCACACGGCCGTACCAGCTCCGGTCGAACAGCGCCATGCCGCCGAGGCCCGGCACTTCCTTCCAGAACCGCCACAGGAAGTGCTTGCGCTTCTCCTCGAAGGTCGGCTTCGCGAACGCGGACACGCGGTAGTGGCGTGGATCGAGCGGCTGGACGATGCGACGGATCGCGCCACCCTTGCCGCCCGCGTCCGACCCCTCCATCACGACGAGGACGCCCGGGCCGAGCTCGGGGTCTTCGAGCAGACCGGCCAGATCGAGCCGGAGTTCGACGAGCCGGCGCTGCGCCTTGTACAGCCGCTTCTCGTACTCGTCCTTGCTCAGCTTCGCCGACAGGTCGAGCTCGTCGAGTCGTCCCATGGGGTCCTCCCGATTCCGGTGGTCGCAGACATCGTCGATGCCGTCACGGCCGAGACCGTAGTTCGGTCGGCCGGTCCACCCGAAACGGTGAACCGCCGTGCGAAGTCGCCTCGATGTCGCAGTCCGGACCAATCGGTGGCAGGCTGTATCCGTGAGGGCGCCGATCGCCGTGTTCAGCGATCCGGAACAGGACGGGCACGACACGCCCGCCTGGCATCCGGAGAACAAGACCCGCCTCGACGCGTCGCTGGCGGGTATCCACGAGGCCGACCTGGCCGATGCGGTCGAGTGGCGGATCCCCGATCTGGCCTCGGTCGACGACCTGGCCCGAGTCCACGACCGCACCTATGTCGAGTCGATCGAGTCGTTCTGCGCGAACGGTGGCGGCAACCTCGACGCCGACACCACCGCCACCCCGGGGTCGTGGCTGACCGCTCGCCGCAGCGCCGGCGCGGTGCTCGGTGCGATCGACGCACTGCAGCGCGACGAATGCGATGTCGCGTTCGCCGCCGGCCGCCCACCCGGTCACCACGCCGTGCCCGACCGGGCGATGGGGTTCTGCCTGTTCAACAACGCCGCCGTCGGCGCCGCGAAGCTCACCGCGCAGGGGGAGCGCGTGGCGATCGTCGACTGGGACGTCCACCACGGCAACGGCACGCAGGACATGTTCTACGACGACCCGAACGTGCTGTACGTCTCGACGCACGAGTCGCCGCTCTACCCGGGCACCGGTCACCTTCGCGAGACCGGTCAGGACGCCGGTGCCGGCACGAACGTCAACCTGCCCTTCCCGGCGGGCACCGCCGGCGACACGTTCCGGGCGGCCTTCGACGAGGTCGTGATCCCGCTCGTCGAGCGGTTCGCGCCGACGTGGTTGATCATCTCGGCCGGGTTCGACGCCCACCGCGACGACCCGCTGGCGGGTCTGTCGCTCACATCGGCCGACTACGCCGACCTGGCGCTGCGACTCCAATCGCTCGTGCCGGCCCGTCGACTGATGGTGGTGCTGGAGGGTGGCTACAGCCTCGAGGCGCTCACCTACAGCACGGGGGCGACCCTGAGTGCGCTGGCCGGGCAGATGTACCGGCCCGAGCCGGTCACCAACGGCGAGATCGGCCGACGCACGGTGACGGCCGCCCGCCAGCTCTGGGAGATCTGAGCCGCTCTCAGGCTCCGAGCAGCGTGAAGAACCGGTCGACCGCGAGTGCGGCCTCGTCGGCGATCGTCCGGTCGGACGGCGGCTCGTCGCCGAGCAGCACCGTGATCTGGACGTCGCGGACCGTGAGCCCGTACAGCAGTCGGTAGGCAGCGGCCGGGTCGGGGATCGGGAGCCGACCGGTCTCGTCGAGTCGTGCGAGGTACTCCTCGACGATCGGGCCGACCCGGTATCGGCCGCCTGCCAGGAGGGCCGCTGCGAGCTCGGGGTCGTCCATCGCGGCTCGGTTGAGGGCGACCGAACCCGGGCTGGTCAGGAGTCGCAGCAGCCTTGCGGCGTGATCGATCAGGACGTCTCGAGGGTCTCGGCCGTCGTCGTCCATCGCGGCACGTACGGCGGTGGCGGCTCGCTCGCCGTTGCGCTCGATCAGGGCCCGGATCAGGCCGGACCGGTCGCCGAACCACGAGTACAGCGTCTCTTTCGAGGCGCCTGCCCGCTTGGCCACGGCGAGCATCGTCAACTGGCCGGTGCCGTCGTCGACGAGCAACTCGAGGGCAGCGTCGAGGATGTCGGCCTCGCGGCGCGAGCGCTCGTCGGCGGGAAGGCGACCACGACGCGGTGAAGGCGGACGATTCATGCTTGTAATCGTACCCATGCGTACGTATATTTATCCGTACTCAATCGTACGGTTCTCAGAACCGCACTCGAACCCGGAGGAACCACCGTGACCGACACCCTCGATCGCCCGCTCGCCACCGACGCCCCTCGTCCCGATCGAGGCCTCGCCGTGGCCCGTGCCGCGTCGGTGACGTCGATCGTCTTCTTCGGAGCGATCTTCGGGTTCTTCTACGCCTGGGTCTGCTCCACGATGTGGGGTCTCGACGCTGCCGACCCGCGCGTCGCCATCGAGGCGATGCAGGAGATGAACGGCTCGGTGCGCAACGCCGTGTTCGCCCCCGCCTTCTTCGCCACCCCCTTCGTCGGGCTCGTCACCGCCGCCGCCTGGCGCCGCGCCGGCGACCGTCGCGCCGCCACATGGTTCGCGGCTGCGTCGGCGGTCTACTTCGTCGGTGGTCTCCTGCTCACGATGGCGATCAACGTGCCGATGAACGAGGACCTCGCCGAGACTGTCATCCCCACCGACCGGGCCACCGCCGAGGCGATCTGGAACGACTACTCGGGCGACTGGCAGATCTGGAACATCGCCCGGACCGTCTGCTCGGGGGTTGCGCTCGTGCTGGTCGGCATCGGCACACTCCGCTCGCGCCGGCCGGTCGAGACGGACTGACCCGGTCGACGCGCCGGCACCTAGGCTGGCCGCGTGCGACGAACCGGCGACGGCTTTCTCATGTGTTCCGACGGTCACGTCCGGTGGGGCGTGTTCGGGGCGGCCGGGGTCGTCTTCGTCGTCCGCTTCCCGGACGGGCCGCGGGTGATGCTGCAGAAGCGTTCACAGTTTGCCCACGAAGGCGGCACCTGGTCGTGCGCCGGCGGTGCTCTCGACGAGGGCGAGGCACCGCTCGACGGGGCGCTGCGAGAGGCGTCGGAGGAAGTCGGTGCGATCCCCGACGGCTACCGGGTGCTCGGCCAGACCGTGTTCGCGCCGGCCGTCGACTGGGCCTACACCACCTACGTCGTCGAGGTGCCGGGCGAGTTCGGCTCATCGATCAACTTCGAGACCGACGCCGTTGCCTGGGACACACCCGACGAGGTCGAGCAACGTCCGTTGCACGCCGGCTTCGCCGCAGCGTGGCCCGATCTGCGCCGCATCATCGACGACGCGGTCGACGGCGACGCCGGTTCTTGACAGCGACCCGCCACCCAGCCGGTACCGTGGCGGCCATGCGTAAGCCCGACGTGACCGTGCCCGAGACCGCCCCGCCGACCGAACTCGTCATCTCCGACGACATCGAGGGCGACGGCGACGAAGCCGCCGCCGGACAGCAGGTCACCGTCCACTACGTCGGCGTCTCGTGGTCGACCGGCGAGGAGTTCGACGCGTCGTGGAACCGGATGGAGCCGTTCCGCTTCCCGCTCGGCCAGGGCTACGTGATCCAGGGCTGGGACCAGGGCGTGCAGGGCATGAAGGTCGGCGGTCGCCGCACCCTGCACATCCCGCCCGAACTCGGCTACGGCGCTCAGGGTGCGGGCGGCGTCATCGCACCCAACGAGACCCTGATCTTCGTCGTCGACCTCCTCGAGGTCGGCTGACCGAACCGTCGTCGAGTTCCGCCGTCGTCGCGTTCAGCCTTCGACGGCGGGCACTTCGTTGGCCTTGATCACGTCGCGGTACCAGGCGGCACTGTCTCGCGGGGTTCGCTCGAGCGTGTCGAAGTCGATGTGGACGAGCCCGAACCGCTTGTCGTAGCCGAGCGCCCATTCGAAGTTGTCCATCAGCGACCACTCGAAGTAGCCGCGCACGTCGACGCCCTGGTCGATCGCGTCGCGTACCGCACGCAGATGCAGATCGAGGTACTCGATGCGACGTCGGTCGGCGATCCGACCGTCGACGATCGGGTCGTCGTAGGCGCACCCGTTCTCGGTGATGTAGAGCGGCGGCAGGTTGTCGTAGTCGGTGTGGAGCCGGACCAGCAGGTTCGTGAATCCCTCGGGCGTGATCGGCCACCCCATGTCGGTGTGCACCGGGCGGCGGTCGCTCTCGGTGGTGTTCTGCACGGTCGGGTAAGCGAGCATCCGGTTCACCGACGACTCGTCGGCTCGCACACCACGGACGAGGATGTCGTAGTAGTAGTTGATCCCGATCCAGTCGAGCGGCTGGTGGATCTCGGCGGTGTCGCCCGGGCGGATCGCATCGGCCAGTGGGCCGAGGTCGTCGAGCAGATCGGCGGGGTACTCGCCCTTCAGGATCGGGTCGAACCACCACCGGTTGTGGATCCCGTCGATCGTCCGCATCTCGTCCTCGTCGGCATCGGGTGACCCCTCCCGGCGCACGTTCGACGGATTGATGACGGTGCCGAGCTGCAGATCGCTGCGCTCGGCACGCATCGCCTGCACGCCGAGTCCGTGTGCGAGCTGTTCGTGGTGGGCGACCGTGACGGCCGCCTTCGGGTCGCGCATGCCCGGAGCGTGCACACCGGCCGCGTGCCCGAGGTAGGCGTGGCACCACGGCTCGTTGAACGTGGCCCACATCTTCACGCGGTCGCCGAGGGCGTCGACCATGAGCGCTGCGTAGTCGGCGAAGTAGCTGGCGGTGTCGCGGTTGCGGAAACCGTCGATCGCCTCGAGCCCCGACGGCAGGTCCCAGTGGAACAGGGTCGCGTTCGGTGTGATGCCGTGGTCGAGGAGAAGATCGACCAGCTTCGAGTAGAAGGCGATGCCCTCGTCGTTCACCCGGCCCCGACCCTCCGGGAGGACACGCGACCACGAGATCGAGAAGCGGTACGCCTGCAGGCCCATTTCGGCCATCATCTTCACGTCGTCCTCGACCCGGTGGTAGTGGTCGCACGCAACGTCGCCGGTGTGGCCGTTCGCCACCTTGCCGGGCGTGTGCGAGAAGTCGTCCCAGACGCTCGGGCCGCGCCCGCCCTCCGCGGCGGCGCCCTCGATCTGGTAGCTGGCGGTGGCGGCTCCCCAGAGGAAGTCGGCGGGAAACGGGACGGCAGGACGTTCTGGCACGGCCACGAAAATAGTCGCTGTCGGCGGCCCCCGCAGCTGCACGTCGGATGATGTCAGACATCAACCGACGGGGTGTCGGGTGGTGCAGCCGTCGGTTGGTCGGTTGATGTCTGACATCATCCGACGGGGGTACGGTCGGGCTCGTGACGGCCGAGTTGTGTGTGTTGGGCGACTTCGCGTGGGACGTGCTGATCCGCACCAACACCGAGTTGATGCGTGGGGGCGACACGTTCGGCGAGGTCGCTCTCCTGCCCGGTGGCAGCGCCGCCAACGTCGCCGTGTGGGCCGCCCGCTGTGGCCGCCCCACCCACTTCGTGGGCAAGATCGGCCGCGACCGGATGGGGCAACTCGCCGTCGAGGACCTGGAGCAGGAAGGCGTGTCGCACGACCTCGTCGAATCCGACGCCAACCTCACCGGGTCGGTCGCCGTGTTCGTCGACCACACGGGCGAACGGTCGATGGTGTCCGGGCACGGCGCCGACTTCTTCCTGCTCCCGAGCGAGCTGCCACGCCCCACCATCGCCGCCGCCCGTCACCTCCACCTCACCGCCTGGTCGTTCTTCACCGACCCGCCACGGTCGGCCGCTCGGGCCGCTGCGGTGATCGCCCGCGACGGCGGCGCGACCCTGTCGCTCGACCCCGGCTCGTTCCAGATGATCGGTGAGATGGGCGTCGACCACTTCCTCGCCGTCACGACCGATCTCGACGTCGACATCTTCCTCCCGAACAAGGAGGAGGGCGAGGCGCTCACCGGCGAGACCGAACCCGAGCCGATCGCGCGCGCGCTGGCGGCGCTGTACCCGGGCGCCATGATCGTGCTCAAACTCGACGCTGACGGGGCGCTCGTCTTCCGAGGCGGCGCGGCGACCGTCGTGCCGCCGGCGTCGGCGCCGAGCGTGGTCGACGCGACCGGCGCCGGTGACTCGTTCGCCGGTGCGTTCCTCGCCCGTTGGCTCGGCGGGGGAGACCCGATCGAAGCGGCCCGATTCGCGAACCAGGTGTCGGCCTGGGTCATCCAGCACACCGGGGCACGGCCGGCGCCCGGCCGACGCCTCCGCGACGTGCTCGACGCCGCTCGCTGAGTCGTCGTCCCGGCCGACCCTCTACCATCGGCCCGAACCGGTGGGACGTTCGGGGGGACGGACATGAACGAGTTGTTGACGACCGACGAGATGGCGACGTTCGTCGCACGCGGCTTCTTGGAGTTCCCGGGGGTGATCCCCGACGACCTCAACGCGGCGGCGACCGACGAACTGCACTCGATCATGGCGACGTGGGGCGGCCCCGACCGTCCGTTCGCGCCGTCGTCGGGCGACGCGTGGCACGACGTCTATCCCGACCCGTCGGCCGTCGGTGCCGTGCTCCGCCACCCGTCGGTCACCCGCATCGTCGACAGCCTCGTCGGACCCGAAGCCGTGTTCGATCACGATTTCGTCCACTTCAAGCCGGCAGGCGATCCCGGCTTCCAGCCGCTCCACGCCGACGCCATCATCGACCCGAACACGGCGTTCGACATCCAGATCTTCTACTTCCCGCACGAGGTGCACCCCGACGGCGGCGGCACCGGTTTCGTCCCGGGGACGCACCTGCGACGGGTGCACGAGACCCAGGTCGGCCGATACCGGCACCTGCGGGGTGAGCGTCGCTGGAGCGGACCGGCCGGATCGATCCTCGTGTTCCACCACGGTCTCTGGCACCGTGGCATGGAGAACCCGGGGTCGGTCGATCGCCTGATGTACAAGATCCGCCTCAACCCGACGAAGCCGCAGGTGCGTCGGTGGGACACGTCCGACTTGGCCGAACGCCAGAGTGCGTCCAACGACCACATCTTCGCGACGTTCGATCTCGCGAAGATCGGGATGGCGCTGCGCCATCGAGAGGACTGGATGGGCGAGCAAGATCACCGTCTCGAGCTCGTCGCACGTGCCGATCTCTGGCGCTACCTGACCGGCGACGACGAGTTCGATCTCGACTGGTACCACTCCCGGCTCGCACGCCGCGCCCCGCTCGGGGAGGTGGCGTCGTGAACTGCGACACCGAACGTCAGCAACTGTTGTTCGTCTGGACCGACGAATCGAGCCTGCACGGCCGCATCATCGGATGGAGCTTCTTCGACGGCAACGACCCGGCCGCCGATCTCACCGAACACGACTATCAGCGCGGCGTCGACGTGCTCGCCGACGGATGGCGATTGATCCAGGGATCGCAGCTCGTCAACCGGCCGGCGGGCGACGAGTACCAGCACGGCATCCTCGAGTTCGAATGGATCTTCGAACGGATCGTCGCTCGTCGAGCCGTTCACCCGACGGGGTGACGCGGCGCGACGGTTGACGGCGCGGTAGCCGTGGTACGACCATGAGGTGAACTCTCGTCTCGAGGGAACAGCCGACGGCCGGAGGGGGTTGCTGACGTCATGCTGACTGCTGCCGCAGCCCGCGATCGCTTTGCAGCGACGCGCGGACTCACCGAGCTGCTCGCTGCCCCGCTCTCGCCCGAGGACCAGACGGTCCAGTCGATGCCCGACGTCAGCCCGACGAAATGGCATCGGGCCCACGTCACCTGGTTCTTCGAGACGTTCGTGCTCGATCGTTTCGCCGACGGCTACGAGGCGTACGACGAGGCGTACCGGATGCTGTTCAACAGCTACTACGAAGGGGTCGGCCCGAAGTTCAGTCGAGCTCGCCGAGGCCTCTTGAGCCGGCCGGGTGCCAACGAGGTCGGCAAGTACCGCGAGTTCGTCGACGCGGCGATGGACGACCTGCTCGCCGGAGCGACCGACGACGACACCGACCTGCTCACCCTCGTCGAACTCGGGGTGCATCACGAACAGCAGCACCAGGAGTTGCTGCTGATGGACATCAAGCACGTCCTGTCGATCGACCCGCAGGGTGCGGTGTACCGGCCCGACGCAGTCGATCGATCCGTCACCTCGCCGCTCACGTGGACCGACTGCGACCCGGGTGGCCAGGTCGAGGTCGGGCACGACGGCGACGGATTCCACTTCGACAACGAGTCGCCCCGTCACACGGTGTTCCTCGAGCCGTTCCGCATCGCCGACCGGCTCGTGACGGCGGGGGAGTGGGCGGCGTTCATCGCCGACGGCGGCTACGAACGACACGAACTCTGGCTGTCGGACGGCTGGCACATCGTCGGCGAACAGGGCTGGACCGCGCCGCTGTACTGGGAGGCCTACGGCGACAGTTGGATCGTTCACACGTTGGGTGGTCCACGTGAGATCATCGACGGCGAGCCCGTGTGCCACGTCAGCCATTTCGAGGCCGACGCCTACGCCAGGTGGGCCGGCGCTCGACTGCCGACCGAGTTCGAGTGGGAGTACGCGGCGACACGCCACGGCCGCGCGGCCGACGCCGGACGGCCCTTCGACGTCGAGCGCCTCCAGCCGCGCGCCGCCGCCGGCACGGATTCGCTCGAGCAGCTCTACGGCGAGTGTTGGCAGTGGACATCGTCCGCTTACTTGCCGTACCCACGCTTCCGCACCGCGCCCGGCGCCGTCGGTGAGTACAACGGCAAGTTCATGTCGGGCCAGATGGTGCTACGCGGCAGCGGTGCGTACACGCCGACCGGTCACGCACGCCCGACCTACCGCAACTTCTTCCCCGCTCGCAATCGTTGGATGGTGTCGGGCGTGCGGCTCGCCGCCGACATCGCCGACGCCTGAACCGCCCCTCCGGAGCCACCCATGAACCCTCCCACCCGTCACGCCGTCCCCCCGACCTTCGACGTCCACCTCCACGGCGACTGGCGAGTCCGTGCCCTCATCGACGAGGTGCGCAGCGGGCTGACCGCGTCGCCGAAGCAGCTCACGCCGCGCTGGTTGTACGACGACCGCGGCAGCGAGCTGTTCGACGAGATCACCCGCCTGCCCGAGTACTACCCGACCGAAGCGGAGCGCGAGATCCTCCTCACCCGCGCCGGTGAGATCGCCGAGCGCACCGGCGCCGACACCCTCGTCGAGCTCGGGTCCGGCACGTCCGACAAGAC
Source organism: Ilumatobacter fluminis (assembly GCF_004364865.1). Taxonomy (NCBI): domain Bacteria; kingdom Bacillati; phylum Actinomycetota; class Acidimicrobiia; order Acidimicrobiales; family Ilumatobacteraceae; genus Ilumatobacter; species Ilumatobacter fluminis. Next base: position 1,555,863 of record NZ_SOAU01000001.1, read on the forward strand.
CCGGGCGCTGCTCGACGCGTTCGACGAGGCCGGCCGCCTTCGCCGGTTCGTGCCGTTCGACGTCAGCGAACAGACCCTGAAGTACGCAGCGGCGATCCTCGCCGAGCGCCACCCCGGGCTGCACGTGCACGGCGTCGTCGGCGACTTCCACGAGCATCTCGCCGACGTGCCGAACGACGGTGTGCCGGTGCTCGCCTTTCTCGGCTCGACGATCGGCAACTTCTACCCCGATGAGCGTGCTCGCTTCTTCGGCGAGGTCGCCGACTGGATGACCGACGACGCCTGGTTCCTCCTCGGCGTCGACCTCGTCAAGCCGATCGACCGACTGATGGCGGCCTACAACGATCCCGCCGGTATCACGGCGCAGTTCACGCTCAACCTGTTGAACGTGCTCAATCGCGAGCTCGCCGCCGACTTCGACCTCAGCGGCTTCGAGCACGTCGGCATGTGGGACCCGAACCACACCCGCGTCGACCTGCGGCTGCGCTCGCTGCGGGAGCAGTCGGTGGCGATCATCGGGGCCGAGGTCGACGTCGAGTTCGGCGAGGGCGAGGAGCTCCGTGTCGAGATCTCGACCAAGTTCACCCGCGAACAGATCGGCGCCGAGCTGGCTGCTGCCGGCCTCGTCGTCGAGGAGTTCTGGACCGACACCGCCGGCGACGTCGGTGTCCTGCTCGCCCGACGAACCTGAGCGCTAGCTCTCCAGCGTGTCGATGACGTCGGCGTAGAAGTCTCGTCGGATGCCGGCCAGGTTCGGCCGTGCCTTCGCCGTGAGCGCCCTGGCACGATCGAGCGCGGCCGGGAGTACGGCACGGTCGCCCTCCACGACGGCGTCGGCGGCACCGAGCGCGAGTGCGTCGGGACCGCCGATGCGTTCGCCGAGCACCGCCATGCGGTGGAGCGCCGGTTGCGGCAGCTTCGCAGCGATCAGCGACGCCATCCCGTCGGTGAACGTCATCCCGAGGTCGATCTCGGGGAGGCACAGGTAACCGCGGTCGGACCGCATCACCCGCACGTCGTGACTCAGCGCGAGCATCGCGCCGCCGGCGAACGCGTGCCCTTGCACCGCAGCGACGGTCGGAACCGGGAGCGTGAGCAGCCGCGCGAAGAGACGATGGACCCGACCCAGGTAGCCGAGGAAATCGTCGCCGAGCGTCGCCATGTACTCGAGATCGAGCCCGTTGTGCCAGATCTTGCCGCTCGCGGTCGTGACGAGGGCCCGGTGCCCGTCGGCGTGCTCGACGTCGTCGAGCGCTCGCTCGTAGGTGTCGAGGAAGTCGGGCGAGAATCGGATGTCACCCTCGCCGAGGTCGAGGAGGAAGACGTCACCGTCTCGGGTCAGCTGCATCACATGGTTCCTTCCGGGCGCTGGTCGTCGTCGTGGTCGTCGTCGAGGTCGTCGAGTTCGTCGATCTCGGCGGGCACGAGTGTCGCATCGAACAGCTCGGCGAGGCGAGGCCGGTGCTCCTGCTCGGCGACGATCAAGACGTCGTCGTCGACCTCGAGCACCGTGTTGCCCTGCGGCATGAACGAGTGGTCACCGCGACGAACGAGAACGACGAGCACACCGGCGGGTAGGCCGAGGTCGAGCAGGGCGCGTCCCGTCGCCGCTGCCGTCGCGGGCACCGTGACCTCGTGCAGCTGCGGCCCGTCGTCGCCGGTGATCACCGAGTCGAAGCTGATCTCGCGCGGGGGAGGCGGGTCGCCACCGAGCTTCAGCCACTTGGCGGCGGTCCCGATCGTCGTGCCCTGGATCAGGACCGAGGTCAACACGACGAAGAACACGACGTTGAAGAGCACCGACGAGTTGTCGAGCCCGGCTGCCACGGGGAACGTCGCGAGGATGATCGGCGTGGCCCCTCGAAGGCCGACCCACGACACGAACGCGACCTGCCGGGCGGGGAGCCGGTAGGGCAGCAGGGTCGCGAAGGCGGCGAGCGGTCGGGCGACGAACATCAGCAGCGCCGTCACGGCGAGGGCGGGCAGCACGACGTCGGGGAAGTCGCTCGGGAACACGAGCAGACCGAGCATGACGAACATGGCGATCTGCATGAGCCAGGCCACGGCGTCGTGGAAGCGGATGAGGCTCCGTTTGTGGACGAAGTTGCGGCTCCCGAGGGTGACGCCGGCGACGTACAGGGCGAGGAACCCGCTGCCGCCGAGCTGCGACACGCCTTCCAATACGATCAGTACGAAGGCGAAGGTGAACACCGGGTACAGACCGTCGAAGTCGAGCGCGACCCGATTGATGACCCAGATCGCCGCACGGGCGAGCACGTAGCCGGCGACGAGGCCGATCGACATCTGGAGGAAGAACGACGCCACGATGCTGCCGGCGCTCGCGTCGCCCTCGATCACGTCGATCATGGCGAGCGTCAGGAACACCGCTGCCGGGTCGTTGCTGCCCGACTCGAGCTCGAGCATCGACCCGAGGCGTTGTTCCATCGCGATCCCACGTGATCGGAGAATGGCGAACACCGCTGCGGCGTCGGTCGACGCCACCACGGCGCCGAGCAGGAAGCCTTCCTGGAGGCTGATGTCGAGCAACCAGGACGACAAGCCGCCGAGTGCGAGCGCGGTGACCGCGACGCCCACGGTTGCGAGCGTCAGACCGGGAGCGAGGACGCGCTTGATGTCGACGTACTTGGTGCCGAGGCCGCCGCTGAACAGGATGAACGCCAGCGCCACGATGCCGAACGAACGGGCGAGTTCGACGTCGTCGAACTCGATGCCGCCGATGCCGTCGGAGCCGGCGAGCATGCCGAGTCCGAGGAAGAGGAGCAGCCCGGGGACGCCGTACCGCGACGACGGCTTGCTGGCCAGGACGCCGATCAGGAGCAGGACGCCGGCGACGAGGATCAAGGGTTGCGGCTCCATCAGTCTGCTCCCGCTCCGTGCATCGCCCCATTGTGGAGGCCGGGCGCCCGAACCGGACGCCGGGCGACGTCTTCGGGTCAGGTGTCAAAGGTGACGGCGAGGAACGAGCCGTTACCGGCGATCACTTGACCCGGGATCGGTGCGCGAACCGGTGGGAACGAGTCGCTTGGCCAGGTCGCAGGACCCCGGGTCAGGTGACCGTCGGTAACGGGTTCGGCTGCGCCTCACCCGTCACCTCTGGCACCTGACCCGAAGGACCCGGGGTGGCGATTCGGGTGGGGATGATTGGTCGGCGCGGTCGTGGGGTACGAGTGCCGTGATGGGAGGCCGAACGGGGAGTGCTCTCGCGCCGCGCGGGGACGACGCATCGACGATCGCTGCGCTGTGGTGGTTCATGCTGGTGCTGGGGATCGTCGTGTTCGTCCTCGTGGCAGCCGTCCTCGTCGTCGGTCTCCGGCGATCGGCGTCCGACGACGCCGGTTCGGCACGACGGACGTCGCGATGGATCGTGGGCGGTGGCGTCGTGCTGCCGGTGATCGTGATCGCCGTCGTCCTCGGGGCAACGCTCGTCGCCATGCGTCAGGTCGCCGCGACCGACGACGACGCCGAGATGACCGTCGACGTGATCGGTCACCAGTACTGGTGGGAGGTTCGCTACCCCGAGACGGGCGTCGTCTCGGCGAACGAGGTCCACATCCCGGCCGGCACACCCGTCGAGATCACCCTCACGTCGGCCGACGTGATCCATTCGTGGTGGGTGCCTGCCGTCGCCGGCAAGATGGACCTGCTCCCTGAGCGGACCAATCGTCTCGTCGTCGAGGCAGAACCCGGTGAGTATCAGGGTCGTTGCGCGGAGTTCTGCGGGACTTCCCACGCCAACATGGACTTCTGGCTCGTCGTGCACGACGCCGACGGCTACCAGCGATGGCTCGACGAACAGGCCCGGCCTGCCGCCGCGCCGTCGTCACCCGCGGCAGAGCGTGGAGCAGCCTTGTTCACCGACGCCGGTTGCGGGGCATGTCACAACGTGTCGGGCACGGAGGCGGACGGCACCGGGGGAGCGCCGGCGCCCGATCTCACGCACCTCGCGAGTCGGTTGTCGGTCCTCGGCGGTGCCGTCGACGGCACCACACCCGACCTCGTCGAGTGGATCTCCGACCCACACTCGGTGAAGCCCGGCGCGTTGATGCCCGACACCGACCTGGACGATGACGAGATCGCCGACATCGTGGCGTACCTGGAGGGACTCGAGTGAGCAGCGACGCTCCCGAACGCAGCGACGCCACCGGCGATGCGGCGAACGACGTGGTCGACGATTTGTCGACGCCGCGCGCGGCGAGCCCGTCGACGGTCGAACCGCTCGACCGGTTGTGGGACGACAAACCCGGCGTGTGGGGGTTCCTGACGGCCGTCCAGAACGACGCCGTCGGCCTCCGCATGATGCTGACCGGGTTCTTCTTCCTCCTGCTCGGAGGCAGCGTCGACTCGTTCGTGATGCGGCTGCAGCTCGCTCGCCCCGAGAGCGAGCTGATCGGTGCCGAGCTCTACAACGAGATGTTCACCAATCACGGGTCGGTGACGATGTTCCTCGTCATCCTGCCGATCTTCGAAGGCTTCGCGATCCTCACGCTGCCGATGATCCTCGGCGCTCGCGAGATGCCGTTCCCGCGGCTCGGGGCGTTCGCCTACTGGACGTTCCTGATGGGCGGCCTGCTGTACTACAGCTCCACGCTCTTCCAAGCCGTGCCGAACGCCGGCTGGTTCGCCTACGTGCCCTTGAGTGGACCCGAGTTCTCGCCCGACCTCAACATCGACTTCTGGGTGCTGGGCCTCGGCGTTGCCGAGGTGGGCGCGATCGCCGGCGCGATCGAGATCATCATCGCCGTGCTCAAGCTGCGAGCACCGGGCATGTCGTTGACCCGTGTGCCGCTCTACGCGTGGGCGATGCTCATCACCGGCGTCATGATCCTGTTCGCCTTCACACCGTTGATCGTCGGCAGCCTGCTGCTCGAGCTCGAGCGTGGCTTCGGGATGCAGTTCTTCGATCCCGACCTGGGCGGCAGCTCGCTGCTGTGGCAGCACCTGTTCTGGATCTTCGGACACCCGGAGGTGTACATCCAGTTCCTGCCGGCGACCGGCATCGTGTCGATGGTGTTACCGGTCATGGTCGGCAAGAAGATCGCCGGCTACCGCTGGATGCTGGCTGCGATGATCGGCATCGCGTTCTTGTCGTTCGGCCTGTGGGCGCACCACATGTTCACGGTGGGGCTGCCCGCGGTGATCCTCGCCTTCTTCGCCGCGGCGAGCATGATGATCGCGATCCCTGCCGGCGTGCAGATCTTCTCGTGGATCGCGACGATCTGGGAGGGACGACCGCGCTTCAACAGCGCGTTCTTGTTCGTCATCGGCTTCCTCGTCACCTTCGTGATCGGCGGCATCACCGGCGTCATGGTCGCTGCCGTCCCGTTCGACCAGCAGGCGCACGACTCGTACTTCGTCGTCGCCCATCTCCATTACGTCCTGATCGGCGGTGTCGCCTTCCCGATCTTCGCCGGGGTCTACTACTGGTTCCCGAAGCACACCGGGCGGATGCTGAACGAGCGCCTCGGCCGCTGGAACTTCTGGTTGCTCTTCCTCGGTGTGCACATGACGTTCGGGCCGATGCACGTGGTCGGGCTGCTCGGGATGCCCCGTCGCATCTACACCTACGCCGAAGAGACCGGATGGGGGATCTGGAACCTCATCTCGTCACTCGGGTTGCTGTTGATCATCCCCGGGTTGGCCGTGTTCTGTTGGAACGTCGTGTTCTCGTACCGCAAGGGAGCCCGCGCCGGGCACAACCCGTGGGGTGCCGACAGCCTCGAGTGGGCGCTGCCCTCCCCGCCGCCGCAACAGGGGTGGACGACGGTTCCGATCGTGAAGAGCCGCCATCCGCTCTGGGATCAGGACGATCTCCACACCGGCACCGAGAAACAGGAGTCGCTGGTCCGAGCGTTGGCGTCGTGGCCGCTGAACTGGCGCGCCGTGCTGGTGGTGCGGACGACCGACGGTGAGCCGGAGGAGATCTTCCGCGTCTCCGACACGTCGATCTGGCCGCTGGTGACCGCGATGGGCACGGTCGGCATCTTCGCCGCCGAACTCCTGAAACTGCGGTGGGGTGCGCTGGCCTCGGCAGCCCTGATCGTGTTCGCGGTCATCATGTGGAACCGGCCGTCACCCGCGCCGATGACCGAGGACGAGGAGATCGCCTTCGAGCGGGAGCACGGTGTGCCCGTTCGCGCCGGCGGCAGCCTGATCGTGTCGCGATGGGGGACCGGCATCAGCCTGCTGTTCCTGTCGATCGGGTTCAGCAGCTTCCTGCTGGCCTACTTCTACCTGCGCATCGAGAACTCGGTCTGGCCGCCGGCCGGCGTCGACGATCCATCGATCTGGTTCGCCATCGTCGACGCGGGGTTGTTCGCTGCTGCTGCGGCCGTGCTGCTGGCGGGCCGCCGTGCGCTGTTGCGTGACGACCGGCGCGGGCTGATCGCCGGACTGGCCGGCGGTCTGCTCGTGTTGTTCGCTGCCGGCGCGTTGCTCGTGTACGACCTGGCGACGACGCCGTTCGCGGCGTCCGATCACGCCTACGGCTCGATCTTCCACACGCTCGGAGGGTTCGTCGTGGTGGTGACCTTCATCTCGTTCGTGATGGGCGTCGTCACCCTCGTCGACGCGTTGCGTGGACGGTTCTCGGCCCGACGGTTCTCGTGGGTCGACAACGTGTCGCGGTTCTGGGTTGCCACCGCCGTCTTCGCCGCCATCGGTCTGGCGGTGTTGTACGGGACGCCGTGGATGACATCGGGGGCGACGTGACGACGGCGCACCGTCCGGTCGACACGCTGGAGGCGCCGCACGAACCGGTGGTTCCCGCACCGTCGTCGTGGCGTCTGTGGGTGCTGTTGCTCGGCGGGCCGTCGCTGTGGTTCGCCCACTTCATGATCGTCTACCTCGCAGCCGAAGCGGTGTGCACGCCGAAGCTCATCGGCGACGACCAGCCCTGGTCGGACGCGACGCTCGACCGATTCGTCGTGGCGTCGACGGTCGTCGCAGTCGCGCTGTGTCTCGCTGTCGCAACGCTCTCGTGGCGTCGACTTCGTCGCGAGCCCGGCCAGTGGCTGTGGTGGGTGTCGATCACCCTCGGGATCGGCTCGGCGCTCAGCGTCATCGCCGTCGGGTCGTCGACGCTGGTGGTCGGCGGATGCTGATCTCACACGGCACACTCGAGCACGGCACCCTCGGCGACTGGGCGCTCGACCCGGTCGCGATCGCCGTCACGGTCGGGGTCATCGGCCTCTACGTCGTCGGTCGGCGACCGGGGCACGACGCGCCCTGGCGCCTGGCCGCCGTCGTGATCGGTGTCCTCGTCTCGTTCGTCGCCGTCGTGTCGCCACTGCACGTCGCCGCCGAGCGGTCGTTGGCATGGCACATGGTCCAGCACGTGCTGTTGATCGGCGTCACCGCACCGTTGCTCGCCGTGGCGGCACCGTGGCCGGCGTTGGCGCGTGGTCTGGGGGTGCGCGGCGTCGGCGCCGTGTCGTCCGCACGGCGACTGGTGGGTCTCGACGTCGCGCGGATGCGTCGACTGCGGAGTCCGCTCGCTCGCTGGTTGCTGTTCGTGTTCGTGTTCTGGGGCTGGCACTCGGCGCGGCTGTACTCGCTTGCCGTCGAGAACGAGTGGGTGCACACGATCGAGCACGTCTCCTTCGTCGTCGCGGCGTTGTTGGTGTGGTCGGCGGTGCTCGGTCCGGAACGTGCCGGCGGCAACGCCGATCCTGCGATCCGGGTACTCGTGGCGTTCCTGCTGGGGCTCCAAGGGGTCCTGCTGTCCGCGCTGCTGACGTTCGCCCCGTCGCCGTGGTACGGCGTGTACGTCGACCGGCTCGGCGCCGACGACGCGCTGGCCGACCAACACATCGCCGGCGTGCTGATGTGGGTGCCGCTCGGCGCGCTCATCACCGTCGCCGGCATCTGGGCCGCCATGACCTGGATCGGCCCCGACGACGAACCGGCGAGGAGCGAGCCGGGTCGGGTGTCGCAGGGAACGGCGACGGAGTCGACGTTTCCGGAGATCACCCGACTCCGGTGACGTGGGTTCGCGACCGGGTCGGGTGATCTCCCGAAACGTCTCGGCTGCGCCTCGCCGTTCCGTACGACACCCGACCCGGGTTGGTCGGGCTGGTTGAGCGGGCTGGAATCGGGTACGACTGGAGCATGCGTACCAAGGACGTGGGATTGGCCGGATTGCGAGGGTGGCGGAGTTCCGTCGCCGGGGCGGTGGCGACGCCGGTGTCGCGACGCTCGTCGTTCGACGAGGATCAGATCAAGTCGGTCATCGGCGCCGTCTTCCTGATCTTGTCGCTCCTCTACATCGTCGGAGCGATCAAGGACCTCGTCGCCGACGGCGACTGACCTCGGCCGTCAGGATTCTTCGGTGCCGTTGCGGGCATCGTCGAGACGGACCTTCAACCGATCTCGCGCCTGCCGGGCGCGCACGTTGACCGGCGGCGGCTGGTGGACGACGCCGGCGCGCCGTGAGATCACGTCGTTCACCTCGGCACCGACGAGCATCACCACGCTCAAGAAGTACATGAGCGTCAGGGCGAGCAGGATCGCGCCCACGCTCGTGCGGATGTCGTTGCCGCCGGGGAACAGTCGCACGTACAACGCGAATCCCTGTGTGGCTGCCACCCAGCCGACGGCGGTGACGATCGCACCCGGGACGTCGTAGCGCCAGGGCGTCCGGTGATACGGGCCGATGTGGAACAGCGTCGCCGCCCAGAGCACCAAGCCGACGAAGACCGCCGGCGCCGCGAACCAGCGCAGGAACCCGGAGAACGGCAACTCGGGGAGGAGCGCCAACGCCGTGGCGCCTGCTGCGACCACGGCGATCGTTGCGAAGCCCAGCCCGATCGCGATGATGCGGACGTACCAGAACGGGCGGCCGTCCTCCACCTCGTAGGCGATGTCGAGCGCTCGGATGAGTCCGGCGAACGCCCTCGACAGGGTGAACAGGGCGACCAGCGTCGCGAACGTGGCGACGCCGGTGCCCGGGCGGCTGAACAGGTCGGTGACCGTGTCGTTGATCGCCGACTCTGCCGTGAACGTCTCGCTGACGCGCTGTTCGATCTGCCGCTGCACGTCGTCGGCGACCGACTGCCCGACGATGGCCTCGAGCGATCCGACGATGCTCACCAGCGACAGCGCAGCAGCCGGGATCGACAAGATCGTCCAGAACGTGATGGCAGCCGCGAGATCGCCGACCCCGTCCTCGCTGTACTCGTCGAAGACGTCGCGGGCCAGTCGCCACATCCACCGGATGAAGGGCAGCGGCTGCCACGGCGGGGTGGGGGATCGCAGCGGTTCGGTGTCCATCGGTCCACGTCGAGCCTACGGGCGTGGTCGGACGGCGCCGCCGATCGCTACCGTGACCCCATGCGGCATCACGAGACGGTTCCCGCCCTGGCGACCAACTTCGGCGGTGGCGGCGGATTCGGGTTCGGGTTCAACATGGGAGTCGCTCGCGGGCTGCGACGCGCCGGCATCGACGTGACCGCCTTTCCGATGATCGGCACCTCCGCCGGTTCGCACACCGTCGCTGCGATGCGCCTCGGTCTCGACTTCGACGCGTTCGCTGAGCAGTGGGCCGACCAGGTCGGCGAGAAGACCGGCCGTCCGTGGAGTGACGGCTATGCGTTCGCGGATCGGATGTACCGAGATCTCCACGACCCGGAGGTGTCGGCGGTGGCCGTTCGCGTCCGGGGCTGGAAGCGCGAGGTGCTGAACAGCGCGACGTACGGCATCGACGACATCGTCGCGGCGAGTTCGGCGGCGTTCCCGGTGATCCGCCCGCACAAGATCGACGGTCGGTGGTACGTCGACGGTGGCGCGATCAGCGTGGCGTCGGCCGATCTCACCCCGGCTGCGAGGTTCATGCTGCTGGTGACCCCGTTCGCCCGCGACGGGCAGGGCATCGCCGGGAAGGCGGGCGATTGGCAGTCGACGCGCGAGATGCGTCGGTGGGTCGAGCGACACGGCGGCGACGTCTTGCACGTGGTCCCGACCGACGAGATGGTGGCGTGCGGCGGCAAACGCGTGCGCGACATCGTCGACATCCGGATCGGTCAGTCCGTCTACCCGTTGGCGGTCGAGTACGGCGAGCACGTCGTGGCCGCCGAGATGCGGTCGATGCGACCCGATCTGTTCCCCTGACGGCAGCTCGGGCAACGCTCGACCTCGAGTCGATGTCGAGGGTTGGTCACGTTCTGCAGCTTTCTGAACTCCCTAAGCGTTCCTGAGTCTCCCTTGACGTTCGGTCGCTTCCTTGTGTGCTGCCGGAGTGCACCAGTCGTGCTCCGGAGCGGGTGCGAGCCACACGCACCACACACCAGGGAGAACACCGATGACCACACCATTGCACCGTCTCGGCCGGCTGGCCGTTGCAGCCGCCGTCGCCGCTGCGTCGGTCGCGCTGATCACGGCGTCCGATGCCGGCGCCGAACCGGCGACCACCGCCGGATTCGACGTGTCCTACGACGATCGTGTCTGGGGAGACTTCATCCTGGCCGGCAACACGCAGGTTCGCTGCGTGACGGCGGGCGACCTCGACGTGAACGACGTCGACGGCGACGGCAACACCACGGAGCCCGTCGGCTCGGCTGTGGGTTGGTCGTTCTACGCCGAATGCCTGAACGACGCCACGCGTGACACCTTCGGCACGCCGCAGGCACCGAACGACCAGCGCTGGATGGTCCATCAGAACGTCGACCCGGGCGCCGGGCTGTTCAACTCGTCCTCGGCGACGATCGCCGTTCCTCCGGGGGCCACGATCGCGTCGGCCGAGCTGGTGTGGCACGGCAACAACGGTGAAGCGAACAGTGTCGGCCTCAACCAGACACAGATCGATCTGATGGACGCCGGAGAACAGATGGCAGCGTTCGGTGCGGCCGGCACCTCGCCGTGGCCGTCGTGCCAATCGAGTTCGACGGTCATCGACTGGGGCACCTACGGCACTCCGGTCGCCTGGGCAACCGCTCCGCTGGTCGCCGCACGTCAGAACGCCGCCTGGGCAGCGATGACCGGCCGCGACCGCACACAGGTGCAGGTGCAGCTGGGGAGCAGCGCCGGCTATCAAACGGTCACGTCGACGAGTGGCCAGATCGGTTCGCCGCACATGAGCGGCCAGCTCTATCAGGAGTCCGCCGACATCACCGACCTGCTCGCCGCCGCACTCCCCGGCGATGGCAGTCCGCTCGAGATCACCGTCGGCGACATCTTCACGCCCGAAGGATTCAACTGCACCGGTGGCTGGTACACGATCATCGTCTGGGAGTACCCGACGCTCGAACCGACCTACGCGCCGGAACTGCGCCGGGTCCAGATCTGGGACGGTTTCGCCGAGGTCGCCGACGGCGCCTCCGAGTCATTCAGCCTGAACGGTTTCCTGGCGGCCCCGGGTTGGGTCGTCGAGCCTCGTGCCGCCTCCGTCGGTTACGAGGGTGACCAGCAGATCGCCGGCGACTCGCTCCTGCTCAACGGCCTCCCCGTGGTGGAGCCCCGAGTGAGTGGCGGTGTCGCGACCGACAACTTCTACGCCTCGACGATCGGTGAGTTCACCGATTCCACCGTCGGAGACTTCACCCGCTCGAACCCCGAGATCCGCGACGCCGCAGGGATCGACATCAAGACCGTGCCGGTCGCCGCAGCGGCGCTCAACTCCGTGCTCGACGGCCTTCCCGTGACCTTTCAGACTGCCGGCGACCGCTATGCCGCGTCACTGTTCGTCTTCTCGGCGAAAGAAGCGGTCCTGAGCGGCACCACCTACCACGACGTGGACGCCGACGGGGTGTTCACGCCGGGTGTCGACACCCCCATCGAGGGCGTCGAAGTCACCCTGACCGGTACCGACGACCTGGGTGACCCGGTCTCGATGACGGCGACGACCGACGAGAACGGCTTCTACGTGTTCGTCCAGGTGCCGGCCTCCGACCTGACCGGATACACGCTGACGGAAACGCAACCTGCGAACTACCTCGAGGGTGAGGCGACCGCCGGCACCATCGGTGGCGTCGTCGACACGACCAATCAGGTCTCCGGGATCGTCTACGACCCCTTGGTGGGTGCGTCCGGCTATGACTTCGGTGAGATCATCCCGGCCTCGATCTCGGGTTCGGTCGTCGACGACAGCGGCAACGGCATCGCCGGCGTCGACATCACGCTGACCGGGATCGACCACGACGGGAGTCCGGTGCTCATCGTCGTGCAGACCGATGCCAACGGCGACTATCTCTTCGACGGTCTGCTCCCCGGGACCTACGTCGTCACCGAAACGCAACCGCTCGGCTACGGCGACGGGATCGAGACCGTCGGTTCGGCCGGTGGCGACATCTCGACGAACGACGTCATCGCTGCCATCGTCGTCGATCAGGGCGACGCGTCGACCGGCAACGACTTCGCCGAGACCACTGGGTCGGTGTCCGGCTCCGTCGTCGATCAGAACGGTGATCCGATCGCCAACGTGTCGATCGCACTGTCGGGCACCGACGTCGATGGCGCCGTCGCCGTCACGACGACGACCGATGCAAACGGCGACTACCTCTTCGACGGCTTGCTCGCGGGCACGTACACCGTGACGGAGACGCAGCCTGCCGGTTACCTCGACGGTGACGAGACCGCCGGCTCGCTCGGCGGTGACATCTCGACGAACGACGTGATCGCCGCCATCCCGCTGCTCGGTGGACAGGACTCGATCGACAACGACTTCGCCGAGTTCCTGCCGTCGACGATCGCCGGGTCGGTCGTCGACCAGGACGGCGTCGGCATCGCCGGGGTCGGGATCACCTTGTCCGGAACGAACGTGAGCGGCGACGTCGTCACCCTGACGACCACCACGGATGTCGACGGCGACTACTCGTTCACCGACTTGCTGCCCGGTACGTACATCGTGACCGAGACGCAGCCCGCCGGTTACCTGGACGGTGACGAGACCGCCGGTTCGCTCGGCGGTGACATCTCGACGAACGACGTGATCGCCGCCATCGTGCTCGGCGCGAATCAGAGCTCGACCGGGAACGACTTCGCCGAGTACCAGCCCGCCTCCATCTCCGGTTCGGTCGTGGACGATTTCGGCAACGGCATCGCCGGTGTGGAGATCGTCCTGTCGGGGACCGATGTGAACGGCGGTCCGGTGTCGGCGTCGACCACGACCGACGCGAACGGCGACTACTCGTTCACGAACCTGCTGCCCGGTGCCTACGACGTTGCGGAGACGCAGCCGACCGGTTACGGCGACGGTGCGGAGACGGCTGGTTCGACCGGTGGTGACATCTCGACCAACGACGTGATCGCTGCGATCCCGCTGGCTGGTGGTCAGGACTCGGTCGACAACGACTTCGCCGAACTGACGGGAGCGATCTCGGGTTCGGTCGTGGACGACTTCGGCAATCCGATCGCGCGTGTCGAGATCGTCCTGACCGGCACGGATGCGAACGGTGATCCGGTGTCGGCGTCGACGACGACCGACGCAAACGGTGACTACGTCTTCGACGGCCTGCTGGCCGGTACCTATGAGGTTGCGGAGACGCAGCCGACCGGTTACGGCGACGGTGCGGAGACTGCCGGCTCGACCGGTGGTGACCTCAGCACGAACGACGTGATCGCTGCGATTCCGCTGGCTGGTGGTCAGGATTCGGTCGACAACGACTTCGCCGAGACGACGGGTTCGGTCTCGGGTTCGGTCGTGGACGATTTCGGCAACGGCATTGCCGGTGTCGAGATCGTTCTGACCGGCACGGATGCGAACGGCGACCCCGTATCGCTGACGACGACGACCGACGCCAATGGTGACTACATCTTCGAGAACCTGCTCGCCGGGACGTATGAGGTGGCGGAGACGCAGCCTTTGGGTTATGGCGACGGTCTCGAGACGGCTGGTTCGACCGGTGGTGACATCTCGACGAACGACGTGATTGCAGCCATCCCGCTCGCCGACGGTGAGGATTCGGTCGACAACGACTTCGCCGAACTGACGGGAGCGATTTCGGGTTCGGTCGTGGACGACTTCGGCAACGGCATCGCCGGTGTCGAGATCGTCTTGACCGGCACGGATGTGAACGGCGACCCCGTGTCGCTGACGACGACGACCGACGCGAACGGTGGCTACATCTTCGAGAACCTGCTCGCCGGGACGTATGAGGTGGCGGAGACGCAGCCTGTGGGTTATGGCGACGGTGCCGAGACGGCTGGTTCGACCGGTGGTGACATCTCGACGAACGACGTGATTGCAGCCATCCCGCTCGCCGACGGCGAGGTCTCGGTCGACAACGACTTCGCCGAGACGACGGGAGCGATTTCGGGTTCGGTGGTCGATGACCTCGGGAACCCGATCGCGGGTGTCGAGATCGTGCTGTCGGGGACCGACGTCAACGGCGACCCGATGTCGCTCACGACGACGACCGACGCCAATGGAGACTACGTCTTTGACGGCCTTCTGGCCGGTACCTATGCGGTGGTGGAGACGCAGCCGACCGGTTACGGCGACGGTGCGGAGACTGCTGGTTCGACCGGTGGTGACATCTCGACCAACGACGTGATCGCTGCGATCCCGCTGGCTGGTGGTCAGGACTCGGTCGACAACGACTTCGCCGAGACGACCGGTTCGATTTCGGGTTCGGTCGTCGATGACTTCGGCAATGGCATCGCCGGGGTGGAGATCGTCCTGTCGGGGACCGATCTGAACGGTGATCCGGTGTCGGTGTCGACGACGACGGACGCGAACGGTGACTACGTCTTCGACGGCCTGCTGGCCGGTACGTATGAGGTGGCCGAGACGCAGCCTGCGGGCTATGGCGACGGTGTCGAAACTGCTGGTTCGACCGGTGGTGACATCTCGACCAACGATGTGATCGCTGCGATCCCGCTGCTCGACGGTGAGGTGTCGACGGACAACGACTTCGCCGAGACGACGGGTTCGGTCTCGGGTTCGGTCGTGGACGACTTCGGCAACGGTATTGCCGGTGTCGAGATCCTCCTGTCGGGGACCGATGTGAATGGTGATCCGGTGTCGGCGTCGACGACGACCGACGCGAACGGTGACTACGTCTTCGAGAACCTGCTGGCCGGGACGTATGCGGTGGCCGAGACGCAGCCGACCGGCTACGGCGACGGCGTCGAGACGGCTGGTTCGACCGGTGGTGACATCTCCACCAACGACGTGATCGCGGCCATCCCCCTCGCCGACGGTGATGATTCGGTCGACAACGATTTCGCCGAGACGACCGGTTCGATCTCGGGCACCGTCGTGGTCGACGGCGACGGCGACCCGATCGCCGGCGTCGAGATCGGCCTCACCGGCACGGACGCCAACGGCGACCCCGTGTCGCTGACGACGACGACCGACGCGAACGGTGACTACACCTTCCACAATCTGCTCGGTGGCGACTACACCGTCACCGAGACCCAGCCCGACGGCTACGGCCAGGGCGCCGTCAACGGCGACGACACCGAGGCCGTGCTGCTCCCGGCGGGCGACGACGCCGTCGTCGACTTCTCGGAGGCCACCGGTTCCATCTCGGGCTCGGTCGTGGATCAGAACGGTGACCCCATCGAGGGCGTCGAGGTGGCACTGGCCGGCACCGATGTGAACGGTGAACCGGTGTCGCTCACGACCTCGACCGACGCCGAAGGTGACTACCGCTTCGACGACCTGCTGGCCGGTGACTACACCGTCACCGAAACCCAGCCGTCCGGGTTGCTCGACGGCCCGGAGACCGTCGGCTCGACCGGTGGTGACATCAGCACGAACGACCTCATCGCCGACATCCCGCTCGCCGGCGGCCAGGACTCCGTCGACAACGACTTCGCCGAGTACCGGCCGTCGGGCATCGCCGGGTCGGTCGTCGATCAGGACGACATCGGCATCGCTGACGTCACCCTGACGCTCACCGGTACCGACGTGAACGGTGACCCGGTGTCGTCGACGACCACGACCGACGCCGACGGCAACTACCTCTTCGGTGATCTCCTCCCCGGCACGTACACGGTGACCGAGACCCACCCGTCGGGATATCTCGACGGCCACGAGGAAGCCGGTTCCACCGGTGGCGACATCAGCACGAACGACGTGATCGCCGACATCCCGCTGCAAGCGAACGAGTCGTCGTACGGTCACGACTTCCACGAGTTCGTCCCGGCGTCGATCGAGGGATCGGTCTTCGTGGACGGCGACGGTGAACCCATCTCCGGCGTCGTGATCACGTTGACGGGCACCGACGTGAACGGTGACCCGGTGGAGATCGTGACGACCACGGATGCCGATGGCGACTACTCCTTCGTCGATCTGCTCCCCGGCAGCTACGTCGTCACCGAGACACAGCCCGACGGGTACGGCGCCGGCGCCGTCACCCCGGACAACTCGATCTCGATCGAACTCTCGGGAGGCGACGAGTCGAAGGACAACGACTTCTCGGAGTCGACCGGCTCGATCTCCGGCACTGTCACCGACGATCAGGGCCGACCGCTCGTCGACGTCGAGATCACGCTGACCGGGACCGACGTGAACGGCGGCGACATCGAGCTGGTGACCACGACCAACTCGACCGGTGACTACGTCTTCGGTGACCTGGTCGCTGGTGACTACACGGTGACCGAGACGCAGCCCGACGGCTACGGCCCGGGTGGATCCGCCGCCGGCTCCACCGGTGGCGACGACGGCATCAACGACATCGTCGGGATCGAGCTGCCCGGCGGCGTCGACTCGGTCGACAACGACTTCGTCGAGGAGACCAGCACGGTGTCCGGCGTCGTCCGAGACGACGACGGCAACCCGATCGCCGGTGTCGATGTGAGCCTGAACGGCACCGACGTGAACGGCGACCTCGTGGCGCAGAGCACCACCACGGGCAGCGACGGCAGCTACGTGTTCCCCGGCATCGTCGCCGGTTCGTACACGATCACCCAGACCCAGCCCAACGGCTACAGCAGCGTCACCGCCATCCCCGGTTCGACCGGCGGTACGGCCGACGGCACGGACGTCATCACGTCGATCACGGTCGGCGGCGGCGAGGACTCGGAGGACAACGACTTCGTCGAGACCCGGACGGTCATCCGGATCTCGAACGAGCGCGAGCTGCCCTTCACCGGTGGCAGCGCCGGTGATCTCGCCCGAGTGGCGATGCTGCTCGCACTGATCGGTGGCGTCCTGCTGCTCGCCGGCCGACGCCGGCGCGAGGGCGACATCGCCTGACCGAGCACATCTCCCAGGACGGTCACGGGAAGGGGCAGGCGTCCCTTCCCGTCGCCGTTGTCGGTCGGGACGCGGTCGTGCGCGGATCACCGATCGCGAAGGCGCACCGATCTACGCTTCGTCCGGTCGACGCGGGGTCGGCGGGAGGAGTGGACGGTGATGCTCGCGTCGGAGCTGAAGTATTCGGTGGAGCTGGGCTTGTTGTTGCTCGGCATGACGATCCTCCTCGGGCCGATCGTCGCCTTGAAGTTGCGGATCCCGGCCCTGATCGGGCTGATCGCGATGGGCACGATCTTCGGCCCGTACGTGCTGCACTGGCTCCGACCCGGCGGGTTCGTCGCCACGGTGGGCGCCGCCGGTCTGCTCTACCTGATGTTCATCGCGGGTGTCGAACTCGATCTCAAGGAGTTCAACAAGCGCCGCAACCAGGCGATCGCGTTCGGGTTGCTCACCTTTGTCGTGCCGTTCGTGCTGTCGGTCGCCGTCGGCGCCTGGTACCTCGATCTCGGCGTGAATGGTGCCGCGTTGGTCGGTGCGATGTGGGCGTCGCACACGCTCGTGGCGTACCCGGAGGTCAAGGCATCGGGACACGACCGAAATCCGGCCGTCGGGCTCGCCGTCGCCGCCACCGTCATCACCGACGTGCTCGCGCTGGTCGTGCTGGCGGTCGCTGCGTCGTCGGCCGCGATCGACGACACCGCCGAGGTCCAGGCCAGCGCAGGCGAAGACGGAGCGGTGCCGCTGTGGCTGGGACTCGGGATCCTGGTGGTCTTCTGCTTCGTGGTGATCCCGCGCCTCACCACCTGGCTGTTCACCCACCTCCTGCACGCCCGCACGGAGCGCTTCATGTGGGCGCTGACGGCGATGGCGGCCGGCGGCGTGCTCAGCCTGCTCGCCGGCGTGGAGGGACTGGTCGGTGCGTTCCTCGCCGGGCTCGGCATCAACCGCAACGTGCCCGCACGCGGCGAGTTGATGGACCGAATCGAGTTCTTCGGCAACGCCCTGTTCGTGCCGGCGTTCCTGGTCTCGGTCGGCTTGACGATCGATCCGGCGGCAGCGTTCGACCCATCCACGCTCTGGCTGGCGATCGTGTTCACCGTCGTCGTCCTCGTCGGCAAGGGCGGGGCGGCGCTCATCGCCGGGCTGGTGTTCAAGCTCGACCGCACCGAGGCCGCGATGATGGCGGCGCTGACGATGGGTCAGGCAGCAGCCACACTGGCCGTGGCACAGGTCGGGATCTCGACCGGGCTGTTCGACGAGCGGATCTTCAATGCCGCCGTGGTCACTGTGGTGATCTCCGTGCTGATCACCACCTACGGCACCCGGTTCGCCGCCGCCAAGATGGGGCCGCCGGCCGTCCAGGTGTCTCGGCTCGGCGACCACGTGCTCGCGCTCACGCCGGTCGAGACCGGCACGGCCGAACGGTGCGCTCGCCTGGCGACAGCGGTCGCGAACGAGGACGGCGGACTGGTGACACCGTGCGCGGTGTCGACCCGGTCGCTGCCGCGCGACGAGGCGAAGGAGTTGCTCGTCGGGTTCGAGGACGCGCTCACCCACCTGGGCCACGACACCGAAGCCGTGTTGCGTGTCGCCGAGTCGTTGCGAGCAGGTGTCACCGAGCTGGCCGAGGAGTCGGACGCCAGCGTGCTGTTCCTGCCCGTGCCGCACGAGCGGCTGCGGCGTGAGCTCGGGTTGGGGGACGAACTGGCGCGTATCGGGGCGACGGCGAAGGTGCCGTGCGTCGCCGCCGCGATCGGTGATCCGGAATGGCAGCGCGTCGTCGTGATCACCGGAGACACACGAGCGTTCATGACGGCGGAAGACACGATCCTGGCCGCCGAGGTCGCCCAGCGTGCCGCAGCGGGTCTGGAACTGCCGCTCCATGTCCTCGTCGCCGAGGGCACCGAGCGGCCGATCCTCGAGGCCGAAGCGACCTACGGCAGCTACGAGTTGCGTGCCGGCGCGACGTTCGACCAGCTCGGGGACGGTGACCTCGTCGTCGTGCCGGGGCACGTGATCGCCGACGCCGGGTTCGTCGACCGCGACCATTTGCGCGCCGGCCTGACCCACCTGTCGATGCTGGTCGTCGCCGACGCCGGCCGGTTGGCCTCGATCCGACCGCCGCTCTATCCGCTGACGGGAACCATCTCGGCCACCCGCTGACGCCGCGCGATCGTCAGCCGCAGTCGCGGACGGCGGCGTCGATGATGTCGGCCTGGGCGGTGCGCTGTTCTGAGCCGTTGACCGTTTGGGTCAGGACCATGTCGACCTGGAACCGGCCATCGGCCGGCGGGGCGGGTTCGATCGCCTGCTCGTCGACGCCGGCGAACGGGTCGCCGATCGCCGAGAGCAGGAACGCCCGGTACGAGGCGTCGGCGTTCGGTGCCAGCTCCATCGAGCCCTGCTCGGACAGGCTCGCGGCGTAGCGGAGCGTGCCGTCGGTCGGGTCGTTGCCGAGGCAGATGTCGACGATCGTGTAGGTGCGCTGCGCACCGTTGGCCGCCACCTCGACGACGCTGCCGCCGCACTCGGCGGGTGCGACACCGGTCGGGTTGACCGCAGCCGGCACCTCGCCGTCGCCTTCGAAGAAGAAGAAGCCGAAGCCGTCGGCGCCGAGGTCGACGACCTCGAGTTCGTCACCGAAGTAGACGCCGGTGGCGCCGCCCTCGTCGAACCAGCGGTCGACCACCCACGGGTTGCCGACGTCGTCGAAGTAGAGGTAGCTGTCGACGGCGTAGTCGCCGGTGAACCCGACGAACGGCAACGTCTGGCACAGACGCTGGATCGGGTACTCGGCGTCGGCGATGCGGACGGAGCCCGGCGATGCGGGCGTCAGGCCGCCCGGGGCCGTGGTGGTCGGAGCCGGTTCGGTCGTCGCCGGCGTCGTGGTGGCCGGTGCGGTGGTCGGCGGCGGGGTCGTCGTCGCCGGAGCGGTCGTGGCGGGTGCCGTGGTCGCCGGAGCGGTCGTCGCGGGTGCCGTGGTCGCCGGCACCGTGGTCGGCGCAGTCGTGGTCTCGGGCACCGTGGCGATCGTCTCCACCGTGGTGGATGTGGCCGCTTCGTCGTCGTCATCGCCATCGCGGACGACGAGCACGGCGATCAATGCGATGACGAGGCCGATGGCCAGGCCGGCGCCGGCGGGAACGAGCCAGGCCGGACGACCTTCGGCTTCGCCGGGTTCGCCGCCCGGGCCGGGCGGGGGGACGACGGGTTGTGCCACGGTCGGGTCGGTGGGGCCGCCGACCGGCGGTACGGGTTCCGTGGGTCCACCGACCGGCGGAATCGGCTCGGTCGGGTCGTTCGGGAACTGGTCGTCGGTCATCGGTGGTCTCCTTCGTTCGGCGACATCTTGTCACCCGGCCACCGGCCGCAACGCGGACCGCGCCGCCGTCGTCAGGAGGTCGCGGCGAGTTCGGCGTGGGGGATGCGTGCCGACACAACGGTGCCGCGACCACGTTCGGAGTCGACGTCGAGCGTGCCGCCGAGCGCTCCGACGCGGTCGGCCATGTTGAGGAGGCCGCGCGACGAGGCGTGGTCGTCGGCGTCGAAGCCCGGACCGTCGTCGGTGATCGTTACGACGAGATCGGGATCGTCGTCCACCAGCGTCACGGTGACGCGGGCAGCGGCTCCGGCGTGTTTCGAAGCGTTCTGGATCGCTTCGGCGCAGACGAAGTAGAGCGCTACCTGCGTCGAGTCGTCGAGGTGCGTGGTCGTCCGATCGTCGATCTCGATGGGCGTCGGGCTGCGTCGCGCGAGCGAGTGCAGTGCGCGGACCAGCCCGAGCTCCTTCAACCGCGCCGGGTACAGCCCCTGTGCCAGATCGCGGAGTTCGTCGACGGCTTCGTTCGCCGATCGATGCAGCGCCATCAACGAATCGCTCGACGGCGGTTGGCCGTCCGCGGCCAGGTCGGCGGCGAGACGGAGCTGCATCGACAACGACACGAGACGCTGCTGCGCCCCGTCGTGCAGATCTCGCTCGACCCGCACCCGTTCCTCGTCGCCGGCGACGACGAGTCGTCGTCGAGAGTCGCGCAGCGCCCGCTCCGCCGCACGGAGTTCCCGGTTCTGTTTCACCGCCCGGTCGAGGCTGCGGAGGTGGACGAGGTTCAGTTCCTGGATGTCACCCATCACCATGAGCAGGTTGGCGGCGATGTAGGCCACCAAGACGCCGATGAACACACCGTCGGGTGCGACCTCGTCGAGGCCGACGCCGTCCGTCGTGAAGCTGATCAGCGAGATGACGACGGCGATCGCGATCGTGCCGGGGATCAGCTGCTTCACGAACCGTCGCTCGAGGTAGGTCGCCGCGAGGATCACCGGGCCGATCACGTTCTGGATGGCGATCGGGAGCGTCTCGGGAATGATGATGACCAGCGGGAAGAGCAGGTACCAGGAGCCGAGGTTCGCCCACAGGATGCCGCGCCGCAGGTCGCCGCCGCGGAAGTACGGGCCCGCCACCCAGCGGAAGGGGAGCACGAGTGCGATGCATCCCGCCAGGACGGCCGCCCACCACGACTGCAGAATGATCGCGAACACGAGGACGCCGAGCGACATGAGTGCGACCGACCGCTGGTCGGACGTGTTGTTGGTGAGCAGCCAGTCGCGCGCCTCCTGACGAACCTCCGGGATCTCCGACTCGGCGACCGATTGCAGATCGATGTCGGAGAGGTCGACGGACTCGCGGTCGGACATGCCCGAAGGCTAGGTGACGGCCCGACCAGCATCGAATGGGCGCCCCGTCGGCGTCGCCTGGCCACTCGGTGATCGGTCGCCGACGGGGCGGGGAACGACGGGTGAACTCTTGGCGACGAGCACCGCTCGGTGTCGTGGCGACCCGTAGGTTCCCCGGCTGGCTGCCCTCTGCGGCCTGTTCTCAACCCCCCATCGAAAGTGAAATCCATGCGTGAACAACGACGCACTCGCCGATTCGCGGCGCTTGCACTCGCCGCAACCGTGGTCCTCGCCGCCTGTGGTGACGACGACGATTCGGACGCCGACGACGAGCCGGCGACCGAGGAGTCGACCGACGAGCCCGCCACCGACGACGAGCCGGCCGACGAGCCTGCCGCCGACGACGAGCCGGCCGCGGAGCCCGCTGGTGACGACGAAGAAGCGTCGGGCGACGACGCCGTGATCCCGGTGTGGATCGCATTCGAGGACTACCGCCTCGACTGGACCAACGAGGTCGCTGCAGCGTTCAACGAGCAGGTCGACGGCTACTCGGTCGAGATCACCGGTTTCGCGAGCTACAACGACGCGTTCGATGCCGCCATCCAGGCGATCAACTCGGGTGAGCCGCCGGCGGTCGTCCACTTCTTCGAAGCGGCGACCCAGGAAGCCCGCGACGCCCTCGCCGGGAACGGTGAGCCGGTCTTCGCCGACCTCGAGGCGATCATCGACGGCCGCACCGAAGTCGCCGGCGTTCCCGTCGTGCTCGACGATGTCGTCGCCTCGGCTGCGACGTACTACCAGCTCGACGGTTCGTACACCTCGATGCCGTGGAACACGTCGTCGGCGATCATGTTCCTGAACCGCACCCTGCTCGACGCCGCCGGTGTCGAGGGCACACCCGCCACGTGGCAGGAGCTCGAGGCGGCGTGCGAGGCGTTCATGGCGTCCGACGCGGCGACCGACTCGTGCGTCACCTGGCCGAACCACAGCTGGTTCGTGGAGCAGGACATCGCCCTCCAGGGTGAGCTGCTCGCCAACAACGACAACGGTCGCTCGGGTCGCGCCGACGAGGTCTTCATCGACTCCGACGCGATGGTCGACTACGTCACGTGGTGGAAGGGCATGGCCGACCAGGGCTACTACACCTACACCGGCACCCAGCGCGACTGGGGCGGCACGTACGACCTGTTCGCCGCCCAGAACGTCCCGTTCCTGCTCTACTCCTCGTCCGACACGACGGCGCTCACCGACGAAGGCGCCAACGGCGGCTTCGAGGTCGAGGCGGCGTTCCTGCCCCGCAACGGTGAGGCCACCGGCGGCGGCGCCCTCATCGGCGGCGCCACCAACTGGGTCATCAACGGTCTCGACGAGACCACCCAGGACGGCGCCATCGCATGGGTGAACTTCCTCTCGAACCCGGAGAACGCTGCGTCGTGGCACCAGACCACGGGCTACATCCCGATCACCGAGACCGCCGTGTCGAACCTCGAAGCCGAGGGCTACTTCGACGAGAACCCGAACCAGCGGATCGCCAGCGAGCAGCTCGCCGCCTCGCCCGACACGCCGGCCACCACCGGCGCCCTGGTCGGCAACTTCGTCGCCATCCGTGACGTGATCACCGAGTCGATCGAGTCGGTCCTCGTCAACGGTGACGACCCGGCCGAGGCGATGGCTGCTGCTCAGGAGGACGCCCAGGCGCTCCTCGACGAGTACAACCTGCTCTTCGCCGACGGCTGATCAGCCACGTCCGACCGACCGCTGATCGGGGAGCGACCTGCTTCCCGATCAGCGGTCGATCTCGTCCCACCCGACCTCGACCGAGTTCCTTCGCATGCCGCTGCCCGCCCTCTTCGCCATCCTCGTCGCTGCGCTCGTCGGCGCCGCCGTCGTCGCGCGCAGCGGCACCCGCTCGCTGCCACTCCGAGCACTGGCGGGCGCACTCGGCGGCGGGCTCGGAGCGCTGGCCGTCAGCGCACCGATCGACTTCTGCACCTTCTCCGACGAGTACGAGACGAAGGATTACGTCTTCGGTCTCGTCCTCATGGCTGCCGGTGCTGCGGCCGGCATCGCCGCCGCCCGCGCCGCCATGGCGCCCGAGCGCAAGCCCGACACCAATGCGACGAGCCACAGCGTGTGGCGCAACTGGTGGATGCCGTGGCTGCTCCTCTCACCCACGCTCGCGGTCCTCGTCGTCTTCCTGTACTGGCCGGCGATCGAGACCATCCGCTACTCGACGAAGCTGGCCCGTCTGTCGAACCCGAAACAGGTCGACCGCTGCGTCTACAACTTCACCGAGCTGATCGGTCCGTCCCGGCCGTGGCTCGCACTCGTGCTCGCCGGCCTCGGCATGGTCGGCATCGCCGCCGGGGTGCTCCTCGACCGGCAGGGCAGGCGGGTCGCCCGCAGCGCCCGCACGATCGTGTCGGCAGTCAGCGCCATCTCGCTCTTCGCCGCCCTGGCGTTCATCTTCACCGACGACTACCGGCAGGTGTACGTCGTGACGATGATCATCTCGGTCGGGACCGTGGTCGGCGGCTTGGTCATCTCGCTCGGGATCGCCTTCATCGCCTACCAGCCGATCCGCGGCGCCTCGGTGTACCGAACTCTGCTGATCTGGCCGTACGCGATCAGCCCGCCGATCGCCGGTCTGTTGTTCTTCGTCATCTTCGACGCGAACACCGGCATCATCGACCACTGGACGACGACCCTGCTCGACACGGGACTCGCCGACTACCGCACGACGCCGGTGCTCGCCCAGCTCGTGGTGATCATAGCGAGCATCTGGAAGACGCTCGGCTACAACCTGCTGTTCTACGTCGCCGGGCTGCAGACCATCCCGCCCGACCAGGTCGAGGCGGCGATGATCGACGGGGCGAGTGCCTGGCAACGGTTCCGCTATGTCGTGATCCCGGCGCTGTCGCCGATCACGTTCTTCCTGATCGTCACCAACCTCACGTACGCCTTCTTCGAGACGTACGGCACCATCGACTACCTCACCAAGGGCGGGCCTGCCGGCGCGACGAATGTCGCGATGTACGAGATCATCCAGGTGTTCAACACCGGCGGTGACCTCGGTCGCGGGTCGGCGCAGTCGATGATCCTCTTCGCCGGCGTCGTCGGGTTGACGATGTGGCAGTTCCGATCGACAGGACGACGAGTCACCTATGGCTGAGACCGCCCCCACCGCCTCGACGACCGGCCCGACGCACGGTGGCACCGCCTCGGCGTTCGTCGCGCCGTCACCCCGCCGTCGCCGCAAGGGTGCCCCGGGGCAGCAACCGCACTGGTACACGCACGCGATCCTGATCGTGATCGTGCTGATCGTCGGGTTCCCGCTGGCGTACGCCATGTTGGTGTCGACCCAGACCAACCAGGAGTACTTCGCCCACCAGCTCACGCCGGGCAGCGCGCTGCGCGACAACTTCGACACCGTGTGGAACCAGCGCGACATCGGGCTCTACATGCGGACCTCGCTGATCCAGTCGGTGATCATCGCCGCCGGCAAGTCGATCACCGCCGTGCTCGCCGGCATGGCCTTCGTCTACTTCAACTTCAACCTGAAAGGCCCGGTCTTCTGGTTCGTGCTCGTCACCTTGATGATGCCGACCGAGATCTCGATCCTGGCGCTGTTCGAGATCGTGTCGGGCTTCGGCTGGACGAACTCGATGCTGGCGATCACCGTGCCGTTCCTGGCGTCGGCCACCGGTGCGTTCCTGTTCCGGCAGCACTTCCTGTCGATCCCGGCCGAACTGTCGGAGGCGGCGCGGATCGACGGTGCCGGGCCGATCCGGTTCCTGTGGGCGATCCTGCTGCCGCTGTCGTGGAACGTGTTCGGCGCGCTGGCCGTGATCCAGTTCCTCTACTCGTGGAACATGTATCTGTGGCCGAGCCTGATCATCCGCGACGACGACGCGCAGACGGTGCAGATCGGTCTCGGTGCGCTCCAGAACGTGGGTGGCGGCCTGTCGTACGGGCCGCTGATGCTCGGTGCCGTACTCGCCTCGATCCCGCCGACGATCGTGTTCATCCTCCTCCAGAAGACGTTCCTGAAGGGCTTCGCGATCACCGCCGGCAAGTGACGTAGTTGGCCGAAGCGTACATTCGCTTCGGTGCTGCCCCCGTCGGGGGACGTCGGGGGTCGAACGTCGATGGAAGCCGGTTCCACCTGCGAGTTCGAGCACGCAAGTCGTGCCGACCGGCCGAGCCGCGTGCGGGCGGATCAGGAGATGAGGAAGTTCCCGATCCCTGGTCCACTCGACAACGGTTCGTCTCCGCTGCGGTCCTTGAGGTCGACGCCGGTGCGCCCGAGGTGTCTTGCTCCGACGAGCAGGTGGAGCAGTCGTTCAGCGGCCGTTCCAAAATCGAGCCCGCCGGGACGGATGTTCGAGATGCAGTTACGGTTCGCATCGGAGAGACCGACGCGCGGTCCCCACGTCAGGTAGATCCCGAGGCTGTCGGGCGAACTCAATCCGGGGCGTTCGCCGATCAGCACCACCACGGCTCGCGCATCGAGCAGCGCTCCGACCTCGTCGCCGATGGCGACACGGCCTTGCTCGACGATGCAGACCGGCGCCAGTGTCCAAGAACCGTGAGCGTTCGGGTCGGAGCCGGCGTCGGCGAGCAGCCCGACGAGCGCGTCGACCATCGGCGCCGCATGCTGCTGAACGGCGAGCGACGACAGGCCGTCGACGACGACGATCGCGAGGGAAGCGGCTGGCGCGCCGATCGCCATGAGCGCGTCTCGTGATGCGGCGTCGAGGCGCCGCCCGAGGTCGGGACGCTGGAGATACGACGTGCGGTCGACGGCCATGCTGTGTAGGCGTCGGATCGGGCGGTTCACCGTTGGTTCGATGCCGGCGAGTCGATCGACGAGGGCGTCGGCGTCGAGCGGCAGATGCACCGCGTCCTTTGCTCGTGCGTGGGCCAGCTGGAATTCGAGCGTTCGGTTCGTGGGCAGGCTCACACCGGCCCGTCCGAGCCCGATGCGCGCGTCCGTGAACCGGTCGAGACGTCGCCACGGGTCGTTCGTGACGATGGCCGGCCGGTCCGCCGGTTCGAGCCGGTCCCGGTCGTCGTCGGGGGCGCTCATCGGTCCGACCCGGTCGCCTGCCGGAGTGAGCGGGCGAACCGGTCGCTCATCGTCGTCGAGAGTACGGGCCGCTCGACGTCGGCGAAGACGTTCATCGCCTCCAGCCAGGCGGCGAACTCGGGCGCCGGTGCGAGCCCCAGCACGCGCCGGGCGTACAGAGCGTCGTGGAACGACGTGGTCTGGTAGTTGAGCATGATGTCGTCGGATCCTGGGATCCCCATGATGAAGTTGCAGCCGGCGACGCCGAGCAAGGTCAGCAGGTTGTCCATGTCGTTCTGGTCGGCTTCGGCGTGATTCGTGTAGCAGATGTCGCACCCCATCGGCAGGCCGAGCAACTTGCCGCAGAAGTGGTCTTCGAGGCCTGCCCGAATGATCTCCTTCCCGTCGAAAAGGTATTCGGGGCCGATGAAGCCGACGACGGTGTTGACCAGGAGCGGGTCGAACTTCCGGGCAACGGCGTAGGCACGCACCTCGCAGGTCTGTTGATCGAGACCGTGGTGGGCGCCGGCGGAGAGAGCGCTGCCTTGTCCGGTCTCGAAGTACATGACGTTGTTCCCGACGGTGCCTCGCCCCAGCGACCGCGCTGCATCATGTGCCTCGGCCAACAGGTCGAGTGACACGCCGAAGCCCGTGTTGGCAGCTTGCGTACCGGCGATCGATTGGAACACGAGGTCGACGGGCGCTCCGCGCTCGATGCACTCGAGTGTGGTGGTGACGTGGGCGAGGACGCATGACTGCGTGGGAATCTCGTACTCACTGATCACGTCGTCCATCAGTTGCAGCAACTTCATGCTCTGGGTGACGTTGTCGGTGGCCGGGTTGATGCCGATCACAGCGTCGCCGCTCCCGTACAGCAGGCCGTCGAGAATGCTCGCTGCGACACCGGTCACGTCGTCCGTCGGGTGGTTGGGCTGGAGCCGGGTGGAGAGGCGGCCGTTCAACCCGATCGTGTTCCGGAACGAGGTGACCACCTCGCATTTGTGTGCAGCCAGGATCAGATCCTGGTTGCGCATCAGCTTGCTGACGGCGGCAGCCATCTCGGGGGTGACGCCGGTACGGACCCGGGCTAGCGCGTCCGGCGTGGCCAGATCGCTCAACAGCCAGTTGCGGAAGTCGCCGACGGAGAAGTGGGCGATCGGCTCGAACGCAATCGGGTCGTGGTCGTCGACGATGAGGCGTGTGATCTCGTCGTGCTCGTACGGCACGAGCATGTCTTCGAGGAAGGTGGCCAACGGGACGTCGGCCAGGCACAGCTGCGCGGCGACGCGCTCCTCGGCCGTGTCGGCGGCGACGCCGGCGAGCCGGTCGCCGGACCGCGCCGGGGTCGCTTTGGCCATCAGTTCGGCGAGCGATGCGAAGTGGTGACTCCGTCTGCCCAGCGTGGAGCGGTATGCCCGACTCATTTCGTTGCCTCGACCGGCCGTTCGCTCTCGTCCGGTGATTAGTCGAGCGCGTCGACCGGTGGGGTGGACGCACGCGTCTCGCTGCGAGTCGGGCGCCGGCTCAGCGACGGCGTCATCGAGCGCTTGGTACC
Source organism: Ilumatobacter fluminis (assembly GCF_004364865.1). Classification (NCBI taxonomy): domain Bacteria; kingdom Bacillati; phylum Actinomycetota; class Acidimicrobiia; order Acidimicrobiales; family Ilumatobacteraceae; genus Ilumatobacter; species Ilumatobacter fluminis. Next base: position 1,584,312 of record NZ_SOAU01000001.1, read on the forward strand.
TTCTCGATGGTCGGCGCTGGCTTCGACGAGCAGAACCTGGTCTCGCTGACGGACCGCTTCGATGATCCGATCGTGGTCGGCGAGCACCTGCTCGGTCGCGCCGTCGTGACGGAAGTAGAGCGAGTGGTAGAACTCGGACAAGATCCAGAGCCGACGAACCTCGCGGAGCACGAGCCGCAGCGGAGAGCGGTCGAAGATGGCGAAGTGGAATCGTCGGTTCGCCTCGCGGTACTCGTAGAAGCCTGCTTCGGTGCCGAGCTCGCGTAGTTCGTCGTTCACGGCTTCGAGTTCGCCTGGGTCGAGAGCGGCCAGGTCGACGGAGCGGAACAACTCCGCCTCGAGCACCTGACGCATCAGGTAGATCTCACTGAGGTCTTCCACGGTCGGCCGGACGACCGTGTAGCCGGTGTTCGGCCAGTGATCGAGCAGTCCTTCGGTGACGAGCGCGCCGAGTGCCTCGCGCACCGGGATCCGGCTGACGCCGAGCCGGTCGGCGATCTCGCCCTGATTGACCTTCTCGCCGGGGAGGAGTTCGCCGGTGAGGATCATCTTGCGGATCTCGGAGAGACTCGAGTCGGCGTTGTCGCCCTTCCTGTTCGACACTGTCGTCCTCGCTCTCGCGACCCCACCGAGCCTGGGCTTCGTCACCGCTTCTGCTGTCAACATAGCGGTGCCGGGGATGCTGTTCGCTGCCACGGGCCGGGAGTCCACGGTCACTCCCCGGTGAAGACCGGCGGTCGTCGTTCGAGGCTGGCGGCGATGCCCTCCTGGCTGTCCGAGGTTTGCCACAGGCGGGCCTGCTCGGTCTGCTCTCGGCGCAAGGCTTGCTCGACCTCGGCGACGAGCGGGCCTCGGAGTGTCGCTCGCATGGCCTGGAGGGCCAGCGGAGCCGAGGCGGCCAGCTCGTGGGCCCACGCTTCGGCCACGGAGCGTTCGGCGCCGGGATCGGCAACCCGATCGACGAGACCGATCGACGCGCCTTCGAGCCCATCGATGCGTCGACCGGAGTACAGCAGATCTTGTGTCATCTGGTGGCCGACGATCCGGGGCAGCGTCGCGGTGAGTCCGAACCCGTGGTGGAAGCCGAGCCGAGCGAAGTTCGCCTGGAGCCGCGTCGCCGAGCTGGCGACGCGGAAGTCGGCAGCGCATGCGAGCCCGAGTCCGCCTCCGATCGCCGAACCCTGGACCGCCGCCACGATCGGGAGGCGGATCTCGAACAACCGCAGCGCTTCGGCGTAGAGCGCCGTGGCTTGGGTGTCGCGTTGCGGACCGGTCGCAGTGACCGAGAAGTTCGCTCCGGCACAGAAGTGCCGGTCTTCGGAGCAGAGCACGAGGGCCCGGTAGCCGGACGCTTCGAGCGCTGCAGCGGCCTGACTGATCGCCACGAGGAGTTCGCGGTCGAAGTAGTTGGCCGGTCCGCGTTGGATCTCGAGGACGCCGACGTGGCCGTCGGTTCGGACGTCGAGGTCGGAGGAACTCATACCGTTTCCCCAGCGGGTCCGGGCGTGTCGTCGAGGAGCAGCGCGGCGAGGCTCGGGGCGGTGGCGGCCAACTCGCCGAACTGACCGGCGAGTTCGAGGTCGGTACCGAACGCGTCTCGCCACAGGTGCAGCCGCCGTGTCAGCCGATGGAGTCGGTACTCGCGGGTCATGCCGATGGCCCCGTGCGCTTGGTGGGCGGCGCGAGTCACGTGCGCCGCGTTCTCGTTGCTCGTGAGCTTCAGCGCTCGGATGTCGATCTGCTGGGCGGTCGGATCGGCAACGAGCGCGACGCGCTCGACCATGGAGCGAGTCATGACGGCCATCTGGACCAGTTCGACCACGTGGTGTTGGACGGCCTGGAACTTGCTGATCGGTCGGCCGAACTGCTCCCGCACCTCGACGTACTCACGGGTGAGGTCGGCGGCCCCGGTCATCGCCCCGCTCATGAGGGCTGCGGTCACGAGCATCCCTCGCAGGGCGAACTCGTCCGCAGTGAGATCGGTGTCCCACCTGGTCACCGGCGTGTCGTCGAGCGTCAGATGGGCGATCGGCTGTCCGGCGAGGTCTTCGCGCACGGTGACGGTGCACCGGTCGGGATCGACCACGATCGTGCCCGCCGCCGCACCGGCGCCGTGGGCACTGCCGAGGGCGAGCACCTGCGGCGCTTCGTTGCCCCAGGGCACGTCGCACAGCTCACCGGTGGCGAGGCCATCGCGGATGGTCAGGTGGTCGCGGCGTTCGGGCCGGGCGATCGTCGACCACATCGGCCCTGAACCGGCGGTGTGGCCGGACCGGCTCGTGAGCCACGCGGCGAGGTTCGCCTCGGCAATGGGGAGCGGGACGGCATGACGGCCGGCGAGCTGGAGGACCGCGACGAGGTCTGACAGCGAACCGCCGGCACCGCCGAGGTGCTCGGGGAGACCGATCGTCGTCAGGCCGAGCTCGGTGACGGCCGACCACTGATCGTCGCGGAACACGTCGGGATCGTCCGACATGTCGTCGGGCCAGGTGTCGCGGAAGAACCCGCTCAGTGCGGCCTCGATCTCCGAACCCGGATCGCTCGTGTGCGTGCTCATCGTGCGGTCAGCCCTTTCATGATCACCGAGCGGAGGATCTCGGTCGTGCCGCCCCGGATCGTCCACGACGGACCGGCGAGGATCGCTTGTGCGAGCAGCGACTCGAACGTGTCAGAGCTGTCCGGGCGGGGACTTCGTCCGAAGTGATGCCGAACGATCTCGATGCACTCCTGTTCGAATCGGGTGCCCATCTCCTTGACGAGCGCCGCTTCGGTCACGGGGGATTCGCCCTCGTCGACGAGTCGGGCGATCGACAGCGACATCCCTCGGAAGACGCGAAGACGGGCCGTGATCCGTCCGAGGTCGGTCAGTGCGAGCGTGTCGTCGGGGGCGATCGTCGCTACCCATCGTTCGAGCACCGGCATCAGTGAGATCCACCGGTCGACACCGCCTCGCTCGAGCGCCAGTTCTCCGACGTTCTGTCCCCACCCGGCACCGACGTCGCCGAGTCGGGCCGAGTCGGGGAGGAGGACGTCGTCGAACACGACCTCACAGAAGTGTTGGGTGCCGTCGATGAAGGCGATCGGCGACACGATCATGCCGGGCGTGTCGCGTTCGATGATGAACTGGGTCAGGCCCCCGTGTCGCTCATCGGACGTACGGAACAAGCCGAGGATGTGAGTGGCCGTGTCGGCGCCGGACGTCCACACCTTGGTGCCGTTCAGCCGCCACCCGTCGTCGGCCGGCACCGCGCGTGCACGTACCGACGCGAGGTCGGAGCCGGAGTCGGGCTCGCTCATGCCGATGGCGAACGAGAACTGGCCGCTCGCGATACCGGGGAGGTAATGGGACCGCTGCGCTTCGGTGCCGTTGGCGAGGATGCTCGGGCCGGTCTGGCGGTCGGCGACCCAGTGGAACCCGACCGGGGCGCCCCGGGTGAGCAACTCCTCGACCACGATCTGGCGTTCGACCGCAGTGCGGCCGCCTCCGCCGTACTGTCGGGGCAACGCCATGCCGATCCAGCCGCGAGCGGCCAGATCACGTGTGAAGTCGCGGTCGACGGCGGCGGAGATACCGAGTCCGATCGGGTAGCCGCCTTCGGGGAGGCGCTCCTGCAGGTAGTTCCGGACGGTTCGCTGGAGGGCACGCTCGTCAGCGGTCAGGACCGTCGGGCGCAGACTCTTCATGGATCGACCTCTTCCGTCGGTGTAGTCGAAGCGCCCGGCAACTCGCCGAGGACCTCGTCGGTGTCTTGGCCCGACAACGGGGCATGGTGCGTGACGGTGAGCGCCGTGCCGTGGAAGTTGGCCATCGTCGGGATCAGGCGATATCGGCCTGCCACCGGGTGGTCGACGATCGGGAGCTCGGCGACCAGTTCGTCGAGCGTGGCGACCGCCGTGGCGGGGATGCCGACCGATCGGCTGTAGTCGAGCCACTCCTGTGTCGTGCGGCTCGGCGCGATCGCCCGGATGTCTTGATAGAGCGAGTCGGAGTTCGCGATCGCCGAGCGTTGGTCGGCGTATCGGGGATCCGAGTCGGCGTCCGGGACGCCGGCGTCGGCGAACAGTGCGGCGTAGTGCTTCGGCAGGTAGGGCAGCATGTGGACGAGGCCGTCGCTCGTCGGGTGCGGGCGTCGGTGCGGCGACAAGATCCGCGGGTACCCGATCGGTGGCAGGCCGGTCTGGGCCGTCGGCGGTTCGCTGATGCCGCCGGCTCCGTGCTCGGTCAGCATGAACGCGGTCATTGCCTGGTGCATCGGGACTTCGATGTGGCGCCCTCGACCGGTTCGCTCCCGTTCGAGCAGCCCGGCGGTGATGGCCTGGGCGATGACCAGCCCACACACCTTGTCGGCGAGGATCGTCGGGATGAGGGTCGGGTCGCCGGTGGCCCGTTGCATCACGTCGGCGACGCCGCTGGCCGCCTGGATGATGTCGTCGTACGCCGGTTCCTCCGCACGGGACTCGGTCAGCGAGAACCCTTGCGCTTGGCAGTACACCAGGTCGGGCTTCAGCGCAGAGAGGGAGGCGTAGTCCAGGGCGAGTTCAGTGAGGACCTGTGGTCGCATCGTCGAGACGACCACGTCGCAGGTGGGGACGAGGCGTTCGAGTGCGGCGCGCCCGTCGGTCGACTTGAGGTCGATGCTGATCGAGCGCTTGTTGCGGAGCAGGTTCAAGGCGATCCCGGACAGGTCGGGATGCGGGCCCGGACCCATCACGCGGTTGGTGTCGCGCGTGTTGGGCTCGACGATGACGACGTCGGCTCCCTGGTCGGCCAACGTCTGCGTGGCGAGTGGGCCCATGACGACGCGCGTGAGATCGAGGATCCGAATGCCGGCCAGCGGGCCCGCTCGGAGCCCGTCGCCCTCATGTTCGGCTTGTGCTCGATTCACCTCTTGCGTCGGCGCCATGCCGAAAGTGTATACTCTCGTGAATACATTCCAACGAATCGAACCGGAGCACCGGGAATCGGTCAGCGGAGGTATCGCTGGTTCGGCGTCGAGAACACCCAAATTCAGAGAACGAAATGAAAGTGGAGTCCCCATGAAGAAGCATCGCTCGATGCTCAAGGCAGTCGCCGGTCTCGTCGCCGTCGCCGCACTGAGTGCGTGTTCCGGTTCGTCCGACAACGAGTCGTCAGAAGACGAGGCGTCCGACAGCGCAGCATCCGAATCCACCGATGCGGCATCCGGCGACGAGTCGTCCGACACCGTGGCGACCGAGTCGGAACCCGCCCAGACCGATGCACCGGACGAGGACGAGCCGAAGGGCGCCGTCGCCATGGGCTTCCCCGGCGCCGACATCACGATCTGGAACGACCAGCTCGCAATCATGAAGCCGATCATCGAAGAGGCCGGCTACGAATTCCTGACCGACGACCCGCAGTACGACATCAATCGTCAGGTCAACAACTGGCAGACCTGGATCAACCGTGGTGACGTCAAGGCGATCATGGGCTTCCCGGCCCAGGCCGACTCGATCGTGCCGGTCACGCAGGAGGCGAACGAGGCCGGTATTCCGGTCTTCGGCTATCTCATCACCTGGGAAGGAACGCAGGCAGCGATGAAGGTCGACGCCTACAAGGAAGCGTTCGACATCGCGTCGACCGCCGCCACCGAGATGAAGGCGAACGGTGCTCCCGATGACATGAAAGTCGTGACGACGGGTCGTCGCGACAACGAGATCTACATCCAAGGGATGGACGGCCTCAAGGACGGGTTGCTGTCGGTCATGCCGAACGCGACCCTGATCGAGCAGACGGCGCGTACCCGTGAAGAGGGCTACAACGTCGCGAAGGCCCAGTACACGGCGGAGCCCGACATCTACGTCTGGCTCGGCATGTCGAACGACTCGATCCTCGGTGTGTACCAGGGGTTGCTCGACTCGGGTGTCGCCCCGGACGACGAGCGCTTCTACCTGGCGAGCCGCGACGCCACCAACGAGACGCTGGACCTGATCAAGATCCCGAACTCGATCTACCGCACCGCGACCGTGATCCCGGCCCGCATGTTGGCCGAGGCCAATGCGAAGCTGCTGATCGACGGCGCCGAAGGCCGTGAGACCCAGGACATCGTGGTCCCCGGAACGGTGGTCACGGCAGAGAACGCCGACGAGTTCTACGTCGACTGATCCGACGCCGAACAGCCAGTCCGACCACGAACAAGCCCCCCGGCGAGTTGCCGCGGGCCGCGCTCCGGTGCGGTCCGCGGTGACCCGGTCGGTCGAACGGAGAGCCTGTGTCCATATCCCCTGAACGTCTGGTTTTCGAGGGCATGACCGTCGACTTCGGCGTGACTCGTGCACTTGATCACGTCGATCTCGCTTTTGCCCCCGGCGAGATCGTCGGCCTGCTCGGCCACAACGGCGCGGGCAAGTCGACCCTGCTCAACGTCGCCACCGGTGCCGTCGCCCCGACGGAAGGGCTGATGCGCCTCGACGGTGACGAGGTGTCGATTCCCTCACCGAGCCGAAGTTCCGAGCTCGGTATCACCGTCATCCATCAGACCCCGGCGCTCGCCGGCAACCTGTCCGTGCTCGACAACCTGTTCATGAGCCAACCCGGCATGGGTCGCACCGCCGCCGAACGGCGAACCGCACGAGACGCGCTGGCGCAGGTGGGTGGCGACGACATCGACCTCCGGGAGTTCGTCGGCAACCTCCCGCTCGGGCAGCGACAGCTGGTCGACCTCGCCCGCGGACTGCTGCACGGTGACATGAAGGTCTTGCTGCTCGACGAGCCGACCGCAGCGCTCGGCAAGGGCGAGACCGACTCGTTGCATGCCTTGATCCGACGGCTCGCAGCCGGTGGCACCACGGTGATCTACGTCTCGCACCGGCTTCCCGACATCGTCGAAGTGTGCGACCGCGTCGTGATCCTTCGCGATGGACGAGTCGTCGGCGAGCAACCGGTCGCAGGGCTCTCGAGCGCCAAGCTGGCCAACGACCTCGCCCCGGGAATGCAGGAGTCGGCGTTCGAACCGGGCATCCCCGGCGACGTCATCATGGAGGTCCGCCATCCGTTCCCGCTCGAGTTCCGGCGCGGCGAGGTCGTCGGACTGTTCGGCGTCGCCGGCGGTGAACAGTTCGAGTTGTTCGACGCCCTCCAGGGGCTCGACGGTCACGCCGAGGCGACACTGGACGGTGTCGAGTACCGCCCGCGCAGCCCCAGGGCGGCGATCGGTCTCGGGGTCCACACGGTCGTCGCCGATCGTGACACCGACGGCTTGATCGCCGGAATGGGCGCCCTCGACAACGTCTTCGCCCCGTGGCGCGGGCGACGCCACGAAGGTCGCCCCGTCGCACCCACGCTTGCTGCCCGCCAGCAGCAGTACCGGGAGATCTGTGAGGCCCTCGACATCAAGGGCCCGGGCCCCGAATCGCCCATGTCGGCGTTCTCCGGCGGCAACCGACAAAAGCACCTGCTGGCGATGTGGATCTATCCGGTCACCCCTCGCTTGCTCCTGCTCGCTCAACCCACCCAGGGCGTCGACGTCGGAGCGAAGGCCGACATCCGCCGCGTCGTCCGCCGCGCCGCGGCCGACGGCATGGCCGTCGTCGTCGCGAGCGCCGAGAGCGACGAGATCGCCGGTCTCTGCGATCGCACCTACGTCCTCTACGGCCACCAAAGCGCCGAACTCGCCCGTACCGACGACTTCGACGCAGCGATGCTCGACGCGTTGCTGGGTCTCATCCCCGAGAAAGAAGCAATTGCATGACGCTCACCCAGCTCAAGGTCGTTCTGGCCGAGAACGGTTCGATCGCGGCGCTCATCGTCCTGGTCGGATTCTTCAGCCTCTCTTCGGATCGCTTCCTTCGCGGTCCGAACCTCGAGACCGTGGTCGGCTCGATGGTCGAGATCGGCCTCGTCGCCATCCCACTGTCGTTGCTCGTGATGAGCGGCTCGGTCGACCTGTCCGTCGGATCGGTCGCCAGCCTCTCGGCGATCGTGTCGGCGCAGGTGATGACCGACACCGGTCGGGTGATCGACGGTGTCGTCGTCGGCCTGCTCGTCGGCGTCGTCTGCGGTGTCATCAACGGCATCCTCGTCGAGTACTTCCAGCTCAATGCGCTTGTCGTCACGTTGGGGTTCCTCAACGTGTGGGGCGGCATGGCGTTGTACCTGTCCGAGGGCAAGACCATCACCGGGCTGCCCACCCAGGCCCGCACCGTCGCCCAGTTCTCGATCCTCGGCCTGCACCTCCCGATCGTGCTCCTGATCGTCGCATCGGTCGCAGCCTGGTGGCTCCTGAATCGTCGGCCATTCGGGCGTCAGACGTTGGCCGTCGGGGGCAATGAGCGTGCGGCACACCTGATGGGCATCAACGTCCGGACCGTCCGACTCCGCCTGTTCGTCCTCTCGAGCGTCGGCGCGGCGATGGCCGGCGTCCTGCTCATGATGAAGCTCGGGGCCGCATCACCGAACGTCGGGCTCGGCATGGAGTTCAGTGCGCTGACCGTCGTCCTGCTCGGCGGCGTCGCCTTCGACGGTGGCTCCGGTCGCATCTCCGGCGTCCTGGCCGGGCTCCTGTTCGTGGGCGTGCTGCGCAACGGGCTCGTGCTGCTGGGTGTCAGCCAGTTCCTGCAGACCGTCTTCGTCGGGTTGACGCTGATCCTCGCCATCTCGCTGGACAAGTCGTTGCAGCGGGTGCTCAAGTCGGCGTGGGCCGACATGGCCAAAAAGCGACAGAGTGCGCTCGCGGCGTCGGAGGTGGCAGCATGAGCACCCTGCCCTTCGACCCGACCCGTGCGGACGTCGGCACACTCACGGCCGCCTACGCGGACGGCGAGGTGTCGCCGGTCGCGGTAACGCAAACGATCATCGAACTCGCCGAGAACGCCGGCCGCGACCTCAGCGCGATCGCGGCGATCGATCAGGAGGTCGCCCTGGCAGCGGCCGCGGCGAGCGAGCAGCGCTGGAGCGACGGCCAACCCCTCGGACCGTTGGACGGTGTCCCGGTCTCGGTGAAGGACAGTTTCCACATGGAGGGACTCAAGCGCTGGCACGGCAGCAAGCTCAACGACGCGTCGCCTCCGTCGAAGCACGACGGCGCTCCCGTCAAGCGGTTGCGTGAGGGCGGCGCAGTCGTGTTCGCTAAGACGGCGATGCCCGACTTCGGCCTCCTCGGGTCGGGTGTCAGCTCGCAGTTCGGCGTGACCCGCAACCCCTGGGACCCGGCGACGAGTCCGGGCGGCTCGAGCTCGGGTGCCGCGGCACTGGTCGCCATCGGAGGCGGACCGGTCGCAATCGGCACCGACATGGGCGGTTCGGTTCGCTTCCCGGCGGCACTGACCGGCCTGGTCGGTCTCAAGCCGACGCAGGGTCGCATCGCCTACGACCCGCCGAAGCTGATCGGCAACGCCGGGCCGATGGGACGGACCGTCGCCGACGTCGCCGCGTTGCTGTCGGTGATCGGCAAGCCCGACGACTCCGATCACCTCTCGCTCCCCGGACAGTTCAGCTGGGACGGAGCCGTACCGGAGTCGTTCGACGGGGTGAACATCGGCGTGCTCGTCGCGAGCAATGCGGCGCCGCTCGATCCGGAGATCGAACACGCCGTGATGTCACAGGCCGTGCTCCTCGCGGCGGCCGGAGCGAACGTCACCGAGATCAGCGCCCCGGTGCTGTCGGACGACGACATCGCGGTGCTCGAGACCGTGCTCATGACCCGGGGTCTCCCCGAGCTGATCGCGGCTCCGGAGGACGCCTGGACGTTCCTGCCGAAGCCGCTGCTCGCGACACTGATGAGGTGCAAGGAACTCACGGCGGTCGAGCACGTCACCAACGAAAAGAAGGTCGAAGCGATGCGTGCTCGCGCCGCCGGCGTCCTCAACTCGTTCGACTACGTCGTCCAGCCGGTGGCCCCGATCGTCTCGTTCCCGGCGGAGGATCCGCGGCCGTCGCGCGATGGTGAAGAGATCGAGAACCTGATCTACACCATTCCGCACAACCTGACGAGCCTGCCCGCAGGCGTGGTGTGCACCACGATGTCCGAGACGGGCGCGCCGATCGGCGTGCAGGTCAGCGGTCGGCGATTCGACGACGGCGGCGTGCTCTCCGTGCTCGCGTTCCTCGAACGATCTCGTCCTTTCGACGTCCCCTACCCGTTCGCTACCCGCTGACCGGACTCGTGCACGCCCTCGCCGACGTCTTGCCTTCTCCGTGGGCGGATCTGGACTGGGCTTCGGCAGGCATCGCTGCCGCCGACCTGAGCTGGTGGGGCGGCGACCACGATATCTGGCGGGCGATCGGCAACGACGGCGAATCACTGCTGGCCAAGGCGCCGCGTGCACATGACCGAAGCGGCCGCGGCGCAACCGCACGGTCGATCGCCGGCGAACTGGGTGTCGGCCCGGAGGTCGTGTTCGCCGACTCCGCTTCCGGCGTGACCGTGGAGCGGGAACTGGGCGCCGGGTGGCGTGTCGCCACGTTGTGGCGTGTGCGCGACCGGCGGACGATCCGCATGATCGGCGATGCCAGACGCCGGGTCCGCGACTCCGGCGCGGCCCTGCCGGGCCACGACATCGGTGCGGAGGTGGCCGAACTACTCGGCGACCGCCCCGACGTCGGGCCCGCCGTCGGCCTCGACCAGCGTGTGATCGACGCCGTTCCACAGATGCGCAGCGCGGTCGCCCATGGTCCTGCCTCCGTCCCCGGATGGCTCTCGGCGGAAATCTCCGACGTGCTCGTCCACGAGGACGGTTCGATTCGCCTCACCGGCGGCGGCGTGGCCGGGTCTACCGACCCCCTGGCCGACGTGGGTGCACTGCTGACGGAGCTGAGCCCGTTGGCGGGTGCCCCTCGGGATGTGTTCACCGATCTGTGGGGCGGCTTCCATCCTGGCGCGTACGCGCGGGCACGAGTGTGGGGCGTGCTCGCCGACCTGCGCGACTATCTGCGAGCCGAGCGGGCGTATGCACTCGAGCCGACCTCGCCCGTCAGCTTCGGCGGGTACCGGATGCGTAAGACGTGGCGTCTCACCGTGCCGTTCGCGAGCGGTGAGATGACCGACCTGCTGCGATCCGCCGGGGGAGCGTGGCGCTGACATGGCCCCCGTGACTCCGTGGATCTCGATGACGGCCACCGAACTCGGAGCCGCGCTCGCCGGACTGCCCGGTTGGCCGTTCGGGAGCGACGTCGCCCTCACCCGGATCCACGCCGGTTTCACCAACATCAACTGGCAGATGGAGGCCGCGGGGCGCCACTACTTCGTGAAGGTGCCCGGCCCCGGTACCGATGCGTTCATCGACCGGGCGGTGGCCAACCAGGCCGCACTGAGTGCAGCATCGGCCGGCGTCGGCCCGGCCGTCCGCTTCTTCGATTCGGACTCGGGCATCGAGATCTCCGACATGCTGACCGGCCACCGACCGACGCGTCGGGACGAGATGAACGACCCTCACTTCATGGGGCGGCTCTTCGCGATGTACGGCGTGTTGCACGATGGTGCGCCACTCGGGTCGACGAAGACGTTGTTCGACATGATCGACGAGCATCTCGAACAGATCGCCGCGTCGGGACGAGCACCGCTGCCGTACCAGCTCGAGGTGCAGCGTCGGTGGGCCCCCATCCAGCGGCGCTACGTCGACGCCGGTATCGACCTGGTGCCCGGACACAACGACATGAATCCCCAGAACTACATGCAGGCCCCCGACGGCACGTTGAAGCTGATCGATTTTGAGTACGCGGCCAACACCGACCGGTACTACGAGCTCGGCGGTCTGGTGGCGATGTACGGGTACGACGGCGCCGTCCTCGAGTCGTTACTCGAGGCGTACACCGGGGGCGAAGTCGACGACGGGGTGAGGGCGCGGGTGTTTCTGTCGGGGATCGGTGCGCTCGTGAAGTGGGGGCACTGGTCGTTGCTGAACTCCCCGGTGCGTGACGCCGACTACGACTACGACAAGCACGGTGGCGGCATGTTGCTGGGGGCGTTGTCGATGATGTTCGACCCTCGCTGCGAGCGCGCCCTGGCCGCCCTGTGAGGCGCGGTGCCGATCCACGACGACGAGGAGTCGAGATGAACCACGAGCACACGGTGGCAACCGGGCGGCAGCACGCGGCCGACGTCGTCAAGGCGTGGGCGGCGGTACCTGGCCGTGCGGCGATCTTCGACTTCAACGGCACGTTGTCGAACGACGAACCGATCCTCGAACGGATCTTCATCGAGCTGTTCGCGGAGCGCCTCGGCTGGGAGATGAGCGCGGGCGAGTATCGAGCCGAGTTCCTCGGACACAGCGACCGTGAAATCGTCGAGATGGCCGTCGAGCGTTGCGGCGGCGGCCGGCACCTGGTCGAGTCGCTGCTGGAGCGGCGGCGCACCGAATACCAGCTCACCGTGGCGGGCGCTTCGCCGATCTCTGATGCGACGGTCGCGCTCGTGCGCCGAATGCACGAGGCGGGGATCCCGCTTGCGATCGTGACCGGTGCTCAGCGCGTCGACGTCGTGAACGTCGTGTCGAGTCGCGGGATCGACGACTGCTTCCGACGCATCGTCGCCGAGGAGGACGTGAGGGCCGGGAAGCCGGACCCCGAAGGTTTTCTGACCGGAGCTGGCCTGCTCGAGGTGGAACCCGAGCAGGTGCTGGTGTTCGAGGACTCGGTGCCCGGCGTTCGGGCAGCGTTGCGAGCCGGCATGTCGTGCGTTGTGGTCAGCGACGGAACCACGGACGCCGCACTTGCGATCGACCCGCCGGCGTTCGTGCCGGAACTGACTCCCGATCTACTCGTCGGCATCGTGTCCTGAACGAAGTTGCCCGAGCACCGAGCGACGGTTGTCGATCGACGATCCCTGCTCGTTCCGTCGCCGGCCGTCGCGGTCTCAGAGGGAGTAGAGGGTGGCGACGTTGGTGCGGGTGACCTTGTCGCGGGTCTCGGGGGCGTAGTCCTCGAACATCTCGTCGAGCACCTGCGCCGAGCACGGCCAGGTCGAGTCGGTGTGCGGGTAGTCGGATCCCCAGAGCAGGGTCTCCTCGCCGATCAACTGTCGGGTGGAGAGGGCGGCGGTGTCGTCCTCGATCGTGGCGTAGAACTGACGCTTCCAGATCTCGAGCAGGTCGACGGGTGCGCCGGCCGACGGATCCTTTGCGTGCTCGCGAGCCCAGCCCTGTTGCGCCTTGTCGAGCCAGTGGGCGATCCAGCCGGCGTTGAACTCGGCGAGGACGAACTTGAGGTCGGGGAACTTGGCGCACACGCCGCGGATCATGAGCTCAACCATCGTGTCGTGGATGAGCGCTGCGGCGCCTGAGTACTGGGTGATCGGGTCGCGCTCGGCCATCGCCTTCACCCAGTCGGGCACGTGTGACATGCACGCCACGTGGAACGCGATCGGCAGGCGCGCCTCCTGCGCGAGGGCCCACATCGGGTCGTATGCCTCGTCGCTGTACGTGCGTCCCTTCGGTGCGTTGCTCGGCAGGACGATGCCCTTGAAGCCGAGCTCGATCGCCCGCTGGAGTTCGGCGAGGGCGATCTCGGGGTCTTGCACCGGGAGCGCGGCGAGCCCGACGAGGCGGCCGCCGGAGCGGACCTGTTGGTCGGCCATCCAGTCGTTGTAGCTGCGTTGGGTGGCGACGAGGAGATCGAGGTCGGGGAGGCTGAACATCGGGAACCAGCCGGGGTAGAGCACCTCGGCGGAGATGCCGTCGATGTCTTGGTCGTCGGGTCGGCGGGCGCCGTCGCGGAGGCCGGGTCGCATGGCTGCGTAGCCGCCGGTGAAGTAGGCCTGGATCTCGGGATCGGTGATCGAGCCTGCGCTCGGCTTGGTGGCGTGCTCGCGGGGGAGTGGGGTCTCGTAGTCGAGCCGGGTGCCGGCGAGGCACATGATCGCCACGTTGCGGGAGCGGTGCGGCTGGTTCGGGATCTCGATGTAGTCGCCCTGGTCGCCCTTGTTGACGACGCGGGGAGCGTCGTCTCCGAACTTCTCGGGCAGACCGGCGTACGTGTCGGCGGTCTCGAGCGCGTGCGAGTCGGCGGAGATCGGGCGGGGATCGTCGAGCAGCGTCATGAGAGGACTGTACCGATTAACTGAACAAGGTTCAAGTAATTGGTTCTGCGAGGGTGGCAGGGGCGACCGTGGGAGGGTGGTCAGCGGGCGGAGACGAGTGCGCCGGCGGCGAGCAGCAGACACAGTGGCCCGTAGTACCGCCGATCGAGCCGGTCGAAGTGGGCCGACGGTGTCCACGGGACGATCGAGCTCGTTCGTCCGGCGACGCCGACGGCGCCGCGACCACCGAGGACGAGCGCGACGCCCGCGAGTCCGATGCGCCGCGTGGTCGGCCCGACCGGGGCGACGTCGGCGACCAGTGCCGCCGCGCCGGTGAGGATCGCTGCGACCGCGAAGCACTCCGGTGGGCCGGGAACCTCGCTCGTACCGGCGGCCGAGTCGGCCAACTGCTCGCGGCTCGCGAACGGGAACGATGCGCCGAGGCCCCACCCGACGTGGAGTGCCGAGAGTGCGGCGAGCGTCGACGAGGTCGTGGCCGTGGCGATCGAGGTCATCCGCATGCGACGAGCATCGCGCGCCGGGTGTCGTGGCGGCGCGGTGCTGTGGCGGCCGGCCGAAGGTGGCGACCCGAACCCCAGCGGAGGTCCGTCCGAACCGGTGGTGGTAGAGATGCGCCGATGGGATCGGAAGTGAAGCAGGGCGAACTCTGGAGCGCGGAGCCGGCGGGTTGGGCCGGTCAGGAGCGTCGCCACGCGCCGCTGTTCGGCGCCATGATCGACGCAGCCGGCGTGGGGCTCGGGCATCGGGTGCTCGACATCGGCTGCGGGGCGGGCCATTCGTGTGGGCTGATCGCGGCGACGGGCGCCTCGGTCGTCGGTGTCGACGCGGCTGCGGGTCTGATCGATCACGCTCGCCGGACGGTCGGCGATGCCGAGTTCCACGTCGGTGGCATCGAGGAGCTGGAGTTCGCCGACGACGAGTTCGACGTCGTGTTCGCAGCGAACTCGGTGCAGTACGCAGCCGACCTCGGCGCTGCGCTGGCCGAGCTGAAGCGAGTCTGCAAGCCCGACGGTGCGGTCGTCGCCGGTCTGTTCGGGCCGCCGGACGACGTCACCTACCGGCCGGTGCTCGAAGCGCTCGGACCGTTCATGCCGCCGCCTCCGCCCGGTGCCGAGCCCGGTGGTCCGTTCCGGCTCTCGTCGCCCGGCGTGCTCGCAGCAGCGTTCGCCGACGCCGGGCTCGACGTCGGGGCACAGGGAGCGGTGAACTGCCCGTTCTCGTACGAGAGCTGGGACGAGTTCTGGCAGATCGCACACGCCGCCGGCCCGACGCAGATGGCGATCGGCCATTCGGGAGCGGCCGCCGTCGAGGAGGCGAACCGACAGGCAGTCGAACCCTTCGTCGCACCCGACGGCTCGATCACCTTCGACCCCAACCAGTTCGTCTACGTCGTCGGCCGCCCGGCGACGACGTGACGTTCGGGCCAGGCTGCGATTGGAGCGGATGAAGGGAATCGAACCCTCATCGTCAGCTTGGAAGTGGCATGAAGCTGATTCGGCAGGCGGCGCCGTGACCTGCAGAAACGTGCGCTGAGCAGGCGGAACGTCGGATGTGTCGCCGCTCAGATTACCCCGTGTTGTCCGCTGTGTCCGGCTGATGTCGGCTGTTCCAGGCACGTTCTAGGCACGGTTCGAGACCTGTGATTGAACTTTTCGAGGTTGAGCACTGCGGCCTGGCTTGGGACGATCGTCGCGTGCAGCGGCTTGTCCATCATGGTAGGAACTGGCGTGTGGCAGGCGAAGCTGAATCGTTGGATGGCCTCCTCGACGTCCTTCGACGCAATCAGTTGGATTGGCTCATCGCAACCGTCGTCAACCGCTGGATCCTGGCCGATCTTGATGCGACAATCGCTGAGGACGACACGGCCATGGCAGCAAGGCAACTACTCAGCTTGGCCGACACGCTCGACGAGGTACTGGTCCCTGAGATCGACGCACTTGCTTACCTTCAAGAGGTCGCTCCGGATGCTCTCTTTCAGGATGGCCGAGCCTCGTTAACCACCGCCCGATCGATTCGACCCGTCGACGGGCGTGGCGCAACGCTCCGCGACGTGTTGACGACGCTCCGAGCATTCACATCGCTGGCGCGCGAAGCGGTCCATGAGGAATGGCCGCAGCTCGTGAGTTCGAGCCGTGATTGACCCCACGGCGCTTGTCGCCTCTCTCGAACGAGCGGTTGGGCCGTTGGACGCAGCCGACAAAGCAAGTCTCAGCACAAAGAAGGGCGCGTCGTACGAGGCGTTCACGCTTCACGCAGTTGGCGAACGGTTGCGGATTGGCCATGGGTGGCAATGGCACCATCCGCCCGGAAACAGCTTTCGCTTCTCTGTCCGAAGTGGATGCCCGCTCGATCTCGCAATGGCTCGCTACTCGACGGTCCGTTCGCCGGAGGCGTGGCTGGTTCCATCGGTCACTGTAGTAGGCAAGAGCGGCTGGACACACGACTTGGACATCGCTGTGCTGAAGCGTGGGAGGCAGTCCGGAACTCCCCGTTGGACACGCGTGCGCGGCGCGCTCGAATGCAAGAATGAGGATGCCCAGGGGCCCGGCGCCGCTCGTGATCTGGTTGGCCTCGCTGCGGAGTTGCGGCTCGGGTCGCAGTATCGGCTGCACCAATCGAGGCCGTTTCCCGCATGCCAGTTCGTGACGGCTGGCACGATCACGGATACAGCGAAGGGGATACTCGCTCGATGGCGGCTTGATGCCCGCGAAGGGATGACCTCAGCAACCGCGGGCGCGATCGCTGGCGACATTGCCAACGCGCTGGTGGCCTCCATTTAGGTCGCGATGCTGCGGTCCAGGTGTAGGGAGAGACGCCGCCGCTCCCGCGGTCTCCTGCGTCGTCGCCCGTTCGTCCGGAGTTGTCGATGGTGCACAAGCGCGCTCCTCATGCCGTGCCTCGTCCTGCGCGTCTCATGTCGCCGGAGTCCGACGCTGGGGGTATCAGAACTCCGACGAATGCTTCGGTCGATACACATATGCACCGCAGGTGCTGCACCCGTTCTGAAACTCGTTGGGGCGACTCGTCTGATGGGTGGAGGGTGGCTACCGGCGATGCACGCAGCAGACGTCCCGCTCGCGGGTTCATCGCGGGAGGTCGTGATTACAGCGCGCCCCGCTCAAGCAGGGTCGTGCGCAGGCGGGCGTACTCCGGCGTCTCACTGAGCTCGTCAGCCGCTCGGATCAGCTCGACGGCTCGCTCGACGTTCCTGCGCTTGTCCCACTCATCGGACGGCCCTCGGATAAGGCCGTTCATGATCGCGAGCGTCGTCGTGGAAGGTTGAAGCGATGCCGCTCGCTCCGCCACCTTGTGCGACCAGTCGATGCGACCACTCGTTACATCAAGCGTGGTCATCGTTCGGCTGGCCCACAAGTCAGTGTCGAGTTGGCCGACCTCAGCGAACCACCCGAAGCCGGGGAGGGCATCAGGATCTGCCGTTGAGTTTGCGGCATCCCAGAAGCTCACGGCCGTTGCGACCAGTGCTTCTTCAGCATCGTCATGCCGCAACAGCCGCCCCAGGCCCTCGCCAGCATCGGATAGCAGCGCTGGCGTCTGGCGTAGGAAGGCGATGTTCTCCTCCACGCTGTATCCGGTGACCGTCCACAGCATGGCGATCATGAGGTGGTCGAGAGCGTTGTCAACGTTGCGAGAGACCGCATCGAGGAGGAGCGGGCGGTATCGCTCGAACAGCCACCGGTTGGGGCGCCCCCATTTGATGGCAACGTCGGCCGTGACCTGGGCAAGGTCCGGCGGGGCGTCGTCGCCGAACATCAGATCAGCGGCGTCATCGACCCACTGCGGTGCGATGTGGCGGAGGAAGCCCAATCGGGTTGCGATGATTGCTCGGTGTTCGGCACCGTCTGATCCCTCGAGACGCAGCGCCTCCTCGAGCAGGTCGAATGCCGCCTGTCTCGCTGTTCCAGTGATCCGGAACTCGTGGGCCATGAACGAGAGAACTACCTCGAGCGCTCGGGTGCAGCGACGGTTGATTGCATAGTCGAGCGGGTCACGCGCCTCACTGACGATCGCCGATGGAGCGCCACGATTGCGAGCCTCAGCGGCGAGGACTTGCCACACCTCGTCGTCACGCCCGCCGAAGCCGAGGTCCTTGTCGGCCATCCCCTTGAGGACATCGACTGCAGCCTGTTCGGCGCCGCTCCAGTCATGGTCGTAGTCGAAGTCGTCTCGGCCCAGCGGTTCGATTACCCAGGGGTGTGCGCGCACTAGGCCGATGACGTCGAGAATCTCTGCGATCGGGGGGCGCGCGCCGTCCTCGATTGCTTGTGCAACGCTGCGGAGGTAGTGGTGGATGTACGTGGGCTGGCGTAGCTCCGTCGCGATCTGAACCGGGGAAGCGATCCAAGCCGTGGAATCGGCCTTGACCAATGCCTCGAGCGTGCGAGCCAGCTCTCGCGCGCTCACAAGCCACTCCGAACCGTCCGGACGCCATTCGGCGACCCTGCGAACGGCTTCCGACACGGGAAGGGCCGCCAACTCCTCCAATGAGATCGGGCTTCGCCCGGTTCCCCCCACGACGCGACTCCGCTTCTCCAGCGTCGCCCGTACGGGTCGACCAAACGCGCCGGCGATCACGGCGGCTGGCTGTGCCCAAGAACCGATCGCTTCCTCAGGTAGGAGTCCAGTCCAGTGGTAGGCGCGAAGCCATTCCTCCGTCAGCTCGTGCGAGGGCAATCGCTGCGCGACTTCAACGACCGTGGGGGCAGGCCCGAGGGCAGCGAGCCAAGGTTCCGTGTACTCTCGAGTCGCCGCTTCGGCGACGACCCGATCCACGATCGGGAGGTCATCCCCAGTCGGGTCCCGGTGGCTGATAGCGACCGACAGCTCTTCGATCAGAACGTCGAGAGTGGTGTCGGGCGATGTGGAGAGCACCCACGCCCGAAGGCGACCACGGACCTCGATCGGCAACGAGTCGATGATTGCGAGAATCTCGTCGGTCGACACCCATTCGCGAGCTCGCCGGATGACGTCGACGAGAGCCTCGAGAAGACTGGAGAAGCGGTCATCCCGATGATCGTCCGCCCAGTCCGCAACCGATCCGGCTCGCTCGAAGCTGAACCACCTCGCATGGCCTTCTTCGGATGAGGCTGCCGACCGCAACTTCCATGAGAGCAGCTGGATACGGCGTGAAGCGTTCGACTTCGCCGTGCCGTCGACGAGCCGTTCGACAACGGGGTCGACGTGGTACGCCGCGTGCCAGGGTGCGTCGTTCAGAAGCACATCGGCGAGCTGTTCGACGAGTGGCGACTCTGGCTCGAACTCCTCGATGGCGAATGGTCCGATCGTTGCGATCCCCGACACCGACCCGTGGTCAACAAGCGCTCGCAGCAGAACAGCCGCCGCATCGGGACCCACGTCCGCAGCAGCTCGAGCCACGAACCACGCTCTACCGGCGTCGGTGGGATGACGGTCGTACATGGCGTCGAGCCATGACCCAACGAGTGGACCGTGATCGGGCGCCACTCGGTCCACGGCAGCGAACACCGGCCACGGCTCGCCGTCGGCGGGCGGATCGAGGATGCCGGTATCGATGAGGGCGTAGAGCCACTGCGGGGTCGCGATCCTGCTGAGGAAGTGCCGTAGGTGGTTCGGCCCAGCAATCAATGGGAGTAGACGGTGGACGTCGTCCGCCGAGGGTGACTCGACCGCGGCGAGCGACTCCAACTCAAGGTGCCTCACTTCCGGAGGGAGGAACAACTGCCGGAGTATTGCTGCGCAACCACCCCAGAGTTCCCGAGCACGGTCCATCGACGAATCGCCATGCAGCGCCTCGTCGAGTTCACCTAGCAGGTCCTGATACTCCTGGATCGGTGCGGTGCCCGACGCAACCGGTAACGCACCCGTGCGGTTCACCATGACCGCAATTAGGCGACGTTCGTGAATGCCCTCCTGAGAGTGAACGAGGTCAAGATCGCCGATCGCCGCGAGGAGGTCGTCTAGGGCGCCTTCTGCATCCTCACCGGGCAAGCCACGTACGAGTTCGTAGCGGCGGCGGGCATCGGTGACCGCACGCGAAGCTGATCGCCATAGGCCTCCGCCGCCGACGGGTTGGGACGCAGGGATGGTCTTCATTGCCTCGCGTAGGCAGTACGTGATCGCTTCGGGCAGACGTGGCAGCGACTCCGTCGAGTCGCCGCTCAGAAGGGCGTGGGCGGTCTGCAGGAATCCGACCGCGCGCTCCCCGTGGCCACCGAACTCGACCGCAAGGTGGTCGAGCAGCTCGGGATCGATCGGGTCTTGCCTCATGCGCTGATTGTGGCGCACGCCACTGGGGTGATCTCGTCAGATTATGGCCAGCATGGAATCGCAGACGGGGCGAGACCTCAACGGAGTTGGCACGGCCTCGGTTCCGACGGACGATGCGAACGGGCGCAATGTCGGGAGGCAGACGACGCGTCTGGGCAGGGGGCGTGAGCGGACTGAAGGAACTGGTAGGACGAAACTCCTCCTCTGATCACGATCCGGGAGGGTCTCCGGGAACCAGGAGCGGTCGCTGCGAGTGTTTCCGGGAACTCGGAAAGCGCATTCAGGAGGGTTTCCGGGAATCGGGAACTCGAGTCTGATTGGTTCCCGAGTGAGAAGAGCGTCAGATGGGGGAGGAGAAGCGGAAGCCTGGACGTGCGCGGAAGTGGGCATCAGACGCCGAACGGATGCGGGCGAGTCGCGCCGCGCAGCGAGCCGAGCGGGAGGCGGCCTCGCGGCGAGCCGAGAAGGACACTCACGACGCCGACCGGCG
The DNA here is from genome assembly GCF_004364865.1 of Ilumatobacter fluminis. Taxonomy (NCBI): domain Bacteria; kingdom Bacillati; phylum Actinomycetota; class Acidimicrobiia; order Acidimicrobiales; family Ilumatobacteraceae; genus Ilumatobacter; species Ilumatobacter fluminis. Next base: position 1,605,057 of record NZ_SOAU01000001.1, read on the forward strand.
GTCTGGCAAGGCGTCCGTGGCGGTCGTCTCGCCGGTCGCCTCAGCGAGCCAACTGCGGGCGTCCGTCGTTGCTCCCGAGTCGGTCGCGGACCACAAGGACTGTGAGGCGACCATCGGTGCACTGCGTCGCGAGCTGGTCGATCTCGAGGAGCGTTACGACGACCTCGTGCTGAGCCGGTGGATGCTCAGTCGGAAGTACGAGCACGCACTGGGCAGGATGCGCTCGCACGACCCGGCTGGCATCGTGTGGCTGGTCGAGCATCTCGCCGAGTGGGAGCGCGAGAACGAGGCGAGGCGGATCGGGCGGCTTCAGGATCCGCACCGGGAACTCGTGCGGCGCCGGTATGAGGAGGAGTTCGAGCGGCGACTCGAGCAAGCGCGACGCGCGTCGCAGCAGTGAGTCAGCTCTCCATCCGTCGGCCGATCGCATCGGCGATCTCGCGGCTTCGGTGTTCGGCGGTCTTGAGGTACCGGAGGCTGGCCGCGCTCGAGGCGTGGCCCATGATCGACATCACCTCTCGGAGCGACGCTCCTGCCGTCGCAGCCTCGGTGCCGGCGAGGTGGCGGAGGTTGTGGAAGCGGACGTGACTGAGACCGACCGCATCGCGGGTTTTCGACCACTGCGGGGCGAACTAGGTGTTCGGCAGTGGCCCGCCCCCCCGCAGTGACGTGAACACGAGCGCGCCCGGCTCGACGTCCTGGACGTACTGCGCGCTGGTAGCGGCCGCTGGGCAGCTGGCGGATGCTGCCGAACGAACGGGCTCGGGCCATGGAAGGCTCCTCGTGCTCGGTGCAAACTCGGTAGGCACGTGAAGGCACGACGGCCCGTCGGACCCATCGGCGTTACGATCACCTGGTCAGGATTTGCGCCCCGACCAGGGATTTCGCGTGGAGCGGATGAAGGGAATCGAACCCTCATCATCAGCTTGGAAGGCTGAGGTTCTAGCCGTTGAACTACATCCGCGTGTGTGGCACGGCAGCCTAGCGAGCCGAGCCCCGCATCGTTCATGTCGCGCTCAGTCCGGCATCGAGTGACGGAGACCGACATGAACGGGTGGTCCGGAACGATGTGACACCCCTGCGGCATGATGGGTTCACATGAGCGCCGCCACCTCACCGAGTCCCGATGCCTTGATCGACAAGGTCCGCAAGCTCCTCGCCATGGCCGAGGGCACGAGCAACCCGAACGAGGCCGACGCGTTCAGTCGCAAAGCCGCCGAGCTCATCGCCGAGCACCGCATCCGCCCCGAACAGCTCAGTGCGCCGACGTCGGGCGAGATGCGGGTCGACGAGTACGAGTTGGGCCGCGGAGCCTACGTGCGTGGCCGGTTGGCGCTGTTGCAGGTCGTCGCCGACGCGCACGCCTGCCAGGTGGTGTTCCAGGCGCGACAGACCGGCACGGTGGCGTTCGTCGCCGGGTTCCGCTCCGACCTCGAGGCCGTCGGCCTGCTCTACCACTCGCTCCACAGCCAGGCGAGCTCCCGCATGGGCCGTGAACGTCGGGCCACGGCGGCGGCCACGCAGCAGTGGCGGCGGTCGTTCCTGTTCGGCTACGCCGACCAGATCCGCATCATGCTCGACGCAACGATGCGTGAGGCGACCGACCGGCTGCACCCGGCATCCGCCGCGCTGCCGGCACTGCGGGCACGCGAACGGCGGGTCGAGGAGTACGCCCGCCAGCAGTTCGGGCGAGTCGTCGCCGCACGCCGTCCGAAGGCGGCGACGCCCCAAGGATTCGTCGCCGGGATGGAAGCCGCGAGCAGCGCCGACCTCGGCCGGCCGCGAGTCGTCGGGCTGCGAGCCCTCGGTCGAGGGGCATGAGCGGCGCCGACGTCGGGCGGGAGGCGGTCTACGCGGCCGAGATCGCAGCGTTCGAAGGGACGTCGTACGAGACGGTGGTGCCCTTCGACGATTTGCTCGACCTGGCCCGTCTCGTCACCGCGGCGACGTGGTGGCCGTGCGGTGCGACGGAGGTGGTCAAGGCCCGCCGCGATGCCTCGTCGTCGTCGACCCGGCAGCGGGGGAGTGCAGCAGCCGTCGTACGGCTCGCCGCACCGCAGATGACGCCGGCCACCCTGCTGCACGAACTCGCACACGTCCTCGCCGGAGTCGGCGCCGGACACGGTGAGCAGTTCCGGCGTGCCCACGTCGACCTCGTCGGCTACGCGTTCGGCGACGCCGAGGCCGGATGGCTGCTCGACGCATACGCCGCCGTCGGGCTCGAACCCGGCGACCGCACCTGGTCGGCGCCGCCCGTCCGCGGCGGCACCGGCGGACCGATCGCGCTGTAGGCCGGCCTTCGGCACGGCCCGACGCGACGGCTAGACATGACCGGGTGACCGAGACCACCCCCATCCGCGCCGTGTTCTGGGACTTCGGAGGAGTGATCCTCACCAGCCCGTTCGAGGCCTTCAACCGGTACGAACACGAGCACGGGCTCCCGCACGACTTCATCCGGTCGGTCAACACCGTCGATCCCGACACCAACGCCTGGGCGCGCATCGAACGGCAGGAGACCTCGCCCGACGAGTTCGACGCCGCGTTCGCCGCCGAGTCGAAGGCGCTCGGACACGAAGTGCCCGGGCGAGACATCCTGGCGCTGCTCAGCGGCGACGTCCGACCCGAGATGGTGACCGCCCTCGACCGGGTGATCGAGGCCGGCTACATCACGGCCTGCCTCACGAACAACGTCCGGGCCGAACCGCGTCCCGACGTTGCCGACGTGATGGCGCGCTTCGACCACGTCGTCGAGTCGAGCAAGGTCGGCGTGCGCAAGCCGGAGGAGTCGTTCTACGTGCAGGCGTGCGAGATGGCCGGTGTGGAGCCGGGGGAGGTCGTGTTCCTCGACGACCTCGGCATCAACCTGAAGCCGGCGAAGGCGATGGGAATGACGACGATCAAGGTCGTCGGCGCCGACCAGGCGATCGACGATCTGGCGGCGGTCTTGGGGATCGACCTGCGGTAGGCGTTCGTCGTTCGCGCACCCGACCCGGGTCGGGTGATCTCCGTGAACGCGTTGCCCCGGGGGCGAGTCGTCCCCTCCGACACCCGACCCGGTGGATCCGGAGCGCCTGGGGGCGTTGCGCGGTGCGCGAGGATCTGGGGCGATGAGTGAGGTGTCGGACGATTCGGTGGAGCGGCAACGGCTGCGGGTCGAGCGCCGTGACCTGAAGTTGCGCACGTGGGGGCTGCGGAGCTGGTGGTTCGTCGGCATCGCTGCTGCGGCGGCGATCCTGGCCGGGGCGATCGGTGCGGTGTCCGGGCTGGTGGTTCCCCTCGTGGTCGCCGTGGTGGTCGGGATGCTGTTCGTCCCGAGCGTCGACTTCCTCGATCGGTACATGCCGCGTGCGTTGGCCGCGGCGATCGTACTGACCGCACTCGTCGGGGTGGCGGTCGCCGCGATCGCCGTGTCGGTCGCCGGCGTCGTCGGGCAGGCGGACGAGATCGCTGCCCAGCTCGAAGCCGGATCCGACCAGCTGATCGAGTGGGCCGAAGAGCTCGACCTCGAAGTCGGTGGATCCGGTCAGCTCGTCGACGGACTGGCAGACGTGTGGGACTTCGCGATCTCCGGCGTGGTCGGTCTTGCCGGCACCGTCTTCTCGACGGCGACGGCGTTCTTGGCCGGATCGTTCGTCGGGGTGTTCATGCTCTACTTCATCCTCGCCGACTGGAATCGCCTGGCGAACTGGGTCGGCGACCACCTCGGCGTGTCGTCCGAGGTCGGGCGAGGCATCGTCGACGACGCCACCTGGTCGATGCGGCAGTACTTCGCCGCCCTCACCGTCGCGAGTGTGGTCGTGGCGGTGATGGTCGGGTTGACCGCCGCGATCCTCGGTGTGCCGTTGGCGTTCACCATTGCGATGGTGACGATGCTCACCGCCTACATCCCGTACCTGGGGGCACTGTTCTCCGGCGCCTTCGCCGTGCTGATCGCGCTCGGGTCCGGCGGATTCGAAGACGCCTTGATCATGCTGCTCGTGATCCTGGTCGCGCAGAACGTCGTGCAGACGATCGTGCAGACGAAGATGTCGGAAGGGCGGCTGTCACTGCACCCGATCGTCATCTTCGGGTCGACGATCGCCGGAGGAGCAACGCTCGGGTTGCTCGGGGCCGCGCTGTCGACGCCGGTGGTGGCGCTGTGCGTGACGGTGCAGCGGCGGTTGGCGAAGCTCGAGCGGGAGTAGTGCGGGGTCGGGTGCGGGGTGAGCGCACCGGTCCCGGAGTCGGGTGATCTTCGGAAACGCCGACTCCGTCGTCGTTCCCTACGACACCCGACCCGGGTGCTGGCGTAGACGCGGCGGTGCCGACCGGATTGCTCCGGTCGGCACCGCTGGTTTCCTACGGCTGGAAGGGGGAGAAGATCAGCCGGGGAGGAGAACGCCGTCGATGATGTGGACGGTGGCGTTGGCGGTCGGCACGTCCATGCAGACCACGGCAGCGCTGTCGTTCACGAGCACGGCGTCGCCGTCCATCTCGATGGTGAGGTCGCCACCGTTGACGGTGGTGACGGTGCCGGCGTCGAGCAGATCCTGCGAGCTCAGCATCTCACCGGCCACGACGTGGTAGGTGAGGACGCTGGTGAGCAGGTCCTGATCGGCGAGAACGGCGTCGAGCTGGTCGGCGGGGATCGCAGCGAAGGCGTCGTTGGTGGGGGCGAAGATCGTGAACGGACCTTCGCTGTTCAGGGTGTCGACGAGACCGGCTTCGCTCACGGCGGTGACGAGCGTCGACAGGACCGGGTTGTTGCTGGCGGCGGTGGCGGCCGGGTCGTCGGCCATGCCGGCGAAGCTGCCCTCACCGTCGGTCGGGACGGCCGAGCAGGCCGGGCCCGAAGCGCCCATCATGGCGTCGTCCATGTCGTCCATGGACTCCTCGTCCATCTCGTCCGACTCCATGTCGCCCTCGTCCATGTCGCCCATCGGCGGCATCAGGACCGCATCGATGAGGTGGACGGTGGCGTTGGCGGTCGGGACGTCCGAGCAGACGACGCTGGCGTCGTTGACGGTCGTGCCCTCGGCGCCGAAGGTGATGGTCTCACCGTTGACGGTCTCGAGCTCACCGGCATCGGCGAGGTCGGCGGCCTTCAACGACTGACCGGCCACGACGTGGTAGGTGAGGATGCTCGTCAGGAGTTCCTGGTCGGCGAGCACGGCGTCGAGCTGGTCGGCGGGGATCGCTGCGAAGGCGTCGTTGACCGGCGCGAAGATCGTGAACGGACCCTCGCTGTTCAGGGTGTCGACGAGGCCGGCTTCGCCGACGGCGGTGACGAGGGTCGACAGGGCGGGGTTGTTGCTGGCGGCGGTGGCGGCGGGGTCGTCGGCCATGCCGGCGAAGCTGCCTTCACCGTCGGCGGGAACCGTGGAACACGCCGGTCCGAAGGCGCCCATCGTGTCGGCTTCCATGTCGCCGTCGTCCATGTCGTCCATGTCGTCGGCCATGGTCGTCTCGGGAGCCATGGTGGTCTCCGGAGCCATGCTGTCTTCGCTCGGCGCCTCGGTGGCGGGAGTGGCGTCGTCGTCGCCGTCGTCACCACACGCAGCGGCGACGAGCGAGAGCCCGGCAATCGTTGCGATGGCGAGCCGGCTACGGCTGCGTCGGGGAGTGTGTGAGGTGTTCACGGTGGTCCTTTCGGTGTTGGTTGGGATTGTTTCCCGGTGGCTCACTCGACCATCACCACGATCTGGTGTCGGCCGGTTGCGCCACTCGGGAAGGGTTCGGTGCGCTCGTCGGTCTGGATTGCCCCAGTTCCGTCGGTTGCGCGAACCCGGATGTCGTGACGACCGGGAGTGGCCTCCCAGGCGTACGACCACTGACGCCAGGTGACGTCGTTCAACGGGTCGGCGAGTCGGGCCTCGACCCACTCGCCGTCGTCGATCTGGATCTCGACACGCTCGATGCCGCGGGTCTGTGCCCAGGCGGCGCCGGCGATCGGCACGGTGCCGGCCTGCACGGTCTGGAGACCGCGAGGCGTGTCGATGCGACTCTGTGTCTTGATGGGTGCGTCCTCGACCCAGCCACGCTCGACCCAGTACTGGTCGAAGGCGTCGAAGCGGGTGAGTTCGATCTCTTCCAGCCACTTGGTGGCGGAGACGTAGCCGTACAGGCCGGGCACGATCAGGCGTGCCGGATAGCCGTGCTCGAGGGGGAGCGGTTCGCCGTTCATGGCGACGGCGACGAGAGCGTTGCGACCGTCGAGCGCCGCGGTGGGGAAGCCGCACGTGTAGCCATCGACCGAGCGGCCGACGATCTGGTCGGCGTCGGCAGCGATCCCGGCCTCGGCCAGGAGATCGTCGAGACGGACGCCGGTCCAGCGGGCGTTGCCGAGCAGGTTGCCGCCGATCTCGTTCGAGACGCACGACAGCGTGATGTCGGCCTCGACGATCTCGCGTTCCAGCAGCTCGTCGTAGGTCAGTTCGATCTCCTCGTCGACCATGCCGGTGATGCGCAGTGTCCAGCCGTCGACCGACACCTGCGGCACGGTGAGAGCGGTGTCGATCCGGTAGAAGTCGCTGTTCGGCGTGTAGAAGGGCTCGACGCCGTCGACACCGATGCGGACGGCGTCGGGTGCGTCGGGGAGCGGGTCACGGGCGATCGGCACCCCGAGCTCGTTGCGCTGGCCACTCACGCTGTTGCGTCCGTTCAGCCAGCGGCCGACGCTGCCCGTGAACACGGCCAGCAGGCCGAAGCCGCCGGCGGCGAGGAGGAACGAGCGGCGGTCGTCGGAGCGGTCGTCGTTCGCCGGTTCGTCGTCGTGGCGGTGCACTCGGAGCATCCACAGCACGACGCCGGCAGCGACGGCGCCGACGATGCTCGGCACGATGCCGTACCAGGGCACGTCTCGCCGGGTCGACTGCGACGCGTACGCACCGACGACGCCGAACAGGGCGATCCCGACGATCGCGAACGGCCACCGACGGGTCTGGGCGATCACACCGAGCACGGCGGCGTACACGGCGAGGATGGCGGCAATGCCGACGAGGAGAGCGATCTTGTCGTTCGTGCCGAACCAGTCGATCGCCAGTTCCTTGATCGAGTTGGGGACGCTGTCGACGACCCGGTCGCCGACGTCGAGCACCGGCGATTGGAGCGATGCCGACATGCCGGCAACGAGTTCGGCCACGCCCAGACCGACCAGGGCAGCGATCAGACCGGCGACGATGCCCATGACCCACGGCACGCCGGTCGTGGCGGCCTCGTCGTGGTGTTCCTGGTCGTCGTCGGTGGTGTCGCTCGGTGCGATCGGGGCGTCGGGGGACATGTGTGTACTTCGGAGCCGACCACGCCCCGGATGGTCGGATGTCGGATGAGGTCAGACCCCATCGGTCGGTTGATGTCAGACATCATCCGACCGGGTTCGCGCTCTGGCGCGTCGTGGGCTGTCGGATGATGTCTGACATCAACCGACGGAATCATCCAGGTTGGGTGATCACGGGAGGTGGCGGGTTCCGTAGCGTCTGCGTCGGGGCGAGGGAACGATCCGCGATCGGGGGGTCCGACTCGCCGAGACTGCTGCCATGACGACGACCGACGACTCAGCTTCCGGCGAACGCCGCTTCCAGCTGCCGGGCTATCCGATCCTGCTCGGTGGGGCGCTCGGCATCCTCGCCCTCATCTGGGTCGCGCCGACGATCGCCACGGCGCTGTCGGCGATCGACTTCCAGAACGTCGAGTACCCCTACCTCATCATCGGTGGCTTCGTGGTGCTCGACGCGATCATCCCGATCTTCCCGAGCGAATCGCTGCTCACCACGGCGTCGAACCTCGCCGCACAGGACGGCTCCGACATCGAACTGTGGCGCCTCGTCCTCGCCGGCTCGGTCGGCGCCGCGATCGGCGACTCGCTCCTCTACTGGCTTTCACGAACCGTGCTCCGCCGCTTCATGGAGGACAAGGTCGAACGGGCTCAGCGCAACGACAAGATCGCCCGGTCGATGGAGGTCATGAGCCAGACGGCGCCATTGCTGATCGTGTTCGGCCGCTTCGTGCCCGGCCTCCGGTTCATGCTCGGCGCCACCATGGGCCTCACCCGGTATCCGTACCGCAGCTTCCTGCTGTGGGACGTGATCGGCGGCACGCTCTGGGCGTCGTACACCTGCGTGTTCAGCTACCTGGTCGCCTCGGTGATCCAGGACAAGCCGTTGCTGTCGATCGTGGTGTCCGTGATCGTCACGACGGCCATGCTCGGCCTCCTCTACAAGCCGCTCAAGAACAGCTGGGAGTCGAGCGGCCGACAGAACGAGCCGACGGAGGCGTAGCCGACATGCCGCTCCTCGGACCGTTCGACCGGCCACTGCCGTTGCGCAGCGGGCGGTCGGGCGCCGCCGAGCCGAGACCGTCGACGTCGCCGGTCCCGACGGCGCCGGCACCCGACGACGTCATCCCGGTCGGATGTGAACGGACCGCCGCGCTCGCACGCTTCGTGACGCGGACCGTGCTCGGCGATGTCGAGACGGTCGACGCGTCGCACCACGAGCTGGTCGCCGTGTTCACCGAGGACGTCGAGGTGTGGAGCCCGTCGTTCCATCGCTGCGGACGAGAGGCGCTCATCAGTGCGTTGCGTGACCGGGACGACGCGTTGCGTCGGATCGAGGTGCGGATCACTCGGCAGATGGCCGCCGAACGGATCGCGTTCACCGAGTGGCGACTGCAGGGCATCTTCGACCGCGCCGGGTTCGTCGACGACGACGTGCTCGTCGAACCGTCGCACCGCGCCGTCGAGTCGTCGGGTGTGCTGGTCTGTGAGTTCGACGGCGAACGGGTTCGTTCGGTCCGGTGCTACTACGACGAACTCGGTTTGATGGAGGAGCTGCTGCTGGCTCCGTGAACGGTCGGCGTCTCGGTCGCTCGCTCAGGGGAGTGGCGACAACATGCCGGCTGCTCGGGCAGCGTCGACCGTCTCGGCGCGCGACGTTGTGCCGAGCTTGCGGTAGATCGACGCCGTGTGCGACTTGACCGTGTTGCGCGACACGAACAGCTCCGAGGCGATGTCGCCGAGGCTGAGGTTCGTCGGCAAGTACTGGAGCACGTTGAGCTCGGCGGTCGTGAGGGTCCAGGCCGGGTCGAGGCCGAGCTGTTCGGCAGCGGTGACCCGGGTTCGGAGGTCGTCGACGTGTGGCGTCAGCCCGTGCGGTGTGTCCTCGGGTCGCAACAGTGTCTCGGCGCGGTCGAGGTGGCGGCGCGCCGCCTTGGCGTCGCCGATGTGCAGCGAGGCGGTGGCCAGGATGACGAGGGTGTACGCCTGATACCACGCCGACACCGGTCCGAAGCCGTCGAGCAGATGGAGGCACCGGTCGATCATGGCCGTGGCGCCGTCGCGCCGGCCGGAGCGGGCCTCGTCGAGCGCCACCATCGAGACGAGGTTGGCCGACGGCGGCGTGATGTCGGGTACCGACCGTTCGAGGCGCCGGTAGGCGGCGACGGCGTTCGTCGATGCCGTCGGTGAGCCCTCGAGGAATTCGATCGTCGCCTTCATGCCGGCATTGTTGGCCTGGAGTCGGTGGACACCGGCGACCTGTGCTTCGAACGCACCGTCGTCGAGGATCGCCAGCGCTTCGGCGGTGTCGCCGTGCAGGTATCGGAAGGCGCCGAGCGCCCAACAACCAAACGATCGCCACGCCCCGCCCGGAAGCTCGCGAACGGCGGCTTCGAGTGGCGGCCTGAGCTCGGTGGTCGGCTGGAGTTCGAACGCTGCCGACAGCACGTCGGTCTGCAGGCGGAGATCGTCGGGAAGGCGGGTCCGTCCGTTGGTGTGAGCGAGGGCACGGGTCCAGCGCAACGCCGACGGGAAGTCGCCCAACTGCGTTTCGATGACGGCCGCCGTCGCGCACAGTTCTGGCCTGGCCCGAACGGCGTCGTCGCCGAGGGTCTCGAACCAACGCTGCACGGTGCGGTGTCGGCCGTCGGCGACGAACGAGCCGCCGTGCTCGGCAATGATGCCGACGCAGCGGTCGACGTCGCCCATCGTGTGGGCGAACTCGAAGACCAGGTCGACGTCGCCCTCCCGCTCCCACCAGTCGGCGGCGAGGCGATGGAGCTCGGCCCACCGCTCCGGCTGTTCACTCCGGAGCTCCCGTGAGAGCCAGTCCGCGACGAGGTGGTGGAGCCGGAACCACTCGCCGCGTTCGTCGAGTGCGTCGACCACGAACTGGCGGCGTCGGAGGCGACGGAGGTCGGATCGGCAGCCGGTTCGGCCGAGGACGTCCCCACACATGTCGGGGTGGAAGCGACCGAGGCAGGCGAGTTCCGCCAGCAAAGCCCGATCGTCGGGATCGAGCTGTTCGAGCCAGACCGACACGACGGGCTCGTCCGAGCCGGCAGGGGAGTCGAAGGTGGCGCCGCCTCGATTGGCGATCGCGAGTGCGAGTCCGGCAGGCCAGCCCTCGTACCTCGAGATCGTGGTGGCGAACGACCCGACGTCGGTGGCCGGGAGGCGGGCGTTCATCAGCGCCGTTGTCTCGGCGTCGCTGAACGCAAGCCGGTCCGACGCGAGCTCGATGGTGCCGGGGGCGAGACGCAGCGCAGTCGCCAGACCCTCCTCGAGGTCGCGACCGGCGAGCAGCAGCGTCGACTCGCCGCCGATCGCACGCGCGACGCGCTGGACGACGGCAGCGGCGGCGGGACTCCGGAGGTGGTCGACATCGTCGATGACCAGCACGAACGGTTCGTCGATCGCATCGAGCATGACGTCGAACGACTCGTGGAGCAGACCATCGTCGAGCGGCGACTCGCCGAGACCGTCGAGACCGTCGAGGGCGGCGCCGATCGAGCGCATCAAGGCGACCGGGTCGTCGTCGACCGGCTCGAGGTCGAGCCATCGGACGGACCGTCGATCGGAACGGGTCCAGCGGGCAGCGAGCGTGCTCTTCCCGTAGCCGGTCGGTGCAGCGAGGACGAGCACCCGGCCACGAGCCTCCTCGTAGACGGTGTCGAGGCGGTGGCGTTCGATCTCGCCGGCGAGCGGCTGCGGGGGCGCGAACCGTCCGCGGTCCCGAACTGCGCTCCCTGCCGTCGACGTTCCCACTCTCATTCGATGCCGTCGGCATCGTCGGCCGACGCCCGCACTGTAGTCAGCCCGGCGTCCGCCGAGAACGCTTCCGGTTCGCCCGATCGTGCAGGCGCTTCGAGCACGTCCGTTATCGCACCGAATCGTCCGATGTGTACGAGGCGTCACCCGGTCGAGCGACCTAAGGTAAGCGCCGTGCGCGGTCGGATGGCCGCGACCGAACACTCAAGGAGACATCAATGCTCGCGTACGACTACCCGCTGCTCGGCCTCTTCTGGACCATGCTCATGGTCTTCCTGTGGGTCGCCTGGCTGTTCCTGCTGTTCCGCATCTTCGCGGACATCTTCCGCTCCGGCATGGGCGGCTGGAGCAAGGCGCTGTGGTCGCTGTTCGTGATCTTCCTGCCGTTCCTCGGCGTGCTCGTCTACATCATCGCCAACGGTGACGACATGCGGAAGCGCGACATCGAGACGATGCAGCAGAACGAAGCGGCGTTCCGCAGCTACGTGCAGGACGCGGCCGGCTCGGGCGGCGGCACCGCCACCGAACTCGCCAAGCTCGCCGAACTGCGCGACAGCGGCGTGCTGTCGCCGGAAGAGTTCGAGGCCCAGAAGGCCAAGCTGCTCGCCTGATCGGCGCAGGCGAACACACTTCCGACACCAACCGAACAACCGATCCATCCACCATCCAGCCGCGGGAGCACCACGATGGTCCACGTCCACCAGTCCGACGACGACAGCGTCTCCACCCCGGCCTACGCCGGGCGGTTGGGCATGTCACCGGTGCCGAAACACCGGATGCCCGACGATTCGTCGTCACCGGAGGCGACCTACCGGATGATCCACGACGAGTTGCTGCTCGACGGCAGCTCTCGGCTCAACATGGCCACGTTCGTGACCACGTGGATGGATCCTCAAGCCGAGCTGCTCATGGCCGAGACGTTCGACAAGAACATGATCGACAAGGACGAGTATCCGCAGACCGCCGAAATCGAGCGGCGCTGCGTGAACATGGTCGCCGATCTGTTCAACGCACCGAGCGGCGGCGACGCCGTCGGTGTCTCGACCATCGGCTCGAGTGAAGCCGTCATGCTCGGCGGTCTCGCGATGAAATGGCGCTGGCGCCAGCGTCGCGAGGCCGCCGGGCTCGACGCCACACGACCCAACATGGTCCTGGGATCCAACGTCCAGGTCGTGTGGGAGAAGTTCTGCAAGTACTGGGACGTCGAGGCTCGCTACGTGCCCGTCACCGAGAACCGCTTCGTCGTCGACCCGGACGACGTGATGGCCCGGGTCGACGAGAACACGATCGGCGTCATCCCGATCCTCGGCACCACCTACACCGGTGAGTTCGAGCCGATCGAGGAGATCCACGACCGGGTCGTGGCGTACAACGCCGAACACGACCTCGACATCCCGATCCACGTCGACGCTGCCAGCGGCGGCTTCGTGGCCCCCTTCCTCCACCCCGATCTCCGGTGGGACTTCCGCCTGCCACAGGTGAAGTCGATCAACGTGTCGGGCCACAAGTACGGCCTCACGTACCCGGGCATCGGGTTCGTGGTCTGGCGCTCGAACGACGACCTCCCCGAGGATCTCGTCTTCCACGTGAACTACCTCGGTGGCGACATGCCGACGTTCACGCTCAACTTCTCGCGACCCGGCAACCAGATCGTCGGCCAGTACTACAACTTCGTGCGCCTCGGCCGCGAGGGCTACACCAAGATCATGGAGGGCTTGCGGGCGACCGCACTGCACATCTCGGCGGCCCTGCGCGACATGGACGTGTTCGACGTGGTCAGCGACGGCAGCGCGATCCCCGTGCTCGCGTTCCGGCTGCAGGGCGAGCACCCGTACACCGTGTTCCACATCTCCGACCGGCTGCGCCGCAACGGTTGGCAGGTGCCGGCGTACACGATGCCCGCCGACGCGACCGACGTCGCCGTGCTCCGGATCGTCATCCGGGAAGGCTTCGGGCTCGACCTCGCCGAGAACCTGATCGACGACATCCGCGAAGCCGTCGACTACCTCGAACAGCACCCACCACGCGAAGAAGCACCCGCCGGCTTCTCCCACACCTGACGAAACCCGACGAAGGCGTGAACAAACTGCGGAATAGTTCCGCAGTTTGTTCACGCCTTCAGCGTTCTGGTGGGGGTGAGGCGGATCGTCCCATGTGGGTGATGACCCACCCACTCGATCGGTCGTACGGTCGGGATCGACGACATGGCGGATGGGTCGCTGTGTCCTGACGACGGAGGACATCCATGACCGGAGCACCCGATCGCCACGCACGCGCCACGTTGCCGATCCCGGACGTGCCACGCCCGGGCCTGACGACGTACGACGCGAAGGATCCGGACACGTCGTACCCGCCGATCGAGCCGCTCCTGCCTCCGTCGGAGGCACCCAACGTCCTCATCGTCCTGCTCGACGACGTCGGCTTCGGGGCGTCGAGCGCCTTCGGTGGCCCGTGCCACACCCCGACGGCCGAGCGCCTCGCCCAGGGTGGCCTCCGCTTCAACCGCTTCCACACCACAGCGCTGTGCGCCCCGACCCGCCAGGCGCTGCTGACCGGCCGCAACCACCACTCCGTCGGCATGGGGTCGATCACCGAGACGGCGACGTCGGCGCCCGGCAACAACTCGCTGCGACCGAACACCAAGGCGCCGCTCGCCACCACCCTGAAGCTGAACGGCTACTCGACATCGCAGTTCGGGAAGTGCCACGAGGTGCCGGTCTGGCAGTCGTCGCCCATGGGACCGTTCGATGCGTGGCCGTCGGCCGGTGGCGGCTTCGAGTACTTCTACGGCTTCATCGGCGGCGAGAACAACCAGTACGACCCGGCGCTGTACGAGGGCACCACCCCGATCGAGCCGCCGGCGACGGAGGAGGAGGGCTACCACCTCACCGAAGACCTCGCCGACAAGGCGATCTCGTGGATCCGTCAGCAGAAGGCGCTGATGCCGAACCGGCCGTTCTTCACCTACTTCGCCCCGGGCGCCACGCACGCCCCGCACCACGTGCCCAAGGAGTGGGCCGACAAGTACGCCGGCCAGTTCGACGACGGCTGGGACGTGCAGCGCGAGCGCACGTTCGCGAAGCAGAAGGAGATGGGCGTTATCCCCGCCGACGCCGACCTCACCGAGCGTCACGACGAGATCTCGTCGTGGGACGAGATGCCCGACGCGCTCAAGCCGGTGCTCGCCCGTCAGATGGAGGTGTACGCCGGATTCCTCGAACACACCGACCATCACGTCGGCCGCGTCATCGACGCGATCGACGACCTCGGCATCCTCGACAACACGCTGATCTACTACATCATCGGCGACAACGGCGCCTCCGCCGAGGGCACCATGAACGGGGCCTTCAACGAGATGGCCAACTTCAACGGCATGGCGGCGCTCGAGACGCCCGAGTTCATGCTGTCGAAGATGGACGAGTTCGGGTCGCCCGACTCGTACAACCACTTCTCGGTCGGCTGGGCGTGGGCGATGAACACCCCGTTCCAGTGGACCAAGCAGGTCGCCTCGCACTGGGGTGGCACCCGCAACGGCACGATCGTGCACTGGCCGGACGGGATCGACGATCCGGGCGGCCTCCGCGAGCAGTTCACCCACGTGATCGACGTCGCCCCGACCGTGCTCGAAGCCGCCGGCCTGCCGCAGCCGACGTTCGTCAACGGTGTGCAGCAGTCGCCGATCGAGGGCACGAGCATGCTCTACGCCTTCAAGGGTGCCGACGCCGACGAGCGTCACGACTTGCAGTACTTCGAGATGTTCGGCAACCGCGGCATCTACCACAAGGGCTGGAGCGCGGTCACCAAGCACAAGACGCCGTGGATCCTCGTCGGCGGTCAGCTGCCCGACTTCGACGACGACGTGTGGGAGCTGTACGACGGCAACAGCGACTTCAGCCAGGCCAACGACCTGGTGGCCGAACATCCCGAGCTACTGCACAAACTGCAGCGCCTCTGGCTCATCGAAGCCGTCAAGTACAACGTGCTCCCGATGGACGACCGCAGCGGCGAGCGCGTGAACCCCGAACTCGCCGGGCGTCCGACACTCGTGCACGGCAACACCCAGCTGTTCTTCCCCGGCATGGGTCGGCTGTCGGAGAACAGCGTCGTCAGCATCAAGAACAAGTCGTTCTCGATCACCGCCGAGCTCGAGGTGCCCGACGACGGCCTGCGCGGCGTCGTCATCGCACAGGGCGGCAAGTTCGGCGGCTGGGCGGTGTTCGCCGACGAGGGCAAGCTGGCCTTCGACTACAACGTGCTCGGCATCCAGCTGTTCGCGACCCGATCCGACTCGGTGCTGCCGACCGGCAAGCACCAGGTGCGCATGGAGTTCGCCTACGACGGTGGCGGCCTGGCCAAGGGCGGCGACGTGACGCTGTACTGCGACGGCGAACAGATCGGCGCCGGACGGGTCGACGCGACGCAGCCCATGATCTTCTCCGCCGACGAGACCACCGACATCGGCTACGAGTCGGGTACCACCGTCAGCCCCTCGTACACGGCGGCGACGAGCAAGCTCAACGGCAAGCTCCACTGGGTGCAACTCGACGTCGGCGTCGACGACCACGACCACTTCATCGATCCCGAGGAGCGCTACCGCATCGCGGTCGCCCGTCAGTGATCTCACCCGACTCGATTCACACCTCCGAAGGAGACCAGACATGCCACGACGAATCGGACGGCGGGCCGCAGCGCCCGTCGCTCGCCGACCCCTCGCCGCAGCCGCAGCGACCGGCGCCGTGGTCGGTGCCGCGAGCGGTGGCCGCCGCCGCGGCGGAGCCGGCCCGGCCGCGAACCGCTACCAGATGCGCCAGCGGATGTTCGCGCTCGGCGACGACTTCTTCATCACCGACGAGCAGGGCAACCGGGCCTTCAAGGTCGACGGCAAGGTGCTCCGTGTCCGCTCGACGCTCAAGTTCGAGACGCCCGACGGGCGTGAGCTCTACAAGATCCAGGAGAAGATCGCCCGGATCCGCGACTCGATGACGATCGAGCGCGCCGACGGGTCGGCGGCGGCCAAGGTGCACAACGCACTGATCACCCCGCTGCGCGACCGCTGGACGATCGACGTGCCCGGCGGTGCCGACATGTCGACCAAGGGCAACATCGTGAACCACGAGTACACGATCTCGCAGGGCGGTGCCACGGTCGCCACGGTGTCGCGGCGCTGGTTCCGGGTGCGCGACACCTACGGCGTCGAGATCGCCCCCGGGCAGGACGACGCGCTGTTGCTGGCGATCACGGTCGTGATCGACATGATGGCCCACCAGGGCCGATGAGAGGAACGACGACATGACCTTCGACGACATCGGACCCCTGCACCTGCTCGTGGTCGGCTTCGGCCCCGACGCCGACTTCTCCGGCGAGGTGATCGACGAGCTCGACGAGCTCGCCGCTCGCGGCACGATCCGCGTGATCGACCTCCGCTTCCTGACCCGTCTCGACGAGGAGACGGTCGCCGACGTCGAGATCAGCGATCTCGGCGACGACGAGGCCGCCGAGTACGGCGCCATCATCGACCGCCTCCGCGAGCTCGCCGACCGCGAGCCGACCGGTTCGCCGATGGGCATCGGCGGTGCCGAGATCGAACGGGTGGCGGACGAGCTCGCGGTCGGCGAGTCGATCGGCATCTTGCTGTTCGAGCACGCCTGGGCCACCGAACTCAAAGCGGCATTGCGGGCCACCGGCGGCACCCTGATCACCCAGGGTCTACTCACGCCCGAGGCCGCCTTCATGGTCGGCGCCGAGGTGACCGCGGCGGCAGAGGCGGAGGCGGCGATCGAGCTCGCCGACGCGATTGCCGGTGCCGCCATGCTCGACGCGGCGATCGCCGTCGCCGAGGCCGAGGCCATCGAGCAGGCAGCGGCAGTCGAAGCCGTGCGTGCCCTGATCGCCGCAGGCATCATCATCGACACGGCAGCCGCGGCAGCGCTCGAAGCGCTCGTCGACGCCGAGCTGGTGCAGGAAGCCGCGATCGAAGCGGCGAACGACGCGGTGACGGCTGCCGAAGCCGAGGTCGAGCAGGCCCTCGAAGAGCTCGCCGCGGCTGCCGGCGACGAGTGACTCGGCGTGCGGCCGTGGACGCCCGCCCGGTCGCCGGGTGGGATGATGAGCCGCATGGGCCGACGTGACACATCGACGGTGTCCGGGTGAGCGACGACGGCTCGCCCGGTCTCCGGCAACGACTCCGCTACCGCTTCGACAACCTGCTGGCGCGCGGCACGTGGGCCGTGCTGCTCTGGCTCGGCGTCGTCACGTTCCTGACCGTCCTGCTCGGCGGGTTGCTCCTCGCCGTGTTCGGGGTCTCGTACACGAGCGACGAGGACTCGTCGTGGCTCGAAGACCTGTGGCAGACCCTGATGCGGGTCATCGATCCCGGCACGATGGTGGGCGACGTCGGATGGGGGCGGCGCATCCTGGCGCTCGCCGTCACCATCTTCGGCATCCTGGTCGCCGGCACCTTGATCGGTGTGATCGCCGCCGGTGTCGAAGACCGAGTCGACCGGATGCGCCGCGGCCGGTCGGTGGTGATCGAGCGCGACCACGTCGTCGTGCTCGGGTCGGCCGACCATCTGCCGTTCGTCATCCGCGAGCTCGTCCACGCCCCTGCGCCCGACCGGCCGCCCGTGATCGTCGTGCTGGCGGACGCCGATCCCGCCGACATCCATGCGGCACGCCGCGGCATCGTCGACGACCTGCAGGGCGTCCGCCTCGTGGTCCGCTCGGGTGATCCCACCCGCCCGAGCGATCTCGAACTCGTCCGGCTCGACGTCGCTCGCTCCGTGATCGTGCTCGGCGACGCAGCCGACCCGGTGCGGCCCGTGCGTACCGCGCTCGCGGTGGCGGCGACGGGCGGGGGAGTGCTCCCGGCGACAACGGTCGTCGAGGTCGACGACGCCGAGACGGCGACCCGCCTCGTCGAATCGCTCGGCCATCGGGTGCAGCCCGTCGTGAGCCGTGATGCCGTCGCCCGCATCGCTGCGTTCGCGCTCCGTCAACCCGGGCTGATCGCCGTCGTCGACGAGTTGATCGACGCCCCGAAGGTCGGGATCCGGATCAGCGCACCCGGCGCAGCGGCCGGCCTCACGTTCGGGTCGCTCGTCGCCGGGCTGCAGACGTCACGTCCGCTCGGTCGCATCGCCGCCGACGGGGCGATCGAGCTGACACCGTCGTTCGACGCGACGCTGGGCGACGACGACCGCCTCGTGTCGGTCGGCGCGGACGACGACCTCGGACGGAGCGACCGACCGGTATCGCCGTGGAGCGGGCACGATCCGGCTGTCGACACGATCGGCGACACCGCCCACGTGGTCGTGGCCGGATGGAGTCGGGTCGGCGCTCTGATGCTCACGGAGTGGATCAGCACCGCCGATCCGACGTCGACGCTGACCCTCATCGCTCCGGCCGACAGTGAGGCTGCTCGGTTCGCCGACCGACGCGCCGACGACCGAATCCGAGTCGTCGCCACGGCGGACGAGGCGGTCGATCGACTGGGCGACGGGTCGCTCGGGGTCGTCGTTTTACTCGCCGGGGCGGGAGCCGGACCAGCCCCACGCTCGTCGGCCAACGACGTCGACACCGACACCCTCCTCACCGCCGGCGGTATTGCGCACCGTCTGGCCGCGCTGCCGGCACGGCCGCGTCTCGTCGTCGAGTTGCTCGACCCCGACAGCGCCGAACTAGCGAGCCTCACCGGCACCGACGACTTCGTCATCAGCGACGCGCTGGCCAGCAAGTTCGTCGTCCAGCTCGCGATCGAGCCGCTGCGCCGTGACGTGTTGCTCTCGCTCTACGACCGGACACGTCCCGATCTCGTGATCGTCGACGGGGGAGCGCTCGGCTTGGCGGGCACGGTCACGATGGGAGCCGTCGTCGATCGGGCCTGCGAACACGGCATGCTCGCGATCGGCTGGCGCGACGGCTCGACCGGCGAACTCGTGCTCGCCCCGCCACTGTCGGCCTCGGTCGACTGGAGCGACTCGCACCGCCTCGTCGTCGTCCGCTGAGCCACACCTCACGATCTACGATGGCCGATCGATGACGGGACCACCACTGCTCGCGCTCACGATCGGTGATTGGGCGATCGCCGAAGACGTCTCGGAGTGGATCGAAGCGGTCGCCATCGCGGTCATCGCGGTCGCCGTGGTGGTCGCCTTCGTGCAAGGCACCCGGACGATGTTCCGCTCGGGCGCGACCGCAGCCGTCGAGGTCGTGAAGCAGCACATCGGCAGGGCATTGCTGCTCGGGCTCGACCTGCTGATCGCTGCCGACGTCATCCGCACGGTGACACTCGAGCCGACGCTCGAGAACGTGAGCGCGCTCGGCGTGCTCGTCCTCGTGAGAACCTTCCTTGCTTGGTCGCTGGTGGTCGAACTCGAAGGCCGCTGGCCGTGGCAGTCGAAGGCTCGCCCGGCGACCGAGCCCGGCAAAGTGTCCTGACGCGGCACGCCGCTGCGAGCACCACGCCCCGGCCCCAGTGAGGCGTTCCCGCGCACGGAAAGATGAATTCTTTTCTATCCATATTGACTCAATTCAGATTGAGTGATTGCATGATGATATGGAGCCTCTCGAACAGCGGGCGGCGTTGTACGCCGCACTGGGTGAACCGGTGCGGTTGGCCATCGTCGACGAGCTCGCCACGACCGACCGGTCGCCCAAAGAACTCGCCGAGCAGTTCTCGCTCCCGACCAACCTGCTGGCGCACCATCTCGACGTGCTCGCCAACGTCGGGTTGATCGAGCGCTTCGTGTCGTCGGGTGACCGGCGACGTCGCTACGTGCGCCTCGTGCGCGAACCGGTCGCCGAACTGGGCATCGCGACCGCACGGTCGGCCGGAACCGTCTTGTTCGTCTGCAGCCACAACTCGGCTCGCTCGCAGCTCGCTGCGGCGATGTGGACCGCCCGCACCGGAGAGGCAGCATCGTCGGCCGGGACGCATCCCGCCGAACGGGTGCACCCGGGCGCCGTCGCCGCAGGACGGCGCGTCGGGCTCGACCTGAGCGCAGCCGTGCCTCGCCTCCTCACCCCGACCGATACCGCCGATCGCATCGTGACCGTGTGCGACCGAGCCCACGAAGAACTCGTACCCGGTGCCGACTGGTGGCACTGGTCATTGCCCGACCCGGTCGACAGCGGCACCGACGCCGCGTTCGACGACGTGGTCGCCCAACTCGACGACCGCATCGGTGCGGTCGCCACCTGAACATCGACGAACAGGAGTCACCGATGTCCACCCATGACCCAGCACCCGACAGCGAGCGGGCGCCCCTCGAGCTGACGACCGAACAGATCATGCTCATCCGACAAGCCGCCGAGCGCTTGCGCGGCGAGTTCGACGGCACCTTCAACGCCGAGACGATCGAGCGCTACATGCTGAACTCGCAGGAGCTCCTGCAGTCGAAGGCGAAGTTCGCCATGTGGTTGCCACTGCTCATCGAGCGGCTCACGCGCGACCGGCTGCGAGCCTTGGCTCGTCTCGAGGTCGGCACGCTCGGCAAGCCGGCGGTGCTGTTCCTGTGCGTGCACAACGCCGGCCGATCCCAGATGGGCGCCGGCTGGCTGCGGCACCTCGTCGGCGATCGGGTCGACGTGTTCTCCGGC
Organism: Ilumatobacter fluminis; assembly: GCF_004364865.1. NCBI lineage: Bacteria > Bacillati > Actinomycetota > Acidimicrobiia > Acidimicrobiales > Ilumatobacteraceae > Ilumatobacter > Ilumatobacter fluminis. The sequence continues at coordinate 1,625,677 of NZ_SOAU01000001.1, forward strand.
GGCACCGATCCGGGTGTCGAACTCAATCCTGCTGTCGTCGACGCCATGGCCGAGGTCGGGATCGACATCGGGTCGTACCTGCCCCAGCCCTGGACCGACGAGATCGCCCGGGCCGCCGATGTCATCGTGTCGATGGGCTGCGGCGACGCCTGCCCGATCTACCCGGGCAAGCGCTACGAGGACTGGGATCTGCCCAGCCCGTCGAGCCAGTCGATCGACGAGGTGCGCGAGATCCGGGACGACATCCGCACCTGCGTCGAAGCGCTCATCGCCACCCTGGAACTCGACCGCATCGGGGCCTGAACCCGACGACGCCCCGCCTGGAACCAGGCGGGGCGTCGTGTGTCGTGGGCTTACGCGGCCGACCAGCGTCGGTGTTCACGTCCGCCCCGCTTCGGGGCTCCGTGAACGCCGACGATGAGGTCAGCGTGGGAAGTAGCCCATGACGTCGGCGACGAGGTGGGTGTCGCCTTGGAAGTTGTAGAGGTTCACGGTTCCGTCAGGACCGACCTTGACGATGGCCAAGTTCGGCGTGTCGGCGCCGGGCAGCAGGTTGAGGATGCTCGCCAGCGGTCGATCGGACCCGCCGGGCCACACGGTGACGTGGCTCGGCATCGTCGGCCGGTTGCCGGTGATGTTGAGCACCACCGAGCCGACGCCGTCCTCGGGCACTCCTTCGACGCCGGTGACGTCGAGGGTCAGCACCTCACCAGGACCGACCGTGCCCTCGGGGGCACCGATCCCTTCTCGGGTGTCGAGGACGCGGCCGGGGGTGAGGCCGGTGAAGTCGGTGTCCTCGGGGAAGTAGCCGAACACGTCGGCGACCATGTCGGTCTCGCCCTGCAGGTTGTACAGGGAGATGTTGCCGTCGTCTCCGACCTTGACGACTGCCAGGTTCGACTGGATGAAGTCCGGTCGAACGTTCACGGCGCTGGCCGTCGGACGATCGCCGTCGCCGGGCCACGCAGTGATGTGGCTCGCCTCGGTCGCCGTCGCAGGCGTCAGATTGACCACCACGGAATCGACACCGTCGGCGGGGATGCCCCCGACACCGGTGACGTCGAACTCCAGGGTCTCACCTGGACCGATCGCCTCGTCCGGCGCACCGGTACCGTCGCGAGTGTCGAGAACACGCGCGGGCTGCACGGCGGTCATCTGGGAGCCGGCCGGGAAGTACCCCATGACGTCGGCGACCAGTTCGACCTGTCCGTACTCGTTGTACAGCGACACCTCGCCGCTGCTTCCGACCTGCACGATCACGAGATTCGGCAGGTCGATGCCCGGAACCGGGTTGAGGTTGCTCGTGAAGGGCTGCTCCGCACCGGTCGGCCAGGCAGTCACGAACGTGGGCTCGGTCGCCTGGGTGGCGGTGACGTTCAACACGACGGCGTCGACGCCGACCGACGGAACGCCGCCTTCACCGGTGACCTTGATGTCGATCGTCTCTTCGGCACCGACCGGTGCCTGATCGGCACCGGTGCCGTCACGAGTGTCGAGCAGTCGGGTCGGGTTGAGCGCCGTGTAGGCGTTGTCGAGCGACACCGGTCCACACGCGGCGGGCACGGTGGCCTCGAGCGGCAGGTCCGGGTCGAGCGAACTGACGGCGTCACCGTCGTACGCTCCGCTCCCGTCGAAGTCGACGCCGTGCAGGACGACGGCGGCGTTGACGATGTTCTCGGCGACCTCGTCGGACACCGTGAACGTGCGGGTGTAGGTGTATTCACCGTCATCGCCACCGACCGGGAAGCGGTCGACGGCCAATGCCGATGCCGGCGTGGTGTCGCCGGTCGTCGTGAGTGAGACCTGCACCGAGCCGTAGCTCGGGATGCCTTCGACGGTGTCGACGATGCCGTCCGAATTGTCGTCGTCGTCGATCGTCGGGCACACCGCCGTCATGGCCGGTGGACCGATGGGGATGTGGAGGTGCTGTGCATGGGGAAGGCCCGGGGCCACGCCATAAGCATTGATGTTGACCGTCACCTCGTTGCCCTCCAGATAGACGTCGGCATCGAACCAGGCGCCGGAGTCGTTGAGGGACATGCCCGTCGCCGAGGCGATGAACGACGTCGCGGTGATCTCACCACAAGCGACCGGCAGGGTCGCCTCCTGTGGGACCGATCCGTCGAGCGTGCTCGGCACGCCGTCGTACGAACCGCTGTCGTCCTGATCGATGCCGTGCACGACCACGACGCCGTTGGTGATCTGGTCGACGATCTCGTCGGTGGTCTCGATCGTGCGCACGTAGGTGTACGAACCGTCATCGGTCACCGGCATCCGATCGATCGCCAGCGCCGAGGCGGGTGATGTGTCGCCGCTCGTGGTGAGCGAGAGCTGAACCCCGCCGTACAAGGGCGCACCCTCGAGCGTCGTCAGCACGCCATCGGTGTCGTCGGGATCATCGCTCTGGGTCGGGCACACGCCTTGCGTGCCGAGCGGGATGTGAACGTGTTGAGCGTGGGGAAGATCTGCATCGACGCCGTCGACCTGCAGCGTGACGGTCACGTTGTTGCCGTCGAGCTGCACCATCCCGTCGAGGGTCACGCCCGAGGAGTTGAGCTCGCTGGTGACGAGACCGGCCTCGTACTGCTGGGCGACGATCTCGCCGCACGCAACAGGCACGGTGGCCTCGAGCGGCACGCTCGGATCGAGCGAGCTCGGGGCGTCGCCGTCGTAGGCCCCGCTGTCGTCGAAGTCCTCTCCGTGCACCACGATGGCGCCGGCCGCGACTCGCTCGGCAATCTCGGGATCGACGGTGATCGTGCGGGTGTAGCTGTATGCGCCGTCGGCGTCGGCGACCGGGAATCGATCGAGCGCCAGGGCCGACGATGCGGTCGCGTCGCCGGTCGTGGTCAGTGCCACGCGAACGCTGCCGTACGAGGGGATGCCCTCGACCGTCGTCACGACGCCATCGTTGTCGGCGTCGTCAGCCGGGGACGGGCACACGGCGGAGCCGGTGTCAGGGACGTGGATGTGCTGGGCATGTGCCAGACCCGGCGAGACGCCGGTGGCCTCGACCGAGACGGTGACGTCGTTGCCGTCGACGGTGATCGACGACTCGAACGACGCGCCGGTCTCGTTCAGCTGGCTCCCGGGTGAAGCGCCCCCGTTGTGGAACGCAGCGGCCGGCGCAGCGACGGCCAACCCCAGACCGGCTGCAGCGACTGCAGCCAAGCGACTTCGTCTTCCTCGCCGACCGGCTCGGTGATCACCGCCTCGCCGTTGTTCGTCGGACCCGAAGGCTCGTCGCAACATACTGAATCTCCTCTGTGGTAGGGAATCGTGGGCAGAAAGCCGAGTGGCTCCCCGACCCCGGAACGGTCGAAACCGTGTGTCGCGGCCTACCCGACACCACCGATCTCAAACATCACGGGATGTCGGGGCTTCGAAGCGCAGCAGGTTTCGGATTGGTCGTTGCGACAGATTCGTCGCATCGTGCGACCGAGCGACGACGTCACCCCGTCGTCCGGTGGTCGTGGCCGCCGTTGTGACAGTTCACGGCACGTTCACGGATGCTGAGCTGTGCCGCCGGTATGGTCGCCGGATGGGCGGTGAGGTCTATCGGTTCGACGACTGTGAGCTCCACACCTCGTCGTTCCAACTCCTTCGGGACGGTCAGCCCGTACACGTCGAACCACGCGCGCTCGACGTGCTCCGGCACCTCATCGAGCACCGCGATCGGGTCGTGTCGAAGGAGGAGATCCTCGACCAGTGCTGGGGTGACACCTACGTCAGCGAGGCGGCGCTCACGACGGCGTTGCGGACGGCACGGATCGCCGTGGGTGATTCCGGCGCCGAGCAGCGCGTCATCCGGACGATCCAGCGTCGTGGGTACCGGTTCGTCGCGGCGGTCGAGGCACGGGTCGACGGGGGAGTCCGTCAGACGACCGTCGAACGGGTCGACGCCGCAGGTGCGAGCCAGTCGATCCGCTACTGCACCGCTGCCGACGGTGCCCGGATCGCGTATGCGACCGTGGGCGACGGACCGCCGCTCCTGAAGGCGGCGAACTGGATGACGCACGTCGACCTGGAGTGGTCGTCGCCGGTGTGGTCGCACTGGCTGCACGGCCTGGCCCGCGACCGACGTCTGATCCGCTACGACGAACGGGGCTGCGGGATGTCCGACTGGGACGTTCCGAGCTTCACGTTCGACGACTGGGTCGACGATCTCGAAACCGTCGTCGACGCAGTCGGCCTCGACCGGTTTCCACTGCTGGGTGTTTCCCAGGGTGGCGCCGTTGCGATCGCCTACGCCGTCCGGCATCCCGAGCGGGTGAGCCGCTTGATCTTGGCCGGTTCCTACGCCCGTGGACGTCAGGTGCGTGCCTCGAACGACCACGAGCGCGCCGAGGCTGCCCTCGATCTCGACCTCGCCCGGGTCGGCTGGGCTCGACAGGATCCGAGCTTTCTCCGCGTGTTCGCGACCCAGTTCCTGCCGGACGGCACGTCGGACGACTGGGCCGACTTCACCGACTTCCAGCGTCGGACCACGTCGCCGGAGAACGCGGTTCGCTTCCTCGAGGCATTCGCCCGGATCGATGTCTCCGACATCGCCGGATCCGTGTCGTGCCCGACCCTGGTGCTCCACGCTCGGGACGACGTCCGCGTGCCGGCGTCGCAGGCCAAGGAGCTCGCGGCCCTCATCCCGGACAGTCGGTTGGCGCTGCTCGACAGCAGCAACCACCTGCTCAGTGCCGACGAGCCGGCCTGGCCGGAGTTCCTGCGCTTCATCGACGACTTCCTCGCCGAGGGGGAGTGAGGACGACCGACCCGGTCAACGGAACAGCCGTCCTCACTCGTCACTCGTCGCTCAACCCCCGGTCAGCCATCCGTTCACATCGATGACGAAGTCGGCTCGTGCGACCGTGTACAGGCAGACGGTTCCGTCGTCGGACAGCTTGGTGATGGTGTTGTTGGCTCGGACGATGCCGGCTCGGGTGTGGTTCAGGTTGCTGGTCGTGGGCACCTCGGCGCAGGGGTAGACCGTGACATGCCCGGCGACTCGGTCTGGCCGGACGATGGTGACGTTGAGGATCGCAGCGGTTGCGTCGGCGGGGACGCCACCGCGGCCTGCGACCTGCACCTCGACGAGCTGGCCTGCCCCGATCGGTCCACCGCCGCTCGAGACGCCGTCGACCGTCGGCCGGTTCGGCCGGGTCTCGAGGAAACGCGCCGGCCGAGCAGTGTCGACGGTGGTGGTACCGGCGGGGACGAACCCGGCGACGTCGAGTGCGAGGTGGGCGGCCTCGAGTGTGAAGACGCACAGCGAGCCGTCGTCGGACAGTTCGACGAGTGCACCGTTCGGGATCACGTCCCCGGCGACGTAGTTCAGCGTCGACGCCTCGGGGAGCGTGCCGCACGGGAACAACGTGACATGCCCGGGGCCGTCGGCCCCGATCAGGGTGACGTTGACGATCGCCGCGGTTGCGTCGGTGGGGATGTTGCCGCGTCCGGCGATCGGGACCTCGACGACGGCGCCGGCGCCGAGCCGGCCCTGCCCGGACGACGTGCCGTCGAACGTGGGCTGCGAACGGGTGTCGAGGTAGCGCACGGGATCGAGCAGGCCGAGGGGCGACCCGGCGGGCACGTAGCCGTTGACGTCGAGCGCGAAGTGGGCGTCGGCGAGGGCGAAGATGCACAGCTCGCCGTCGTCGCTCAGCGGGATGATGGCGTTGTTGGCGACGACGTCGCCGGGTACGTAGTTGGCGTGCGACGCCGTCGGGACATCGTCGGTGCAGCCGAACATCGTGGCGTGACCGGGGGCGGCGGGTCGGATCGCCGTCAGGTTGGCGACGACGCCGACGGCGTCACCGGGGATGCTGCCGCGACCGGCCACGTCGATCCGGACGATGTTGCCGGCGCCGGGCGACCCGACGCCCGAGAACTGTCCGTCGAAGGTGGGTTGATCTCGCGTGTCGAGGAACCGTGCCGGAACGACCGGCACGATCGCAGCGGCCTCGTTGCCGTCGGCGATGGTGACGGTCGTGGTCGTCGCAGTCCCGACGTTCACACCGGACGGGTTCGACAGGGAGACCGTGAACGTCTCGTCGGCCTCGACGACGTCATCCGCGATGGCGCTGATGTCGACCGTCTTGGGGCCGGTCTCGCCGTCGATCCACGAGAGGGTCGTGTCGACGGCGACGAAGTCGGTCGAACCCGCCGTACCGGCCGTCGTGGTCACGTCGACCGTGGCCGGGCCGTCGGCGACGCCGACGCGGGTGACCTCGACGGCAGCGGTGCTGCCCTCGGCGATCGTCATCGTCGCAGGGGCGATCGACACGACGCCGGCATCGAACTCCACGGCACCGGCATCGAGGCGGCCGCCTGCGACCCGGGCGACGCCGCGCTGGTCCACCTCGGGGGGAGCGGCGAACGCCGGATCACCCGCATCGATCGCGGGCGAGCCCGCCAGCGGGCGCATCGTCGGTGTCGTCCCACCGAAGTCGCCGAGCGGCGAGAGTCGTGGGTCGTCGGCGGCGATGTTGCCGTTGATGTCGGCGTCGGGGTTGTCGACCGGCAACACCGAGTGGAAGGTCGCGATCGAGGAGTCCTGGAGCAGGAACGGGTTGTCGGCCGATGCATTGTCGGTGACGATCGAGTCGCTGACGATCGTGTTGGTGTCGACGAACTCGGCCAGCGGTGCGGTGTCGGAACCGTTCTGCGTCACGGTGCTGTGATCGATCTCCACCGACTCGATGCCGAACACCCCGAATGTCGGCCTGCCCGAGGTCGACGCGTTCTGCGTTGCCGTCGAGTTCACGATCCGGAGCGAGCTTGCGGTCTCGGCGAACACGGCGTGCGTCTCCGAGCCGATGACCGTCGACCGGTTGATCAGGCCCTCGCCGAAGTCGGACAGGACGATGCCGACGCCGTCACGGTCGAGCGTGTCGCCCTCCTCGCCGCTGCCGGCGACGAACGACTCGACGATGACGACCCCACCGGCCGTGGCGATGTCGATGCCGTTGTCGGCGCTCTCTCGGACGTCCACCTCGGCGACGGTGACCGCACCGACGATCCCGTCGAGCTCGATCCCTTCTGCCTGGCTGCGGGTCGCGCTGACGCGGCGGATGTCGACGCTCCCGCTGATCGTCCCGAGGCGGATCGCTTCGTCGTCGGTGTCCTCGACTGTGACGTCGCTGATGGACACGTCGCCGCCCACGATGGTGATCTCGATGCCTTCGTCGTCCTGGGCGGTCGTGGTGACACCGCTCACGGTCACGTCGCCGGTGACCTCGTTGATGTCGACACCGTTGCCTGCGCCCGTTTCGGTGAAGTCCAGGTCCGTCACGGTGAGTCCGCCGTCCACGTCGTCGACGTCGAGATGATCATCGCGGTTCGATGACGCACTGACGTCGGCGACCGTCACAGCGGCGGCACCGTCGACCACGACACCGTCGCTGCCGTTGTCGTTCGACGCGAGACGCTCGAGGCGAACCTCGCCGACGTTCTGGATGAAGATCCCGTCGCTCGCGGACTCGAGCGCCGTGACGTCGGTCAGCGTGACGGCGCCGGCCCCCACGATGTTGACGCCGTGCTCGCCGGACTCGTCGCCGCTCCCCGAGACCGTCACCTGGCTGATCGTGACGTCGCCGCCACCGTCGACCCTGATGCCGTGGCTGGTCGAGCCCGCAACGGTCACGCCGGACAGCTCGAAGTCGGCCGCTCCGGCGACGCGGACGACGGCGTCGTCGGGATGGGTCAGTGCCAACTGCGCCACGCCCGGCCCGACGATCGTGAGGTTGTCGGTGATCACCGGGGTTGCCGCCATGTCGATGGTGCCGTTCAGCCCCGGGGCGAAGGTGATGACGTCCGGCCCGGCTGCCGTGTTCGCGTCTGCGATCCGGTCGGCAAGGCTGCCCTCACCGCTGACGTCGAGATTCGTGACGACGAACGAGGCGGCACTGACGCTCGACGTGTCGAGCACGAACCCCGCCGTGAGGGCGACAATGGAGCCGATCAGCGAGCAGGTCGCCCGCCGGGCGCGTCGCAAGGATGTTGGAGAGAAGAACATGATGGGCTCCGGGCAGTCGAGGGATGCTGGGTTCGTCCCTCATCATCGATTGCCGACGCAACGAATGCTTGGGGGACCCCTGAGGAACCTCTGAGGATCGAGCGATCGCGTCACTGCGGGATGCTTCACGGGTCGCCGGGTTCGGATCTCGTCGAGCCGACTCGATGGTGGGCGGTGCAACGGCTGAGCGAAGATGACGAGCCGGAGCGCTGCCGATGACTTCGGGCCTCCTGGTCGAGATTGACGTGGCCTCACTTCTGTGCCAGGTTGACGTCCGAGTGGTCACGCTGGATTTGGTACATATCGCTTCCCGACGAGCCGTCGCAACGATGATCGCGATGGCGGTTCCATTCGCACTGTGCGCAGCGTGTTCGGACAGCGACGAGACCGGTCCCACGGCGACGGCCCAGGAGGGGATTGCCGACAGCAGTGGCTTGGGCCCGTTCGAGCCGCTGCTGGGAGTGGGCTCGGTGGTCGACGCCACCGTCGAGGCTCTGGAAGGACCGACCGCCACACTGGACGAGCTCGGCGGCCTGGAGTACGCGGGACGCTCGGAGTCGCCCGACGAGTGGACGACCCCGCTCGGTTTGCCGGTCGTCGTGCTGGCGGACGTCGCTCACGTCGAGAGTGTCGGCGGCTCGGAGCGAGCTGAGTCGGTCGACCGGATGGCGAAGGAAGCTGCCGCCGGCGACGGAAGCCTCGAGGTCCTCGCTCCGGTCGGGGTGTTCACCGTAGGAACGCGGTACGAGTTCTGGTTGGCCCCGGAATCGGACGGCGGTCTCATGACGTATCTGGCGTTCGATGAAGATGGCAAGCCGGTGCCGGGACTCGGGCTGCCGGGTGCCGAAGACGCCTTCGCCCGTGCCAGCGATGTGGCGGCAGCGGGTCGGATTCCTGCGCTGGCTCAGCTGGCGAGCGAGCTGAATGCAGCCAGCAAGGGTGCCGCCGACGGGCCGATGATGGTGGAGTTGTTCGGCGCAGATTCGTCGGCGTCGTCCGTCGACGCCGACCAGGTTCCGGCGACGTCGGACGGCCCAGTCGATGGCGTCGAGTACGCCGACGTGGCGGTGCTGGTGTCGGGAGTGACCGACGGAGAGGCCTACAGCCTGGCGGGGTCGACAACGCTGGGCTGGTTCGCCGCCGGGAACGGGCTCGCCAGCATTCGTGGACGAGTTCCCCAGGGCGAGTCGCTCCGACTCATACGCCGCGCCGAACCCGGTGGCGGAGCGGTGCCGGTCGAGGGAGCACCGATCTTGAGGGCTCCGACGGAGTCGGGAGTGCAGTGGTTTCTCTACGAGATCGACAGAGACGGGACCCCCACCCTCGACACAGACCTGGCACCGGAGGAGGTCGACGCCGTGATCCAGGTCACGGTCGGCATCGATCCGTGACGAGCGCTCGACGCGAACCGTCAGGTCGTGCTGGTCGGGATGGCGGGATTCGAACCCGCGACCCCCTGCTCCCAAAGCAGGTGCGCTAGCCAGGCTGCGCCACATCCCGTCGGCGCTCGCAGCGCCGCCGGGCAGTGTAACTGGGTCCACCCTGAGACGGTGGCGGTCGATCGGGGTTCGACGGAGGGCGGCGCGGGGAATCGTCGTACCATGACGTCGATGAGCTCTTCCGGCTGGGACCCGCCCTCCGATCCGCCCGAGACGGCGCCGATCACGACCCCGATCGACGAGATCGAGACCGATCAGGCGCTGGTCGGCATCTCCTTCCGCGACGCGTTCCGTGCCCAGGAATTCCTCACCGCCATGGCGCGGCTCGCGAGCAAGCAGTCGTTGAAGCTGCGCGACGCCGTGATCGTCACGAAGGACGACAGGGGCGACGTGAAGGTGCGCGAGACGATGGACCTGCAGCCCGGTCGCACCGCCTTCTCCGGCGCCGTCTGGTCGGGGCTGCTCGGTCTGCTGATCGGCGGACCGGTCGGTTGGGTCGCCGGGCTCGGCGTCGGTGCGGGTGCCGGTGCCGTCGCCGCCAAGGTGGTCGACCTCGGCGTGCCCGACGAATGGGTCGACTGGTTCCGTGCCGCCGTCGCCGACGGCACCACCACGGTGGTGCTGCTCGCCGAAGACCTCGACGTGCGGGCACTCGAAGAGGAGCTGCACCGATTCGCCGGTGCCGAACTCGTCCACTCGACGCTGCCGGCGTACACGATCGACCAGCTGCGCGCTGCGCTCCGCGACGAGCACTGATCCCGGGCTCGGCGCAGGCCGGCGTCGTCAGACGACGTCGAACGTGAGGCCGGCTTCGGCCTCGAGGCGCTCGATGAGGAGGTCACCGAACGCCGTCGCGGGCGTCCAGAAGCCGCCGCCGACGTCGGTGTGCGACAGGTCGAGGAACGCCAGCGCCGACTCGGCCAGCATCTTGGCGGTCGAGCCGTAGCCGGGATCGCGGTCGCCCGTGACCTTCGTGACGATCTCGTCGCCTCCCGCGGTGCGGCCGTAGAGGCGCAGATCGAAGAAGCCGGCCTCCTGCGCCTCGGGCGACGGGCCTTCGCCGGGCTCGGGGACGACCTTGCGGAGCAGGGACCGGGTCGGGCCGAAGGCCGCCATCCCGGCGAACGCGCCCATCCCGCCGGCGACCATCGACGCCTTGACGGCGCCCCCGACCCCGCCGCCGACCATCATCGCCTCGTCGTAGAGGAAGTCGGGTCCCCACGGCCGGCCCAGCAGCGCGTGGCTGCGCTGCACGACTCGGGTGTTGGTGGCCGCCATGATGAACGGTGCGACCCACTGGCCGGAAGCCTCGTCGCGCTGCGGTCGCCCGACGTTCGGCTGACGAGGGCCGTTGCGGAGGTCGGCGGGTGCGAGTGCGTACGGGTCGGCGAGCAGGGTGCGGAGCTCGGCGTCGCCACGGGCCTCCTCGATCAGGTTCAGTCCGCTGGCGATCGTGCCACCGCTCGCTCCGCCCTTCATCGCCTTCACGCGTAGTGCGATCGACGTGCACGGTTCGCCGAACTGTTCCTGGGCGCGTTGCTGGGTGAACCACACACCGAGGTCGCTCGGGATGGAATCGAAGCCGCACGCGTGCACGACCCGGGCGCCCGATGCGACGGCGGCGTCGTGGTGCTCGTCGATCATGCGGCGCATCCACTGCGGTTCGCCGGTGAGGTCGCAGTAGTCGGTGCCGACGGCCGCGACCGCCTCGACCAGGGGTGAGCCGTACAGGGCGTACGGGCCGACGGTGGAGGCGACGACCTTCGTCCGCTCGGCGAGGGACCGCATCGCATCGGCATCCGCGGCGTCGGCCACGATCTGAGGGACGTCGACACCGGCCTCGTCGGCGACCGACGCCAGCTTGTCGGCGTTGCGACCGGCGATCGCCCAGCTGACCGCCGAGCCGCGTTCGGCCAGGTGCTTCGTCAGGATCTGGCCGACGAAACTCGTCGCACCGAACACGATCAGGTCGAACTCACGGTCGCTCATCGGGCCAGTCTCGCACGGTCGATCAGTCGTGATCGGTGTGGACGTGGGCGCGCTGCCCGTCGCGGTCGAACACCATGATGACCTCGGCCGGTTCGTCGATCGCCCAGAAGGCGTGCGGTGTCATCGTGCCGAACTCGGCTGCTTCGCCGGTCTCGACGACGATCTCGCGATCACCGAGCACGAGCATGACTCGACCCTCGAGCACGAAGAACCAGTCGTGGCCGGGATGCACGCGGGGTTCGCTCCGCCGGGCCACCGGTTCGAGGCGCATCTTCATGGCGAAGGTGTTGCCGGTCGGTCGGCTCAGCAGCCAGGTGGTGCGGTGCGGCTGCGTGGTCGGGACCGGTCGGATGACCACGTCGTCGTCGCGTCGCACGTCGAGCAGCGCGTCCATGTCGACCTGCAGTGCCCCGGCGAGGGCGACGAGCACGTCGAGGCTGATCGAGCGCTTGCCGTTCTCGATCCGGCTGATGGTCGACGCACTCAGGTTGCTTCGCTCGGCCAGATCGTCGAGCGACCAACCGAAGGTGGACCGGAGGCTACGAACGCGGGTGCGTACGAGTTGTTCGATGTCGGCGAGGTCGCTCACGCATCCAGTCTGCGGGCGAACCTTGCGAATTCCGCAAGTCGTTCGGCGAAAACTGAAAAGCCCTCTACCGTTTCCGACATGAGCGATTCGAACGGATTCCAGCGCTGGTGCGACGTGGCGGTGATCGGCGGCTCGGCCGCAGGTCTGGCCGGAGCGTTGATGCTCGCCCGGTCACGACGGTCGGTGATCGTCGTCGACGGCGGCGAGCCGCGCAATGCGCCGGCGGCCCACATGCACGGCTACCTCGGCTACGAGGGCAAGTCGCCGAGTGAACTCGTCGCCGCCGGGCGGGAAGAGGTGCGCAGCTACGGCGTCGAAATCCTCGAGGGACAGGTCGACACGGTCGAGCGCGACGGCGACCGCTTCGTCGCCCGCCTCGCCGACGGTGTCGTGCGCGCACGCAAGGTGCTCGTGGCCACCGGAGCGACCGACGAGCTGCCCGCCATCGACGGACTCGCCGACCACTGGGGCGACCAGGTGATCCACTGCCCGTACTGCCACGGGTGGGAAGTGCGCGACCAGCGGATCGTGGTCGTCGCCTCCAATCCGATGGCGGCACACCAGGCCGGCCTGTTCCGCCAGCTGAGCGACGACGTCACGGTCGTCGTGCACGACCCCGAGGCGGTGGGGGAGCAGGGGCTCGCAGCCCTGGTCGACCTGTCGCAGCACGGTGTCGAGGTGGTCGCCGAGCCGGCGATGCGGGTCGTGGCATCGGGCGGTCGAATGACGGGCCTGGAGCTCCGCAGCGGCCAGATCGTCGACGCCGACGCGGTTGCCGTCGCCACCTTCATCCGGGCCCGAGCCGACATGCTCGCCCCGCTCGGCATCGAACCGGTCGTCCACCCGTCCGGCATCGCGACGTCGATCGAGGTCGGCGACATGGGCGCGACCGCGGTGCGCGGCGTGTACGCCGCCGGCAACGTCGCCAACCCGATGTTGCAGGTGCTGCCGGCGGCGGCAGCGGGCAGCATGGCCGGCGCCGTCATCAACGCCGAGTTGGTGCACGACGACCTGGCCGACGCTGCGGCGTCGCCGAACGAGTGGGACCTCCGGTACGGCTCCGCCGACCAGGTGTGGAGCGGGAACCCGAACGGGACGCTGGTCGTGGAGGTCGACGCGATGGAGCCCGGTCGGGTGCTCGACGTCGGGTGTGGTGAGGGCGCCGATTCGGTCTGGCTGGCCGAGCAGGGGTGGAAGGTCGTCGCGCTCGACGTCGCAGCGCCGGCCCTGGAGCGGGCGTCGGCCGCCGCGGCCTCGCGGGGTGTGTCGGTCGAGACGGTGTGTGCCGACCTGCCGTCGGCCGGGTTCGAGCCCGGATCGTTCGATCTCGTGTCGCTCTTCTACCCGGCCATTCCCCGCACGCCGGAGGGCGAGGCGATCGAGGCGATGCTCGACGCCGTGTCGCCCGGCGGGACGCTGCTGGTGGTCGGGCACTCCTTCGACGGCCACGTCCACCACGGCCACACGCCTGCGTTCGACCAGCGGGCGTACGTCCAGGTCGACGACATCGCCGCCCGGCTCGACACCGCTACCTGGACGATCGTCGAACACGGTGTCCGCAACCGCCCCGCCGGCCACAACACCCACCACCACGACGACATCGTCCTTCGCGCGACCAAGCACTGAACGATGAGTCCGGTCGCGCACCCGTCCCGGGTCAGGTGATCTGCCGGTAACGGCTCGTTCCTCGCCGTCACCTCCGACACCTGACCCGGAGTGGCGGGCCGAGTTCGTTCGCCACCTCCGACACCTGACCCGGAGTGGCGGGCCGAGTTCGCCGTCACCTCCGACACCTGACCCGGAGTGGCGGGCCGAGTTCGTTCGTCACCTCCGACACCTGACCCGGGAACGGTGGGCGGCTCGGAAACTGTGTGACAGCCCTTCGTCAGGATGGGGTGCATGAACAAGAACGGTTGGGGCATCACCATCAGCTGCGACGACTGCCGGATGCAGAGCACCTCGGCGTGCGACGACTGCGTCGTCAGCTTCCTCCTACGAGACGACGAACAGGTCGAGCAGACGCCGCTCGTGCTCGACCTCGATCAGGTGCGAGTCGTGCGCCTGCTCGGCAAGGCCGGGCTGGTGCCCGACCTGCGGTACGACGTCGCCAGCTGACCCGGCGAGGCTGCTCGTACGCTGGTCGCATGCGACGCACCGAGCCGCTCCCGACCTGGGACGAACTGGTCGCGCTCGCGTCCGAGCACGACATCCACCACGTCGGTGTCGCACCGGCCGATGTGCTCGAGCGTGCCCGCATCGCGCTCGTCGAACGCAAGGAGGCCGGTCTCCACGCCGGCATGGAGTTCACGTACCGCAATCCCGACCGATCCACCGACCCGTCCCGAGCGGTCGAAGGCGCCCGCTCGGTGCTCGTGTTCGCCAAGCCGTACCTGGCCGAGCACGAACCGGAACGCCCTCCCGGCGTCCAGGGGCGAGTCGGCCGCTACGCCTGGGTCGACCACTACGGCCCATTGCGCACGAGCCTGCAGGAGATCGCCCGTCGCATCCGCCGTTCCGGCCACCGGGCCACGGCGTTCACCGACGACAACTCGATCGTCGACCGCGAAGTCGCCTACCGCGGCGGTCTCGGCTGGTTCGGCAAGAACGCCAACCTGCTCCTCCCCGGCGCCGGCAGTTTCTTCGTGCTCGGTTCGATCATCACCACTGCCCACTACGAGCCGAACGAGCCGGTCAAGGACGGCTGCGGTAGCTGCCGCCGGTGCCTCGACGGGTGCCCCACCGGGGCGATCGTCGCCCCCGGGGTGGTCGACGCCAATCGGTGTCTCGCCTGGCTGGTGCAACAGCCGGGCACGTTCCCGCACGAGTATCGCGAAGCGCTCGGCGATCGCTTCTACGGGTGCGACGACTGCCAGGAGGTGTGTCCGCCCACGGTGCGCCTGGGAGGCCGCCACGAGGTCGACATCGTCGAACTGGCGCGGCACCCCCGTGGCCAGCACCCACCCGACGGCGGGGTGCAGGCCTGGGTCGACATGCTCGACGTGCTCGAGATGTCCGACGACGACCTGGTCGCCCACTTCGGTCGTTGGTACCTCGCCGGCCGCGACCCCATCTGGTGGCGACGCAACGCCCTCGTCGTACTCGGCAACGTCGGCGATGCCGCCGATGAACGCACCCGCCGCGTGCTCGACCACTACCGTGCCCACGACAGCGAGCTGCTGCGCGAGCACGCCGACTGGGCGGCCGGGCGGCTCGGCCTGCAATCCAGCGAACGACCGTGAAGCACCTCCTCGTCACCAACGACTTCCCACCCAAGATCGGCGGCATCCAGTCCCTCCTGTGGGAGTGGTGGCGTCGGCTGCCGCCCGAGCAGTTCGCCGTGCTCACCAGCCCGTACGACGGCGCCGCCGAGTTCGATGCCGAGCAGGCGTTCCGCGTCGACCGGGTGCCCGAGCCGGTGCTGTTGCCGCACCCGATCATGACCAAGCGCGTCAACGACATGGCGAAGGAGTTCGGTGCCGAACTCGTCGTGCTCGACCCTGCCGTGCCGCTCGGGCTGATCGGGCCCACCCTCGACCTCCCGTATGACGTCGTGCTCCACGGCGCCGAGGTCACCGTGCCCGGTCGTCTCCCCGGCAGCAAGCAGGCGCTGGCCTGGGTGCTCCGCAACGCCCGGCACGTGATCGCAGCGGGTGAGTACTCGTCGGCCGAGGCCGATCGTGCAGCCGGGCGAGCATTGCCGACCACCGTCGTGCCACCCGGCGTCGACACCGAACGGTTCCGCCCCCTGACCGCCCCCGAGCGCTCCGCCGCCCGCGCCGATTTCGGTCTGCCCGTCGACGGTCAGGTGATCGTCGGCGTGTCGCGCCTCGTACCCCGCAAGGGATTCGACACCGCGATCCGGGCGGTCGCTCGCATGCGCGAGTCGCATCCCGACCTCGTGTTGGCGATCGCCGGGAAGGGCCGCGACGACGACCGCCTCCGCAAGCTCGCCGACGAGCTCGACGCACCCGTCCGCTTCCTCGGCCGAGTGGCGAACGACGATCTCCCGCGCATCTACGGCTGCGCCGACGTGTTCACCATGCTGTGCCGCAACCGGTGGGGCGGTCTCGAGCAGGAAGGATTCGGCATCGTGTTCGTCGAAGCGGCCGCTTGCGGGGTTCCCCAGGTCGCCGGCCAGAGCGGCGGAGCTGCCGAAGCGGTGGCCGACGGTGAGACCGGTCTGGTGCTCGACGAGCCGGGCGCCGACGACGCTCCGGCCCGCGCCGCCGAGGCGTTCGCGACCCTGCTCGACGACGAGGCGCTGCGGACCCGGATGGGCGCGGCGGCACGCGAACGGGCGCTGACCGACTTCAGCTACGACGTCTTGGCCGCCCGCCTCGGGGCCGCCCTCGACGTCTGATCGCCCGACCCCCGCAACCGGGCTCGTCACCCGTAGCCTGGGGGTATGGAGCACCGCGACGCGATCATCCGGGTCGATATCGCGCTGACGCTCGTGTTCGCCGTCACCGCCACCTATGCCGCGGTCGTGTTCGACACGACAGCCCAGTGGATCGGTGCGATCACGGCGATGATCCTGTTCACCATCGGTGTGTTCGCGTTCTTGTGGTCGTACTGGTCGGCCGTGCAGCGCAGCCGCACCGAGGAGATCGCCGTCACCCAGCTCTACATGCTGATGGGAGCGGCGATCCCGAGCGTGGTCCGACGCACGATGAACCTGGCACTGCTCGCCCAGTTCCTCATCGCACTCGTGACGACGTTCATGCGGCCGAACGGCCCCGAGGGCAACCCCGGCTCGTCCCTGGCGGTCGGTTTCCTGGTGCCGATGCTCGGGTTCGGACTGAACGGACTGTGGGCGGTGACCCACGGCACCTTCGAGCCGCGCCGACAAACCACCCCATCAGATGAGGAAATCAGGCAGAATGCAGACCATGGCTGAGACCGCGACCGAATCGATCACCATTGCGGCGCCTCTCGACAAGGTGTGGGAGATCGCCACCGATCTCGAGAACTACCCGACGTGGACCCACGACGTGAAGGAAGTCGTCATCACCAACCGTGACGACGAAGGCCGCCCGCACGAGGTCGAGTTCCGCACGTCCGCACTCGGGCGCAGCACGCACTACACCCTCGAGTACGACTACACCTCCGCACCGAAGAAGCTCGCCTGGAGCATGGTGAAGGGCGACATCCAGCGATCGATCGACGGCGCGTTCACGTTCCAGTCCACCGACGACGGCAACACCCACGTGCAGTACGACCTCGCCATCGAACTGGTCGTCCCGCTGCCGGGTTTCGTGAAGCGTCGCGCCGAGCGCCGCATCCTGAACGCCATCAAGGAACTGAAGACGTTCGCCGAGGCCTGAGGGGCCTCCCGTGTCGACCGGTCTGTCCGTCGGCATCGACGTCGGCGGCACCAAGTGCCTCGGCATCGCGCTCGACGCCGACGGTGAGATCGTCGCCGAAGAGCGTCGACCCACCCCGCGCGGCGACGGCTCGATCCCGCTGCTGATCGACACCCTCGCCGAACTCGCCGACGCGCTCGGACCGTACGACGAACTCGGCGTCGGTGTGCCCGGCCTCGTGACCCGAGCCGGTGTCCTGCGGGCCGCCCCGAACCTCGACGGCGTCGCCGACGTCGACATCGCCGGCCGGCTCGGCGCCGAGGTCGGTCATCGCGTCCGCGTCGACAACGATGCGACGTGCGCCACCGTGGCCGAGTGGATGTTCGGCGCCGCGCAGGGCGTGTCCGACATGGTGCTCGTCACCCTCGGCACCGGCATCGGCGGTGGACTCGTGCAATCCGGTCACCTCCAGCGCGGTCGAAACGGGTTCGCGGGGGAGTACGGCCACATGGTGGTCGACCCGGCCGGACCGCCCTGCCCGTGCGGCCGACGCGGCTGCTGGGAACGCTACGCCTCCGGTTCCGGCCTCGCCCGGCTCGCTCGCGAAGCGGCGGTCGGGCGGCGGGTGAGCAGGGTGCTCGAACTCGCCGGCGGCGACCCCGAAGCGGTTCGCGGCGAGATGGTGCAGCAGGCAGCCCGAGAAGGCGACGCCGACTCGCTCGCCGTCATCGACGACTTCGGCCGGTGGGTCGCGATCGGACTCGTCTCACTGTCGAACGCACTCGATCCGGAGATGTTCGTGCTCGGTGGGGGACTGGCGGCGGGCGCCGACCTGTACCTCGACCCGATCAAGGCGTGGTACCAGGAGCTGATCTACCAGCCCGACCTTCGCCCGATGCCGCGCATCGAGTTCGCCCGCTGGAGCGAACGAGCCGGCGCCGTCGGCGCCTCCCTCCTCTGGGCGGCCCACGACGCCTGGTGAGACGACGCAAGCCGTCGCGACGCCGGCGAACCGCCGTCGTCAGTGGGGGTTGGCGGCGAAGTTCTGCTGGGAGGTCCTGATCTCTTCCCAGGCCTCGTCGCGGCCGCCCATGCCCTGGGCGGAGGAGTACTTGTCGGGCTCGAGGGCCTTGTAGACCTCGAAGAAGTGCGTGATCTCGGCCCGGAGCTGCGGGGTGAGGTCGTCGATGTCGTGCACGTTCGCCCAGCGCGGTTCCTTCGGCGGCACGCAGATGAGTTTGGCGTCCTCGCCCGCCTCGTCGCGCATGTACAGCACACCGATCGGGCGAGCCTCGACCCAGACCCCCGGGTACACCGGATCTTCGAGCAGGACGAGGGCGTCGAGCGGGTCGCCGTCGCCGGCCAGCGTGTCGGGCACGAAGCCGTAGTCGGCCGGATACGTGGTGGCCGTGAACAGGCGGCGGTCGAGGAAGACCCGGCCGCCTTCGTGGTCGATCTCGTACTTGTTGCGGCTCCCACGCGGGATCTCGATCACGACGAAGATGCAGCCATCAGCAGGCGTCTTGCTCATTCCGGTGAGCTTACGACCGCCGAACCCGGCTGCTTCACTTTGCGTCAATCGCACCATGGGCGGGCGGGGCCGAGCCTGTAGCGTCGCTCACATGGAATTCCGCCGGATCTCGAATCTGCCGCCGTACGTGTTCACGATCATCAACAACCTGAAGGTCGAAGCACGTCGAGCAGGCGCAGACGTGATCGACCTGGGTTTCGGCAACCCCGACATCCCGTCGCCCGAGATCGCGGTCCAGAAGCTGACCGAGGCGGCCCAGAACCCGCGCAACCACCGCTACTCGCTCAGCCGTGGTCTGCCGAAGCTGCGTGAGGCGATCGCCGGCTACTACAAGGACACCTGGGACGTCGACCTCGACCCCGAGCTCGAGATCACCAACACGATCGGCTCGAAGGAAGGCTTCAGCCACCTCATGTGGGTACTGCTCGAACAGGGCGACGCCGCGATCGTCCCCACGCCGAGCTACCCGATCCACATGTACGGCCCGCTGTTCGCCGGCGCCGACCTGCGCCAGGTGCCGATCAAGGGCCTGAGCCACCCCGAGGCCCGCGAGAACTTCACGGAGAACTTCTTCGACAGCCTCCACACCGCGTACGACGTCGGCTGGCCCAAGCCGCGCGTGCTCGTCATCTCGTTCCCGCACAACCCGACCGGCGCCTGTGTCGACCTCGACTTCATGCAGCGCGTCGTCGACTTCTGCCGCGAGCGAGAGATGATCGTGGTGCACGACTTCGCCTACGCCGACGTCGGCTTCGACGGGGTCCAGCCCCCGTCGATCCTCCAGGCCGAGGGCGCCAAGGAAGTCGCGGTCGAGCAGTACTCGATGACGAAGAGCTTCTCGATGGCCGGCTGGCGCAGCGCGTTCATGCTCGGCAACGCCGAAGTCGTCCAGGCGCTCGTCAAGCTGAAGAGCTATCTCGACTACGGCATGTTCCAGCCGGTGCAGATCGCGTCGACCGTGACGATCAACGAGGCCGCCGACTTCCCGAAGGAGGTGTGCGCCACGTACGAGAGCCGCTGCGACACCCTGATCGACGGGCTCGGACGGATCGGCTGGGACGTCCCCAAGCCCGGCGGCACCATGTTCGTGTGGGCGCCGATTCCCGAGGCATACGCCGAGATGGATTCGGTGGAGTTCTGCTCGATGGTCGTCAACGAGTGCGACGTCGCACTCTCGCCCGGTGTCGGCTTCGGCCCCGGCGGCGAGGGATACGCCCGCTTCGCACTGATCGAGAACGAGAAGCGGATCCAGCAGGCGATCCGCAATCTGCGCAAGGGCCTCACCAAGCTCGGCTGAGGCCGACGCTCCACACGCGTCCGCGGCGGGGCGAGACTGTCACGTCGCCGACACAGAGGCGTTACATCCCGTGTCTACCCTGCCGCCCGTGTACACTGTCGTCGTCCGCGTCTGGCTGCCCGATCGCCCCGGCGCGCTCGGCCAGGTGGCCAGCCGCGTCGGTGCCGTGAAGGGCGACGTGCTCGCGATCGAGATCCTCGAGTCGGGCGGCGGCCGCGTGATCGACGAACTCGTCGTGGCGTTGCCCGATGCCGACCTCGTCGACTTGATGATGAACGAGGTGCACGCCATCGACGGGGTGTCGGTCGAGCACGTCCGCCCGCTCGACGGCGGCTACGTCGACGGCGGGTTGCTGGCGCTGTCGCTCGCCGCCGAGGTCGCCGAGGCGGCCGCGAGTGAGCGACTCGACCGGTTCGCCGACGCAGCGCTCCGCCTGACGGAGTCGGAGTGGACGATGGTCGTGCGCGACGGTGCGATCGTCGCATCGCGAGGGGATACGCCGAACGCCGAGTTCGTGTCGTCGCTCCTGGCCGGGCGGAGCCACCTCATCGACCCGAGCCAGGCGACGGGCGATCTGTTCTGGGCCGATCTGCCCCTCGCCGGCGCGTGGATCGCAGCCGGCCGGAGCGACCGCCCGATCCACGAACGCGAACGGGTCCGCCTCGACCTCTTCACCCGAGTCGCCGACCCCCTCCTCGTCGGTTGATGTCGGTTGATGTCTGACATCAACCGACCAGGTCGTTCGAGCCCGAGTTCCTGGTTGGTCGGTTGATGTCTGACATCAACCGACCGGTCGTCAGTCGGCCCAGGCTCGGCTGCGGTCGACGGCTCGTAGCCACTGGGCGTGGGCGGTGTCGCTGACGGTGCGATCGGGCTCGGGTTCGAACGTGGCGTCGAGCTGCCAGGCGGCCTGGATGGCGTCGAGATCGGGCCACACACCCTCCGCGAGGCCGGCCAGGAACGCCGCGCCGATCGCCGTCGTCTCCTGATCGACCGGACGGCGGACGGTGACGCCGAGCTGGTCGGCCTGCATCTGCAACATGTCGTCCATCACCGACGCCCCACCGTCGACCCGCAGATCGGTGATCGGGGTGCCGCTGGCGGCGACCATGGCATCGACGACGTCGCGGGTCTGGTACGTCATCGACTCGACGACCGCCCGGGCGATGTGAGCTCGGGTCGTGCCACGGGTGATGCCGACGATCGTGCCACGGGCGTACGGATCCCACCACGGTGAGCCGAGCCCGGTGAACGCCGGCACCACGAAGACGCCGTCGGAGTCGGGGACACTCGCCGCCATCGGGCCGATCTCGGCCGCCTCGTCGATGATGCCGAGCCCGTCGCGCAGCCACTGGATCGCGGCGCCGGTCACGAAGATGGCACCCTCGAGGGCGTAGGCGACGGTGCCGTCGGCGAGCTCCCAGGCGATGGTGGTCAGCATGCCCTCGGTCGGTTCGGGGTAGTCGGCTCCCACGTTGAGCAGGACGAAACTGCCGGTGCCGTAGGTGTTCTTCGCCATGCCGGGCTCGAAGCAGGCCTGGCCGAACAGTGCGGCTTGCTGGTCGCCAGCGACTCCGCTGACCGGGATACCGGCGGGCACACCGCACCGGTCGGAGGTGACGCCGAACCTGCCACTCGAGGGACGCACCTCCGGCAGGGCGTCGATCGGTACGTGGAGCAGCTCACAGAGGTCGGGGCACCAACGGCGTTCGCCGATGTCGAACAGCATCGTGCGGCTGGCGTTGGTCACGTCGGTCGCGTGGACGTCGCCGCCCGTCAGGTTCCAGATCAGCCAGGAGTCGATCGTGCCGAGTGCGAGATCGTCGTCGGTCGGGATGTCTCGTTCGCGCAGCAGCCATTCGAACTTGGTGCCGGAGAAGTACGGGTCGAGCACGAGCCCGGTCCGGTCGCGGACCAGTTCGAGATGGCCCGCCGCTTCGAGCTCGTCACAGCGCCCGGCGGTTCGACGGTCTTGCCACACGATCGCCGTGCCGTACGGCTCGCCGGTGGTGCGGTTCCAGGCGACGACCGTCTCGCGCTGGTTGGTGATCCCGATCGCGGCGACGTGGTCGAGCCCGACCTCGGCGATCACGTCGTCGAGGGTCGTGCGAGCCGCCTCCCAGATCTCGGTGGCGTCGTGCTCGACCCAGCCCGGTTGCGGGTAGTGCTGGGTGAACTCGCGGTACGACGCGACCGCCGGCCGCCCATCGGGGAACACGGCTCGACTGCGGACGCCGGTCGTGCCGGCGTCGATGGCGATGACGCACACATCTCGATCACTCACGGCCGATCACCGTAGTTCGCCGATCTGCGCAGACGCCCGTTCGCCGGTCAGCGGCGCTTGCGCTTGCCGCCGGGGCGGGACTGGCCGCCACCGGTGCGGCTGGTGGGCGCCGCCTTCGGCTTGGGGCCGGCCGGGGCAGCCTCGTCGGCCTTCGACGACGATGCCTTGGCGGCCGACTCGGCGCGCAGTTCCTTCAGCGTCTTGCGTCGATATCCGAACTTCGCCAACACGTAGCCGAACCCCAGGTAGAGCGGGCCGCTGACGAGCAGGCCGGCCGTCACGCCGACGATCGACGAGTTGTCGAACACGAACAGGAACAGCACGAACATGATGGCGACGTAGATCAGCCATTCGTTGACCATCCGTCGCCACGGAACCGGGCGGGTGGAATCCCATGCCATGGCTCGTTCCTACCATCTGAGACGAAAAACCGGCCAGAAAACCCCTGGCGGAACGTGACGCGGCGCCCGTCGGGTCGGGAGCGGTTGCAGCCCCACCCCGGACGCGTAGGCTCAACGGCCGTGCGTGTCGGAGTGCTCACCGGTGGAGGCGACTGCCCAGGGCTGAACGCGGTCCTGCGCGCCATCGCCCGCAAGGGCGAACGCGTCTTCGGCGACGAGCTCGTCGGTTTCGTCGACGCGTGGGACGGCGTGATGGAACGTCGAACGACGCCGCTCACCATCGAGACGATGCGCGGCTCGCTGCCCCGCGGTGGCACCGTGCTCGGCACCCGTCGCGGCAGCCCGTTCGATCATCCCGACGGCGTCGACCGCGTCAAGACCGCGATGGCCGAGCTCGGCCTCGAGGCGCTCATCGTGATCGGCGGCAACGGCTCGTTGTCGGTCGCGTGCAAGCTGTACAACGAGCACGGCATCCCCGTCGTCGGTGTTCCCAAGACGATCGACAACGACATCGAGGGCACCGACGTCACCTTCGGCTTCAACACCGCCGTCCAGATCGCGACCGACGCCATCGACCGGCTCCACACCACCGCCGAGAGTCACGACCGTGTGATGGTCGTCGAGGTGATGGGCCGACACAGTGGCTGGATCGCGACGACGGCCGGCATCGCCGGCGGTGCGACGGCCGTCCTGATCCCGGAGCACCCATTCGACATCGACGAGGTATGCGAACGCATCATCCGTCGGCACAACCGTGGCCGGTTCGCCTCGATCATCGTCGTCGCCGAGGGCGCCACGCCCAAGGAAGGCACGTTCGACGTCGGCGAGCGCGAGATCGACCGCTTCGGTCATGTCCGGCTCGGCGGCATCGGCAACCTGCTCGCCTCCGAGATCGGCCTCCGCACCGGGTTCGAGACGCGGCCGGTGCTGCTCGGTCACGTGCAGCGCGGCGGCACCCCGACCGCGTACGACCGCGTGCTGTCGACCCGGTTCGGCGTCGCAGCGATCGACGCCGTCCACCGTGGTGCGTTCGGCACGATGGTGGCCCTGCACGGTGCCGAGATCGGGGAGACCCCGCTCGTCGACGTGATCGGCCGGACCCGGCCGGTCGACCCTGCCCTCTACACCGACGTCGCCGAGATCTTCTTCGCCTGATCAGGCGTTGCTGACGGGCCCGGCCGGGAAGGCGGGCTGGCTGGTCTGGATCAGACCGGGATAGTCGTAGACGCGCAGCGGCGAGGCCGTCGTGTCGCCGCCCGGCGTCGGTGCGGAGAGGCGCTCGTTGTCGATCTCGATCTGGACGGTCTCGATGCCGTCGAGCTCGGTCGCCGTGTACACGATCTGTGCGATCGCACGCACGAGGCTCTGGGTGTCGAGCTCGATGATGTCGGCCGACAGGTCGACCGTCAGGTTCTGTCCCTGGATGGTCGCGTCGTTGAGTTCGGTCGTCGACGGGATGGCCGTCGTGAACTGCGCCTCGATCTCGTCATCGTTCGGTCCGCGCAGCAGGGTCTCCATCAGATCGGTCGCCGAGTCGGCTTCACGCTGCACCGAGCGGAGCAGGCGGTCGTCGCCCGGACCGATCAGGTAGATGCGGTCGGCGCCCGCCGCGATGTCTCCCGACGACTCGTCGGACGTCTCGAGTGCCTGCTCGGCCTCGGGCAGGTCGCGCGGCGACGAGTCGGGCTGCACGCCGCACGCCGCGGCCGCGAGCAGCCCGATGGTCAGGCAGGCGAGTCGGATGCGGGTCATTCGTCGAGTTCCTCCGCCGGCAACTCGATCACGAACCGGGCGCCTGGTTCGCCGTCGAGACGGTCGGTCACCCACACCTTGCCACCGTGCATCCGGACATGTTCGTCGACCAGCGACAGGCCGAGGCCCGCACCGTCGTTCGAGGCCCGTCGACCTGCCACGCCGCCACGGGCGAAGCGTTCGAACACGAGGTCGCGTTCGTGCTCCGGGACGCCGGCACCGTGGTCTTCGACAGCGATCCGGACGAGTGTGATCGGCCCATCGCCGTCGGGGGTGACCTCGCTGATCGCAACCTCCGGCCGGCCGCCACCGTGGACCCGTGCGTTGTCGATCAGGTTGGCGACGACGCGGGCGAGGCGGCGACGGTCGCCGTTGATCAGCAGCATCTCGGCTCGTTCGCTCACTGCGACCGACGTGTCGGGCAGGCTGCTCACCGACACCGCCGCCCGCACGAACTCTGCGACGAGCAGCTCTTCCATGTGAAGCCGGACCGCGCCGGCATCGAACCGGCTGATCTCGAGCAGGTCCTCGACGAGCCCCTGGAACCGGATCACGTCGCTCTTGAGCAGATCGAGCGCCGCCTGCGCACGCTCGGGCATCTCGTCGCGCCGGGCGTCCATCACCTCGACCGAGGCCGAGAGCGTCATGAGCGGTGACCGCAGCTCGTGGCTGACGTCGGAAGCGAATCGGGCGTCGCGTTCGATGCGCGTCTGGAGCGAGTTCGCCATGTCGTTGAACGAGTTGGCGAGCACGCTCAGGTCGGGATCTTCGGTCGGTTCGAGTCGGGTGTCGAGCCGGCCGCCCGCGATCGCCTTGGCGGCCTGCGCGGCCACACCCACGGGCCGCACCGCTCGACGAGCAGCGAACGACCCCAGTGCGATGCCGAGCGCCGTGGTGATCAGGGTGCCGAGCAGCAGTGACAGCCGCACTGACTGCAGCGTCTCCTCGACCTCGCCGAGGCTGAAGAACTCGAAGTACGCGGACTCGTCGTCGTCGAGCGGGTATCCGACGAGCAGGTTCGGTTCGCCACGAACGTCGACGATCTTGCGGGAGGCGACGCCCTCGAGGATCACGCGCTCGCTCAGGTCGTCGGGGACCTCGGTCTCGTCGTAGAACGTCTCGCCCTCGCGCCAGTCGGCGTTGTACCAGATCAGGGGGCGGTCGACGCCGATGCTCTCGAGCGCCTCCAGCGCCTGCGCCGAGTTCGGCGGACCCGCTCGCAACGCCTGCTGGGTCTGGATGGCGTGCAACCTGGCGGCGTCGCGCGAGGCCGTGTCGTGCTGCTGCACCACCGACGTCCGGGCGAAGCCGTAGGTGAGGAACGCGAGCAGCACCGACAGGCCCAGTGCGCCGAACGAGAACGTCAGCAGGATGCGGCGACGCAGACCCCACCCGCCGCGTGCGGGAGGTGCGGGACCGTCCTGGAGCGAGCCGATCGTGGCCGGTGGGGCGCTGGCGATCGTGCTCACGGCGTCAACTCGAACGAGGCGCCCACCGCGCCGCTCAGGTCTGGAGGCGGTAGCCGAGGCCGCGCACCGTCACGACGTGGCGGGGGTTGGCGGGATCGTTCTCGACCTTGGTGCGCAGACGGCGGACGTGCACGTCGACCAGACGGCCGTCACCGAAGTAGTCGTAGCCCCACACCTTGTCGAGCAGGGCCTCACGGCTGAACACCTTGCCCGGGTTCTCGGCGAGTTCGCACAGCAACCGGAACTCGGTCTTGGTGAGGTGCACCTCGTCGCCGTCCTTGAGGACCTTGCCCTCCTCGGGGACGAGTTCGAGGTCGCCGAACACCAGGCGAGCGTGCGACGGGCCCGACGGGCGCACACGGCGGAGCAGCGCCCGGATCCGGGCCGACAGCTCCTTGGCCTGGAACGGCTTGGTGAGGTAGTCGTCGGCGCCGGCTTCGAGACCGGCGACGATGTCATGGGTGTCGTTGCGCGCCGTGACCATTACGACGGGGACGTCGCTCGTGCGGCGGATCGTGCGACACAGCTCGAATCCGTCGATGCCGGGCAGCATGATGTCGATCAGGACGACGTCGGGGACGACCTGGTTGAACAGCTCGATCGCGACCTCGCCGCTCTCGGCTTCGTCGACCGTCCAGCCCTCGTCTTCGAGCGCGAGTTTGACCGCCGAACGGATGCGTTCGTCGTCTTCCACGGCGAGGATGCGGGTACCCACGGCCTCCATGATGCCGCAAAACGACGCCGTTCGGCGGGCAATAGGTCAGGAAGTGCCTGGTGAGGCGTCGATCGCCCGCTGCAGCACGGCCAGAAACGCCGCGTGGACCTGCGGCGCGGCGGCCACCGTGTCGTCGGGTCGGGCACGGCCGCCCACGCTGTCGCTGGTGATCGCGCCGGCTTCGCGGGCGATGAGCTCGCCCGCCG
This sequence comes from Ilumatobacter fluminis, assembly GCF_004364865.1. Lineage (NCBI taxonomy): Bacteria > Bacillati > Actinomycetota > Acidimicrobiia > Acidimicrobiales > Ilumatobacteraceae > Ilumatobacter > Ilumatobacter fluminis. The sequence goes on from NZ_SOAU01000001.1 coordinate 1,652,660, forward strand.
CGGCGTCCCACGAGTTCAGGTGACGCTCGTAGTAGACGTCGAGGCGACCGCACGCGACCATGCACAGGTCGTACGCGGCGGAGCCCAGCCGACGGATGTCGCGGACGTCGCCGATCAGCTCGGCGACGATGCCGGCCTGGACTCGACGCACGTCGGCGGCGTAGGCGAACCCGGTGCCGACGAGGGCGAGCGCGACGTCGCTGCGGTCGCTCGCCTCGATGGCGACGCCGTTGCGGGTGGCGCCGCCGCCGAGGTGGGCGCTGAAGAGCTCGTCAACCGGTGGCACGGCGACCGCACCGGCGATCATCTCGTCACCGTGGGCGACGGCGACCGAGCACGACCAGGCCTGGTGGTCGTAGACGTAGTTCGTCGTGCCGTCGATCGGGTCGACGTGCCAGGCGAAGCCCGACGTGCCGGTGTCGTCCGTGCCTTCCTCGCCGACGATCGCATCGTCGGGACGGATACGGCGGAGTTCACCGACGATGTGGGCCTCTGCGGCGCGGTCGAACTCGGTGACGAGGTCGGTGCTGGTCGACTTGGTGTCGCCGCCGAACGAGCTACCGGCCGCCCGTCGACCGTCGAGCGCGATGGCGCCGGCTTCGCGTGCGAGGCGCTCGGCCAGCGCCCGGAGTTCGCGGCGCTCGTCGTCGGAGACGCTCATCGGGGAGCGTGCCCGGCGCGTTCGCGGTCGTTGATCTCGCGCCATTCGCCCATCGCACGCAGGGCGAGCACCGCGACGATGGCGAGACCGGCGGCGCACAGGACGGCACCGATGAGCAGCCCGAAGCCCTTGGCGACCGTGTTGTCGCCGCTCGTCTGGAGATCGACGAGTGCGTAGCCGATGAGGCCGCCGGCCAGGCCGCCGAGGAGGATCGTCACGAACGCGATCGCTCGGGCGGCAACGGGCGGAATCGCGGAGAGGGGTCGGGATTCGCTCACGACTCCGAGGCTACCGACGCCGCCTGGACGCCGCAGGCAGGAGTCCGAGGCGTGCCCCGCTCGGTCCGGTCGACATCTTCCGGTGGGGGTGGCCGATAGTGTTCGCGGCCGTGCGAGTGACGGTGGTGATCCCCACCTATCAGGAGGCGGGCAACATCGAGGCGGTGCTCCGAGGGGTGCGAGCCTCGTTGCCCGACGCCCGCGTGCTCGTCGTCGACGACGCAAGCCCCGACGGCACGGCCGACATCGCCCGGTCACTGGCGGACGAACTCGGGGCGGTCGACGTCGTCGATCGGCCCGCCAAGTCGGGTCTCGGGAGCGCCTATCGCGACGGTTTCCGTCGTGCGATCGACGACGGCGCCGAGATCTGCGTCCAGCTCGATGCCGACATGTCTCACGACCCGACCCTGTTGCCGGTGCTCGTCGCCAACGTCGAACTGGGTGCCGACCTGGCGATCGGCAGTCGGTACGTGCCCGGTGGTCGCACGGTCGACTGGCCGGGCAGCCGCCGGGCTCTGTCGCGCTGGGGCAACCGGTATGCCGCCGGCGTGCTCGGCCTCGCGGTCAACGACGCAACGGCCGGCTATCGGGCCTATTCGAGCGAAGCGCTCGAACGGATGGGGTTCGAGGCCGTCCGAGCCGAGGGATACGGCTTCCAGGTCGAGATGACGCACCGGCTCGTCCGCGCCGAGGGGAAGGTCGTCGAGTTCCCGATCACGTTCCGGGAACGGACGGCGGGCGAGTCGAAGCTCTCCGGCGGCATCGTGCGAGAGGCGGCCGGTCTGGTCGTGCGGCTCTGGCTCGCCGATCGCCGCGGTCGTCGCGAGCGGCGTCGACGCGGCTTCTGACCCGCCGTCAGTCGTCGGCGGGCTTCACCTCGTACTGCTGCACGCGTGCCGGCCGCATCGGCGCCAGCGAGAACGTGACGACGAACCGTCGATCGTCGCCGTCGTGGCAGACGACTCGTGCCGCAGCGTCGCTGGTCGGCTCGATCGTGTCGATCGACAACGCGCCGTGCCGTCGCGCCCGTTCGGCACGGCGGGTATGGGCATCGTCGGGGTCGACGTTGTCGGCGAACAGATCGGTCAGCGTGTCGGCGTCGACCTCACTGCCCGAGGCCCACCTCGACAGCACGTCGACGAGCAGGCGGCCTGCGTCGTCGAGTTCGGCGCTCGGTGACGGCGTCGGGACGCTGTCGGCTCCGAGTTCGTGGAGCCGGTCGTGGATCCGAGCACCCAGCTCGGTCATCGGGGCGTAGGTGGTGTTCGACAGGGTCACGATGCCGAGCGAGCCGCCCGGCGTCCACCGCATGTTCGAGCCGTAGCCGGGCAACCCGCCGCTGTGGGAGATGACCGTGCCGAGTTCGGGTTCGTCGAGGATCCGCACGCCGTAGCCGTAGCTCGACGGGAACCGGACACCGCGCAGGGTGCGCTGCCCCACGTAGCGCTGCGGCGTCTGCATCTCGCGTCTCGACGCCCGCGAGAGCGGACCGTCGTCGGCGCCGTCGCGGGCCGGGAACGCATCGGCCAGCCACGACACCCATCGTGCGAGGTCGGCGACTGTCGTCCAGATGCCACCCATCGGGGCGATCAGCCCGTCGGGCGGGGTCGGCAGCTCCTCCGCCCACACGCCGTCGTCGCAGCGCATCGGCCGCGCCCAATCGTCGTGGTCGGGCTGGTCCCAGGTCGTCCGGGTCATCCCGAGCGGGTCGAGCAGGCGCGTCGACACGTGTTCCCGCAGCCGGACCCCGGTGGCGCGGTGGATCACCCGTCCGAGCAGGGCGAACCCGAAGTTCGAGTACTCGTGACAGGATCCGGTGGGTCGGGCGAACACGAGGCCACCGGCGATGATGCGGTCGAACTCGTCGTCGGTGAGGTCGAGGTGCCGGTCGGCCCACGGGTCGTCGGTGACGAGTCCGCTCGACATGCACAGCAGGTCGCGGACCGTGATCGGCGGCGCGTCGGAGGTCGGCGACCGGACGTCGGCCAGCTCGGGGGCGTACTCGCCGAGGGGCGCGTCGAGCCGCAGGACGCCGTCGTCGCGCAGCAGCAACGTGACGGCCGCCGAGAACGACTTGGTCATCGACGCGATCCGGTACACCGTGTGCTCGGTCGGCGCCGACTCGCCGACCTCGCCGGTCGATCCGGTCAGCGTCAGCTCGCCGTGGCGGACGATGCCCCAGGCGATCGAGGAACAGGTGCGTCCAGCGGCGAAGTCGGCAACGAGCCGGTCGATCTCGTCGACGTCGATGAGGGGGTCCTGGTCGGTCACCCCGCCATCATGGTCGATCGTGTTCCCGGCGCGCCGGGCGACGGGTCGACGGGCAGGTGTGGAACCGGGGTGGTTCGGCTATTTTCCGGTCATGGACCTCGACCCCGCCACCGCTGCCGACGCCGCCTCGTTCACGCCGAGCGCCGACGAGTTCGTGCGTCGCAACAACGAGTACGCCGAGCACTTCGCCCATGGCGGACTGCCGGTGCAGCCCGCCCGACACGTCGCGATCGTCGCGTGCATGGACTCGCGGATGCCGATCTTCCAGATCCTCGGCATGGAGTACGGCGAGGCGCACGTCATCCGCAACGCCGGTGGCGTCATCACCGACGACGTCATCCGCTCGTTGACCCTGTCGCAGCGCTACCTCGGCACCCGCGAGATCATCCTCATGCACCACACCGACTGCGGCCTGCAGCGGGTGACCGAGGACCAGCTGAAGAGCGAGCTCGAAGCCGAGCTCGGCATCAAGCCGTGGTGGTCGGTCGAGTCGTTCACCGACCCGTACGCCGACACCCGTCAGTCGATCGAGCGGTTGAAGCTGACGCCGTTCCTGCCGTTCAAGGAGCACATCCGCGGCTTCGTGTACGACGTCGACACCGGTCGCCTCGACGAGGTCTGACGACCTCGCCGAGGCCCGGCAACGGCCTCACTCGTACGAGCGGAAGATGATCTCGGCGACGCAGCTCGGCTTGGCGGCGCCCTCACACTCGAAGGTGAACTCGAGCGTGGTCTGCACGCCGCCGGCGATGTCGTCGACCTGGAGCAGCTTGACGCCGAGGCGGACCTTCGAGCCGACCGGCACAGGCGACGGGAAGCGGACCTTGTTGGCGCCGTAGTTGACGCCCATCGAGAACCCGGTGATCGAGACGACCTGCGGGTAGAGCATCGGTCCGAGCGACAGGGTCAGGTAGCCGTGGGCGATCGGGCCGCCGAACGGGCCGGCCTTGGCCTTTTCGACGTCGACGTGGATCCACTGGTGGTCGCCGGTGGCCTCCGCGAACTGGTTGACCTGTTCCTGGGTCACTTCGACGTAGGGGCTGTAGCCGAGATGTTCGCCGACGAGCGACTTGAGTTCGTCGGCACCGTTGATCACGCGTGCTGTCATGCGGCCAAGCTTGCCACCGGTGTGGGGGAGCGGACGAATGGGCGGTGCGCCGTAGCCTGTCGGCATGTCGGAGTTCCGCTCGGGATTCATCACGTTCGTCGGTCGGCCCAATGTCGGCAAGTCGTCGCTCGTCAACGCGATCTGCGGCCGCAAGATCTCGATCGTGTCCGACAAGCCGCAGACGACCCGCCACCGGATCATGGGCGTGCTGACCCGACCCGACGCCCAGCTCGTCTTCGTCGACACGCCCGGACTGCACAAGCCGGTCTCGGCGCTGGGCGAACGTGTGAACGCCACGGCCCTCGAGTCGACCGAAGACGTCGACGTGCAGTGCCTGGTGCTCGACGCCACGAAGCCGTTCGGCAAGGGCGACCGCTGGGTCGCCGACCGCCTGCACCTGCCGCGCGCGGTGGTGATCGTCAACAAGATCGACGCGGCGTCCGAACAGCAGGTCATCGCCATGCTCGGCGCCGCATCCGAGCTCGATGCCGAGGCGTACTTCCCGGTGTCGGCCAAGTCGGGCAAGGGGATCGGCCCGCTCGTCGACCACCTGACGGGTCGCCTGCCCGAGGGGCCGAAGTTCTTCGGTGACGACGAAGCGTCCGACATGCCCGAGGAGCAGTTCGTCGCCGAGCTGGTTCGCGAGCAGCTGCTCGCGGTCACCCGTGACGAGCTCCCCTATTCGATCGCCACCCGCGTCACCGAGTGGGAGTGGCCTCGCATACGCGTCGACATCGTGGTCGAGCGCGAGAGCCAGAAGGGCATGGTGATCGGCAAGGGCGGCTCGGTGCTCAAAGAGGTCGGCAAACGCGCCCGTGCCCAGATGCCGGAGGGCGTCTATCTCGAACTGCGCGTGAAGGTCGACAAGGACTGGCAGCGCCGAGCCGACCGCGTCGAGCGACTCGGGTACTGACGCCTACCCGTCCTGGCTCGGCGCGACCGTCGTCGTGGTGGTGGTCGTCGTGGTCTCGGTCGCGGCCGAGCTGCTGACGATCAGGTCGGCGAAGTCGTCGAAGGCCAACAGGTCGTCGGGGCCGCTCATGTCGTCGACCGCCGGCACGAACACCACGTACGGCTCTCCGTCGGACTCGAACGTGACGAACGCGATGTTCCCCTGATCCGGTGTACGGAACGAGGTGAACGTGAGCACCATCTGGGCGATGGCGCGCCGTTGCTGTGCCTCCGACATGCGGTCGAGCACGGTCGGGTCGAGAATGATCGTCGCGACACCCCGTTCGGGGACGACGTCGACGATCAGGCCGGGCCTGACCGACGTCCGCAGGCCGAGCGCCGACAGACCGGTGGTCGACTCCAGGGCGGCGACCACCTCTTGCGTCGACGGGTTCTGCCGTCGGTTCACCTCGAGCGGGCTCAGGTCATCGGACGACCCGATCGTGTAGTACACGGTGATCGGCTCGACCTGTGCGGGCAGCGTGGTCGTCGTGCTCGAGGGCGGCGGGGGCGCCGTCTCGCCCGGCACGGTCGGCGGCGGCATGGTCGTGGTGGTCGTCGTGGTGGTCGTCGACGTGGTGGTGGTCGTCTGCTCGGTCAGCTGATCGGGGATGTCGTCGACGTTGTACGGGGTGACCCGTTCGTCGGTCGGGAGTCCGCACGCAGCGACGACGACGGACACGAAGGCCATGAGTGCGACGAGCGCCGCCGTCCGTCGGGCGACTCGGGGGTTGGGGTCGGTCATCCTGCGTCCTCCGTCGGGATCCGCACGACGAAGCGTGCACCCCCACCTCGTCGGTCCTCCACCCACGCCTCACCGCCGAGCGCCGCAGCGTGCTCGGCCACCAGCGCCAGGCCCAGACCGGTACCGATCCGGTTGCGGGCGGCGCTGCCGCGGGCGAACCGCTCGAAGATGCGGGTCTTCTCGCTCGCCGCCACGCCGGGACCGGCATCCTCGACCGCGATCAGGACGGCGTGCTTGATGTCGGCCGGTTCGATGGCGATCCGGGTCGGTCCGCCGCCGTGGTTCTCGGCGTTGTCGAGCAGGTTCCCGAGCACCCGCTCGAATCGGATGCGGTCGATGAGGGCCTTGCGGGGCGCCTTGGCGTGGACTTCGATCGGCAGCTCGCCGTACCCGTAGCGCTGCGACACCCGGTCGCACAGCTCGACGATGTCGATCGGTTCGCGGTGGAGGTCTTGTGCACCGGCTTCGAGACGGGACAGTTCGAGCAGGTCGATGACCATGTCGTCGAACCGGCGGACCTGGCTGACGACCACGTCGAGCGCCTGCTGGGTGCGTTCGGGCAGATCGTCCCGCCGAGCGTCGAGCACCTCGACGGCGGCGGTGAGCGCAGTGATGGGGGAGCGGAGCTCGTGGCTGACGTCGGACGCGAAGCGTTGCTCGCGTTCGATCCGTTCCTGAACGGCGTCGGCCATCTCGTTGAACGAGCCGGCGAGGCGGTTGAGGTCGGGGTCGGACTCCTCGTCCATGCGCACCTCGAGCGAACCGGACGCGATGTCGCCGGCGGCATCGGCGACGCGCGAGACCGGGCGCAGGAGCCGACGGCTGGTCGACCAGCCGAAGAACGTCGCCACGATCGCGGCGAGCGCGGTGCCGATGATCAGTGCGGTCGCCAGGACTCGCAGGGCGTTCTCGGTGCTGTCGAGCGGGAACGCCTCGATGTAGCCGACGTCGTAGGCCCGGATGTTCACACCGACGGCGAGCCAGGTGTCGCCCTCGTACTCGTACAGCTGCTGCCCGTACTGGCGGGACGCGACCGCCTCGACCAGCTCGGACGGAAGATCCTCGATCGACCAGCCGGACCGCGACGAGATCTGTCGGAGCGGCTCGGTCTCGAGGTCGGGGAGGAGCACCCCGAACGCGTCGGGTTCGTAGTCGAGGTCGATCACGAACTCGCCGATGTCGGCGTCGGCGTCGTAGGCGCCTCGGATGTCCTGAGCGTGGAAGATGGCGTCGTTGCGGGCGTCGGCGATGCGTTGTTCGAGCAGCGAGTTGCGAGCGAACAAGAACGTGGCGACGGCGAGCGCCATGCCGCCGATCAAGGCCATGGCGCCGAAGAACAGGGTGACCCGCGTGCTGAGGCGGAGTGATCGCTGGCGAGCCATGGCGCGGACCAGTGTGGCACGATGGTGCGGCGATCGGGATCCGGAGGAGGTGCTCCGTGCGGTGCCTGCGCCCGAGGAGATGGACTCGACTCGAGGAGTTTCTCGCTGCCGGTGAGGCTCCAGGGGGAGGAAGGAACCCCACCGGGGCAGCGTGAACAGTCATCATTGTGAAGTTCGTGTGTGACGGTGGAGCGTTCGAACTGTGCGATTTCTGTAACAAAGATCGACGAAATCGCTCACATCACCCCAGTTCAGAGGGGTTTCTCCCACGGAACGGGATTCATGACAGACTGACCGGACCGTGAACACCCTCCTCTTCATCGAAGACGACGACGGCATCCGACTCGCCCTCCGGCTCGCGCTGGAAGACGAGGGCTACACCGTGCACGAGGCCGTCGACGGCGGGACGGGGCTCGCCGCCTTCGCCGAGCACGACGTCGATCTGGTGCTGCTCGACCTGCGTCTGCCCGACATGTCGGGCTTCGACGTGTGCCGCTCGATCCGCGCCGAGTCGATCACCCCGATCATCATGATCACCGCACAGACCGACACCCACGACATGGTGGCCGGACTCGAGGCGGGCGCCGACGACTACGTCACGAAGCCGGTCGTGCCGAAAGAGCTCGCCGCCCGCATCCGGGCGTTGCTGCGCCGGGTGCATCTGCACGAGGCGACGTCATCGACGTCGTCGACCCGGTTCGGTGATCTCGAGCTGCGTCGTGAGCAGGGGATCGTGCTGAAGGGTGGTGACGAGCTGAGTCTCACCAAGACCGAGTACCGACTGCTGTGCGAGTTCGCCGACCATGCCGGCGCCGTGTTGTCGCGCGATCAGTTGCTCGAACGGGTGTGGGGTTACGAGTACCTCGGCGATTCCCGCCTGGTCGATGCCCACGTGCGCCGACTGCGCCTGAAGATCGAAGACCACCCCGACGACCCGAAGCTCATCGTCACCGCACGAGGCATCGGCTATCGCCTCATGACGTGAGTCGGATGAGGCCAAGTCGGATGAGGTCAGACCCCAACCGACGAGGTGGCCGTGATCACCGAAGTGGGACGGTCGGTTGGGGACGGTCGGTTGGGGTCTGACCTCATCCGACGGTCGGTTGGGGTCTGACCTCATCCGACGGGCCAGGTGGGGCGGCGCTTTTCTTTGAAGGCGGCCATGCCTTCCTGGGCGTCGGGGCCGGCGAACAGTTCGTCGCTGAGGGCTCGCATCTCGTCGAACGCCGCGTCGCGGTCGAGGGTCGGCACCCGGTGCAACAGGTGCTTGGTCTCGCGGACGGCTCGCGGTGCGCCGGCGCGGATGCCGTCGCACAGCTCGGCGACCGTCGCCGCGACGTCGTCGCTCACGTGCGTCACCAGCCCGATCGATCGGGCCTCGTCGGCGTCGAACACCTCGCCGGTCAGCATCGCTGCAGCGATCTTGCCCGGCGGTACGCGCCGCAGGATCGGCACCGAGATGATCGCCGCAGCGACGCCGATGCGCACCTCGGTGAGCGCGAACGTCACCGACCGGTCGACCACGACGAGGTCGCACGAGGCCATCAGTCCGATGCCGCCCGCCCGTACCGCGCCGTCGACGGCGGCGATGGTGGGTCGGCCCGTGTCCATCAACCGTCGCATCACATCGACCATCGGCGACGAATCGGGCGGACCGCTCGCCGACGACCGCTCCTTCAGGTCGGCACCGGCACAGAACGCCGGGCCTTCGTGACGCAGAACGATCGCCCGGGCGTCGGCGGCTTCGGCCTCGTCGAGGCATTCGGCGAGCTCGCGGATCAGGTGCGACGACAGGGCGTTGCGGTTGTGCTGCGAGTCGAGCGTGATCGTGGCGACGCCGTCGGCGAGTTCGTGACGAACGAGTTCTCCCATCCGCCCGACCGTACTCAGACGGTCGACGTCAGGAGGCTTCGGGCGACTCGTCGGCGGTCAGCTCGCGCAGGAACGCCTCGACGTCGGCGCGTTCGCGGGTCCGCTTCATCGGAGGGAGCGCCTTGACGATGTCCCAGCGGTAGCGGGCGGTGCCGAGGCGGGGGTCGAGCACGGCGACGACGCCGCGGTCGTCCATCGTGCGGATGAGTCGGCCGCAGGCCTGTGCCAGCAGTGTCGAGGCGCGCGGCACGTCGATCTCGGAGAACGCAGACGCCCCGAGCTGATCGCGACGTGCCGACAGCAGCGGATCGTCGGGACGGGGGAACGGCAGCTTGTCGATCACGACCAGCGACAGCGTCCGGCCCGGCACGTCGACACCCTGGAACATGCCGGTCGTCGCGAACAGGCAGGTTTCCTCCGAGTCGGCGAACGCCTTCACCAGCGCCGGCTTGGGGAGATCGCGCTGGGTGAGGATCGGCACCGAGATCTCGTCGCGCACGGCCTCGACGGCGTGATCCATCGCCGCCCAGCTCGTGAACAGGGCGAGGGTGCGGCCGCCTGCTGCCTCGATCAGCGCGATCAACTCGTCGGCGACCTGATCGCGGAACTTCGGCGACCGGGGCTGCGGCATGTGCATCGCGCAGTACAGCATCGCCTGCTGCTCGTAGTCGAACGGGCTGCCGACGTCGGCGCTGTGCGTGCGTTCGGCGGGGAGGCCGACGCGCGCCGCCAACGACGACGGCACCGTCGCGCTGGTGAGGATGGCGGTGTGGTCGCCCCAGACGTTCGCCCCGAGTACCGGGCCGACGTCGAGCGGAGCGACCTCGAGCCGGGGCGACTGGGGTGCGCCCGACACGAACGGCACCTTGTCGTCGCCGGCGGTGAGCGCCGCCTCGACGGCCTCCATCGAGCGGGCGATCATCTTCTGAGCGCGGAGCTTGCGTTGTTTCGCGTCCTCGACGTCGGTCTGGATCGACTCGACCGCCTCACCGACCCGGGTCAGTCGGAGCCGGGCGTCCTCGAGCGCGTCGGTGATGTCGGAAGGCAGCGGTGTGGAGAGCCGCTCGTTGAGGTGCCGCGAGAACACGTCGCGCAGGAGCGGGGCGAGGTCGGCGATCGTCCCGACGAGCTGAGGGTCGTCGAGGAAGCGGCGCACCGTGGCCGACACGGTGACGAAGCGGCCGGGGGAGATGTCGACCCCGACGGTGTCGCTCATCGTGTCCTCCAACACGTGGGCCTCGTCGAACACGACGACGTCGTGCTCCGGCAGGATCGCGCCGCCGCTGCCCACGTGCAGCCCGTACAGGTAGGTGTTGACGACGATGACGTCGGAGGTCTGCGCACGGCGGCGTGCCGACTCGGCGAAGCACTCCTGGCCCATCGGGCAGCGGTCGCCGCCCGGACACTCGTCGCTCCCGACGCTGACGGCGCGCCACGCCTGGTCGCTCGGGCTCCACTCCATCTCGGCCTGGTCGCCGGTCTCGCTCTCGCCGGCCCACTCGGCGATCTTCTTGATCTCGAGCTTGTTGGTGGCCGACAGTTCGTCGAGTTCGAGCTGTCCGGTCGAGGGCTGGCTCATCTCGCGCAGGCGCTGCAGGCAGACGTAGTTGCTGCGGCCCTTGAGCACGGCCCAGTCGAGGTCGTGTCCGAGTTCGGACAGTTCCTCGGCGAGGAACGGGAGGTCTTTCGTCGCCAACTGGTCCTGCAGCGCCTTGGTCGCGGTGGCGACGACCGTCCGTTTCCCCGAGGTGATGGCCGGCACCAGGTAGGCGAGGGTCTTGCCGGTGCCGGTTCCGGCCTGCACCACGAGGTGCCGCCCACGTTCGATGGACGCGGCGACGAGTTCGGTCATCTCTCGCTGACCCGGGCGGTCTTCCGCTGCGGGCAGGGCGGCCGTGACGGCCGCGAGGGCCTCGAGCGCGGCCGAGGCCGCCGTGGGGTCGGTCATCGGGCGAGTGCGATCGCCCGGTCGAGGTCGGCGCCGTCGAACTCCGGCCACGACGCGTCGGTGAAGTGGATCTTGGCGCCCGCGCCCTGCCAGAGCAGGAAGTTCGACACCCGCAACTCACCGGAGGTGCGCACCATCACGTCGACCGGCGGCAGCTCGGGCAGGTACAGGTGCTTCTCGATGGTCTCCGGGGTGACCGGCTGGCCCTGGGCCCGCACCTGGCGCACTGCGCTCATCAGCTCGGCCCGACCGCCGTAGTCGAACGCGACGGTGAGGGTCATGCCCGTGTTCGAGGCCGTGTCGTTGATCGCCTTGCGGATCGCTCGCTGGACGTACTTCGGGGTGCGTGCCGACGGCGAATCGAACGGTCGCCCGATCCACTGGATCCGGACGTTCAACTCGTTCAGCTCCTTCACGCGACCGAAGAGCTTCTCGTGGAGACCGAGGATGTGGCGGACCTCGGCGCGGGGACGAACCCAGTTCTCGGTGGAGAAGCCGAACACGGTCAACCAGCCGATGTCGCGCGTGACGGCCACCCGGACGATGCGGGCGAGATTCTCCTCACCCTCGGTGTGGCCCTCGGTCCGTGGCAGGTCGCGCGCCGCGGCCCATCGACCGTTGCCGTCCATGATGCAGGCGACGTGCAGGCGCTGGGATTCCTCCACGGCCACCGAGGTTACCGACGTCCGACGTGTGAGAATGGGGACATGTCCCCCTCGGCTGCGACCCCGGCTGCGAGCTCGACCCCGTCGACCTCGTCGCTGCGTCACGTCCTGGTCGTCGGCGGCACCCTCGCCGAGTGGTCCGACCTGACCGACGAGCAGTGGCGGCGACGCCTCGAGACGTTCGGTGAGCTGTGCGAACGGCTCGGCGTCACGTGGCTCACCGTCCGGGCGTACGAACACGGCGACCGCTCGGCGGCGACGCCGCCCGAACACCGACGCCACCGCCTGCGTGACGTCGAGGTGATCGCCGATCCGCAACCCGACGGCCGGCAGCGGTTCGCCGACGCCATGGCACGCATCGACGACGACGACGAGGTCAACGAGGCCACCGTCGCCTCGGCGCTCTACGAACCGGCCGACAGCGAACCCGACCTGGTCGTGGTGCTCGGCCCGCCCACACAACTGCCGCCGTCGCTCGTCTGGGAACTCGCCTACGCCGAACTCGTCTTCATCGACGTCGCCTGGGCCGACCTGACCGCCGATCACGTGGCCGCCGCCATCGACGACTTCGCCAACCGCCGCCGTCGTTTCGGCGGGCTCGACGAGTGACGGCGTCGTCCCGATGAGCGAGCTGTACCGCGACACCGGCGTGGTGCTGCGCACCTACAAGCTGCGCGAATCCGACCGGATCGTCGTGTTCATGACCGCCGAGAACGGCAAGGTCCGTGCCGTCGCGAAGGGCGTCCGCAAGACGAAGTCGAAGTTCGGTGCCCGACTCGAACCGATGAGTCACGTGCGGCTCCTGCTCTACCGCGGACGCGAGCTCGACATCGTGAGCCAGGCCGAGTCGGTGGAGCCGCTCGCCCCGCTGCTCTCGTCGCTCGACCGAGCGTCACAGGCCATGGCGGCGATCGAGGCCGTCGACCAGATGTCGCTCGAGCGCGAGCCGAACCCGCAGCTGTACCGCATGACCGTCGGCGTGCTCCGCACCATCGCAGACCGTCCGGCACCGCTCAACGTGCCGGCGTTCTACTGGAAGCTGCTCCGCAACGAGGGGCTCGAACCCCAGCTCGACGCGTGCGTTCGGTGCGGTGAGACCGAGCCGGGCACCGAGCTCGTCGCGTTCGACCTGAACGAGGGCGGCGTCCAGTGTCGCCAGTGCCGCACCGGCTCGGCGATCTCGCCGGGCGCGCTGGCCATCATGCGCGACATCTTCGGTGGGCGACTCAACCAGGCGCTGGCGCTGGAGGAGTCGCCCTTCACCCACGAAGTCGGCAGCCTGGCGACGAAGGCACTCGAACACCACATCGAGCGCCACCTCAAGACAATCGCCATGTTCGAGCGCCACTGATCTCGCTGGAGTAGCCTCGGCGTCACCGGAAGAAGGGTGGCTAGGGTTCCGCCGCTCCGTCGATCGTCTCTCCGACGTCATCGGCCGAGCGGGCCAGGTCCGAGCGCCACGGAAGGCCCCACACGACCGGGGCTCGCACCTCATGGGACAAAAGCCTCGAGTGGAGAATCCGGCACCAGTTCAACGCGTGCCGACTCCAGGAGCAACCCATGTCCCGACCGTCCCATCTCGACCATCGACGAGCGATCGCGCTCGCCGTCCTCGTCACCGTCCTCTGGAGTTCGTCGTGGGTGCTGATCCGCTTCGGACTCGACGACGCCGATCTCCCTCCGATCACGTTCGCCGGGTTGCGGTACGGCCTCGCAGCGATCGTGTTGTGGGCATCGCTGGCGGTGCGCGCCCGGCGGGGTGACGCGCTGCCGAGGCCGAGCCGCCGCGACCTGGCGGCGTACGCCGCGCTGGGACTCGTCTTCTACGGCGTGACCCAAGGGGCCCAGTTCGTCGCGATCGACCGACAACCGGCCGCGACCACCAGCCTGCTGTTGTCGCTCACCCCGCTGATCGTCGCCGGGGTCGGCGTCGTCGCGCTCGGGGAGACCGTGACCCGACGCCAGATCGTCGGTGCGCTGCTGGTCGTCGGCGGCGCCGCGCTCTACCTGGCAGGCGATCTGGGTGCCACGACGGTCGGACTCGTCGCGGCCGGCATCGGATTGGCCGCCAACGCCACGAGCAGCATCGCCGGCCGGAGCGTCAACCGACGCTCGACGAGTTCGCCGCTGGTCGTGACGACGGTGTCGATGACCGTCGGTGCCATCTCGTTGATCGTCGTCGGCCTCGTGATCGATGGTGCGCCGACACTGAGCGGGGAGGCGATTGCCATCGTCGGTTGGCTGGCCGTGGTGAACACGGCCTTGGCGTTCACGTTGTGGAACGTGTCGCTGCGGTCGCTCACCGCCGTCGAGTCGGCCGGCATCAACAATCTGATGCTCGTGCAGATCGCGCTGCTCGCCTGGTTGTTCCTCGACGAGGCCCCCGGTGCGTTCGGCCTGGTGGGCATCGTCGTCGTGTCGGCCGGGGTGTTCCTCACCCAGACACGTCCACATTGACGACGGTCCGACACGCTCGTCGACGGTAACGGACCGTACGGTTCGGGCATGCGGATCAGGCTTCGACAGATCGTGATGGTGGCCGCCGACCTGGCTGCCGCCGAGCAGCGGATCAGCGACGAGCTCGGCCTCGAGCTCTGCTACCGCGACCCTGGCGTCGGGGTGTTCGGACTGCGCAATGCGCTGTTCCCGATCGGCGACAAGTTGCTCGAGGTGGTGTCGCCGATCGAGGACGGCACCACGGCGGGTCGCTTCCTCGACAAGCGCGGCGGCGACGGCGGCTACATGGTCATCTTCGAGACCGACGACATCGAGGCAGCCCGCCGCCGCTTCGAGCAAGCCGGCGTTCGCATCGTGTTCGAGGCCGAGGACGACGGCGTGCTCGGCTTGCACCTGCACCCCGCCGACGTCGGTGGCGCGATCGTGTCGATCGACCGCACCGACGTGTGGGGGGAGTGGCCCTGGGCCGGGCCCGAGTGGCGCGACCACGTGCGGACCGGCACCGTGGCCGACGTGCTCGGCGTGGAGATCGAGGCTGCCGACCCCGACGCCATGGCCGAGCGGTGGTCGGCGGTGTTGGGTCGCCCGGTGGTCGATCGTCGGATCGAACTCGACGAGGGCGTCATGACCTTCGTCGAGGCGGGGGAGCGGGGCGACGGTGTCGCCGGCTTCACGCTCGCCGCCGCCGACAGCGCCGACCCCGTCGACACCACGATCTGCAACTGCCGCTTCACCTCCCGCTGACCGACGAAGGGGGTCGGATACGTTTCGTCGGGACCGACGAAACGTATCCGACCCCTGGTCAGGTGCCGGTGAAGTTCGGGGGGCGCTTCTCGACGAAGGCGAGTGCTGCTTCTTTGTGGTCGGCGGTCCGCATCGTGCGGACCATGTTCGTCGCCTCGGCGTCGAGGGCCGTGGCCAGGTCGCAAGTGAGCGCCCGGTTCAGGTTCTCCTTCATCAGCCGCTGCGCGATCGGGGCGCGGGTCGCCAACGCGCGGCAGTAGTCGAGCGCGGCCTGGTCGAAGCCGTCGTCGGGCAGCACCTGATTCACGAGCCCGAGTTCGAGCGCCTCGGCCGACGACAACTTCGGTGACGTCCAGTACAGCTCGCGGGCCTTGGCCGGGCCCACCAACTGGGTCAGGAACCACGAACCACCGAAGTCGCCCGAGGCGCCGACGTTCGCGAACGCCGTCACCAACACCGCCCGCTCGGCGGCGAGTCGGATGTCGGCGGCCAGTGCGATCGACAAGCCGGCGCCGGCCGCCGCACCGGGAAGGGCTGCGATGACGGGCTTCGGGAACTCGTGGAGGGCCAGCGACACCTTCCGCTGGAGACCTCGCAGATGGTTGATGCCGTCGTCGAGCCCGGCCGGGCGGCCGGCGCGCTGTCCGCCGGCCTGGTTGGCGTCGTTCATCTGCTTGACGTCGCCGCCCGCACAGAATGCGCCACCGTTGCCGGTGACGAGCACGACTCGCACGTCGGGGTCGGCCGCCATCGTCGGCAGCGCGGCGTCGAACCCGTCGTACACCGCGTCGGAGAGCGCGTTGCGCCGCTCGGGCCGGTTGAAGGTGATGATGCCGACGTTGCCCTCGACGCGTGCGAGGAGGTCGTCGGTGCCGGTGTCGATGTCGCGAGCCATCCGCCGAGCTTGGCACTCCGATGGTTCGCGACGTCGAGTCGGTGACGCTGCGACCGCCGGTCCGGCGCGCGACAATGCAGCCATGACGCTGGCGTTGAAGGACGGTTACGACACGGGTGTGCAACTCGCCGACGACCCCCAGGTGTGGGTGTTCGACAACTTCCTGACGCCCGACGAGTGCCTCCACATCATCGAGCTGGCCGAGCCGCGCATGGACGATGCGCTCGTCAGCCGGCTCGGCACGAACACCGCCAGCACGCGCCGCACCGGACAGGTCGCCTGGGTCAAACACGACGAGGACGACGTGGTGCGGGGCGTGATCGGGCGCGTGAGCGAGTTGGTCGCCGTTCCGGCGAACCACGCCGAGAACCTCCAGGTCATCCACTACGGCGAGACCGAGGAGTATCAGTCGCACTTCGACGCCTGGGACATCGAGACCGACAAGGGCAAGGAGAAGACGGCTCGCGGCGGCAACCGCGCCGTCACCGCCCTGCTCTACCTCAACGAGGTCGACGGAGGCGGCGGCACCGGCTTCCCGAAGCTCGACCTCGAGGTCGAGGCGCAGCCCGGCCGCATGGTCATCTTCCACAACCTCTACGAGGGCTACAGCACACGCCACCGCAAGTCACTGCACGGCGGCCTGCCGGTCAGCGCCGGCGAGAAGTGGGCGTGCAACCTGTGGTTCCGTGAGCAGCCGTATCAGGGCGTCACCGCAGCTGCGGCCTCGCCGGCGAAGGCGGCCGCCCGACCGGCGCCCGACACCGCAGCGAACCGGGCAGCCCGCCGGCGCGCCCAGCGCGCCAGCCGCAAACGCAACCGCTGACCCCCAGGAACGGGAGTCAGGCGACGTCGAGGTCGTCGCCTTGGTACTCGTCGAGGGCGGAGCCGAGCCACGCGGCCGAGCCGGCCAGGCCGATCAGCGACGGGAGGACGGCACCGGAGCCCTTGTTCTTGCCGAACAGCGCCGAGCCGAGGCCGATCACCGCAGCGAGGGTCGACAGGGAGGCGGCGGCGAGGTTGAGGGTGCGCTTGTCGAGTTGCATCACGGGTCAGTTTGGCAGACGGGTCGGCCCGGGCGAACCCGCCCCGCTCACCACTTGCCGGGAACGGCGCCGACCCGGTCGAACGACCCGCCGAGCACGACGCCGAGCTCGCGTTCTTCACCAGGACCCAGATGGATCGCCGGTCGACCGTGCGCGAAGCGGTAGTTGTCGATGACGGCGACGTCGCCGACCCGCCAGTCGATCGGCGTGCCGAACCGGTCGTAGACGTCGACGAAGGTGCGGAGTTCGTCGGCCGTGAAGTCGGAGTCGTCGCCGAACGTCATCCACAGAGGACGCTGTCCGGGCGGGAGCTGCTCGACGAGCGGCCAGGCGTCGAACCACAGGTAGTGGTCGGCGACGCTGCAGTAGAGCAGGTTGCGGTCGACCGACGGCGTGTACTCGAACGCCGATGTGTAGTACCGCGTGCGCAGGAGCCGGTCGGGGCCCCAGTCGGTCGACAGGCCCTGGTCGTGCGCCCGCTGGGCCGCCTCCTCGGGGTCGTCGGTCTCGAGCGACTGCTGCCAGTGGTTGTACACGCCGATCGGCTCCCGGCCGGTGAATGCCTCCCGGTCGGTGAGGTCGCGTCGATAGCAGACGCCCAGCTCGGCGAGCTTGCGGCCGAGCTCGGTCTCGAGGATCGCCTCGGTCGCTCGCACGTTGTCGGCGACGAAGGTGGCGCCGCGACCGGGCAGCGCCGCTCGGCAGGTGAAGGCGATCGCGCTGGTGCTCGTGCCGACGTATGCCATCTCGTGGTGGTAGTGCAGCCAGGCCGAGAGCGGCGCGCCGATCTCGTAGACGTTCGGGGCGATCGATCCGCGCGGGTTCGCTCCGGCCCGGTACGGCATCTCGGCGTCGAGCACGTGCTTCGCGACGAGTCGCATCGCGACGTGATCGGTGATGCCGGTGCCCACGGCGTGGACGAGTCCGACGCGCTCATAGGTGGCTCGCATCGTCGCTGCGAAGTCGCTTGCGGGGTCGGTCAGCGTGGTCGGATCGAAGTGCCGGGCGTCGACCTCGTACGACGCGCGGTCGAGGGCGGGTGTTCCGGTCCAGAAACGGGGTTCGATCGGCGTCGGCCGAGTCGCCACGATGTCACTCATGGGGCACTCCAGCGGGGCAGGGGTGTGCGGGTCGGCGGTCAGCGTAGCTGCGTCGAACGCCTTTTGTCGACAAGATCGGTCGGATTTGTCGGGTATCGACGAATTCCCAGCTCAGACAGGGTGTGTGAGCTCGTCCTCGAGCGGACGTGTGACGTCGATCGCGAGGTCGACGAAGCGTCGGACGGCCGGTGGAACCGCCGGGCCCTCGCGCCAGACCACCACGATCGTGCGCGGCTCGACGGCGTCCGCGAGTTCGTGGACGCCGATGTTCGGGTCGTGCAGGTCGACCGACAGGCGAGGCATGACGGCCACGCCGCGCCCGGCCCGCGCCATGGCCTGGACGGTCGCGTTGTCGATCGACCGGAACACCACGTTCGGTTCGTGACCGACGCTGCGAAGACCTCGTTCGATGTCGATCTGGCACACATCGTTCAGGGGCTGGGCGATCACGTCGTGCCGGACGACATCGGCGGACGAGACGGGGCCGTCGGGGAAGGTGCCCGCCGGCGCCACGACGACGTACGGGTCGTGGAAAAGGAGTTGTTCGCGGAAGTGGTGATCGAGGTGGTCGCCGACCAGGAAGCCGGCATCGAGCTCGCGCCGCTCGATCAGCTCGACGATCTTGCTCGGGTCGTCGGTTTCGATCAGGTCGAGCTCGACGTCGGGGAGTTCGGTGGCGAGGGCGCGCGCCACGAGGGGCAGCACCTTGACCGACACGCTCTGGAACGAGCCGACCCGCAACCGTCCGCGCTCGCCTGATCGGAGCGCAGCCAGCCGGTCGTCGGCGGCGCGCATCTCGGCGGCGATGGCGTTGGCGTACTCGCGCAGCGCCGAGCCGGCGTCGGTGAGCTCGACGGGGCGCGGGCCGCCCGGTCGGATGAACAGCGGGATACCTGCCGCCCGCTCGAGAGCGGCGATCTGCTGGCTGACCGCCGACTGGGTGTAGCCGAGGCGGGCGGCGGCGCGTCCGAACGACCGCTCGTCGGCGACCGCGAGGAAGGTGAAGAGGTGCCGGAGCTCGATCTGACCCATCAGCATGATCATCAGGATAGCTAATGGACATGATCGTGAATCATCGATGGACGGAATCGACAACCGTCCGTATCGTCGATGACATGGACGAACGCCTCACCCTCCTCGACCTCGACCGGCTCGCCCATGGCATCGACCGCGACGGCATCGTCGCCCACGAGCGCGATGCCGAGATGCTGGCCGGACGCGCACGTGCACTCGACATCGCCCCGGTGGCGGTCGACGTGCTGCTCGACCACGACGAAAAGACCGTCGTCCGCGAGCGCGCGTTCCTTCGCGTCACGATGGCGCTCTCGCGCACGGGCCGGCGCGAACCAGCCCTCGTCGGCTGACACCTGCCGGTCGTCGCTCGTCGCGGTTAGCGTCCGCGGCATGCATGCGGCCGCGGTCGAGATCGAGATCCGGATACCCGACGCCCAGTCCCTGAAGGACCGCCGCCAGGTCGTGCGGTCGCTGCTCGACGGCGCCCGTCATCGATTCGGGGTGTCCGCCGCCGAAGTCGGCGGTCAGGACACGTGGCAGTCCGCAACGTTGGGGTTCGCCGTGGTGGCGAGCGAGGCCCGCCTCGTCGACGAACAGCTCGATGCGATCGATCGATTCCTGTGGAGCCGCCCCGAGATCGAGGTGCTCGACGGCGAGACCCACTGGCTCGCCTGAGCGAGGCTCAACCGAGCTGGGGGTTACTCAGCGTTCGTAGACCGGGACGCCGTCGGCGTGGCGCGTCCGGAACAGTGCGAGCACTTCGCCCGGTTCGGCGTGGCGGCCCGTCTGGTGCTTCGAGTAGAGCGTCTCGCCGTCGACGACGACGTCGAAGACACCCTTGCCGCCGGTCACCAGCGTCAACTGCTCGATGACGTGCTGGTAGTCGTGGAGGAGATCACGTGCGGCGCTCACGGCGCGCTCGGAATAGTCTCAAGGGACGCAGTACTCGATGCTGATGACGTGTCCGGCCATGTCGTCACGGTACCCGGCGGCGCTGCGGTCCGAACCTCCCCGAACCTCCCCGAACCTCGACGCGCCCGTCGGACGATCCCGTCAGAGCACGGTGTTCGGCGTCCAGACCTCGTCGAGGTCGTGGGGCATCTCGTCACCGAAGTTGATGCCCATGTCGCGTGCGGTGAGCATCGTGTCGCAATCGATCGGCACGTGCTTCTGGCGCTTGGTCACCGACGCCAACGGCACGTAGTCGACCGTCGGCGGGTTGAGTGCCACCATGATGCCGTCCTTGCCCTCCTCGAGCGCACGGATGGCGGCAGCGCCGAACCGGAGCCCGAGGAGGCGGTCGTACGCCGTCGGGGAGCCGCCGCGGATCAGGTGACCGAGGACGACGACGCGTGACTCCTTCCCGGTCAGTGCGGTGAGGCCGTCGGCGACCTTCTGGCCGACACCGCCGAGCTTCTCGGCCTGACCGACCGCCTTGCCCAGCACCGAGACCTCGCCGCCCTGCGGCCGGGCGCCCTCGGCGACGACGACGATCGAGAACTTGGCACCTCGCTCTTCGCGCTGGCGGATCGTCTCGGCGACCGGTTCGAGGTCGAACTCGATCTCGGGGATCAGCACCGCATGCGCCCCGCAGGCGACCCCCGAGTGGAGCGCGATCCAGCCGGCGTAGCGGCCCATCACCTCGACCACGATCACGCGACCGTGCGACGTCGCCGTCGAGAAGAGGCGGTCGATGCACTGGGCCGCGAAGTCGACGGCGGTGTGGAACCCGAACGTCGACTGGGTGTTCTCGAGATCGTTGTCGATCGTCTTCGGGACACCGATCACGCGCAGCCCGCGCTCGTGGAGGTGGTTGCCGATCGTCAGTGACCCGTCGCCGCCGATCGTCACGAGCGCATCGATCTCGCGCTCTCGGAACTTGGCGATCAGCTCGTCGGAGCGGTCTTCTTCGACCCACGATCCGTCGGGCTGCTGGACCGGGTAGGCGGTCGGGTTGCCCCGGTTTGTGGTGCCGAGGATGGTGCCGCCCGTGTGGACGATGCCGCGGACCGATTCGCGCGACAGCTCGATCACGCCGTCGCCCCGCGGATACTCCTCCGGTGCCATCAGGCCGTTGAAGCCGTCTCGGATGCCGACCACATCCCAACCCCGGTTGCGGGCAGCGAGCGTGGCGGCTCGGATGACGGCGTTCAGGCCGGGGGCGTCGCCGCCGCCGGTGCTCAGCGCGATGCGCTTGATGGGGGAGGTCATGCGCCCGACGCTAGTGGCCGCGAACGGGTGGGCCGAACGGACCAAGGTCCCGTGCCCGCCGCGCGCCGGACCGGATCAGCCGGAGTTGCGGAGGCCCGTCGCGATCGTGTTCAACGTGAGCTGGATGCCGCGCTCGACGAGCTCGTCGCGGTCGCCGTCGCGGTATCGCCGGAGCAGCTCGACCTGCATCACGTGGAGCGGGTCGAGGTAGGGGAACCGGTTGCGGATGCTCCGCGCCAGCGCCGGGTTGTCGACGAGGGGCACCTCGGAGCCGGTCAGCTCGGCGTGCCAGCGGCGAGTGCGGGCATGCTCGTCGGCGATCGCACCGAAGACGGCGTCGCGCAGCCCGTCATCGGTCACGAGCACGTCGGCGTAGCGACGTCCGATGTCGAGATCGGTCTTGGCGAGCACCATGCCCATGTTGTTGAGCATCGCCTTGAAGAACGGCCAGCGGTCGTGCATCTCGACCAGCAGGGCTCGACGTTCGTCGGTGGTGGCGAAGGCATCGAACGCCGAGCCGGCGCCGAACCAACCCGGGATGTTCAGGCGGGCTTGGCTCCAGCCGAACACCCACGGGATCGCCCGGAGGTCTTCGATACGGTCCGACTTCTTGCGGCTCGCAGGACGACTGCCGACGTTGAGGCTCGCGATCTCGGCGATCGGGGTGATCTGCCGGAAGAAGTCGACGAACTCGCCGGGACGTCCGACGGCGGTCCCTTCGATGAGGCCCCGATACGTCTCGTAGGCGAGCTGGGCGATCTCACCCATCGTCTCGCGATAGCGGTCGCCGTCGGCGCCGAGACGCTCACCGTCGAGGCAGCTCGCCTCCAACGTCGCCGACAACAACGTCTCCAGGTTGCGGCGGGCCGAGGTGGCCTGTGCGTACTTGGCGGCGACCATCTCGCCCTGTTCGGTGATGCGCAGTTCGCCGTGCACCGAGCCGGGCGGTTGGGCGAGGATCGCCTGGTAGGCGGGGCCGCCGCCGCGACCTACGGTGCCACCACGCCCGTGGAAGAGGCGGATCCGGATGCCGGCTCGCTCCGCCGCCGCCACCAGCGCGCGCTGGGCTCGGTAGAGCTCCCACTGCGACGTGACGTAGCCGCCGTCCTTGTTCGAGTCGGAGTAGCCGATCATCACCTCGTGCCAGCCATCGCGACTCTCGACGATCTGCGCGTAGCGCGGGTGCTCGAGGAGCGCCGTGAGTGTCGTGTCGGCGGCACGGAGGTCGGCGATCGTCTCGAACAGGGGAGCGATGTCGAGCGCCGAGGTGATGGCGCCCGAGTCGACGTCGACCGAGACCAGCCCCACCTCCTTGAGGAGGACGGCGACCTCGAGGACGTCGGAGACCGACTGGGCCATCGAGATGACGTAGTGCGGGATCGTTCGTGCGCCGAAACGCTGATGGGCCGACGCCGCCTCTCGGAGGACGGCGATCTCGCCGGCGGTCAGGTCGCTGTAGCTCGCGTGCGGTGACACGAGCGGTCGGGCGTTCGACAGTTCGGCCGTCAGGAGCTCGACGCGCTCGCTCTCGTCGAGCGATGCGTAGTCGGCTGCGACGCCTCCGACGCGGAACAGCTCGGCGACGACCTCTTCGTGGATCGCCGAGTTCTGGCGCATGTCGAGTCCGCAGAGGTGCGTGCCGAAGATCTCGACACTGCGCCGGAGCGGGTCGACGCGCTCGTCGGCCAGGAGGCCGGCGCCGTGCGATCGCAGCGACTCGGTGACGACGTGGAGGTCGGCGACGAGTTCGTCGGCCGACCCGTACGGTTCGAGCTCGGCATGGGGGAGCGGCCCGGGAACCTCGTCGAGCACGGTCGCGGCCATCGCCCACATGCGGGCGTGCATGCCGCGCATCGCCCGCCGGTACGGCTCGTCGGCTCGGAACGGCGAGTCGTCGGCCGACCGGTCGGCGAGGGTCATCAGCGCCGGTGTCGGCGTGATCAGACGCAACGACATCGAGAGTTCACGCGACAGGCGGTGCAGCTCGACGAGGTGGTGTTCGTATGCGAGATTCGCCTGCGACTCGACGGCCAGTCGCAGCACGGGCGCGGTGACGAACGGGTTGCCGTCGCGGTCGCCGCCGATCCACGATCCCATCGTGATGGGCGTCGCGTTGTCGAGTCGGTGACCGAGGCGGTCGGCGGCGAGGGTCTCGAGGTCGCGCTGGAGCCGCGGCACCGTCGCGAAGATGCTCGACCGGTAGTAGCGCAAGGCCTCGTTGATCTCGTCGCGAACCCGGAGTTTCGACAGCCGGAGCATGGCCGTGTCCCACAAGGTGAGGACGGCGAGGCGGAGCGCGTCGTCGATCTCGGCCAGCTCGGTCGGGCTGCCGCCGGCTCGCGCTCGACGCTCGAGCAGCGCAGCGACGCGCTCGACCACGCCGAGCACGGTCTGGCGGCGTACCTCGGTCGGGTGGGCCGTGATGACCGGGGTGACATGCACCTCGTCGACGGCGTGCGCGATCGCGTCACTGTCGAGATCGCTGCCGACGAGCCGGTCGAACGTGGCCTCGAGCGTGCCGTCGCGCGCCCCGGCACCGCGGTCTTGGTGGTACCGGCGGCGACGTTCGCTGTGGATGTCTTCGGCGGTGTTGGCGAGCAGCGACAGCCAACCGAACGCCCGGATGAGGTGGACCTGGTCGTCGAGGTCGGCGGCGGCCAACATGTCGGTCAGCTCGGCGATCGGCGTCTCGCCGTCGCGGCGGGCGTCGACGGCCGACCGGCGCACCCGTTCGACGAGGTCGAACAGATCGTCGCCCGACTGCTCACGCAACACGTCGCCGATCAGGCGCCCCAAGAGGCGGATGTCGGCGCTGGCGTCGGTCGTGTCGGGGGTCGTCTCGGCGGGGGGTGGAGTCGAGTCGTTCATGGCGCTACCCGCCGAGCGTAATCGTTACCGTCGCACCCCCGTACCCGTACTCCTGGTCGCGGCCCTCGACCGTCACCTCGTCGACGCCGGTCGGGATCGTGACGCCCCGTTGGGTGCGGGTGAACGGTTGCTCGCCTGCGTGATCGTGCATGAGCATGTGCTCGCCGTAGACCTCGCCGTCGGGGCCGAGCACCCGCCATCCGTCGGCGTATCGCTCCGGGGTGTCGTAGGGGCTCGAGATGGTGACCGCGAAGCTCCAGGTGCCGTCGTCGGACGGTGTCGCCTCGACACCCAGCACGTCGGGGTAGCGCTGTTCGCCGGAGTCGGGCGCGGCTCCGGCCGTCGTGGCCGAACTCGTCGACGTCGTTGCGTCCGTCGTGCCCTCGAGCGTGATGGTCGTGTCGGCGACGCGACCGTCAGCCGTATCGTCCCCGCCACCGCAACCGGTCGCAGCGACCACGACGACACCGAACAGGGCGACGGCGCGTCGTCGCATCAGGTGCCGGCGAGCGCTGCCACGACCGGGGCGAACGGCTCGATGTCGTTCTGACCGACGATGACGTAGCTGAAGCCCCACCGCTCGCGGCGCTCCCGGAGGTCGTCGATGATCTTGTCGGTGGGGCCGACGAGGGCGAACGGCGAATCGGCGATCACGTCGGCCGGCGCGCCGGTGAACTCCGACAACGTGCCGATCGCCTGATCGACGTCGTCGGTGATGAAGACCATGAACGCCCGGATGTTCATCTCGATCGCATCGAGTCGCCCCTCGGCCTCGGCCGTCGACCGGACCGTCTCGACCTTGTCGTCGACCGCGTCGGCGGTCATCGTGGCGAACGTCGACTCGTCGACGGCGCCCGACGTGAGCGTGGCGTTGATCCCGACGATGTCGGCCTCGCGAGCAGCGAACTTCAGCACCCGCGGGCCGCCACCGCCGATCAGCACCGGCGGGAGCGACTGGACCGGTTTCGGGAAACCCTCGTAGTCGGTGATCGTGTAGTGCTCGCCCTCGAACGAGAAGCGGTCGGGTCCGAGTGCCGACTTGATCACGTGCAGGCCTTCGATGAAGCGGCTGACGCGGACGCCCGGCGAGTCGTAGGCGATCCCCGACTGCTCGTAGTCGGACACCATCCAGCCGGCGCCGAGTCCGATCTCGACGCGGCCATCGGAGAGCACGTCCATCGTGGCGAGTTCCTTCGCCAGGACGACGGGGTGCTTGTAGTCGTTGTCGTACACGAGCGCGCCGAGGCGGAGCGTCGACGTCGCGTCGGCGGCGCACTGGAGCGCCGGAACGGGTGCCAGCTGGTCGGTGAAGTGGTCGGGCATCGTCAGCGTGGAGTAGCCGAGCGCCTCGACGCGGCGGGCCTGCTCGGCCCACTCGGTGCGGGTGCCGGTGCCGTTGACCTGGACACCGAAGCGGAAGGGGCGATGAGGCATCGTCATGGGTCGCACCGTACCGGCTGCCACCAACGCGGCCCGAGGCGTCGGTACAGTTCGATCACTGTGTGGAAGTTGAGCTGGGTCGCCCGGATGGTGCTCGTGATCGGCGCCGGCGCCTTGCTGCTCACCGCCACCGTCGTCGCCGTGGCACCCCGGGTCTGGAGGATCGCCAACGCCCACGAAGAGATCCCCGTCGAGCTGCCCGATTTCGCCGACCTCGCCCAACGCACCTACGTGTACGACGTCGCCGGGCGGGAGATCGCGTCGTTCGAGGTCGAGAACAGTCAGCCGATCTCCCTGGCCGACGTACCCGACGAGGTCGTCGACGCCTTCTTGGCGGTGGAGGACAACGAGTTCTGGGTGCACCACGGTGTCAACGTGCGTTCGCTGTTCCGTGCCACCTTGTCGAACTTCGCGACCGAGGGCCCGATCCAGGGTGCGTCGACGATCACGATGCAGGTCGTCAAGAACGACTACATGGCGGGGTTCGACCGCGACGGCCGCTACAAGGCGCTGCAGGCGACCTACGCGGTCCGTCTCGAGAAGCAGAAGTCGAAAGAGGAGATCCTGGAGCGTTACCTCAACACGGTGTTCTTCGGTCAGAACTCGTACGGCATCGGCGCCGCTGCCGAGACGTATTTCGGCAAGCCGGTGCAGGAGCTCACGTTCATCGAGGCGGCCTTCCTCGCCGGGCTCGTCCAGGCGCCGAGCAGCTACGACCCGATCAACAACCCGGAGCAGAGTCGAACCCGTTTCCTGCAGGTGCTCGAGCGGCTCGAGGACGACGAGCTGATCACCGAGGACGAGCGGATGGAGGTCGAAGAGACGTTCGTGCTCCCCGAACGTGTCCGGCGTCGACCCGAGGCGGCAACCGAGCGCACCTACTTCACCGAGGCGCTGCGCGACTACCTCCTGAACCGCAGCGACATCCTCGGCGACACGTACGAGGAGCGGTACACCCAGCTCCATCGCGGCGGATTGCTCATCCACACGACGCTCGACCCGAGCCTGCAGGCACAGGCCGAACGTGCGGTGCTCGAGCTCCCTGCCAACGAGGCCGGCATCGAGGCGGCCCTCACCTCGGTCGAGACCGACTCCGGCGCCATCCGCGCCATGGTCGGCGGCACCGGCTTCGTGCCCGGCCAGAACGAGGTCAACCTCGCGCTGGCACCGAGCCAGACCGGTTCGAGCATCAAGCTGTTCATCCTCGCCGCTGCGCTCCAGGCGGGGGCCCAGCCGGCCGACGTCGTCGACGGCCGCAAGCCGTGCACCCTTCCGAACCCGGGCGACCCGAACGAGCCGACGTTCACGATCACCGACGCCGTCGACGGCGGTGTCGACACCGTCCGGTCGCACACCGTTCGGTCGATCAACTGTGCGTACGGCCGGATGTCGCAGATGGTCGGCCTCAACCGGATGGTCGACACCGTCTACCGGATGTCGGAGAACCCGTATCTCTACGAGGGGCAACCGGCGGTCGAGCGCGAACCCATCCAGCCGTTCGGCTCGTTCGCCACGGGCGCCAACGAGATGAGCACCCTCGACATGGCGTCGGGCATCCAGTCGATCGCCAACGAAGGCGTCCATCTCGAGCCGTACTTCGTCGAGTACATCGACGATGCGGCGGGGGAGCGGGTGTACACACACTTCGACCCCGGCACCGAGGTGCTGAGTCGCACGGCCGCGTTGCGAGCGGTCGACGTCATGAAGGGCGTGTTGACGAGCGGGACCGCCCGCGGCGAGTTGGCCGACTTCGCGAGCCGTCGACCGGCGTTCGGCAAGACCGGCACCCAGGACAGCAACTTCACGGCGTTCTTCGTCGGGGCGACCCGAGAGTTGTCGACCGCCGTGCTGGTCCGCGACCCGGATCGCTACACGAGCATGCGGAACATCCCCGAGTTCTCGGCCGTCGGCGTGCCTCGCGTCCAGGGCGGCACCTTCCCGGCCCGGATCTGGGGCGCGTACATGGAGAACGTCGGCCTCGAACAGTTCGACCTCGCGGACTGGGACGAGCCGGGCCGCACCCTGCGCGGGCCGGCCCGCCTGTACCTGCCCGGCAACGAGTGCGTGTACGAGATCATCGGGTACGAGCCGGCACCGACGCCGCCGCCCGCCGAGACGGCGCCGCCCGCCGAGGAAGGCGCGACCGTCCAAGGATTCCGGAGCCCGCTCGCCCCGCCGGCGACCGAGCCGCCCGCGCCGCCGCCCACCGAACCGGCCCCGCCGCCGGCCACCCCGGCGCCCACGCCGGTCACCACCACGACGGCCCCACCTCCCGCCGAAACGACCACCACGACGACGCTGCCGCCGCGGCCGATCTACGGCCAGGTCGAGAGCGGCACTACCATCCCCCCTGATGTGCTCGACCCGAACGCCCCGCTGCCCTCGGTCCCGCTCGACAGAGTGGTCTCGCCCTGCAACGTCGGCCCGCGGCCCTGAGGTGATCGGCGCATGAGTGGGTCGGTCCTCGAACTGCAGGCGGCCGACACGATGTCGGACCAGCTGCGCCACCGTCGCGAGGTGTTGGCCGAGCGCGAGCAGGTGCAGGCGGCGAAGAACGCACTGTTGCGCTGGAACGAGGCGCGCACCGTCGTGCGCCGCCGGCTCGACGAGCTGGCGGCCGAGATCCAGAAGATCGAAGACGACAACACCAAGCTCGACAAGCAGCGCGACAAGCTGCACGCCCAGCTCAAGACGGTGATCGCGCCGCGGGAGGCCGAGGCGCTCCAGCACGAGATCGCGACGCTGACCGAGCAGCGCAGCGCGTCGGACGACGCCGAACTCGAAGCGCTCGAAGAGCACAGCCGACTCGAGACGCAGCTGGAAGAGTTGCTCGGCCAGGAAGAGTCGCTCACCAACGAGTACCTCGGCGCCGAGTCGGCACTGGCCGAGGCGGAGTCCGACATCGACGGGGAGCTCGAGCGCATCGCCGAACGGCTCAAGGGGCTGCGGGCCGACGTCGACAAGCCGGTGCTGCGCAAGTACGACCGGCTGCGCAAGAACTACGTGATCGCCGCCGCGCCCCTGTCGGGCTCGCGGTGCGAGGGGTGTCACCTCGATCTCAGCGCCGCCGAGATCGACGACGTTCGTGAAACCGGGGCCAAGAACGACGGTGTCGCAGAGTGCCCGCAGTGCGGGCGCCTGCTGATCGTCTGACACGCCCGCAGTGTTCTTCTGGTTCATCGGTACCGCGATCGTCACCGTCTGGTGGGTCTTCCGCGACCCGGCGTTCGACTACCGGCTCCTGATCGTCGGCTCGGTCCTCCCGCTCGGGGAGATCGCCCTCGGCGGCGCCAAGATCCTCCACTCGGTCACGTTCAGCATCGTGCTGATGGCGGTCTTCATGCTGCTCACCCGAGGCCGCAAGCCGATCCGGAAGACCCTGCTCGGCCTGCCGATCGGCACCTTGCTCCACCTCGTGTTCACCGGGGCGTGGACGAATGCGCAGGTGTTCTGGTGGCCGTTCCTCGGGACCGGGTTCGACGACGCGCCGCACCCGGTGCTCGATCGGGGCTGGTGGAACGTGCCGCTCGAACTGATCGGTCTCGCGTTGTGCACGTGGGTGTACCGAACCGCTCACCTCGCCGACGCCGAACGTCGCAACTGGTTCCGGCGCACCGGTCAGCTCGACCTTCCGATCCAACGCTGACCGTCGGCGCAGCGTCCGCTCCGCTGCACTGCTCCTCGGGTGTGGTTCACTGAGGGCGTGCTGTACCTGGTGCGACACGGTCGAACGAGCCACAACAAGGAGGGTCGCCTCCAAGGGCGGCTCGACCCCGATCTCGACGAGATCGGCCATCGCCAGGCGGCGGCGATCGCCGAGGTGGTCGGCGACGTGGATGCGGTCATCTCGTCGTCGTTGCAGCGGGCGCGCCAGACCGCTGCGTATTTCAGCGACGATCCGGTGATCGACGATCGATGGATCGAGATCGCCTACGGCGAGTACGAAGGCGTGCCGGTCGGGGAGGTGCCGCCCGAGGTCTGGCAGGCATGGCGGACGAACGCCGAGTTCCGCACCCTCGGCGGTGAGAGCTTCGGCGACCTCGACCGTCGGGTCCGCTCGGCGTGTGTCGACCTCATCGAGCGGATCGGCGACGAGGACGTCGTCGTCGTCAGCCACGTGTCGCCGATCAAGGCGGCGGTCGCCTGGTCGCTCGGTGTGACGATGGACATCATGTTCCACTGCCACCTCAGCCAGGCGAGCTTGTGCCGGATCGACGTCGGTCGGTTCGGGCCGCTGCTGCACAGCTTCAACGAGCAGGCTCGGCTCGACTGAGCGCGGGCAGCAGACGCTGCCACGCGGGGACGGAGCGCGCCGCCGTTCGTCGCGAGCGATGCGACCGTCGAGCGAGGGCCTAGCCTCCCGGGGCATGCGCCGTGGGGAGACCCGATGATCAAGCGAGCGGGCTCGGCGTCGTTCTGGGCATTCGTCACCGTGTCGTCGATCCTGCTCTTCCCGATCGCCGTCGTCATCTGGGCGACCACGGTTCTGTTCGATCGCCGGCTGGTCCTCCTCCACCGGTTCACGTGTTTCTGGGCGTCGCTCTACACCTGGCTCAACCCGGTGTGGTCCGTCACGGTCGACGGTCGCGACAAGATCCGGCGTGGAACCACCTACGTGATGGTGGCCAACCATCTCTCGCTGCTGGACATCCTCGTGATGTTCCGGCTCTTCCGGCACTTCAAGTGGGTGTCGAAGATCGAGAACTTCAGGGTGCCCTTCATCGGCTGGAACATGCGGCTCAACCGCTACATCCCGCTGCGGCGCGGTGACCGCGAGAGCGTGATCGAGATGATGGCAGCGTGCGAGCGGACCCTCGGCGAGGGCAGCTCGATCATGATGTTCCCGGAGGGTACCCGCTCGTCGACGGGCGAACTGCGGCCGTTCAAGCCGGGCGCGTTCGAACTCGCCCTGGCGACGCAGACCCCCATCCTGCCGATCGTCATCACCGGGACGTCCGAGGCACTCCCGAAGCGAGGATTCGTGCTCCAGGGACGACACCCGATCCGCATCCGCGTGCTCGACCCGATCCCGTACGAGGAGTTCGCCCACCTGTCGATCGATGCGCTGACCGAACACGTGCGGTCGCTCATCGCCGCAGAACTCGGCGATCCCGGCGACGAGCCTCGGAGCTGAAGGTCAGAGCACCGGGCGGCGATCGATCTCGGCCCGGTGCAGCACCCGATCGCGGGCGGCGTCGGCGTCGGCGAGATCGATGAACGGAACACGGAACGAGCCACCGGCGGTCGAGATGTGCAGTGTGGCGAGCCCACGCCGCCGTTCGAAGAAGCTCTGTCGAACCGTGACGACCTGCGCCTTGCGCAGCGGGAGCTCGCCCGTGTGGCGCCAGACCAGCCCGTACGACTCGCCCACGCCGTCGGCATGGAGCCCCCACCGTCGCCGTCGCCAGCGGCGGTCCTCCACCACGGCGTTGATCGGGACCAGCGCGAACACGGCGAGCGACCACCAGCCGATCACGAACCAGAGCAGCGCCGCGGCGACGAGGGCGACGACGGCGGTGGCGCGGGCGGCGACGAACACGGACCACCGGGAGATCCGCCGGTCGAGCGGCGGCGGAGGTGTCTCGCCGACCACGAGTCGTCGCACCGTCTCGACCTCGGTCCTCGTCGAACCGGGTAGGTCGAGGTTGCCCGTGCCGAAGGTGTGCAGCGTCAGCCGCGTGAACCCGAGTCGCCGCTGGGGCGTGGTGTCGTCGGTGGTGACGATCTGCACGCGACGAGCGGTCGAGGAACGACTCGTGGTGTTGAGGAGTCCGGCTGTGCGGCGCAGGCCCGACGGCGTTCGCGACAACGTCAGATCCCAGTTGGTGACGATCTCGCGGATGACCTGGAAGGCGGCACCGAGCACGGTCGCCGCGACGACGATGCCGCCGACTACCAGCACGGCGGCGAGCACCGAACCACTGCCGATCGTGACGGCGTCGTCGGCGAGGTCGCCGGCGCTGTCGAGGAAGGGGTCGAGGGCGCCGAACTCGCCGCCGATGGCGATCAGCGGTGCGAACACGACGAAACCCGCCCACGGGAACTTGGTCACGCCGACTCGCAACAGGTCGCGCGGCGACCGCTGCAGCAGGATCACGTCGGCGTCGACAGTGCGCCCGGCGTCCGTCGACGCCTCGTGCGTGCCCGACACGTTCCTCGCCGCGCTTCGGGCGTCGTTCGCGATGCGGCGCAGAGCCTCGGCGCGTGCCAGGTCGATCGCGTCGATCTCGAACTCGACCTCCGTCGACCCGGCGGTGTCGACCGCCGCCCGCACCAGCCCGAAGGGTCGGTGGAAGAGACGCTGATCGATGTTCACGCTCTGCACCCGCTCCAGTGGGATGACGAGACGCTCGACCGACGCGATGCCTCGCGTCAGGACGAGTTCGTCGCCGACGACGCAGAACGTCATGCGCCACCAGCTCAGCGCCGAGAACACGAGCAACGCCCCCGAGGCACCCACTGCCAGCAGCCCGAGGCCGGCGGCGAGCCCGCCGTTGACGACGAACAGCACCGCCGCCGCGATCGCCGAGACGCCGAGGCGGCGGACGAACCGCCAGGCGATGAAGACGAAGGCGATCGGCGATTGTCGGGCCGGTTCGGCGAGCATCGCCCGGTCGGCGTCGACCGGCGGTGGCTCGTCAGCGCCCATCGTGGGGTGTGTCCGGGGGCGGGTACGCGGCGGGCGGTTCGAAGCCGTCCAGCTGCCGTGCCGGCCCGTCCGGTTCGATCTCGGTCGTGTCGTTGTCGGTCGTGTCGGTCTCGTCCTGCGCCAGTTCGGCGGCGCGTTCGGTCACCAGGCGCTTCAGTCGTTCGGCGGTGTCCTGGGGGAGCCCCGGGATGCCGATGGCGCCACCCGCAGTTCGAACATCGAGCGACGCGAGCCCGAAGCGCCGGTCGAGCGGGCCGTGCCCGATGCTGACGTGTTGGACCCGTGCGAACGGCACCGTCGCCACCGATCTCGTCAGGACGCCGCGCCGGAACGACAGGTCGTGCTCGCGCACGGCGTAACCCATGCGGCGCACCTCGAGCCGTTGCAGGAGGCACCCGGCCCAGACGAGCACGGTGACGCCGGCGGCGATGACGACCGTGAGCGTCGACGGCGCCAGGGCGATCACGACGAGGGCGATCATGGCTGCCACTGTGGCGGTGATCGCCGCCGTGATCGTGCGGAGTCGCAGGTAGGCCGGTGTCAGCGGTTCGAAGTCGACGTCGGCGAGCCGGGGCAGCGCGTCGTCGGTGATCACCGTGTTGCTCCACGCATCGGTGTCCCTGGCGGCCCTGCTGCCCACCGTGACGAGGGTAACGGCGGTTGTCCGGGGTCGAACCGGCTCGCAGCCCCCGGGCGCGCCGAGGGCGCCCACCCCGCAGGATGGACGCCCTCGTGGTGACGTCGAACGTCGTTGGTCGACGTCGGAGACGACGGTCGTCAGGAACTGACGGGTTCGTCCGGCGTGTCGTCCGCCGGTGCATCGACCGGCAGGTAGGTGAGGGTGAGCTGCGGGTTCTCCACCGTGGCGGCGCCGACGTCGCCGGACACCTTGCACACGAGGGTGACCGTCAGGTCGCCCGCTTCGGTGACTTCGAACGTCCGCATCGCCGAGATGCTGCTCGGCGAGTCGGCCCCAGCGAGCTGCGTCTTCTGGACCGAACCGTCGTCGAACACCGTGGTGTCCGACAGGCTGCACCACAGGTCGTCGGCGGTGACGTCGCCGTTCGCCGTGCCGACGGCACTGGCCTGGACGATGCCTGCGCCGTCGACGCTGATCGTGGCGTCCACGACGGCGAGATCGGTCGTGCCGATCGCCCCGACGTCGTCGCCGTCGGTCGCGGCGGCTGCCGGTGACGGACCCGAGATCGAGTCGGCGGCGACGAAGTAGCCGGTCACGTCGGCGACGACGTCGACCTGGCCGTTCAGGTTGTACACCTTGAACTCACCGGTCGGTGAGAGGCGCGTGGTGACGGCGTTGTACGCCGGGTTGTACGCCGGTTCCGGCTCGAAGATCGGGTTGAGGTTCGAGGCGTCCGGGCGCTCGGCGTCGGCCGGCCACACCGTCAGGAACGTGTTCTCGGTCTGGCGAACGGCGGTGACGTTGAGCTGCAGCGCCGTCGCCGTGTCGGGAATGGTGCAGTCGCCGGTCTCGCCGTGGCCGGACAACGTGATCTCGCTGTCGGCACCGACCGGGGTGTCGAACGGGCCGACGTTGTACTCGGCTTCGGCTCGGGTGTCGACGAGCCGGCAGTTCGTGATCGGCACGAACACCGAGGGGTCGCTCTCCGGGGTGGCGGCCCGGACGAGGCCGATGCCCCCGGCGCCGAGGGTGACCGCAACGGCCGCACCGACGGCGGCCCAGCGTGAACGATCGAGTGTCATGGATTACCTCCGATGAGGGTGGGTTGGTGCCTCGGTCGAGGCACGGGTCGTAACTTAAATGAAATATTCGTAACCGTGGTGTCATGGAGATGAATTCGTCCGGACGGGTGACGTCGACCCTCGTTGCTTCGTCATCGCCGTCCCGTGCGGTGTCGACGGGTTCGTCTTGATCCGATCCAGATCTCGGCCCGATCGAGGCCGGACCGAGCTGTGCCGATACTCGTGTGTGCCCACCGTTCGACCACCAGCGCGCCCCCCGTCCTCAGGCGTTCCTGTTGCCGAGCCCGCGTCGCCGATCTGGCTCAGCGGCCTCGAAACCTGGGCGCTGGACTCCGTCCATCGACGCGGGATCGCCCGGTTCGTGATGCTGCTCTCGGGCTGCGCGGTGCTCGTCTCGGTCATGCTCGTCGGTCTGGCCTGGTTGTTCCTCGAGGGACTCGACGACCCCGGGGAGTGGACGACGGCGCTGGTCCTGAGCGCGATCGTGCCGGCCCTCGTCGCGCCGCCGCTCATCACCTTCTGCGCCCGCCTCATCGAGCGGCTCGACACGGCCCGTCGATTGTTGCGCGAAGCGGCCGTCACCGATGCCCTCACGGGCGTTGCGAACCGCCGTGGGTTCTTCGACGCGTTCGACCACGACGACTGGCCAGGTGACTATTCGTCGTCCGTGATCGGCATGGTCGACATCGACGGGTTCAAGACGATCAACGACACGCACGGCCACGGGTTCGGCGACCGGGCCCTCGTCGAGGTCGCTCGGTGGCTGGCCGACCGCAGCGGCGACGACGGGCTCGTCGGTCGTCTCGGCGGCGACGAGTTCGCGTTCGTAGCCCGGCGGTCGGGCGGTGAGGTCTGGCCGGAGGGCTGCCACTTCGAGGTCGACGGCGTCGGGTTCTCGGCCTCGATCGGTACCACCACCGTGGTGGGGTCACTGACCGCCATGGCGCTCCACGAGGCCGATCAGGCCCTCTACCGGTCGAAACGCAGTCGCAACGGTCAGCTCGGACGAGGAACCGGAGTCGCACGATGACGATGTGGCCCTCGACCCGACCGACGACCTCGCCGCTGGACGAGCTCTTGGCGGCCCATCTACCATCTTCGCCAATGCCGGACGAGGCCAGCCTGGCGGGGCCGGATCGCTCGGGGCCGCTCGCGGGCCAGTGGCTGGGCCTGGCCGTCCTCGAGCACTTGCCTGCCGCGGTCTGGCTGAAAGACCTCGATGGTCGGTATCTGGGCTGCAACGAGGCGTTCGGGCGCTACTTCGGAGCGCCCGAGTCCGAGATCGTCGGTCGAGTCGACGTCGACTTCGTCGACGAGCAGACCGCCGCGCTGTTCCGGCAACAAGATCGCCTGGCGATGTCGTCCGATCGTCCCGTCTCGAACGAGGAATGGGTCGTGTCCGCGACCGACCGTTCGCGCATGTTGTGGGAGACCACGAAACGGCTGCTGCGCGATGACCGCGGCAACCCGATCGGTGTGCTGGGCGTCGCCTTCGACATCACCGAGCGTGCCCGGGACCACCAGGCGCTCGAGGAGCGAAGCGATGCGCTCGACGAGGCGGAGCGACTCGCCCACATCGGGAGCTGGTCGGTCGACATCGTCGCCGGCACCACCACGTGGTCGACCGAGATGTACCGAATCCTGGGCGTCCAGCCCGGCGTCTTCGAGCCGAGTGCGGACTCGATCCGGTCGGTACTCCATCCGGCCGACGCCGAAGCGTTCGACCATGCCGTCGCCGAAGCGGCGCGCGAGCGCCGCGCCTTCGCCGTCGAACACCGGATCGTCGTCGGCGACGAGGTCAGGCACGTCGAGCACCGCGGGCGGTTCGACCACGACGAGTTCGGCGTGGTCGTCCGGCAGCACGGCACGCTCCAAGACATCACCGAACGAGTTCGCGAGACGCGGCGGGCCGAACGGTTCGCCCGCCTCGTCGATCGTGCCGCCGACGCCGTCGCATTGATCGACGTCGAGACCGGTCGCCTGATCGACTGCAACCAGAAAGCGTGCGACGAGTTCGGCGGCACACGAGAACAAGTGCTCGCCCTCCATGCGTGGGACCTGGTCGAGGACGTGAGCGACTGGCTCTGGCCCGCCATCGCCGACTCCGTCAACGACTCCAACCGTCCCTTCCGCTGCAACATCCGGCGGCTCGACCAAACCATCGTCCCGACCGAGGCGATGATGGAGCGCTTCGACGACGACGGTCGCGATGTGATCGTCGCCGCAGCACGCGACATCAGCGACCGGGTCGAGCGAGAACGACTGGTTCGCGAGTCGGCCCAGCAGTTCGAGGCACTCGTCCGGTCGGCCAAGGACGGCTTCGCGATGACCGACGCCGACGGACAGATCCTCGACGTCAACGGCGAATACTGCGCGCAGTCCGGCTTCGCCCGCAGCGACCTGATCGGCCGGTCGTTCGTCGAACTCGACGAACTGACCACGCCCGCCGACGCGCTCGCACGTCGCGACCGCATCAAGGCGACCGGCGGCCAGATCTTCCAGACCGTGCACCGGCGGGCCGACGGTTCCACCTGGCCGGTCGAAGTGTCGGTCAGCTACGGGCCGATGTCAGGGGGCCGCTTCTTCGCCTTCTTTCGAGACCTGACCGAACGGCGCCGCAACGAGCGTGAACTCCGTCGGAGCGCAGAACGCTGGAACACCCTGCTCGAAGGCACCCATGACGGCTTCGTCCGCCTCGACGGACGCGGTGTGATCGTCGAGGTCAATCAGAACGTGTGCCACACGGCTGGTGTCGCCGCAGCGGATGTCGTCGGCAGGTCCGTTGCGATCTTCGATCGAGGTCTCGACGCGGACGGTGTCGAGCAGATGCTGACCCGAGCCCGCACCGAACGCACCATCGAGTTCGCGACGCACATCGGCACCGTCGGTGGATCGAGCACCCCCGTCGAGATCTCGCTCACCTTCGACGCCGGCGGAGGTGGGCAATACTTCGCATTCGTCCGCGACGTCAGCGAACGGGCGCAACTCCACCAGGAAGCGATCGTCGCAGCGGAGCGTTACCGGGCTCTGCTCGCCGGTTCGAACGACGGTTTCGCCCGAGTGGCGCTCGACGGCACGATTCGCGAGGTGAACCAGCGGCTCGCGCGCATGCTCGGTCGGTCCGAGGCGGACCTGATCGGCACATCGATCGATGAGCACGACGTCGACGGCGACGCATCCGACTACATCCTCGAGCTCGTGCAGGGCGGTCCGGTGAGCCGGGAGTTCGTCGCAGCACACGCCCGGCGCGCCGACGGCTCGGAGTTCCCGGTCGAGATCGACGTCGGCTACTCGACCTCCGACGGTGGCGAGATCTTCGCCTTCGTCCGCGACGTCACCGAGCGCGTGGAGGCCGAGCGCAGGATCGAATTCCTCGCGTACAACGATCCGTTGACCTCGTTGCCGAACCGCGCCG
Organism: Ilumatobacter fluminis; assembly: GCF_004364865.1. Taxonomy (NCBI): domain Bacteria; kingdom Bacillati; phylum Actinomycetota; class Acidimicrobiia; order Acidimicrobiales; family Ilumatobacteraceae; genus Ilumatobacter; species Ilumatobacter fluminis. The sequence continues at coordinate 1,690,099 of NZ_SOAU01000001.1, forward strand.
GTTTCTCGCATCTCCTCGCCGACGCCGTCGACCGAGCCGATCGATCCGGCACCTTCGTCGCCGTCTGCTACCTCGATCTCGACGGGTTCAAGCCGGTGAACGATCGCTACGGCCACGAGATGGGCGACGCCGTCCTCGTCCGGTTCGCCGACCGCCTCCGTGCGACGATCAGGTCCAACGATGCCGTCGCCCGTTTCGGCGGGGACGAGTTCGTCGTGTTGATCGAGGACCTCGACTCGATCGAACAGGTTCACGAACACGCCCGACGGCTGGTTGCCGCCTGCGAGACGCCGCTCGCCGTCGGCGGCCGTCGCATCCACCTCTCCGCGAGCGTCGGCATCACGGTGTCGCCCGCCGACGACGGCGACGAGGACGTGCTGCTGCGTCATGCCGACCAGGCCATGTACCGAGCCAAGGCACGGGGCAAGAACACCTACGAGCTGTTCGACCCGGTCGTGGACTCGGAGCTCCAGCACCGCCGCGACGAGCTCGAGGAGTTCGAGCAGGCACTCGACCGAGACGAACTGGTGCTCCACTTCCAGCCGCGCATCGACCTCGCGACCGGCGAACCCGTCGCCGTCGAAGCGCTCGTGCGATGGCAGCATCCGACCAGGGGATTGCTCCTGCCGGGCGAGTTCCTTCCCGTCATCGATGCGACACCGTTGGAGTTCGCACTCGACGAGTGGGTGCTGCGTGCCGCACTCGACCAGCTCGCCGAGTGGGACCGGGCAGGACTCACCCTCGGCGTCAGCGTGAACGTGTCGCCGCGACACATCGCCAAGCCATCGTTCCCCGAGTATCTCGCTTCACAGCTCCGGCGCTATCGGCATGGATTGGCGGAACGACTCGAACTCGAGATCGTCGAGACGGCTGCCGTCGGCCAGCTCGACGACGTCGCCGAGATCATGGAACGCTGCGCTTCCTTGGGGGTGACGTTCTCGCTCGACGACTTCGGCACCGGCTATTCGTCACTGACCCACTTCAGCAGCCTGCCGGTGAACGTCCTCAAGATCGACCAAGGCTTCGTGCGTCGCCTGATGAACGACGCTCGCAACCTCGACATCGTCGAAGGTGTCGTCCAGTTGGCGAAGGCACTCGGGCGCCCCGTCGTCGCCGAGGGGGTCGAGTCGGTCGAGATCGGCATGCTTCTGCGTCAGCTCGACTGCCAGTACGCGCAAGGGTTCGGCATCGCCTTGCCGATGGAGTCCGCAGCGATCCCGCGATGGGTGACCGAGTTCCGTGCCGGCTCGTCGTGGAGAGACGTCGCCGACGGCCCGCCCGAGTGCTCGCGGCTACGCGACCTCGATGTGGCTCGGCACGTTCACGGACAGTGGATCGACCAGGTGCTGGAGTTCACCCGAGGTGCGTCGTCGGCAGAGCAACCACGCACCAGCCTCGACCAGTGTCCGTTGCTCGATTGGTATCACGGCGCTGCGCAGGGCCGATACGGCGAACTCGCCGCATTCGGCGCCGTCGTCCGTGACCACGAACGGATGCACGAACTGGGTGCCGAACTCGTCCTGGCATCGGCCGGTGGGGGCTGTCCGAGCGAGTCCGACCTGCGTGAGTTCACCGACGCAGCAGGTCGGTTCAGTCGATCCGTCGACGATCTGCTGTCGGAAGCCGCCGAGCAGTCCGACGACTGACGAGCCGACGCACGACTGCGCAGCGGCGTCGGTCGCGTGACGGTGCGATGGTGAGTCGGTCTGTAAGCGGGATTCTGTGGGTGCCGAGGCACCCGGTGGCCATCCATCTGTGCGGCCTACCCGGGGGAGTGGAACGGGCCGCTCGTCCCCCTGCTTGACCTTGCTCCGGGTGGAGTTTGCCGAGCCGTGCCGGTCGCCCGACACGCTGGTGCGCTCTTACCGCACCGTTTCACCCTCACCTGTGACCCGGGGGTCCATCGGCGGTCTGCTCTCTGTTGCACTGGTTCGTGAGGTCACCCCCACCTGGCTCTCGCCAGCACCCTGCCCGGTGGAGTCCCGACTTTCCTCGACACGTCGTGCCGCGGCCACCCGACCGACTCACCATCGCAGCGCCGAGTGTACGGGCGTGAGCCCGGCAGCGACCCGCTGCGACGACGATCCTGGCGCTGTGCAGAGGTCGGTCCTACGCTGAGGCGATGGACCAGCCGGGTGATCGCCCGACCCAGCAGCTCGACGACGACCCGTTCACCGATGGACGACTCGCTCGGGCAGCGCTCGACGCGATCCCGGTGGCCATGTGGCTGAAGGATCTCGAGGGGCGCTATCTGGCGTGCAACCGCCGGTTCGAGCAGCTCCTCGGCGTGGAAGCGGCCGATCTCGTCGGTCGCCCGTCCTCCGACTTCGTCGACGCCGAGACCGCCGAGGTCTTCCGTCGCCAGGACCGGCTGGCCCTGTCGATCGGCAAGCCGGTGACGCACGAGCAGTGGGTCGTCGATCGGCTCGACGACCGTCGCAAGCTGTGGGAAACGACCAAGTCCACGGTTCGCGACATCGACGGGACGGCGATCGGTGTACTGGGGATCTCGTTCGACGTCACCGATCGCGACGAGATGTACCGACAGTTGGTCGACGAGACACAACGCTTCGAGGCGGCCGAGCGCCTCGCCAACACGGGCAGCTGGGACGAGGACGTGGTCGCCGGTACCAGCCGATGGACGCGTGGCGTGTTCGACATCTTCGGACTCGACCCGGCAACGACCCTTCCCGACCGGCAGGTGATCATCGACCTCGTCCACCCCGACGATCGAGAGGCCGTCGTCCGCGTCACCGAGGAGGGCCGCCGACACGGGCAGCCGTACGCCCAGCGGTACCGCGCCATCGTCGACGGGCGCCTCAAGCACGTCGAGTCGCGCGGGTACCCACGGCTCGGCGTCGACGGTCGCCTGCTCCGGGTGACCGGCACGATCCAGGACGTCACCGATCGCACCGTTGCCGCGCAGCAGCTGACCGATCTGATCGATGGCACCAAGGACGCCTTCGCGCTGTGCGACATGGACGCCGTGATCCTCGAGGTCAACAACGTCTACTGCGAGATCAACGGGTTCACGCCTGACGAGCTCGTCGGACATCGCATCGTCGAGTTCGACGCCATTCAGGAGTCGACCGACTACGAACGGCTTGCGAGGGTGGTCGAGTCAGGCGGTGAGATCTTCGAGACCGAGCAGCTCCGCAAGGACGGGACGACGTGGCCGGTCGAGGTGTCGCTGAGCTACTCGGCAGGCGGAGATGGTCGCCTGCTCGTCTTCATGCGCGACCTCACCGAGCGCCGAGCCGCCGAGGCAGTGATTCAGGCCGGTGCGGCACGACACGAAGCGCTCATGGAACTGACGATGGATGGCTTCGCCGTGCTCGATACAGCCGGGACCATCCTCGAGATCAACGACGTCTATTGCGAGCTCTCCGGATACTCCCGAGAGGAGCTGGTCGGCAGGCCCATCGTCGACCTCAGAGCTCCCGAGCTGTCCGACGGCAGCGCCACCATCGTCGACGAGGTGCGCGCCGCGGTCGCCAAGCGATTCGACAGCGTCCACGTCCGCAAGAACGGGTCGCACTGGCCGATCCAGGTGTCGACGGTCTACTCGCCGATCGAGGGCGGGCGGTTCTTCTCCTACATGCGGGATCTCACCGATGAGAGTCAACGGCGGGCCGTCGTGCAGCGAGCCGCTGATGACTGGGCGACGCTGCTCCGCGGCAGCACCGACGGCTTCCTTCGAGTCGACCGGGAGGGACGTGTGGTCGAGGCCAGTGAACCGTTCTGCCGGCTGAGCGGTCTGCAGCCCGACGAGGTCGTCGGACGCTCGATGGCCGATCTCAATCCATACGTCGACACTCACGAACTCGTGGCAGGGATGGACGCGTTCGCCGGCGCCGGCGGTGGTGTCGTGCCGGGCGTCGTCCGGCACGCCGACGGCACCGACATACCGGTCGAGGTGTCCGTGATGTTCACCGAGCGTGACGGTGGCCAGTTCTTCACCTTCATCCGCGACGAGCGGGAGCGACTCCGCCTGAACGCCGAAGTCGAGCAGAGCGCACGGCGATTCCGGGCGCTGCTCGACGCATCGTCCGACGGCGTCATCATCATCGGGCACGACAACCGGTTGACCGACGTCAACGCTCGCTATCTCCAGCTCTCCGGTTTCGCACGTGACGACGTGCTCGGGATGAGTATCGCGGACCTCGACGCCCGCTTCGACGAACATCAGCTCGGAGCGTTCCGCGCACGCACCGCCGAGCTGGGAACGGTCATTGCCGAGTCGGTGCATCGCCGCAAGGACGGCTCGCTCTGGCCCGTCGAGGTCACCGCGACGGCGACGGGCGACGAGACCGAGGAGTTCTTCTGCTTCGTCCGCGACATCACCGATCGCTTGCAGGCCACCGCAGCGGTCGAGCAGGCGGCGCACCGATACCAGACGCTCGTCGACAACACCCGTGACGGCTTCGCCCGCGCGACACTCGACGGCATCATCTTCGAGGCCAACGAGCGGCTCACCGAGATGTTCGGGATGGAACCGGGCGCCCTGATCGGTCGTTCGGTCACCGAACTCAATGCGACCCGCGCACCCGAAGCCACGAGGGCGATCCTCGCCTCGCTCCCCGAGCGTGGGCACATGGAGATCGAGACCGAGGCGCGCCGAGCCGACGGGTCGACCTTCCCGATCCGAATCGAGCTGATGCACTCGGCGGTCGACGGCGGGCACCTGTTCGCCTTCCTCCGAGACCTGAGCCGGACGGGCCAGTAGGTACAGCCGAGTCATCCCGACGTTCAGGTGCGTGCTGCCGGTCGACGGGAGGTCTCGAGGCTCGGGCAGCCGCGCCGAGGGTCCGTCAAATCGGGGCGACCCGATGGCAAGCTGGAACGCGATGACGACGTTCCCCTCCACCGTCACCGACACGACCGTCCCCACGACGGCCGCGCCCGGTGCTGCCGCCGACGGCAGCCAGGGGTTGATCGGCTCGGTCGGCGACGTCATACGGGGCACGATCGACAACCTCGGCGAGAACGGCTATCAGACCGGCGTCGCCATCGTCGTCACGACCGTCGCCGTCGTCGCCATGCTCAACATCAAGGCGCCGAAGTGGATCATCGCACCGGTCGCCGTCGGGGCCTTCTGGGCCGGCTGGCTCGGCTGGAACACGATGACGGGCCAGAACAACCCGCTGTTCCCCGGCGACATCGACGCGACGAAGCTGTGGGACGTGGCGCTCGCCGGCGACAGCGGCTTCCTGATCGTCGTGATCGTCGCCTGCGTCGCCGCACTGTTCATCTGGCGGACGAGCATGGCGCTCGCCAGCCGCATCATGCTGATGCTCGGCGCCGTGCTCGGAGCCTCGTTCGTCTACAACCTGTTCGAAGCCGTCCGGGTCGCCTGAGCGAACCGAACGGCTCGAGCCGGGCGGGTCAGCAGGACAGGCCGCTGTAGACGAAGGTGTTCTCGGCCGGCGTCTGCAGCGTGACCGAGGCACGGGCACCCTCTGCGTCGGGCGCACCCACCACGAGCGTGATGCCGGTGAGCTGGCCGAACGGCGCCGGGATGGCGTAGAAGATCGGGAACTCGCTCTCGTCGGCGGTGCCGAGCTCGGGTGCGATCGCGTCGGGGTTCGTGGCCAGCGCCACGACCGACGACTGCCGGGCCGACTCGTTGCCGATCGTCATGAGCGCCGGCCGCAGCGAACCGTCGCTGAGCTGCTCGACCATCGCCTGGTACGAGGCCGCCACGACCGTTTCGAAACCGTTGGCGATCTCGAGCGCGTCGCGGGTCGGGTCGTCGGAGCCGGCCAGCGCGTTCGACAGCGGCGTCACGATCCGCTCCATCATGAACGGGTTCGAACACTCGAACGGCGTGCCGCCGACCTGGGTCACGAGCTCGCCGACCTCGTCGGCGTGGCGCTCGTGCGACTCGATCAGATCCTCGGCCAGCGCGAGCGCGTCGCCCGACAGCGAACCGGTGAGAATCCGGTGCATCGCCACGGTCGTGTACTCGAGCGACTGCAGCGTGCGCAAGATGACGGCGTCGTCGACGGTCGTGTCGAGCGACTCCTCCTCGGGGAGCAGTTCGACGCCGATCTTGCCCGGGTTGGTGGGGCCGGAGCGTTCGGAACCGCACGCAGCGAGGACAGCGCCGAGCGACAGAACGATGCCGCCGTTGCGGATCAGCTCGCGGCGGTTGAGCGGGGTGGGCTGTTTCGAGGTCATGGGATCAGGCCTCCGGGGCCAGCGCAGCGGCGGAGTTGACGAGCTGGGTCTCGAGGTCGGCGCCCGACAGGGCCGCGATGGTGGCGGCGTGGCGCGACTCGGTGATGGCGATCGACGCGATCGCCGAGATGGACGGGCCGTCGTCGGTCATGCCGAGCAGCTCGGTGTGCGTCGCCGCCAGCGTGTTCTCGAGCTGGAGTGCGGCCTCGGACGGATCGCCGGACGAGAAAGCGCCCGACAACTCGTCGTACACCGCGTCGAGTCGGCCAGTGGCCGACAGGCCGGCGATGCCGGCGATCCGCTGCGCGTACGCAGCGTGGTGCTGTGCCATGACCGACCACAAGTCGCCGTCGGCGAGCTCGTACAGCGCCTGAGCGGTGAGCTCGGCCCGCATGGCGAAGCCGGCGATCGACGACGCCTCGGACCCCGCAGCCGCCGATGCGGTGCGAGCCGTGGCCAGGACGGTGCCGAACGCGCCCAGCCCGAGCATGGCCCGGCGCGTGGTGCGGCCCTGGTCAGATGCGGTGGAGTCCGCAGGGGCGGGGTTGGTCACGTGAGGTCCTTTCGAAGCGTTCAGCTGCTGGCGCGCACCCATCATGCAGGTTCGGGACGCGGCGACGCCATTCTAAGCGGGCGAGGTCGTTCGGTCGCGATTCCGGTGCGGGTGACTTCTGTGGCGTCGAAACCGCTCAGCCCAGACCGGTCGGGCGGAATCCCTTGCTCCGGAGACGCTGACCGAGGGCGCCGCCGAGCACACCCGCACCGACGACGACCGACAGGTTGAAGAACGCGGCGAACCAGCTCACGTCGGCACCCCGGAGCAGGCGGAACAGGATGAACACCGCCTGTGCGGCCAGGTAGGTGCCGGTCGCCGTCGCCAGGGCGTGCGAGTACGGGAGGTTCAGGCGCTGCACCCAGGCGGCACAGCCGGCGCCGAGGACGAAGCCGACGACGGCGCCCAGCGACAACCAGATCGCGAGCGCCGAGTCGTCCTGGCTGTCTGCGGCCCAACGCGCTGCGATCGAGAACGGCACGGCGAACACCAGCGCAACCGACGCGCCGGCCTTGAGCGCCATCGGGTCCCATCGTCCGGATGTCGCGCCGTGATCCGCGCTGTGATCGTCGGTGGTCATCGGCTCGTCCTCACGTCCACGAGCCTATGCGGCCCGGGTCGGGCGGCGACCGGGAGCGCACAACTCGTGCTCGTTCGCACCGTTTGCGAACGAGCACGCAATGCGCGATCGTTCCGCCTGTTCAACGGCATCCGGGCGAGCTGCGCAGTCGCCCGGACCCAACACACCCTCCAGCCAAGGAGTCCCTCATGCCCGACCTCGACGGAACCAAGACACACGAGAACCTCAAGGAGGCCTTCGCCGGCGAGAGCCAGGCGAACCGCCGCTACCTGTGGTTCGCGCAGAAGGCCGACATCGAGGGATACCCCGACACGGCCGCCCTGTTCCGTTCGGTCGCCGAAGGCGAGACCGGCCATGCACACGGCCACCTCGAGTACCTCGCCGAGGTCGGCGACCCCGCTTCCGGCGAGCCGATCGGTGACACCGAGGAGAACCTGAAGGCCGCCATCGCCGGCGAGACCTACGAGTACACCCAGATGTACCCGGGCTTCGCCAAGACCGCCCGCGACGAGGGCTTCGACGAGATCGCCGAGTGGTTCGAGACGCTGGCCCGCGCCGAGAAGTCGCACGCCGGCCGCTTCACCCAGGGCCTCGACGACCTCTGATCCAACCCTCCCTTCGTGTCGCGCTGCGCCCGCTCACCAGGACGCAGCGCGACATGAACGGGACTGGCGAGCGTCGCCACCGGAGGTTCTGCTCATGACCACGACGTACGACCCACACCACCCGCTGTATCTCGACGAGGCCGACGTGCGAGACGAGTTGACCCGCGTCTACGACCTGTGTCACGGGTGTCGGCTCTGCTTCAAGTTCTGCACCTCGTTCCCGACGCTGTTCGACTACATCGACCGCTTCGACGACCAGGACGCCGGCCGCCTCACGCCCGCCGAACAAGACCAGGTCGTGGCCGAGTGCTTCCAGTGCAAGCTGTGCTACGTCAACTGCCCGTACATCCCCGAGCTGCACGAATGGGCGCTCGATTTCCCACGGTTGATGCTGCGTGCGGATGCAATGCGTCACGCCAACGGGCACCAGCCGACCAAGCAGCAGGCTGCCACCCGGGTCATGGCCCGCACCGACGCGCTCGGCGCCATCGGCTCGATGGCGGCGCCGCTCGCCAACAAGGCGATCGAGTCACGCGAGGGATCGCTCGTCCGCAAGGTGATGGCCAAGACCACGGGCGTGTCCGCCACGCGCCTGCTCCCGCCGTACGCGAAGCAGCGCTTCTCGACCTGGTTCAAGCAGCATGTCGCGAAGCTCGGCCGCCCACGCCAGGGCGCTGTCACCGTGTTCCCGACCTGCCTCGTCGAATACCAGGACGTCCAGGTCGGCAAGGACCTGGTCCAGGTCTACGAGCGCAACGGCATCGAGTGCGAGACCACGGCTGCCGGCTGCTGTGGCGCACCGTGGCTCCACTCCGGTGACGTGAAGCAGTTCGGCAAGATCGCCGACAAGAACGTGCAGACGCTCGCCGACGAGATCCGCTCGGGCGGCCGCGACGTCGTGGTTCCACAGCCGACGTGTGGCTACGTCCTGAAGAAGGACTACGTCGACTACTGCGACCCGGCTCGTCGCGACGATGCCCGACTCGTCGCCGAGCACACGTTCGACGCCGCGGAGTACCTCGTGAAGGTGCACAAGGCCGACGACACCGAACTCGACACCGACTTCGACGGCGACGTTCCCGACGACATCACGTACCACGTCGCCTGCCACCTGCGCGCCCAGAACATCGGCTTCAAGAGCCGTGACCTGATGAAACTGACCGGCGCCAAGGTCAAGCTGGTGCAGCAGTGCTCCGGCATCGACGGGATGTGGGGCTTCCGCGACGGCAACGAGGAGATCGCCGTCCCGATCGCGAAGAAGCTGGCCGACCAGATCGACAAGGCCAACGCCAAGGCCGAGGGCGACGTCGCCGTCACCGGCGACTGCAGCCTCGCGAACACGGCGATCGCCGAGCAGACCGGCAACCGACCCGCCCATCCGATCAGCCTCGTCGCCCGCGCCTACGGCATCGACACCGACTGATCACCAGCCGCAGCCCGGCGACCACGGAGCCTCATGTCCCGCAAGCTGACCCTCGACGACATCGCCGACGTGCGTGCCTACGAGCGCGAGCGCGCCGACTTCCGGTCGCAGGTGATCGACCTGAAGCGCCGCCGGCGCGTCCACGTCGGCACGATCATCACGTTCCTGTTCGAGAACCGCGACACCATCCGATTCCAGATCCAGGAGATGGCACGGGTCGAGAAGCTGACCACCGACGCTGAGATCCAGATCGAACTCGACATCTACAACCCGATGATCCCCGACGCCGGTCAGGTGTGCGCCACGATGTTCCTCGAACTCACCACCGACGACCAGGTCCGCGAGTGGCTCCCGAAACTGGCGAACGTCGAGCGGTCGGTGCTCCTCGTGTTGTCGGATGGGTCACGGATCAGGGGAACGATCGACGAACAGCACGAGCAGGGCCTCACTCGTGAGGCGGTGACCGCCGCCGTGCACTACCTGCGGTGGGACCTCACGGCTGAACAGGTCGACGCGTTCGCCGCCGGCGACGTGGTGCTCGAGATCGATCATCCCGCCTATCTCGAGGCGGTCGCGCTCGGATCGGCCACCCACGACGAACTCCTGCACGACCTGCTCGGGTGATGACATCGCCTCCTGGCGGCCGCCTGCACATCGAACCTGGTCAGAACGACACTCAGCGATAACCGAGCGTTCACAGATACCTCTGGAAATGGCCGCCGACGCGTTCTAGTGTCCCCATCGATGACACCCGAGCCCAACAAGGCGAGCAGGACGAGACGAACCGGGGGAACCGTGTCAGCCCATGAACTCGAATGGCGGATGCTCGGCGCGTGCCGAGGTCTCGACCCGACGATCTTCTATCCCGACCGCGACGACGAAGCCGACGTCGCGAAGCAGGTGTGCGCCGAGTGCTCGGTGCAACAGACCTGCCTCGACTATGCGCTGACCCAGCGCGAGAAGGCGGGGGTGTGGGGTGGCGCGACCGAACGCGATCGGCGCCGCATCCTGCGCCAACGTCGTCGCACCGCCTGACACCCGAACGCATCGGGAGCGGCCGACGGTCGCGGATTAGCCTGCCGGGTCATGACGACCACGATCGACGAGGTCGGCGGGTGGCCGGCGCTGTTGAGCGCCCTGCTCGACCGCAGCCACTTGACCGAAGACCAAGCGCGCGCCGCCATGACGACGATCCTCGCCGGGGACGCGACGCCGGCCCAGCTGATCGCGTTCGTGGTCGCGCTGCGTGCCAAAGGGGAGAGCGCCGCCGAACTGTCGGGGCTGCTCGATGCCGTCCTGGCCCACGCCACCCTCGTCCCGCTCACCCCCGAGCAACGAGCGAGCTGTGTCGACATCGTCGGAACTGGTGGCGACCAGTCGCACTCCATCAACGTGTCGACGATGGCGGCGATCGTCACGGCCGGAGCGGGTGTCCCGGTGTGCAAGCACGGCGCCCGCAGCGCCTCGTCGAAGTGCGGCACCGCCGACGTCCTCGAAGCGCTCGGGGTCGTCATCGAGTTGCCACCGGAAGGAGTCGCACACTGTCTCGACCGCTCCGGGATGGGCTTCTGCTTCGCCCCGGCGTTCCATCCGGCGTTCCGGTTCGCCGGCCCGTCCCGACGTGAGATCGGCATCCCGACCGTGTTCAACCTGCTCGGCCCGATGGCCAACCCGGGCCGTGTCCGACGACAGGTGATCGGTGTCGCCAACGGTTCGTTCGCCGAGCGGATGGTCGAGACGCTCCGGTCGCACGGCTCGATCCACTCGTGGGTCGTGCACGGCGGCGGGCTCGACGAGCTGACCACGACCGGCCCGAGCCAGGTGACCGAACTGATCGACGGCGAACTCCGTCACTTCCAGGTCGACTCCGAGACGCTCGGTCTGTCCCCGGCGCGGGCGAGCGACCTGGTCGGCGGCGACCCGGCCGAGAACGCCGCCGTCGTCCGAGCCGTCCTCGGCGGGCAACCCGGACCGCACCGAGACATCGTCGTCCTGAACGCCGGTGCCGGCCTCGTGGTCGGCGGGGTGGCCGACGATCTCGCCGACGGCATCGAACGGGCTCAGGTGGCGATCGACTCGGGCGCCGCCGCCGCGACACTCGACCGCCTGGTCGAGGCGTCGCAGGAGGCTGCCGGGTGACGCCATGACCGGGTGGTCGGTGCGGGTGCCCGCGTCGTCGGCGAACATCGGCGCCGGGTTCGACGTGCTCGGCCTGGCCCTGACCCTCCACGCCGAGGTCGGTATCGGAGAGCCGCCCGCCGGCGGCCGAACCGCCGAACCGACACATCCCGCCACCATCGCATTCCGGCAGGCCGGCGGCGACGGCGACGTGTGGGTCCGCTCACCGATCCCGATCGGACGCGGCATGGGCTTCTCCGGAGCGGTCCGGGTCGGTGGTGCCGCCGCAGCCGCCGTGCAACGTCTCGGCGCCGAGGCACTCGACGACCAGGTCGTGCTGGCCGAGGTGTGTGGTGTGGCGGCCGAACTGGAGGGGCACGCCGACAATGTGGCGCCGTCGGTGTACGGCGGCGTGGTCGTCTGTGCCGACGACCACGTCCAGCCGGTGCCGCTCGGTCTCGACCCGGCCATCGTGGTGTGGGTGCCCGACGGCACGACCACGTCGACCGACCGGTCCCGCTCGACGCTCGCCGCCGAGGTCACCCGAGCCGACGCCGTGTTCAACCTGGGACGGGTGGCGACCTTCGTGGCGGCCTGCGCCGCCGGCGACGTCGATGCCCTGCGGCTCGCCACCGAGGACCGCCTCCACCAGCCGACCCGGCTCGTCGAGGTGCCCGAAACGGCCGGCGCGCTCGAGGCGGCCCTCGACGCCGGCGCCTGGGCGGCCTGGCTGTCGGGCAGCGGCCCGACCATGGCAGCGATGTGCGACCCCGCCGACGCCGCCCGCATCGCCGCCGCCCTCCCCGACACCGGCCACACCAAACACCTCGCCATCGATCACCGAGGCGTCACCCACCAGCCCTGACCGGACCGCGCAATGGGACCCCATTCGTCGCGGTGGCTGGTCAGGCGGCGAGGCGGAGGTCGGGTGGGGCCTCGAGGGGGAAGCGCCACTCGCCGGTGCACGAGACGATCTCGAGCCGATCGGCGTGCTTGTCGAAGTACTTGGCCAACACCAGCACCTCGTCGACGTGGCGGCGGGGGAGCGGGAGCGTGACGTCGACCGGGTCGGGTGGGTCGACCGGCAGGGCGCGTCCGGCGGTACCGGTGACGACGACGTCGACGAGACGTCCGTGCTCGACGACCCACGCCCGGTCGCCGTGGCGGACCGTGCACCGGTCGGCGGCACGAAGCGCGTCGGTGAGTCGCTGGCGGCGCACGGCTCCGAGCAACGCCGACACCCGGTCGCGGACCATCGCCGCCTCCTCGAACCGTTGCGCCGCCGCGAGCTCGGTCATGCGCACGCTCAGGTGCTCGACGACCGGGTCGGCATTGCCCTCGAACAGGCTTCGGGCCGCGGCGACGGCAGCGTCGTACCTGAGCCGATCGGCCTCGCCGGCGCAGGGGCACATCGCCACCCCGAGCTGCGCGGAGCTGCACGAGACCGCGTCGGGCGCCGGGGTGTGCCGAGCCGACAGTCGGGTCGAGCAGCGACGGAGCGGCAGCACCGACTGGATCGCCTCCACGACCAACGCCGCCATCTTGCGCGACGGGAGCGGCCCGAGATGGACGCCCTTGGCGCTCGGGTCCTTCACCACCGACAGGCGTGGCCACGGTGACTCGACGTCGAGCCGGACGTAGCAGTACTTGTCGACCCGGGTTCCGGCTCGGTTGTAGCGGGGGAGCATGCGGGCGATCAGTCGCGACTCGATGACCTCCGCCGTGACCGGATCGGGCAGTTCGAGATGGCGGATCGTCTGCATCTCGCGCAACATCGGCCCGATGCGACGCCGGTCGTCGCGTCCGAAGTAGCTGCGGACCCGCTGGCGGAGATTGGTGGCCTTGCCGACGTAGAGCACCTCGTCGCGGTTGCCGCAGAACATGTACACGCCGGGGGTGCGGGGGAGCGACGACGTCATCGTCAGCTTGCGCGCCTGCGGGTGCCCCGCCAGCTTCGCGATCGACGTGAGGTCGTCGAGCCCGAGGACCCCGAGCCCGGCAGCTCGTTCGAGCAGGAGGTGGAGCAGGTCGGTGGTCGCCAGGGCGTCGTCGAGTGCGCGGTGCGTCGGGGTGTGGTCGAGTCGGAGCCGGGACGCGAGCGTCGACAGCTTGCAGTTCGGCACCTCGTCGCGCAGCATACGTCGTGCCAGGGCCGCCGTGTCGACGACGGTCGGCTTGTACTCGCTGCGACCGTCGCGCTCGAACGCCGCGCGTACGAAACCGAGATCGAACGATGCGTTGTGTGCGACGAACACCGAGTCGCCGAGGAAGTCGCGCAAGGTGCCGAGCACCGTCTCGATTCGCGGAGCGGTCCGGACGACGGCGTCGGTGAGGCCGGTCAGGACGGTGATCTGGGGCGGGATCGCCCGGCCCGGGTTGACGAGGGTGTGGAACGTGCCGAGGCACTCGCCGCCGCGCACCTTGACGGCGCCGATCTCGGTGATCATGTCGTCGGTGCGGCTGCCGCCGGTCGTCTCGAGGTCGAGCACGCAGAACGTGACCTCGTGCAACGGCGTGCCGAGGTCGTCGAAGCTCCGCTGCCCGACGACGGCCCGGGGCGCCGGCATCATCGATCTCCCAACACGATCATGGCGGGTGATCAAAGCACGAACGCGTGTTCGCGTCAAGAACGCTTGTTCGATGCCGGCGCCAGCGGGCGTTTCCCGTCCCGGGCCGGTCGGGCGTGCAGCGGTACAGTGAACGGATGGAGCGCCCTGATGTCGAACCACGCCACCTGCGCTCCGCCATCGAGTACGCGGTGCTGATGGCGCAGGAAGGGCAGAAGTTCAAGCCCCCGCTCGCGTACCCGGCGCCGCTGAAGCGCTACTTCACCACCGATCGCATCCCCTCGTCCGTTCTCGCGACGCTCGCCCGTGCCATCGAGGGCGACGAGGCGTTCCGCAAGAAGATCGCACGGGGCGCCGTTCCAGAACTCGTCGACGAGCTCGGTCGTGCCTGGCTGAAACGGCCGTCCGGTTGGGTCGACGACGTCACCCGCCTCGCCGCCGAGGCCGACGCCGCTACCGAGGAGGCAACCGCGGCCAAGGCGCTGAAGCGAGCCGAGAAGCGCCGTGCAGCCGCCGAACAGGTCGCTGCTCGCAGTCGGGCCGAACTGGTCGCCCTCGAGGGGTCAGTCGCGGAGCGCGACGAGGTGATCGAGGGCTTGCGCTCCGACGTCGTCAAGCTGCGCGACGAGATCGACGAGATCCGTGCCGAGCTGATCGACACCCGCAACGAGGCGCGCCATGCCCGCGACCGGGAGGCGGCGGCGGTCGCGAAACTCGCCGACGCCGAGGCGGCGCGCAGCGCTGCGGTCGAGGCGAAGGGGTCGGCCGAGATCGTCCGTGACGAGGTGTTGGCCGACCGGGCGGCGCTCGCTGCCGAGCGGTCGGAACTCGCTCGCCTCGCTGCCCACGCCGAGTCGCTCGCGGCGCAGCTCGCTGCGCTCGCCGCGCCGCCGACTGCCGGCAAGCCGACAGCGGTCGCTCGCAAACCGCTGCCGATGCCGGGCGGTGTCATGGGTGATTCCGAGGCCGCCGCCGAGTACCTCCTCCGCTCCGGGGCCTCGGTGCTGATCGACGGGTACAACGTCGCCAAGCTGGCGTGGCCGAAGCTCGATCTCGAGGGGCAGCGTGTCGTGCTGCTCGACGCAGTGGAGAACCTGGCTCGTCGGTACGGCAGTGACATCACGGTCGTGTTCGACGGTGCCGACGTCGTGGGTGCGGTCGCCGATCAACGCCGGGTCGCACGAGTCGTGTACTCGCCGGCCGAGGTGATCGCCGACGACGTGATCCGTGACGAAGTGGGCCGGCTCCCGCCGACGCGCCAGGTGGTGGTGGTCACGAACGACCAGGAGATCATCCGCGACGTGCGCGCCAACGGCGCCAACACCATGTCGAGCGACCAGCTCCTCGCCCTCATCCGCTGAACCAGCACCCCGGCACCTGGCCCCGGCACCGGACCTCGGGTCCGGACGCCTGGTGGATTTAATCGCCTGGGTGTCCGACGGTGGACGCCTGGTGGATTTAATCGCCTGGGTGTCCGGGGTGTCGGTGTCCGGGGTGCGGGGTGCGAAGTCCGGGGTGTCGGGTGTCAGCGGCGGAGGAGGGCGGAGCGTTGGTGTTCGAGGCTGTCGACGTGGGCGCCGGCGGCCTCGGCGCTCGGGGTGACTTCGGCGATCAGTTCGTCGACGCTCGAGGCGGCACGGCGGAGCTCGGCCGACGACGAGGTGATGCGGTCGTGCACCATGAGGTCGCTGAAGGTGTTGTCGAACCACACGTCCCAGGTGCCGAGTGCGCTCGACGGCATGCGCACGTTCGGGTGGTGCAGGTCGCCGGGCCCGCCCAGGTCGGCCAGTTCCGACCGCAACGACAGCAGTGAGGCGTGTGCCTCGGCGATCGGCACGACCGCTCCGTCGAGGGCGTCGTACTTCGCCCGACCGGCGACGTCGCCGCCGAAGCGCCCCGGTCCGTGACGGAAGCCGCCGCTGCCCTCCGACGCGACATCGACGATCGACCATCCCGCGGCAGTGCCGAGCCGATCGGTGGCGGTGTCGAGCGCACCGACGGCTCGGAGCGCCGACGAGATCACCGCCCGCAGGTCGTCGCGAACCCGCCGGGCGGCCGCCAACTCGTCGTCGAGGGCGGCCAACCGGCGAGCACGGTCGTCGCCGCTCCCGGCGATCGCAGCAGCACGGGCCGTCGTCGCCGCGTCGAGCCGGTCGCGCGACTCGTCGAGGACGGCGGCGGTGTCGCGTGCCGAGGCGAACTCGCCCGACAACCGCTGCATCGCCCGTTCGTGCGCCGACAGTTCGGCGGTGAGTGCCGCCACCTCCGGCGACGGCGGTGCCGCAGGATCGGGGCGACGTCCGAAGATCCGGCCGATGAACGAACCGGTCGAGCGTGTGCTGCGGCGGCGGGCGTCGTCGAGGCGGCGACGGAGGTCCTGGCAGGTTTCCTGTTCGGCGGCCAGCTCGCCGTGGAGCACCGTCGCCCGGGACCGGGCTCGTTCGCACTCGGCGACGGCGGCTTCGGCGGCGAGGAACTCGTCGAGGTCCATGATCGCCGCCGGCCGGGGATCAGGCGCTGCGGGCGGCCTTCTTGGCGTTCTTCTCGAGGCGCTTCGCGGTGCGCCCGATCGGCTCGAGGTGGCGATGATCGAGATCGCCGAGCTCGCCGCCGTTGTCGAACAACACCCGGTACCGCATCCAGTTGAACCCGTTGGCGAGGATCACCTTGCCGGTGGTGCCGGCGGGGACGAGCGGTCGCTCGGCGGACGGCAGGTCGGACGTCGCACGCACCTTGTCGCCCAGCTTCAGGTCGAGCTGGCCGTCGTGAGGCTTGGCGAGGGAGTGTGGCTTCCAGAACTGCACGGCACCATTCTGCCGGATCGGAGCCCCACGATGCACTTCTCGGGCCGTGATCGGGCCGTTCCGGCGACACCTCGTGGCCGGGCGAGCCGGGGTGGGGTGGGCGCCGATAGGGTTTTCGACCTGTGAAATCTTCGGTTGAAACCCTCGAGGGGAACAAGGTCAAGGTCTACGTCGAGGTCGATGAGGCCGAATTCGACAAGGACATCGACGCGGCGTTCAAGACGATCGCCCACGAGGTGAAGCTGCCCGGCTTCCGGAACGGCAAGGTGCCGCGCCGAGTGCTCGAGGCTCGCATCGGCCTCGGTCCGGCCCGTGAGCAGGCCCTGCGCGACGCGATCCCGCAGTACCTCGGCAAGGCGGTTCGCGAGCACGATGTCGACCTGGTGGCGACCCCCGACGTCGCGATCACCGGCGGCCAGGAAGAGGGCGTCGTCGAGTTCGAGGCCGAGTGCGAGATCCGCCCGGTCATCGAAGTGCCCGGATACGCCGGACTGCGCATCGAGCTCGACTCGCCGCAGCCGAGCGACGACGACATCGAGTCGGCCAAGCAGGACGAGCTGAAGGCGCACGGCGCGCTCGCCGACGTCGACCGTCCCGCACAGTCGGGTGACTACCTCACCCTCGACCTCGCGGCGACCCGCGACGGCGAAGAGGTCATGGGCCTCAACACCGAAGACTGGTCGTACGAGCTCGGTCAGGGTTGGGTCGCCGACGACTTCGACAGCCATATCGAGGGCGCGTCGGTGGGCGACACGCTCACCTTCACGACCACGCCCAAGGGCACCGAGGAGTCGGCCGACTTCACCGTCACCGTCAAGGCGATCCAGGCGCTCGAACTCCCCGAGCCGACCGACGAGTGGGTGTCGGAGAACACCGGCGAGTTCGACACGGTCGAGGAGTGGGAGAACTCGATCCGCGAGCGACTCGTCGAGAGCCAGCTCGGCGCGGTGCGCGGCCAGGTCATGGGTCAGCTCACCGAAGCGCTCGTCAAGCTCGTCGACGTCGACGCACCCGAGTCGATGGTGCAGAGCGAGATGCAGAGCCAGCTGCAGAACATGTTCCGCCAGCTCCAGATGAACGGCATCGATCCCGAGGCGTGGCTGTCGGCCACCGGCCAGGGCATCGAGCAGATGCTCGAAGGCACCCGGCCCCAGGCCGAGCAGGCCGTCAAATCCGACCTCGCGCTC
Organism: Ilumatobacter fluminis; assembly: GCF_004364865.1. Classification (NCBI taxonomy): domain Bacteria; kingdom Bacillati; phylum Actinomycetota; class Acidimicrobiia; order Acidimicrobiales; family Ilumatobacteraceae; genus Ilumatobacter; species Ilumatobacter fluminis. The sequence goes on from NZ_SOAU01000001.1 coordinate 1,708,116, forward strand.
CGTGCGGTCGCCGTGGCCGAGAACCTCGACGCCACCGACGCCGACATCGAGATGGAATACGCCCGGATGGCGATGCAGTTCGGTCAGAAGGCGAAGGAGATCCGCCGGGCCTACGAGCAGAACGACGCCGTCCCCGAGCTGGTCGCCCAGATCCGCAAGTCGAAGGCGATGGACTGGCTGCTGCACCACGTCGAGATGGTCGACCACGAGGGCAACGAGATCGATCGTGATCTCGTGCTCGGCCATACTCATGACGAGGACGAAGACGATCACGACGATCACGACCACGATCACGCCGAGTCGGATCAGGTCGACGACACCGAAAGCGAGTGACCATGGAACTCCGCGACACGCTCACGGCCCAGAACTACCTGGTGCCGAACGTCGTCGAGACGACGAGCCGAGGCGAGCGGGCATACGACCTGTACAGCCGCCTGCTGAAGGACAACATCATCTTCCTGCAGACCCCGATCGACGACCAGATCGCTTCGCTGCTCTGCGCCCAGTTGGTCCATCTCGAGTCCGAGAACCCCGAGAAGGACATCAACATCTACATCAACAGCCCGGGTGGCGACATCACGGCGCTGTTCGCGATCTACGACACGATGCAGTTCATCCGGAACGACATCGCGACGATCTGCCTCGGCCAGGCCGCCTCGGCGGCTGCGGTGCTGCTGGCGGCCGGCACCAAGGGCAAGCGCCTGGCGCTGCCCCACAGCCGTGTCCTGCTGCACCAGCCGTACGGGCAGGTCGGCTACGGCCAGGTCACCGACCTCGAGTTGGCGGCCAACGAGATCCTGCGGATGCGCGAGCTGCTCGAGCAGATCCTCGCCGACCACACAGGACAGCCGATCGAGAAGATCCACACCGACACCGACCGTGACTTCGTGCTCGAGGCCGACGCGGCGCTCGAATATGGCATCATCGACTCGGTCATCACGTCGCGCGAAGCGGTCGACGTGAACTCGGCCATCCGTTGATTGCCGACACCGGCCGGTCCGGGTCGCTAAGGTCGACGGTTCAGACGTCGGTGCGAGGCGCCGACGGCTCCGTGAACGAAAACCAGTCGGAAAGGAGCGGCACGGATGGCGAAATTCGGTGACACCGGCGAGCTGCTCAAGTGCTCGTTCTGTGGCAAGTCGCAGAAGCAGGTCAAGAAGCTGATCGCCGGTCCCGGCGTCTACATCTGTGACGAATGCATCGATCTCTGCAACGAGATCATCGAAGAGGAGCTCACCGACACCGATGAGCTCTCGTTCGATCAGCTGCCCAATCCCCGCGAGATCCGGGCGTTCCTCGACGACTACGTGGTCGGTCAGGACGACGCCAAGAAGATCCTCGCCGTGTCGGTCTACAACCACTACCGACGCATCCAGTACCAGCAGCAGAGCGGCATCGGCCGTCGTGACGACGTCGAACTCCAGAAGTCGAACATCCTCATGCTCGGCCCGACCGGCTGCGGCAAGACGCACCTGGCCCAGACGCTGGCTCGCATGCTCAACGTCCCGTTCGCCGTCGCCGACGCAACGGCGCTCACCGAAGCCGGGTACGTCGGCGAAGACGTCGAGAACATCCTGCTCAAGCTGATCCAGGCCGCCGACTTCGACACCAAGCGTGCCGAGACCGGCATCGTCTACATCGACGAGATCGACAAGGTGGCGCGCAAGAGCGAGAACCCGTCGATCACCCGCGACGTGTCGGGCGAGGGAGTGCAGCAGGCGCTGCTGAAGATCCTCGAAGGCACCCAGGCGTCGGTGCCGCCCCAGGGTGGCCGCAAGCATCCGCACCAAGAGTTCATCACGATCGACACCACGAACGTGCTGTTCATCCTCGGTGGTGCGTTCGCCGGTCTCGAGCAGATCATCGAGCAGCGCATCGGCAAACAAGGCGTCGGCTTCAACGCCACCGTCAAGTCGAAGACCGACAGCGATCCGGGCGAACTGTTCGCCCAGGTCCTGCCCGAAGACCTCGTCAAGTTCGGCATGATCCCCGAGTTCATCGGTCGTCTGCCGATGGTCGGCGTCGTCCGGTCGCTCGACCGTGAGGCACTCATGCAGATCCTCACCGAACCGAAGAACGCCCTGGTCAAGCAGTACCAGAAGGTGTTCGGGTTCGAAGACGTCGAGCTCGAGTTCAGCGCCGACGGTCTCGAGGCCGTCGCCGATCTCGCGATCCTCCGGGGGACGGGTGCGCGTGGTCTCCGGGCGATCCTCGAAGAGGTGCTGCTCAACACGATGTACGAGTTGCCGGGCCGCGACGACGTCAGCAAGGTCGTCATCGACGCCGAGACCGTGCGCGACAAGACCAACCCGACGCTGGTGCCGCGCAAGAGCTCGTCGAGCCGCCCGCGCCGCGCCGCCAGCTGACACCACCCTCGGAGCGCCACCCATGGACTACGAGTCCGCTCTCGCGTACCTCGACGAACACGCGTCGTACGACAAGACCGGTCGGGTCGACAGCCCGTCGGTCGAACCGATCTCGCGCCTCGCCTCGGCGATGGGCGACCCCCACCTCGCTCAGCCGGTGATCCACGTCACCGGCACCAACGGCAAGGGATCGACGGTGCAGATCATCAGCCGCCTGCTGATGGCCCAGGGCCTCACGGTCGGCACCTACACCAGCCCCCACCTCGAACGGGTCAACGAGCGCATCAAGCGCAATGGCGAGTCGATCAGCGACGAGGAGTTCGGTGAAGTGATCGCCGGCATCGCCGACATGGAGGCGATCACCGGGGTGCGCCCGACGTACTTCGAGGCCGTCACCGCCGCCGCATTCCGCTGGTTCGCCGACGTCGCCGTCGACGTCGCCGTGATCGAGGTCGGGATGCTCGGCCGCTGGGACGCCACGAACATCGTCGACGCCCAGGTGGCGGTGGTCACGAACATCGCGCTCGACCACACCGAGTTCGCCGGACCGACCACCGTCGACATCGCTCGTGAGAAGGCGGGCATCATCAAGCCGGGGAGCGCAGCGATCATCGGCGAGACCGAGCCCGACCTGGTCCAGATCTTCCGCGACGAAGGCGGCGCCACGACGATGGTGCGTGGCGACGACTTCGAGACGGTCGACAACTCGCTCGCGATCGGCGGGCGAGCGCTCGACCTGCGGACGCCGACCACGATCTACTCCGACGTGTTCCTGCCGCTCCACGGCGCCCACCAGGGCGACAACGCCGCGGTGGCGCTGACGGCCGTCGAGACGTTCTTCGCGGCGCCGCTGGCCGAAGACGTGGTGCACGAAGGGTTCGCCAACGTCGAGATGCCCGGCCGTTTCGAGGTGCTCGGCGTGCAACCGCTGACGATCATCGATGGTGCCCACAACCCGCCCGGTGCCGACGTCTGCGCGAGCGTCTTCTTCGACGATTTCCAGCCCGAGGGGCGCCGTATCCTGATCGTCGGAACGCTGCGCGACCCCGGCGAGATGCTGGCGGCGCTCCGTGCCGACGAGTTCGACGTGGTGCACGCCTGCACCGCACCGTCGCCTCGCGGTGTGCCCGGCGCCGACATCGCCAAGGCGGCACGTTCGCTGGGGTGCGACGAGGTCTACGTCCACGACGACGTCGAGGCGGCGTGTAAAGCGGCGATGAAGTACGCCGACTCCGACGACGCGATCCTGGCCTGCGGCAGCATCTACGTCGCAGGCGCCGCTCGCGAGCCCCTTCGCCGGTTCGCCAACTGACGCTCCCTGCCGTCGTATCGGTCAGATGACCGATGCGCCGACCTGGTGCAGCGTGTTCGCATGGATGGGTCTGCCCACTCCGAGGAGCGAACACGATGGCCCACGCGCCGAACCACAACGAACCGGCCCGTCGGCGGTCGCTCATCGTCATCACGGCCTGTCTCGTGGCGTGCGCCGTCGGGGTGGCAGCGACGATGGTCATCGAGGCCGACGATCCGGCCTCGGCGGCCGACGACACGACCACCATTCTCCCGCTCTACAGCGGTGAGCAGATCGTGATCTCCGATGCCGGCGACATCGTGGCCGGCACCGACGCCGGCATCATCCAGTCGCAGTGCCTGGAGCTCGACATCCGCTTCTGCATCGGCACCGAGAATCAGGGGCCGCCGATCCAGGTGTCCGGGATCGACCGCTCACCCAACGCCGGGTGGGACGGTGCGATCGGCTGGCTCGTCGACGAGGCCGAGGACGTCCTCGCGCCCTTGTACGACGTCCCCGACGACGGTCGCATCGCGGCGTACGCCCAGGCCGACGTGCACGCGTACGTGCACGCCCGGCTCCGACAGATCATCGACAAGGCGGCGTGGGAGCAGCCGTTGACGGTCGACGAGCAACGAGCGCTCGCGTACCTGCAGGATTCGTTGATCGACGACGAGACTCGTCGGGCTCGAGCCGCGTGGAACGAGTACGTCCGCTTCGAGAACTCGCCGTGCACCTATCGACCGCCGGCGGCCCCCGCCTACGTCACCGAACCGATCGTCGTGCCGGAGTCGGTCCGGACCCAGTGCAACCGGGCCACAGCGTCGATGCTCGCGGAGCTGTTCACCCCGGTTCCGCCGATCCCACCGGTCGAGGCGTTCCGGGCGTGGGGGAGCTACGCGATCTCGGAGGAGCGGGCGCTGCCCGCCAACTCGGAACTCGAACTGATCGCCCGGATGGAGGCCGCGGCGGCGGCAGGGTTCGTCTTCGCCGGTCTTGCCGCAGTCGGTGTCGCAGCCGGAGCGGCCGCGCTGGTGGCTGCTTCATCGGCGACGGTTGCCACGACCGCCGTGCTCCTGATCGGGAGCAAGACGGCGCTGTGGGGTGCGTCGGGCATTGCCGCCGGCGCCCTGCTCGGCCCGATCGGGATCGCTGCTGCGGCGAGCGTGGTCGGTATCGTCATCTTCGCCCTGGTCGTCCTCGGGCTGCTGCTCGCACAGGCGATCGAGCGTGCGCAGGTCGGCAAGACGTTGTCGGCCGACAAGGAAGCGGCGAAAGATCGGCTCGACCCGCTCGGGATCGCCGACATTCGATCGACCTACGGCGACCGTGACTTCCTCGACTACGGGGACGACATCCCGTATCACCACGACGAGCAGTTCTCGGCGCTGCTCCTCGAGTTCGTCGTCGAGGGAGCGACGCTTCGCAACGACGGCTCGCTCACCGAGATCCCGTCCGGGTTGTGGGCGCCGAACGCGACGGGCACCGACGACCATCGCTTCCGACTCGTCTCCGGGCCCGACGCCGGGTCGATCGTCGACTCGATCCACATCGAGCAGGACGACGACGACTTCGACCTCCGGTTCGATCAGGGCTGGATGATCGTCAGCCCGGAGGGGTCGGCGACGGTGCCCTCGCTGTCGTTCCGCTACGACGACCCGTCGGGTCAGCGATGGAGCGTCATCCGCTCTCCCTCGAGCGATGACTACCCGAACGGTGGGTTCGTCCTGTCGCCGATCGACGACGACGGCATGACCGCCGATGGCGCGTTCAGCGAGACGCTGACCTTCTTCGACGGCGCCGACGAGATCACGGTGGCGCTGGCGCCGCCGGGCACCCTCGAACCGGGCGCCGTCTACCCGGCAGCGGTCGGCTCGCTCGTGACGGGAACATCCGTCGGGCTCCGGCCCAATCCGGTCGACGACGGCGGAGCGTTCGATCCCGAGGCGTTCACGACCGGCTATGACTTCGTATGGACGGTCGAGCGCTACGACGAGACGGCCGGGGCGTGGGTCGGCGTGCACGGCGACACGTCGTACTCGACCGCCTTCGTCCCGATGATCGTCGGCCGATACCGAGCGACGGTCACCATGCAGGAGGCGGTCGGATCGCCGGCGCCGGCGGTCACCGGCGAGGTCGCATTCGCGATCGCTGCGCCGACGATCGAGGTCGACTCGATCGTGCTGGTCGACAACGGGTTCGACACGGCCTACCTCGATGTCCGTCTGGGTGAGGCCGTGCCGAGCGATCAGTTCACCATCGACGTCGAATGGCCGGGGGGCTTCGATGGGGGGCCCGGGCCGGTCACCCAGGCGAGCGTGCCGTGTCAGGGAATCCCCGGGCCTCACCTCTGCAACGGAGCCGCCGACGGCGAGGTCGGCGGACCGCTGTCGCTCGCGATCACGCCGCTGACCGATCTGAGTCGGGACGTCACGGTCACGATCACCAACCAGGCGGGTGGCACCGTGACCCGAGCGGTCGCGTTCGAGAGTTCCGAACGGCCGACCCTGCGAGCCACGGACCCGGTCGACGACCTGGTCGAATTCACGAGCGGCGAGATTCACGTGCAGCGCGTCGTTGGCGTCGGTACACCGACGCAGATCGCGATCGTCGAGCCCGGGGACCTGATCGACGGACAACCGGTTGCTCTCGGCCTCTACGACACCGAGGCCGGCAACAGCGTCACGTCGTTCGATCCACTCGGTTTCCCGGGCCCCCGGGTCTCGCTCACCCAGGATGTCGACGACGAGTGGGTGCTCAGCGTCGGAGGGATCGCCGAGTTCGATCAGATCGGCACCGTCACCGTCCCGATCGTCGTGCAGCAGAACGACCCGTCGGGTCTCGGTCGAACGGTCCGGCTCCTGCAGCTCGACGTCGTCGCTGCACCCGACGACCAGTTCCGAGGTCTCGTCGAGCACGACCTCCCTGCGACAGGCGGCGAGACGGAGTCGGTGCCGCCGCTCACGCCGTTCCTGATCGGGGGAGCGGCCGGCGCAACGTTCACGGGCGACGTGTGCGTCAATCTGTATCGGACCGCACTCCCACCGGGACCCGAACGGTGCGGACCGTCCACGGACTTCTTTACCGCTGACGGCGACGGTCTGGTCTTCCCGGCGTGGGAGCTGGTGCCGGGCGGCGTACGCGCCGGCAGCAACCACCGAGCCGAGATCCGCCTGATCGACGACGGATCACGAGTCGCATCCGGGCTGTCGTACGACGTGCTGTTCCGGGTTCCGAACGAGCCGCCGACGGTCGACGTGTTGGCGTGGAACGACGCCGCGTCGGAGCTGACCTACGCCGCATCGCCGAGCGACGCCGGCATCGCCCTCACCGATGTCGTGTGCGAACTCGACGGCGCACCCTACGCCGAGTGTGCGACGCCCGGTGGCGACGTGTTCGATCTGTCGTCACTCGACAACGGCAGTCACTCGTTCGAGATCCGTGTCCACGACGACCGGAACAACTTCACGACCAGAGCGCTCTCGTTCGGCGTCACCAACGGTGTGCCGCCCTCGACGACCACCACGACGACCACCACGACGACGGACCCTGCGCCGACCACGACGACGGAACCCGAACCGTCGCCGACCTCGACCTCGACCACGACGTCGACGACATCGACGACATCGACGACGCCGTCGGACCCCACGACCACCACGAGCACGACACCGGGCGGCATCGCAACCAGCACGACCAGCACGACGATGATCGGCGGCAGCACCACGAGTGCGCCGACCGATTCGGTGCCCGGCTCCGCGCCGTTCCGGTTCGTCGGCAACGCAGTACCGGATGCCGTCGTCGACATCGTCGTGACGTCGCCGTCGATCGATCAGGGTCGTCGCTACCGGGGTGTCCTGCGGTCGACGCCCGTCGAGGTCGGGCCGGCGCTCGCGACGAGTGACGGCACCGTCACGTTCACCGATGTGACGCTGCCGTCCGACTGGTCCGACGGGCAGCACAGCTTCACCCTGATCGACGCATCCTCCGACGTCACCACCTCGGTCGTGGTGTTCGAGGTGTCATCGGGGTCGGTCGAGGTCGTCTCGGTGACCGACGGGCCGTCGGCGGAGCTGCCGAGCACCGGCGGCGACGCCGCACCGCTGAGGAATCTCGCGACCCTCCTGCTCGTGCTCGGCCTCGTGTTGTTCTCCGTGACGGCTCGCCGACGTGAACGAGGCGTGTCAGTCGACTGACGACACCAGTGCGCCGTCGACCCACGTCGACTCGACATGGATGCCGTCGATGTCGGAGGCGTCGACCCGCAGCGGTGAGCGGTCGACGATCGTGAAGTCGGCTCGCTTCCCGACTTCGATCGAGCCGACCTCGCGGTCGAGGCCGAGCTGCCAGGCGGCGTCGATCGTGACGGCACGCATCGCCTGCTCGGCCGTGATGGCCTCGTCGTCCGCGATCGTGGTTCCGAGGCGGGTCCGGCGGGTGACGGCGGTCGCTGCCAGGCGGAGCGGGCCGGGCGGGTACATCGGCGAGTCGGCGTGCAAGCTGACGCGATGCCCGGCATCGATCGCCGATCGGATCGGCATCAGACCGGCGGCGCGCTCGGGTCCGATCAGGTCGGCGGCGAGCTCCGGGCCGTAAAACCGGACGTGGTCGACGTGGAAGCTCGGCGACGCCCCGATCGCCGCCGCCCGGTGCAGGTCGTCGCGGCCGAACAATGCGCAGTGTTCGACTCTCCACCGGTGTGACCGGTCGTCGCCGACGACGCCCGCGTACAGGTCGACGATCTCGCGGCACGCACGGTCGCCCTGGGCGTGGGTCAGCACCTGCCAGCCCTCGGCGTGCAGTGTCGAGAGCATCTCGGCGACCTCGCCGGGCTCGAAGTTGGCCCGTCCGCGGGTGCCTCGTTCGATGCCGAGCGTGCAACAGCACAGGTCGGTCTCGAGGTAGGGCTCGTCGAGCAACATCGTGCCGGTGTAGGGCGAACCGTCGTACCAGAGCTTGGCACCGGCGATCCGGAACCGGCTCGAGTCGTCGGCGTCGTGGCGGGGGAGTGGGCCGGTCGCCAGCGCCGCCTCGTGGCGGAGGTACGAGACCACACGGACCGGTGAAGCTCCGGACGACGCGAGCCGACGGAGTGGCTCGTCGCCGCCGAACGATCCCGCCATCCCGAGCGTCGTGATGCCGACCGCGGCGTACCGGTCGAGTTGCTCGGCGATCATGCTGTCGACCGCCTCGGGCGTCGGGAGACCGTGGATGACGAACGGCAGCATCGCCGCCTGTTCCTCGACCCGGCCCGTGAGATGACCCGCTGCGTCGCGTCCGTAGTGGCCGCCCTGGCCCGGGTCGGGCGTGTCGTCGGTGAGGCCGGCTGCCTCGATCGCCCGGCTGTTGACGTAGAGCGTGTGCATCGACTGCACCATGACGGCGACCGGACGATCGGGCACCAGCGCGTCGAGGCGGTGGCGATCCCACGCTCCGACATCGCTCGTGAGGATCGGATCGAGCCCGAAGGCGAAGATCCACCGGTCGGCAGGGGTCGTCTCGTCCGCGCTCCGCAGCGCCGCCTCGACGCCGGAAATGTGGGAGTGGGTGAACCCCGACACGTCGACCCATGCGTACATCTGGGCCGCCAGGTCGGGGTGGGTGTGTGGTTCGATCAGCCCCGGGAGCAACGCCCGACCGGCGAGATCGACGACATCGACGGTGCGACGAGCACCGCGGGTGACGTCCTCCGTGCTTCCGAGCGCCGTGATTCGCCCGTTCTCGACGGCGACCGCTTCGACGGCCCCGCCGGTCACCGTCTCGATCACACCGTTCACGAACATCACGTCGCCCATCCGGCCGAGGTTGTCACACCGGGCGCGGTCGGGGCGGGCTACTCCATCAGGCCGATGATGCCGAGGATCGTGATCACGACGAGAGCCCACGCGACCGGCGCACCGAACACGACGGCGATCACGATGCGAGCGGGGAGCGGGCGAGGTTCGTCCTCGCCGACGAGCCCGTAGCGGATCGCGAAGCCGGGCCACGTCTGGGTGTCGTTGCGATCGGTCGACTCGGCCACGCTCGGACCGACGATGGTCCAGACCAGGGCGGCGATCGTCGGCACGAGCCAGATCTGCATCTGCACGAATCCCGACAAGCCGACCGCAGCGGCGAGCCACCAGAGTCCGGCCATGACGGCCAGCCCGACGACGACGATGATGCCGAACGTGATCGCGGCCCGACGATGACGCCGCTCGGCCGACACCCGGTAGCGCCACCGCGGCGGCGCGATCATCCGGTCGGGGACGTGTTGGTCGCGGGGGACCGGTTCGCGCATGCCGTCGCGTTCGCCCGGACCCTCCGCCATCCCACGACGGTACCAAGGGGCTGAATCGCACCTGAGGAACCGGACGCCGACGGCTCGACGATAACGGGGTTGTTGGCCGACCGGCGCGGCGTCCGAGCCGGATAACCTCGGGCCATATGTCAGATCGCACCCTGGTCCTGCTCAAGCCTGACGCGGTCGAGCGCAAGCTCGTCGGCGAGGTCGTCTCGCGTTTCGAGGCCAAGAACCTCGACATCGTCGCGATGGAGCTCCGTCAGCTCGACGCCGACACCCTGGCTCGTCACTACGAAGAGCACGTCGGCAAGGGCTTCTACGACGATCTGGTCGCCTTCATGTCACGCGGCCCGGTCGTCGCCATGGTCGTCGAGGGCCCCGAGGACACCTGGGAGGTCGTCCGGAAGATGATGGGCGCCACCAACCCGCGCACGGCCGAGCCCGGCACGATCCGCGGTGATCTCGGCATCCTGTTCACCGAGAACCTCGTCCACGGTTCCGACAGCCTCGCCAGCGCCGAGCGCGAAATCGGCATCTTCTTCCCGAACTTGTAACCTCGTGTGGTCGCGCGAGACTGAACTCGCGCCGTCACAACCAGGCCGTTCGGACGTCGGCGTCGCAGAGTTGAAGGAGAGGAGGTCGTCGAAATGGCACGTGGGAACCCGCTCGGGTTGGGTCGCGACCTCGCGATCGACCTCGGCACCGCCAACACATTGATCTACGCGCGCGGGCAGGGCATCGTCCTCGACGAGCCCTCCGTCGTCGCCATCAACGTCAACGACGGTCGACCCGTCGCGGTCGGCCTCGAGGCCAAGCGGATGATGGGCCGCACGCCCAACCACATCAAGGCCATCCGGCCGCTGAAGGACGGCGTGATCGCCGACTTCGAGGTGTGCGAGAAGATGCTGCGGTACTTCATCCAGAAGGTCCACGGCAGCAAGTGGTCGAAGCCGCGCATGGTGATCTGCGTGCCGTCGGGCATCACCGGTGTCGAGCAGCGCGCCGTCCAGGACGCCGCCGAGTACGCCGGTGCGCGCAAGCCGGTGCACATCATCGAGGAGCCGATGGCCGCTGCGATCGGCGCCGATCTGCCGGTGCACGAGCCGAGCGGCAACATGGTCGTCGACATCGGCGGCGGCACCACCGAGGTCGCCGTCATCTCCCTCGGCGGCATCGTCACGGCACAGTCGGTGCGCGTGGCGGGCGACGAACTCGATGACGCGATCACGCAGTACGTGAAGAAGGAATACTCCCTCGCGATCGGCGACCGTACCGCCGAGGAAATCAAGATCCAGATGGGTTCTGCGTGGCCCATGGAAGAAGAACTCACCGCCGACATCCGCGGCCGCGACCTCGTCTCGGGCCTGCCGCGCACGATCCAGCTCACCACCGAGCACGTGCGCGAAGCCCTTGCCGAGCCCGTCGGCGCGATCATCGACGCCGTGAAGACGACGCTCGACAAGACCCCGCCCGAGTTGGCAGCCGACATCATGGAAGACGGCATCATGCTCACCGGAGGCGGCGCACTGCTCGGCGGGCTGAACGAACGCCTGTCCCACGAGACCGGCATGCCGATCCGCTCCGCCGAGGAGCCGCTGTACAGCGTCGTGATCGGTTCCGGACGGGCGCTGGAGAACATCGACGCCATGCGGGGGCTGATGTCGCTCGGCGGCGACGACTGACCCGGACGGCCTCATGGCGATCTACACCGCGGGGCGGCGACGCACGATCCTCGTCCTGTTGCTGACCTCGGTCCTCCTCATCACGCTCGACCTGCGCGGCAACGCCGTGTTCAACGGCGTTCGATCCGGGTTCGAGTACGCGTTCCGTCCCTTCGAGATCGCCGGCGAGGTCGTGACCCGACCCGTCGAGCGAGTGTGGAAGGGCATCACCCAGGTCGACGAGCTCGAAGCCGAGGTCGAACGACTGCAGGAGACGGTCGACCGGCAGCGTCAGCTCGAGATCGCCGGCAACAACGCCCTGATCGAGAACCGCGAGCTGCGCGACCTCCTCGAGATCGAGTCCGTCGCCAACTTCGACCTCGTCCAGGCGTCGATCATCGGCTCGTCACCGAGCAACTTCGACCAGCGGGTCGAGATCAGCGCCGGCTCGACCGACGGCATCCGGATCGGCATGCCGGTCGTGAACAACGCCGGCCTCGTCGGGCGGATCACGCAGGTCAACCCGACGACCGCCGTCGTGATGCTCGCCACCGACCCGCAGTACCACGTGCCGGTCAAGGTCGTCGCCGAGGTCGCCGCCGACGACCCCGAGATCGCCGAACCCGTGACCACGACGCCGAGCGGCGTTCCGGTCGACGAGCTGACGGGGGAGAGCACGACGTCGACCACATCGACCACGACATCGACCACCACGACCACGACGACCACCACGACGCTGCCGGGCGACGAGGGCGAGACGGGCGAGACGGGCGACAGCGTCCCCGACGAACTCGCCGTGCCGACCGACACCACGACCACGACGAGCACGTCGACGACCACGACGACGACCCTGCCTCCGGTGATCATCACGCGCGAGACCGGCGTGCTCGACGGATACGGCGGCGATCGCCTGCCGCGTGTTCGATTCATCGCCGATTCGCCGCAGTTCGGTCGCATCAAGGAAGGCGACGCCGTCCTGACGTCGGGCGGCAGCGAGAGCCTCGCGCCGCCGAACATCCCGGTCGGCCGCGTCGCCAACGTGATCAACAACGCCGGAACGCAGGGCCTCGAACTCGAAGTCGAACTCAACGCCGACCTCGACCGCCTGAACTTCCTGACGGTCGTGCTCTACCTGCCGCCCCAGGGCTCGTCGCTCTGACATGTTGGCAGCGCTGCTCCACAGTCCGCTGCCGCGGCTGATCCCGATCGGGATGATCCTGCTCGCCTTGCAGAAGACACTGTTCGTCGAACTGCAACCCTTCGGCGTGATCCTGCAGCTCGTGCTCGCCTTCGCCGCATCGGCCGGCGCCGCGGGCGGCTCCGAGCGGGGCGCGCTGGCCGGGTTCGTGCTCGGCATCATGTTCGATCTCGCAATCGGCACGCCGCTCGGCTCGTCGTCGATCGCAATGGGGCTCGCCGCCTGGGTCGCCGGCATGGTGCACCTGATCCGGATCGACGCCACCTGGTGGATCTCGGCGATCTTCGTCGGAGTCGGCGCCGCGGTCGGCGAGACCTCGGTGCCGGTGATCCGGCGTTTCACCGGCGAGGAAGACGCCTTCGTCCCCGAGATGTGGACGATCGTGCCCGTGGTGGCCGTGTCGTCGGCGATCATGAGCATCGCGTTCGTGCCGTTGGCGCGATGGTCGCTCGGCCTCGCCAGGCCCGAGTGGAAGGTGCCCGTCGATGCCTGAGATCGCGATGAGTGTCACAACCGATCCGACGAGGGTCGCGACGACCGGTCCGTGGCCGACGGTGCGAGGATGGTCGGATGGCGATTGATCGACGTGCCGCGCGCCTGGGCGTCCTCGCGTTCGTCGGGCTGGCGTTGTTCTCGCTGCTCGGCGTCCGTCTGTGGTTCCTGCAGACGGTCAAGGCCGACGAACTCCAGGAAACGATCACGGTCTCGCGTACCCGCACCGTGCAGCTGGCGCCCGAACGGGGCCGGATCGTCGACGTGGAGGGTCGCATCCTCGCCGACAACGAGCGCGTGCTCTCGGTCGGCGTCGACTGGGACGTGCTCCGTCGGAAGTCGGAGCGCGAAGACATCTTCACCCGCCTGTCGGGGTGGGTCGATGTCCCGGTCGAGACGATGGAGGAGAACTTCGACCCCTCGGGTCGGACCGTCAACCCCTTCCTCCCGTACATCGTGCGTGAAGACATCGACGAACCGACGGCCATCGCGATCCTCGAACGAGCCGAAGACTTCCCCGGTGTCTCGATCGAGACGAGTTGGAAGCGCACCTACCCGTACGGACAGCACGCGGCCCACGTCGTCGGCTACATGGGCGCGATCACCGCCGAACAGGTCGACGATTTCGAGGAGGCCGGCTATCTGCTCGACGAGCGGGTCGGCCAGTTCGGCGTCGAACGCAGCATGGAGTCGGTGCTGCACGGTTCGTGGGGCTACCGCATCATCGAGGTCGACGCGGCCAACCGTCCGGTCCGGGTGATCGAAGAAGTGCCGCCGATCAACGGGTTCGACGTCCAACTCACGATCGATCTCGAGGCCCAGCAGTATCTCGAACAGTCCCTCGAGACGACCTTGATCGCTCGACGCTCGCAGACCGCCGACAACCCGGTCGTCACCAAACCGGACGGCACCCGCGAGAAGATGGACCTCACCCAGCCGGACCGGGTGAGCTACAAGGCGCCGGCCGCATCTGGCGTCATCATGGACTACACGACCGGTGACGTGCTCGCCATCGCGAGCTATCCCGGTTTCGACAACCGCTGGTTCGAGGCCGGCATCTCCGGCGACAAGTTCCAAGAGGTGTTCCCGGTCACCGACGACCCCGACAAGTCGATCCTGGTCAACCGGGCGGTGCAGGGGCGCTACAACCTCGGTTCGACCTTCAAACCGTTCACCGCGTATGCAGCGCTCAACACCAACCTGCTGTCGGCCGGCGACTTCTACCTCGACCAGGGCCGATACACCCTGAGCGACGAGTCGGTCTCGTCCGACAAGTGCACCTCCGGCCTCGTCAAGTGCGAGTACAAGAACGCCACGTGCGGCAACGGCCTGCCGTGCCGGTACGGCAGCGTCAACGTCGAGAGTGCGCTCGCCGTCTCGTCCGACACGTTCTTCTACCGCATCGGGGAAGAAATCATGCTGCAGAACGAGTTCCAGCCGGTGCTGCAGAACCAGGTGCGCCTGTTCGGGTTCGGGGCCGACAACGGGATCGAGCTGCCGTTCGAGTTCGACGGCACCGTGCCCGACGCCGAACTCAAGCAGCTCTACGCCGAACGTGGCGTGATCTCCGAGGCCGAGGGACAGGACTACTACGTCGGCGACAACGTCCAGCTGTCCATCGGCCAGGGGCTGCTGTCGGCCACACCGCTCCAGCTCACGACGGGGTACGCGGCGATCGCCAACGGCGGATTCGTGATGCAACCGACGATCGTCAAGGCGATCTGGAACCCCGGGTTGCCCGACAGCGAGACCGTCGGCTTCGTCGACTTCTCCCGCGGCACCGTGTTCGAAGATCGCAGCGAACCCGAACTCATCCGCCAGATCCCGATGCCCGACGAGATCCGACTGCCGATCGTCCAGGGTCTGCGGCGCGTGATCTACGGCCCGGGCGTCGACAGCGACTTCTACCACAAGACCACGGGTGAGTGGCTCTTCGCCGACTACCCGCGCGGCTCCGAGGCGATCCCATTGGCCGGCAAGACCGGCACCGCCCAGGGCTTCGGGAACTACCCCTGGAACGACTCCTCTGCGTTCAGTGCGTTCAGCACCGACGAGGAACGGCCCTGGGTCGTCACGGCGTACATGGAGAAGGCCGGCTACGGGTCGCAGGCCGCCGCTCCCGTCGTGAAGTGCAACTTCCTCGCCCTGGCGGGGTTGACCCCGATGGACCAGGTCGAACTCGCCGAGCCGCTCGACGTCACGTCCAACCTGGCCGCCGAGCCGCAGCAGATGCCCGACGCCAACCGTCCCGGCGGACCGGCGTGCTGGCAGTCGCGCTTCGACAACGGCGTGCTCACCGACCCACAGGGTGTCGAATAGGGCGATGGCGCTCGAGTTCTTCGTCCGCAAGCCCGACAGCGGGCTCGGGAACATCCGGTCCAGCCCGGCCGACCCGTACCGCAACATCGACTGGGTCCTGATGTTCACCCAGGGTCTGCTGACCGTCATCGGGTGCTTCGTCGTCTACTCGGCGTCGTGGACACGCATCGACGACGACCCGTACGCGTTCGTCACCCGTCAGGTCGTGTTCGCGATCGCCGCCGGCGTCGGCATGGTCATCGTGATGTCGCTCGACTACCAGTTCTTCAAAGAGCGTGCGGCGCTCCTGTACTCGATCACGATCGCGCTGCTGATGCTGCTGCTCGTGATGGCGTTCGTCATGCCGTCACAGAGCGAGATCTCCTTCGACCTCGGACCGCTCAACTTCCAGCCGGCCGAACTCGCCAAGTTCACGACCCTGATCGCGCTGGCGGCCTACCTGGCCGACGAACGGAGCGACGAGGTCAGTTACCCGCGCTTCCTCGGTGGACTGATCCTGGTCGGCACGCCCGCCACGCTGATCATCCTCCAGCCCGACCTCGGCTCGGCGTCGGTGATCATCTCGATCGCGATGGGCGTGCTCCTCGTCGCCGGCGCCAAGCCTCGCTACATCGCCCTGATCTCGTTCCTGTCGGTGATGACGGTGGCCGGTGCGTTCGTCGGTGGGTTCGTCAACGAGTACCAGAAGGAACGCTTCCGGGTGTTCTTCGGTCAGAACACCGACGAGAACTCGATCTACCAGGTGCGGAATGCCATCCGGGCGCTCGGCACCGGTGGTGTGTTCGGCAAGGGCTGGCTCGAGGGGCAGCTCACCAACGACGGCAGCGTGCCCGTCATGTGGGCCGACTTCCCGTTCGCCGCGGTCGGCGAGCAGTTCGGCCTGGCCGGTTGCGCGGTGCTGCTGTTCCTGTTCATGGTGATGCTGGCCCGGATCTGGCGCATCGCGACCCTGTCGAAAGACCTGCTCGGCACGTACCTGTGCGCCGGCGTGTTCACGATGCTCCTGTGGCAGGTGTTCCAGAACGTCGGCATGACGCTCGGCATCATGCCGGTGACCGGATTACCCATGCCGTTCATCTCGTACGGCGGATCGAGCCTCCTCAGCTACTTCGCCATGATGGGCATCGTTCAATCCGTCCACATGCGAAGGATGAGGTGACCAGATGGGGTCAGGCACCTTCTGGCACTCCAGGTCTGGCCCTGTTCCGGCTGCACGCCAGGTGACCAGATGGGGTCAGGCACCTTCTGGCACTTCAGGTCTGGCCCTGTTCCGGCTGCGCGCCAGGTGACCAGATGGGGTCAGGCACCTTCTGGCACTTCAGGTCTGGCCCTGTTCCGGCTGCACGCCAGAAGGTGCCTGACCCCATCTGGGGGCATCGCTGGGAGTGAATCTCCTGGCAGGTAGGCTTGACACGACATGTCTACGCTCTGGCCGCGGATCGAACCGCTCCTGGCCAAGGTGCAGAAGCCAGCTCGATACATCGGCTGCGAAGACGGTGCCACCACCCCCCGGCACACCGACGACGGGGACGCGGTGGCATGGTTGCTCGCCTATCCCGACACGTACGAGATCGGCCTGCCGAACCAGGGGCTCCAGATCCTCTACGAAATCCTGAACGAACGCGACGACGCCGTCGCCGAACGCACCTACGCGCCCTGGACCGATCTCCTCACCGAGATGCGGGCCGCCGAGGTGCCGCTGTTCAGCGTCGACACCCACCGTGCAGCGACCGAGTTCGACGTGCTGGCGTTCAACCTGTCGTCCGAGCTCGTCTACACGAACGTGCTCGAGATGATCGACCTCGCAGGCTCTCCGATCCACGCCGCCGAGCGCGGCGCCGACGACCTGGTCGTCATCGTGGGCGGACACGCCGCCTTCAACCCCGAACCGCTCGCCGATTTCATCGACGCAGCCGTGCTCGGCGAAGGCGAAGAAGTCGTCAGCGAGATCACCGAGGTGCTGGGGGAGTGGAAGCGCTCCGGACGCGCCGACCGCGAGGGCATGCTCCGTCGCCTCTCCCAGGTGCCGGGCGTGTACGTCCCGTCGATGTACGACGTGACGTACCACGAGCCCACCGACGACGATCCGATCGGCACGATCGAGGCCGTCACGCCGCGATACCCCGACGTGCCCGACACGGTCGACAAGCGCACCGTTGCCGACCTGGGGGAGTGGCCGTACCCGAAATCGCCCCTCGTCCCCCTCACCGAGGTCGTCCACGACCGGCTCAGCGTCGAGGTCTTCCGAGGCTGCACCCGCGGGTGCCGCTTCTGCCAGGCCGGCATGATCACCCGCCCGGTCCGTGAACGGCCGGCCGAGCAGGTCCGCACGATGGTCAACGACGGCCTCCGCCGCGCCGGGTACGACGAGGTCAGCCTGACCTCGCTCAGCACCGCCGACTTCTCCGACATCGAGCCGGTCGTCAAGGGGATCATCGCCGACAACGGCGACGCAGCGAACAGCTGCGACACGCTCACGATCAGCCTGCCGTCGCTGCGCGTCGACGCGTTCACCGTCGGGCTCGCCGGCGAGGTGCAGACCGGGCGCCGCAGCGGCCTCACGTTCGCCCCCGAGGGTGGCTCGTGGCGGCTCCGCAAGGTGATCAACAAGCTGATCACCGAAGAGGATCTGTACGGCGCCGTCGAGTCGGCGTTCAGCCAGGGCTGGACCCGGATGAAGCTCTACTTCCTCACCGGCCTTCCCACCGAGACCGACGAGGACACCCTTGGCATCGTCGAACTCGCCGCCAACTGCGTCAAGATCGGCAAGCAGTACACCAACCGGGCGTCGGTCACGGTCAGCCTCGGCGGCTTCGTGCCCAAGCCGCACACGCCCTTCCAATGGTTCGGGCAGAACACCCACGAAGAACTGCGCCGTAAGATCGGCCTCGCCAAGGACGCCGCCAAGAAGGCCAAGGGCGTCCAGGTGAAGTGGCACGATGCCGCGGCGAGCACCGCCGAGGGCATCACGAGCCGCGGCGACCGTCGCATCGGCGCCGTCATCGAGCGCGTGTGGCGCAACGGCGGTCTGTTCCAGGAGTGGGGCGAGCACTTCGACCTCGACCTGTGGTCCGACGCGATGGAGGCCGAGGGTCTCACCGTCGACTGGTACGTGTACCGGCATCGCGAAGAGTCCGAGATCCTGCCGTGGGAACACCTCACCGCCGGCCTGCACAAGGACTTCCTGTGGGGCGACTGGCAGGACGCGCTCGCCGAGGCGGGCGTCGAAGACTGTCGCTGGACGCCCTGCTACGACTGCGGCGTCTGCACCGGGTACGGCATCGAACACGTCGTCGCCTCGCCGATCGCCCCGGCCGGCGGCAGCCAGGGAACCGGCCAAGACCTCAGCCGCGGCGGCGAGGTGCCGGTACAGATCATGCGCCGACCCACCCCGGCCGGAGCGACGTCGTGAAGATCAGGTGCCGCTCGTCGAAGCTCGGCAAGGTCCGCTTCACGAGCCACCGCGACGCCGCTCGCATCTGGGAGCGTGCGCTCCGGCGCGCCGAACTGCCGGTCGCGGCCACCGAGGGGTTCACCCCCCGACCCAAGATCAGCTTCGGCCTGGCGCTCCCGACGGGCGCCGAGTCGATCGCCGAGTACGTCGACATCGAGCTGCGTCCCGACGTCGCCGACGTCGATCTCGACACCTTGCCCGAGCGGCTCTCGGCTGCGCTCCCGAACGGCTTCGACGTCCTCGTCGTCGCCGAGCGTGAGCAGGGCGCGGCGTCGCTGCAAGAAGCCGTCACCTCCGTCACCTGGGAACTCTGGGCGCCGGACCTCGACCGTGACGCACACATCGACGCATGTCGGCTCCTCGACGCCGACGTGCTCGAGTTGGAACGGGAACGCAAGGGGAAGCGGAGCGTCGACGACGTCCGCCCGATGATCCTCGACGCGCAACCCACGGCGACGGGCGACCGGTTGGTCGTCCGTCTGGCCACCGTCGGACGAGCGCTGCGACCCGCAGAGTTCGCACAGCTGGCCTACCCGGACATCGAGCCGATCCTCGTCCGGGCGCTCCGTACACATCAATGGATCGATCGAGACGGACAGCCGGACGAACTGCTCCCGCTGCCCGCCGGTCTCGATGCGCGCCCCGTCGAGGTGCTCGCATGACAAGGAACCCCAATGGACGACTCCACACGAACCGGCGACCAGCCGGACTCGCCGAACCACACGACCGACTCGTCGGCGGGCGGCAACGGCAGTAACGACCACAGCAAGACCGACACGACCACGACCGAGACCGGCGACAACACCCGGTCCCAGCGCAACGGCGCCGCCGAGAACTCGGGCGGCAACCCCGGCGGCTCCTCCTCCGGTCAACGCAAGCGGCGCCGTGGTTCTCGCGGCGGCCAGGGTCGGAAGCGGCCCAACCAGAACGCCGAGACCCCGAACGACGGGAGCGGCACCACCGGTGCCGACTCGTCGTCGGGCGACGACCGCAACCCCGACGAGCTGCCCGAACGCATCAGCGAAGGCAAGGTGCAAGACCCGTCGGTGGCCGAGCAGTCGCTCGTGCGCAAGCCCAAGGTCGGCGACACGCGCGACGCGGCGCCCCGCCCGTCGGTGCCGCCTCCCGGGCCGGCGAAGTCCAAGCAGGACGAGGCGGCCGGCGACGACGGCCAATCGGGCGGCGGGTCGGGCGGCTCGTCCGGCAACAAGCGACGCCGTCGAGGCGGCAAGGGGCGCGGCAAGGGCGGCCAAGGCGGCGGCCAGCAGCAGGGCGGCGGCGCCGATCAGCAACGGAGCTCCGGCGACAGCGGCCAGGGTGACGGCGGCAAGAAGAAGAGCCGCCGTGGCGGGCGTGGCAAGAAGAAGATGTCCGACGCCGAACGCGAACTCGTCGCCCAGCGCGGCGGACGCGAGCGCAACGGCAAGCCGGTCGGCCGGTACTTCATGTGCGTGCAGGTGCGCCCGGGCGTGAGCCAGGTCGCCGTGCTCGAGGGCCGCAACCTCATCGAGCACTACGTCTCCCGCCCCGCCGACGACATCAGCCAGATCCACGGCAACATCTATCTCGGCCGCGTCCAGAACGTCCTGCCCGGCATGGAAGCAGCGTTCGTCGACATCGCGACGCCGAAGAACGCCGTGCTGTATCGCGGCGACGTCCAGTACGACCCCGAGGACATCGAGGAAAAGGGCAAGAACGCCCGCATCGAGGACATCCTCAAGGCCCGGCAGATGATCATGTGTCAGGTCACCAAGAACCCGATCGGGGCCAAGGGCGCACGGCTCACCCAGGAGGTTTCCCTGCCGGGCCGATTCGTGGTGCTCATCCCGAACTCCAAGACCTACGGCATCTCGAAGCGCCTCCCCGACGACACGCGCAAGCGGCTCCGGAACATCCTCGATCGGGTCAAGCCCGAGCAGCACGGCCTCATCGTGCGAACGGCTGCCGAACACGCCACCGAAGCCGACCTCGAGGCCGACATGCAACTGCTGCTGGCGCAGTGGGCCGACATCGAGGCGAAGGCCGCCAAGGCCAACAAGCCGACGTTGCTGTATCGCGAACCCGAACTCGCCGTCCGGGTCATCCGCGAGGAGTTCAACCCCGACTACCGCGGCGTCGTCATCGACGACAAGCGTCTGTTCGACGAGGTCCACGCCTACGTGAAGGCGTTCAACCCCGAACTCGCCGACCGCATCGAGTACTACGACGCCGACGCGGAGGGGTTGTCGCTGTTCGAGCGTTTCCACGTGCACGAACAGGTCCACAAGGCGCTCGATCGTAAGGTGTGGCTGCCGTCCGGCGGGTCGCTCATCATCGAGCACACCGAGGCGCTCACCGTCATCGACGTCAACACCGGCAAGAACGTCGGCAAGGACAACCTCGAAGCGACCGTGTTCCACAACAACATGGAGGCGGCGGTCGAGATCGCGAAGCAGCTCCGTCTGCGAGACATCGGCGGCATCATCGTGATCGACTTCATCGACATGGAGATCAAGGACAACCGCGCGCAGGTCGTCAACCAGTTCCGTGAGGCGTTGGCCCGCGACAAGACCCGAACCCAGGTGTTCGAGATCTCCGAACTGGGCTTGGTCGAGATGACCCGCAAGCGGATCGGCGAGGGGCTCCTGACCGAGTTCTCCGAGACGTGCCCCGACTGCGAGGGGCGCGGCGTCGTCGTCGACCATTCGATGCTCGACTGACCGAAACAACCGTCGAACGCGATCGTGCCGCCCCGGACCTCCGGGGCGGCACGATCGCGTTTCGGGTGTGGTCGGGTGCGGTCGGGTCTGCGCTCAGGCCGTGACGATCAGCTCGGCGTACATGCCGTTCATCACGTGGGGCGGACCGCCGTCGACCTGGGGTGGGCCGTCGCTCTCTGCGGCAGCTGTCAGGTATTCGCCCGGGTCGGCGCCGGTCGGGATGACGCACACGATGACGTAGCGGCCGGGCTCGGCGAGCGTGCCGTCGCCGACCGCTGCGATCTGTTCGCCGCCGGGCGGAGCGAGGAGGACGGCGGTCGGCGGTCCGCTCGTCAGCAGGGCCTCGAGGTCGCCGATGATGTCGGCCATCAGACGCTCGTCGTCGTCCGCGAGCCGGAAGGCGACGAACTCGTGGATCTCGGAGTCGGACACGTTGGAGACCTCGATACGGGTGCCGGCCGGCACCTCGTCGGGAAGGTTGCCGTAGTGGAAGTCGTGCATCTCGACCTGGAGGACACCCGCAGCGTCATCGGCCGCAGTGTCGTCGGTCTCCGTGTCGTCCGTTGTGGCGGTGTCGGCCGGTGCATCGGTCTCGACGGGTGCATCGGTCTCGGCCGGTGCATCGGTCTCGACGGGTGCGTCGGTCTCGACGGGTGCGTCGGTCTCGACGGGTGCCGGTTCGTCGGAGTCGTCTGCGCCGTCGGCATCGTCGCCACAGGCCGACAGTGCGACCGCTGCTGCGAGTGTGAGGGCGGTGAATCGTGGGAGTCGTGTTCGGTGCTGCATGCCCCCACTGTCACGGTGAGGGCTTTCGGAAACCTTTCGGGGCGCCGGCCGAAGCGACTCAGAGCGGATCGTCGGCGGTCATCACCCGCCAGGCGAGGGCGGCCATCTGATCGGTGGTGCGATCGCGGATCAGGTAGCCGGAGGTCGTGATGCTCACGATCACCTCGACGAGCGCATCCGGGTCGCGACTCGCCGGGACCTCTCCGGTGCGCTTCCCGAGTTCGATCACGTCGCGGATGAACGTTCGCCACATCGCCTGACGTTCGAACAGGACGCGCTGTGCGACGTCGTCGTACTCGGAAGCGGCGACCAGTTCCGCGGTCAGCTGGCGCATCTGCAGATGCTGTGCGGACTCGTCGGCGCGAGCGAAGATCGCGTCGAACACCCCACGTGCCGTGTCGTAGTCGGCGAGATCGGGTGCTGCCCGGGACACCAGTCGGAATGCGTCGACCACGAGTTCGCGGCGGGTCGGCCATCGCTTGTACAGCGTCACCTTCGACACGCCCGCCTGCCGGGCGACCTGCTCGATCGACACGTTGGGCAGGCCGTGCTGTTCGACCTGATCGACGAACGCCTCGAGCACCCGCGTCCGAACCGTCGGGTCGGGCGCGGAGCCGCCGCGAGTGCGTGCCGTCGGGACCATGGCTCCATTCAACCAGAGGATGTTCGGGCGACCTTCGGGTCTCACGTCGCGGTACCGTGACATCGTGGAACTCGAGATCACCGACGACGCGGCCGCTCTGCTCAGCAAGCGAGGCGGCACCATGGCGATCGACTTCATCCGTCCGACCGGTTGAGGCAAGATCGCCGAGGTGTCGGTCGACACCAACACGACGAACAAGAACCTGGCGCCGTACTCGGAGGTCGGTCACCCGGAGTTCACCATCCTGATCAGCCCGGTGCTGTCCGGCCTCGCATCCCGGATGCGGGTCGTGACCAAGGGCAGGTTCGTGAAACAACTCGCCGTCGAACTCTCCGACGAGCCGTACAAGCCGTCGTACGCGCCGCGAGATTGCTGCTGACCGGTCGGCATCGACCTCCGGGGGTGCTTGTCGGCCCGGTGAACTGAACGCTACAGTTCACTCCATTGGGGCGGCGGGTCCCACGGTCGGGCCGGTACTCCGACATTGCATGTCCGGAGTGCCCGGCCCGCCACGACCCGGCCCGCCACGGCGTCGAGCGCCGTGATCTCGTGAACGCTGTCTCGATCGACCGGTTGGGACGCTCCAACGGCGCAGATAGCATCTCTCAAGCTATGTACGCAGTGATCGCCTCTGGCGGCAAGCAGGAAAAGGTCACCGAAGGTCAGCAGGTCGCGCTCGAGCTGCTCGACGGCGACGAGGGCAGCGAGGTTTCGCTCACCCCCGTCCTGCTCGTCGACGGCGAGAACGTCCTGGCCGGTGCCGACGCCCTCTCGGGTGTGTCGGTCACCGGCAAGATCGTCGGCACGACCAAGGGCCCGAAGATCAACGGGTTCACCTACAAGCGCCGCACCAACCAGCGCCGTCGTTACGGCCATCGTCAGAACTACACCGTCGTCGAGATCACCAAGATCTCGAAGTAACGGTCGCATCGGAAGGAGCCAGCAATGTCGAAGACCAAAGGTGGCGGTTCAACCCGCAACGGTCGTGACTCCAACGCCCAGCGTCTGGGCGTGAAGGTCTACGGCGGCACCCAGATCACCGCCGGCACCATCCTGGTGCGTCAGCGTGGTACCAAGTTCCACCCCGGCAAGAACGTCGGCAAGGGCGGCGACGACACGCTGTTCTCGCTCATCGACGGCTCGGTGAAGTTCGGCCAGCGCAACGGTCGCAAGGTCATCGACGTCGAGCCGGTGGGCTGACGACGACGACCTGGTCGATGGCCCGGCGACAGCCGCATCGATACGTCATCGACGTCGAGCCGGTGGGCTGACGACGACGACCTGGTCGATGGCCCGGCGACAGCCGCATCGATACGTCATCGACGTCGAGCCGGTGGGCTGACGACGGTCTGACCGGAACTACACGAACGGAACGAAGCGGGGCGCGTCAGCGTCCCGCTTCGTCGCGTTCGGAGCGACGTCGAGCAGGCGTGAGTCCGGCCACGGCGAACAGGCCGACACCGACGACGAAACCGACGTCGCCGAGCCGGAGTGCCGTGGCGACGGCGTCGCCGCCGGTCGGCGGCAGCGTGACCCGAGGTGGAGCGACGACGCTCGTCGGAGGAGTCGACTCGACCGGGACCGCCGTGGTCGTCGTGGTCGTGGTGGTCGTCGTCGCAGTCGTGGTCGTGGTCGTGGTCGTCGTGACCGGAGCCACACTGGTCGACGGAGCCACCGACGTGGTGGTCGCCGGTGCCACGACCGCGACGGTCTGGTCGGCGTCGAGCAGATCGGCGTGGCGTGCAACGAGCACGTCGCCGACGAATACTTCCTCGGTCACGACCCAGTCACCGACCGACAGGCCCTCGACCGTGATGGGGACGTCGATGGTCGCGTCGGTGCCGTCGGCCGTGAACTCGGCCCAGCCGACGAACCTCGTCGGTGTGCCCTGCTCGGCGTCGACCACGTCGCCACGAATCCGGTACGTCGTGCCCGGCACGAGACGGTCGAGTCGAACCCGGTCGACGATCTCGGTCTGGTGCTGTTCGATCACCTGGTCGCCGTCGGTCGGATCGGTCGCCCGGGTGTCGATGCCCGGTTCCGGCACCTCGTTCACATAGCCGATCTCGATGGTCGTCCCCAGGGCGTCGAGGGTCAGGTCGACCGTTCGGCAGCCGGTGTCGGTCAGGCCCGTCGCCCATGCCGGCACGTCGGACTCGCACACGTCGTAGGTACCGAGCGGCAGTGCGAGCGGCGCAGCGACGCCGTCAGCCGCGGTGACGACGACGTGCTCGGCGCCGTCGGTGCGGCGGCGGACGATGAACTCGAACCCGCTGCGGTCTGGCGGTCCGGCCGCGTCGACGCTCAACGTCTTGCGGACGACGAGCGTCACCGTGGCGGGATCGTTCGTGATCTCGATCACGGGTGGATCGTCCGGGTCGGTGCCGAGCCGGTCGACGACGACGGGAACCGCTGATGCGACGAGGCCGGGTGGCGCGGCCGTCTCGACGATCGTGAAGGGCCGGCGGTGCGCCGCGCGGTCGATGCCGGTGAAGCGGGCGATGCCGTCGACGTCGGTTCGAGCCGTCGCAACCACCGCGCCGTCGGCGTCGATCAGATCGAACACGGCACCCTCGACGCCGATCGTCGGATCGGCCGACCGCTTTCTGACGACGAGATGTCCGTCGTCGGGCCTTCGCTCGGCCGACGCCGACACGGTTCTCTCGGTCGGCGTCGCCAGACGTTGGATCGACCCGGCGCCGTCCCATTCGCGGTGGAGCCCCGGGGCCACGGTCGACACCGTGACGACGTAGCCGTCCGACGCCTCGGGGATCGGGAGCGACACCCGACCCTGGGGGTCGGTGAGCACGGTTCGTGTCGGCAGGGGAGCGCCACCGACCGTCGTGACGGACAGATCGACCGGGTGGCCGGCGAAGGGCGAACCGTCGATGGCCAGTCGAGCCGTCGCCCCGCTCGCACCCGCCTCGACATCGAGGTGCCACTCGCCCGCCAGGCGGTCGGCGAGCCAGTGCAGTTCCGCGACCCGTCGCTCGGCCTCGTCGAGATGCGTTCCCCCTGCCACCAACCCGATCGGATGCGACATCGAGAACGGAGCCAACGAATCCCACGGTTCCGGTGTCGCCGGTGTGATCGCCGCGAAGCCGCGTGTGCCGTCGGCCCACACGGGTGGGCCGATCGAGCGGCGGGCGCCTGCGTAGAACCAGGCGAGCGCGCTCGCTGCGACGGCGGTGTCGTCGTCGATCGACGGTTGCCGGTCGAGCCACCAGAGCAACGCATCGAGACGAGCTGAAGCGACCGTTGCCTCGACGGGTTCGTAGGCGCCGTCCGCGGTGCTGTGGGCGACGTCGGCTTCGAGACACAGCGCGATGTGTGTCTCGTCCCCGTCGCGGAGTCGGAAGGTCCCCATCGCCTGCGTTCCGTAGCCGTTGATGATCACGTCGGCACGGCCGTGCTCGTAGGAGGCGATCACCGTCGCGGCTGCGGCGCGTTCGCCGGCGACGACGAGCAACGAGCAGATCGCGACGAGCGCGACGGAGGCAATCGATGCGGCGGCGGCGATCGGGCGTGGACGGGGTGCGAGGCTCACGACCACCGGAAGGTGGTGGGAGCGCCGGATCGGAAACGACGGGGAGTCGTCCCCGCGTGTTCAACGGGTCAGACGTCGATACCGACGGGAAGGCGATCGCGTTCCCAGTCGAGCAGTGCCATCGCCTGTCGGCAGGCGAATCGATCGGTCATGCCGCCGACGTAGGTGACGGCGGCGCGGAACGCGTCGGATGACTCGACCTCGAGCTCGGTGCCGTCCGGCAACAGGAACGGCTTGGCGGCGTAGTGCTCCACCAGCGCCTGGAGCATGGCGATGACGGCCTCTGCCTGGGCGTTGCTGGCGGGGCGGAGGTAGACCTCTTCGTAGTTGAAACGCCGAAACTCGGCGAGTGCCTCGGCGTAGTAGGTGGTCATGCCGATCCGACCCGTGTCGGCGGTCGCCTGGATCATCGCTCGGACGAGCGTGCCGAGCTGCGTCGATCGGTCGACGCCGATCCGGTCGCGGACGAGGGGCGGCAACTGGTCGGGGGTGACGACATTGGCGGCGACGGCGTCTTCGAAGTCGTGGCAGACGTAGGCGATCCGGTCGGCCCACGAGACGACTTCGCCTTCGGGCGTGGCCGGAGCCGGACGGCTCCACGAGTGGTTCCGGACGCCGTCGAGCGTTTCGGCGCACAGGTTGAGCGGCACGAGTGCCACGTCGGCGCCCCAGACCGCGTGGTCGTACCCCTCCTCGACGTAGGGGGTGAGTGCGTCCTCGCTCGCATGGCCACCCGGGCCGTGCCCACAGTCGTGACCGATGGCGATCGCCTCGGTGAGTGCCACGTTGAGCCCGATCGCCTGCGAGACCGAACGTGCCACTTGGGCGACTTCGAGCGCGTGGGTGAGACGGGTGCGTTGGTGGTCGGCCGGGAACACGAAGACCTGGGTCTTGCCGGCCAATCGCCGGAACGCCGTGTCGTGCAGGATGCGATCGCGGTCGCGTTCGAAGCACGTGCGGAACGGATCGGGTTCTTCTTCCACGACCCGTTCGCCGGCACCGCTCGCTCGCGTCGCCAGCGGGGCGAGATGATCGTCCTCGAACGCTTCGCGATCGGGTCGCGGCGGCGTCGTGGTGTGGCCGGGCCCGGCCCACGAGTCTTCATGGGCCAGGGCGATGCCGTCGGCTTGGTGACCGCGCATGGTTCCGGCCCACTTCTCGGCTCGTTCCTGCATCGCCTCGTCGCCGCGCAGCTGATTCGATCTCGTCTCACTCACAGTCCGTCCAGTATGGCGGTCGCGGCGACGTGCCCGTCGCGGGCTGGATCCATGGCCGGTCCTCGCACGACACGTCGGTAGCATCCAACCGGTGTCCCAGTTCGTCGACGAATGCCAGCTCAACGTCCGCGGTGGCGACGGCGGTGCCGGTTGCGTCTCGTTCCGCCGCGAAGGTCCCGTCGTGCGCGGCGGCCCGAACGGTGGCGACGGCGGCAAGGGCGGCGACGTCTGGCTGATCGCCGATCACAACGTCTCGTCGCTGCTCGCGTTCCGCGATCACCCGCACCGCCGTGCGACCGACGGCGTGCACGGCAAGGGCAAGGACCTCCACGGCAAGCGTGGTGAGTCGCTCGAGATCAAGGTGCCCGAGGGCACGGTGGTGAAAGACATGTACACGGGCGAGGTGCTCGCCGAGCTGTACCGACACGGCGATCGCTTCCTCGGTGCAAACGGCGGCCGGGGTGGACGCGGCAATGCCAAGTTCCTGTCGAACTTCCGTCGTGAACCCACCTTCGCCGAACAGGGCGAACACGGTGAGGAGCGCTGGCTGAAGCTCGAGATCCAGCTCATGGCCGACGTGGCACTCGTCGGCTTCCCGAACGCCGGCAAGAGCACCCTCATCAGCGTCATCTCGGCGGCGAAGCCGAAGATCGCCAACTATCCGTTCACGACCCTCGAGCCGAACCTCGGTGTGGTCAGCCTCGACGACGACACCAACTTCGTCGTCGCCGACATCCCCGGCTTGATCGAGGGAGCGTCCGAGGGGCGCGGTCTCGGCTTCCAGTTCCTGCGTCACATCGAGCGTGCTCGGGTGCTGTGCCTGCTCATCGATCTCCAGCCGATGGACGGCACCGACCCGGCGGAGCAGGAGGACATCCTGTTGCGCGAGCTCGGTTCGTATCGGCCCGATCTGCTCGAACGGCCCCGTCTGGTCGTCGGGACCAAGGCCGATGTCGTCACCCAGGACGAACTCGACGCTCTCGATTGGCAGCACCCGATCATGTCGGCGGTGACGGGTCAGGGGGTTCGTGAACTCGTCGGCCGGATGGCGGCGCTCGTCCACGAGGCTCGCCAGAACGAACCGGAGCCCGAGGGCGTGGTGGTCATCAAGCCCGAGGTGACCGGTGCCGTGATCGAACGGATCGGCGACGGTGAGTATCGCGTGGTCGGCCGTGAGGTCGAGCGGGTCGTGGCGCTCAACGACGTGACGACACCCGAGGCCCTCTCCTACATCGACAATCGGCTCGACCGGCTCGGTGTGCACAAGTTGCTCCAGCGCGCCGGCGTCCAGGACGGTGACGTCGTCTGGGTCGGCGAGTTCAGCTTCGAGTACCAGAGCGACCTGTGAACCGGGCGGGCGGGGACGCCATGCGAGTGGTCGCGAAGATCGGGACGGCGTCGATCACCGACGACAGTGGGCAGATCTCCGGTCCGGCCATCGCCAAGCTGGCCGACGAGGTCGCCGCGCTCCGTGCCGACGGGCACGAGGTCATCGTGGTGTCGTCCGGCGCGGTGGCGACGGGCATCGCCGCGCTCGGGATGCCGGCACGCCCCACCGACATGCGCACCCTGCAGGCGGTGTCCGCCGTCGGACAGGCGCGACTGGTCGAGCGGTACCGCATCGAGTTCGAACGACACGGCATCACGTGTGCGCAGCTCCTCGTCGATCCGTTCGACTTCGTCGAGCGGTCGCAGTACCTCCATCTGCGCAGCACGATCGAGCGGCTGCTCGAACTCGGGGTGGTCCCGATCGTCAACGAGAATGATGCGATCGCCAACGACGAGCTGCGCTACGGCGACAACGACCGCATCGCAGCACTGCTCGCCAACAGCGCCGGTGCCGACGTACTGGTGTTGCTCACCGACATGGACGGGGTCTACACCGCCGACCCCCGGACGACCCCCGACGCCGAGCTGATCCCGTTGGTCCGCTCCGACGATCCGCTGCTGGCGATCACCGCCGGGTCCGGTGGGAGTGGCCGCGGCAGTGGCGGTATGGCGAGCAAGCTGACCGCCGCACGCATGGCGTCGTGGTCGGGCGTTCGCAGCGTCATCGGTCGAGCGGCACGCGAGGGCATCCTCGCCGGCGCCGTCTCGGACGATCTCGTCGGCACGACGTTCGAGCCGCATGCGCGAGCGCTCTCCGCCCGTCGGCTCTGGATCGCGTTTGCCGCGGAAGTGCACGGCAAGGTGGTCGTCGACGACGGCGCGCGTCGGGCGCTCGTCCAGGGCCGCAAGAGCCTCCTCCCAGCGGGTGTGATGCGCACCGAGGGAGGCTTCGGGGTCGGCGACGTCGTCGACATCGTCACGAGCGACGGTCGGACCTTCGCACGTGGACGGGCGTCGGTCCACGCGCATCAACTGGTGGCCGCGATCGGTCGTCGCACCGCCGATCTACCCGACGACGTCAACGACGAAGTCGTCCACCGCGACGACCTCGTCGTCTTCGACGACGTCTGAGGAAGCGACCGACGAGGCGAGGCCGGTCAGTCGCACTGGTCGGTGGATCTCGTCAGCGGTCGAGGTCGACCGGCTCGGCGAACACGACGATGTTGTCCCGGTACCGGTTGATCGACTCGTCGAAGCTGCCACCGCAGGTGATGAGGACCAGCTCCTCCGGCCCGTCGTCGCGCCAGATGCGGTCGCCGGGGAGGTCGTACTTGCCGTACATGGTCACCTCGGTGACGACGTACGCGCGGACGTCCCCGGTTGTCGTGGTGACCCCGATGAGGTCGCCCGGTTCGGATCGACCGAGGTGGTAGAAAGCGCCGAGATCGCCGTTCCAGGTGACGTGCGCGGCGAGGACCGTGGCACCGGGGCCGAATGGCATGCCGCCACGCTCGTACCAGCCGATCTCGAATGCCCCGGGCACGGTCAACTCGCCGTTCGGTTCGGTGCCGACCGGAACGACCGGAAGGTCACCGAACGAGACCCCCGACGAGCGGATGAGGATCGGCGGCGCCGGGTCCGGTCGGGGAGCGGCGACGATCGTGGGGACCGTGGTCGTCGCGTCCGGGGTCGTGGCGGTGACCGGCGTCGTCGTGCTGTCGAGAGTGGCGGCCGGGGTCGACCCGCTCGGTTTCGGCGCGGGTTGCGACGCCGGAGTCGTGGAGCGGTCCGACAGAGCCGGGACCGTCGGTCGTGGACTCGGTGCCTGCGGCATGGCCAGCGACGGGTCCGCGGTCTCGGTGGCCTGGGACGTCGAGGGCGGCGTCGCTCGCTGCGGTGTGGTGCCCAGGACGTCGGCGACCGTTCGATCGTCGATCTCGTCGATCGAGAACGGTTCGTCGAGGCGTGCCGTCGCTGCGAACGTCGCCGGCTGCTCGGACTGCGAGGCGTCGACTGCGAGCACACCGAAGACGACGGCCAGCGTGCCGAACGCGACGATCGCCGCCGTCGAACCCCGCCGCACCCAGGTGCGGCGACGCTCGACGGCGACGAGGTCGGGTGTGTCGGTCGACACGGGTCGGATCAGACCTCGGTCTGTCGACGGCGCACGGCGAACGCGCCTCCGGCGAGGCCGACCATGCCGACCGCCGCGAGCGTGAGTGGGACCATGTTGCCGTCGTCGTCGAACGCACCGCCGGTGTTCACCACGGTCGGGTCGGCGTCAGCGGTCTCCTCCGTGTCGTCGTCACCGTCGTCGTCGTCCTCGTCGGTGCCGGCAGCAGCGGTGCCGGCACTGGCGATGGTCATGACGCCGGCGAGGGCGGCGGCTCCGGCGATGCGGCGGATGCGTGTCTTGGTCATGTGACTCCCTTTCGTGGGTTTGCTGTCGGGACGGCCCTACCCGATGCCCGAGCGTCCAAAACGCGCGTTCTCCGATTCGTCCGGAATCCGGTGCAGCGCGTCGGGCGTCACGCCGCGTCGCGGTCGTGAGCGGCGAGTGCCGATCCGTCCGGGTTCATCAGGGTCGTGATCGGGAACGGGATCTCGATGTCGGCGTCGTCGAGGGTGCGCTTGATCTGGTCGGCGGCGGCGACACGCAGATCGAAGTACGGGTGGCGTGACTCGAACCAGCCGTACACGGTGAAGTCGATGGAGCTGCCGCCGAAGCCGGCGAAGTCGACGACGGGAGCCGGGTCGTCGAGCACACCGTCGACACGTCCCATCGCCTCGGCCAGCAGCGTCGCCACGCGAGCGACGTCGGTGTCGTAGGCGACGCCCACGTCGACCGAGAACCGACGGTTGGGACGACGAGTCCAGTTCTCGATCGGGTTCTGGAGCACCTCGGCCGACGGGATCAGCGCCATCTCGCCCGACAGCAGCTTCATCTCGACCGAGCGCAGGTTGATGTCGGTCACCGTGCCCTCGTACCCGTTGAGGGAGACCTTGTCGTCGTAGGTGAACGGCCGCCGCAGCTGGAGGATGATGCCGGCGATCATGTTCGACAGGGTGTCCTGCATCGCGAACGCAATGGCGAAGCCGGTCACGCCGAGCGCGCCGATCAGCACGCCGACCTGGATGCCGAGGTTGGACAGTGCCGACACGAGGCCGACGGTGACGATGAGTGCGGCGGTCGTGCGACCCATGAGACGGGCGAGGACCTCGTTGTGCCGCTTGACGACGTTCTGCACGAGTCGCTTGGCGATCAGCGCGATCACCACGGCGACGACGAACAGGGTCAGTGCCGTCGGCCAGTTCCCGACGTCGAAGCCGGCCACCGAGTCCTCGACGGTGATCTCGGCCTCGGCGTCGACCGTGGCGGGAACGGGCAGCAAGGTGGTCATGCAGGGCGCCGTACCCGCACGCACGTACCCCGAAACGGCCGGCCCACGCCGGTCGGTCGGTGTCGACCGGGCGGTGGCGTCAGGTGCCGGGGTCGACCTGGGGAGCCGGCGCAGTTCCGGCGTCGAGTCCGAGTTCGGTGCGGAGCTGGCTCAGGCGACTCTGGGCCTCGACGTTGGCGGTCGCCTGCTCGATCTCGAGCACGCTCGACTCGACGGAGGTCTCCTGCAGCTCGGACGCCGCCTTCGCCTTGGCGTAGCGGGCCTGGATCTTCTCCTCGACCTCTTTGAGGGTCGGTACGTCGTCGCCGACCGACTCGTTGAGCTGCTGCATCGCCGTGTTCATCTCCTCCTGCATCTTCGCCTGCTCGAGCTGGCTGACCAGCTTCGACTTCTCGGCGATCTTCTGCTGGAGGAGACGGCTGTTCTGGCTCACGGCAGCCTTGGCCTGATCGGCCGCCTCGGTCGACTCGAGGACCATTGCCTTCAACGACTCGACGTCCTTTTCGACCTCGATCAACTGGCCCGCGATCGTCTCCGCGGCGGCGGTGTACTTGGCCGACTTCTCGGCGTCGCCGGCCTTGTCGGCGTCGGCGGCCATGATGAGCGCCTGACGGGCGTTGGCGTTCAGCTTCTCGAGCTCGGCCATCTTGCCGTTGAGTCGGATCTCGGCCTGCTTCTGACCGGCGATGACGGCGGTCGCCTGCTCCTTGAGCCGCTTGTGCTGCTCCTGCGCTTCGCCGATGGCCTGCTCGAGCTGCACCTTCGGATCGGCGTTGGCCTCGAACGAACCGGTGAGCTTGGCCGTGAGGTACTTCCACCACTTCTTCGCGAGCTTGAACATGGCCGGGAGCCTAGCGTTTCGCCTCGAACGCCTCGCCGGGCCGTCGGCGGGTCAGCCGGAGCGGGCGAAGCGGCGACGGAGCCAGGCCACCTCGTCGGCCCGGAGGACGAACAGCGCGGCGCCGTAGACGACGAGTCCGACGGTGCCGCCGATCACCACTTGGGCGAAGCCGGCCCAACCCACGTCACTGTCGACACGATGGGTGACGAACCACATCGCCTCGGCCATCAGGACCGCGGCGAGTCCCATCTTCCACATGCCGCCCACGACGTCGCGAACGCGGAACGCCGGCACTTTGTACGACAGCACGTTGAGTGCCCACACCGACGAGACGAGGTACGCGATGGCGTACGCCAGGCCGAGCCCGAGCACGCCCCACCGGCCCACGAAGGCGAACGCCAGCACGATGTTCAGCAGGTTCTCGCCCACGTTCAGGACGAACGGTGTACGCGTGTCCTGGTGGGCGTAGAAGCCACGGAGCACGAACAAGTAGACCGAGAAGCCGACCAAGCCGAGCGCCAGACCCGAGAGTGCTTCGGCGGTGTTCTGGAGGTCGTTCGAGTCGAACTGGCCACGCCGCATCAGCCCGATGATCGGCTCGCGGAGCACCAGCATGCCCGCCGCCGCCGGAAGGGTCAACACGGCGATCATGCGCGTGCCGAGCGAGGTGTGACGGACGAAGGCCGCCTGATCGTGGGCCTTGACCGCGCGCGCCATCTCCGGTTGGAACGTCGTCGAGATCGACACGGCGAGCAGACCGTGCGGGAGGACGAACCACGTGAACGCCTGCACGTACGCCGTGAGGATTCCTTCGCCTTCGGCGTTCGCCAGGTTGCGGATGACGACGACCGCGACCTGGTTGGCGACCACGAAGCCGATCGTCCAGCCGGACAGGACCAGCAGTTTGCGGACGGCGGGGTGCTGCCAGTCCCACGACGGCTTGAACCGGAGGCCGGCGGCGAACATCGCCGGCACGACGACGACCGCCATCGCCGCGATGCCCGCCGTGGCGCCGAGCCCGAGCGTCCACCGGACCCTGCTGTCGTCGATCACGTCGGCGAGGCCGTACTCGGTCGATCCGGCACCGGGCAGGGACAGCAGGGTGACGATGATGATCAGGTTCGGCAGGACCGGGCTCCACGCCGCAGCGACGAAGCGTCGCCGACTGTTGAGATAGGCGTTCGCCACGCCGGTGAGCCCATAGAACAGGATCTGGACGAGGAAGATCCGGGCCAAGGTCGTTCCGACCTGGCGGAACAGCTCGACGTCGACCTCGTCGGCGACGTCGAGGCTGTACAGGCGGAACACCAGGGGAGCGGCGGCGACGGCGACGACGGTCAATGCGACCATCAGGGTGACGCTGACCGTGATGATCACGTTCGTCGCATGGTCGTCGCCCTCGTCGTCGCCGTCGGTGCGGGCGAAGGTGGTGAAGAGGGGAACCAGGGTCGCCGACAGCACGCCACCGAGCAGGAGGTCGTACACGATGTTGGGCGTCTCGTTCGCCAACACGTAGGCATCGGCGAGCGCCGTCTGACCGATGACGTACGCGAAGACGAACCAGCGCGCCAGACCGCTGACGCGGGACATCGCCGTGCCCGACGCGACGACGAGGTTCGACCTGAGGAGCGAGCTCACGAAGCGGTCGTCATCCGGGGTTGGTCTCCTCGAGCGCCTGGTGGAGCGCCTCGAGCCGGATGACGAGATCGTCGACGTCGCGCGCGTACGTGTCGGTGTCGGCCATGCCGACGCGGACCTCGCTGGCGCGGGCGACCAGCTCGTCGAGGCGGGTCTGGGTCGCCCGGAGCGAATCGGCCGTCTCGGCCGACCGCTGCTTCAACCGCTCGGCGGTCTCGAGTTGCTGCTCGACCGAGGTGATCGCGGCGAGCGTGTCGGGAGACGGATCGTCGCCCGAGCGGGAGCGAAGGGTGTCGAGCTTCGACCGCAGGCTCGTCGGGCCGAGGTTTCGGATCGTGTCGTCGAGGTCGTCTCCCCGCTTCGCGACGGCCCACGCTTCGGCGAGGCCACGGTCGAGTTGGTCGGCGATCGCGACGAGTTGCTGTTTGAGTGGCCCGTCGTCGACGCCGTCGATCGTCGTCCGGAGCTTGCGGCCCGACCCTTGGGCCTGCTGCATCAGTTGCCGCCAGGGCTCGGACAGGGCGAATGGGTCGATGTCCGGTCGTGTCGGCCCGGACGGCATGGCGACCAGCACGAAGGCGATGTAGGTGCCGAGACCGATCGCGATCGCGACGAGGAGCGGGAGTCCGGTGACCGCCATGGCGACAGCGACGCCGACGCCGAGCGCGATGCGCCACGACATGATCGCCTTCGCGGTCTGCGGCGTGAAGAAGCGGTCTCGAACGCCCACGTCGGGGAACGCTAGCCCGGCGAGTCGTTCGACCGGCTGAACGCTCCCGGCGCCACGGATCGACGGGTCAGCCCACCGGCGCGGCTCGTCGCATGATGCGCCGCCCGAGGCTGGACTTGTGGACCTCGTCGGCGCCGTCGTAGATGCGGGCGGCGCGCTCGTGGCGGTACCAGTACGCCAGCACCGTGTCGTCGGTGACGCCGAGCGCACCGTGCACCTGGATGGCGGTGTCGACGGCCCTGAGCATCGTGTTCGCGACCGTGAACTTGATCGCCGAGATCTCGTCGCGGGCGGCCTTTGCGCCGTGGCGGTCGATCATCCAGGCGGCGTGCAGGGTGAGGAGGCGAGCGCTGCGGATCTCGGCCGACAGCTCGGCCGCCCAGTGCTGGATCACCTGTTTGTCGGCCAGCGTGCTGCCATCCGGTTCGATCACTCGCTCGTTGGCGTAGGCGCACATCATCTCGAATGCCCGCTGGGCGATCCCGAGCCAACGCATGCAGTGATGGATGCGGCCGGGGCCGAGTCGCTCCTGGGCGATCGCGAAGCCACCACCGCGCGGGCCGAGGAGGTTCCCCTCCGGGACCCGGCAACCCTGATAGATCACTTCGGCATGGCTCGCCCAGCCCTCGCCGGCGTGGCCCATCACACTGACGTTGCGCACGAGGCCGAAGCCCGGTGTGTCGGTCGGGACGATGATCATGCTCGCCCGCCGATGCACCGGTGCGTCGGGGTCGGTGACGGCCATCACGATCGCGAAGGCCGCACCGTCGGCCGACGAGCTGAACCACTTCTGACCGTTGACGACCCATTCGCCCCGCTCGAGCACCGCGGTGGTCTCGAGCAGGGTCGGGTTCGAGCCGGCGGTGTTCGGTTCGGTCATCGAGAAGCACGAGCGGATCTCACCTGCCACCAATGGCCGCAGCCATCGTTCGTGCTGTTCGTTGGTGCCGAACATGTGGAGGATCTCGACGTTGCCGGCGTCGGGGGCCTGGGTACCGAACACACTCATGCCGAGCGGGCTGCGACCCACCGCTTCGGCGAAGAGGCCGTGGTCGACCATCGACAAGCCGAGGCCGCCGTACTCGACGGGGTGGTTCGGCGCCCAGAGGCCCATCTGCTTGACCTTCGCCTGAGCGGCGGCGACGCCCTCGGCGAGCGTCGCGTCGTCGCCGTGCAGCATCTCGCCCTCGAGCGGGATGACCTCGCGGTCCATGAACTCGCGGATCATCTCCAGACGAACCGTCATCTCCTCCGACACGTCGAAATTCACGCCGATCTTCCTCTCGCTCGCAGCCGTGCGGCCAACGGTACGAGTCGCCAGGTTCACCGCACAGGGCCGTTCGCCCCTGATCACCTCAGACGGCGGCGATGTCGTCGGGCGTGAGGGTGGTCAGGTCGTGGCGGGTCGGGGCGTCGACGTCGGCGAGGCGGACGGCGTGGAGAGCGACGGCCTGTTCGAACACGTTGCGCACGAAGCGGGCGTTGCCGAACCCGCGGTCTCGCGGCTCTGCGGCGATCACCTCGTGGAGCCGGCGGGCGGCATCGGCGTCGAGGTGATACTCCTGCCTCTTGGCGATCAGACCGAAGATCGCCACCAGCTCGTCGGTGGTGTAGTCGGGGAACGCGAGCGTGCGGGCGAACCGACTGTCGAGGCCGGGGTTGCTGTCGATCAGCTCCTGCATCTCGTCCGGGTAGCCCGCCACGATGACGGCGAGGTCGTCGCGATGGTCTTCCATGAACTTGACCAGCGTGTCGATCGCCTCACGACCGAAGTCGTTCTCGCCGCCGCGGGCGAGCGCGTACGCCTCGTCGATCAGCACGGTGCCGCCGAGCGCCGACTCGAGCACGGCTCGCGTCTTCGTCGCCGTCTGGCCGACATAGCCGGCGACCAGCGACGAGCGATCGGTCTCGACCAGGTGGCCCTTCGACAGCACGTCGAGACTGCGGTACACCTCCGACAACAGTCTCGCCACCGTCGTCTTGCCGGTGCCGGGGTTGCCGACGAACACGATGTGGCGGCTCGTCTCGATGACGGGCAGGCCGTGCTCGGCCCGGAGCGTCTGGACGCGAATGAGGCTGGTGAGTCGACGCACCTCGCCCTTCACGTGGTCGAGCCCGATCAGCTCGTCGAGCTCGGCGAGCACGTCCTCGACCGGTCGAGCGGGCTCGGGTTCGGGCTCGGACGCCTGCGGTGACGGATCGCTCGCCGCCGGACCCACCGCTGCGGCCGCTCCCGGTCGGGCGACGCCGGCGGCGTCGAAGCCGGCGAGCAACGTGGCGCGGAACCGGTCGATCGCGGCGATCTCGTCGGTCGAGGGCACCAGGTCGAGAGCCGCTGTGGCGTGGGCCAGCTCCATCGCCTTGCCGTAGTACACGCTCGCCCGGGCGGTGCCGTCGCGGGCGTCGGCGCGGACGAGCAGGTCGAACAGGGTGCTCGGACTCGCCAACCAGCCGTCGTCGGAGCGCAGGAGGTCGCTCGCACGGAGCTGATGGGCGGTGACCAGGACCGGCGGGTCGAGTCGTGCTCCGATCGCGTCGAGCCAGCCCTCGAGTTCGTCGGTGGTGAAACGGCCGTCTGCGGCCAACACGGCCGTGACGATGTTTCGCGCCTCGATCGTGCAGTCGGCTGCGTGATCCCGTCCCGACAACGCACCGAGCGCCGCGGTGACGTCGTCCACGAACGACTCGGCGTAGGGCAGCAACGGGGTGGCCATCGTCGAGCAGCGTAAACGCTGTGTCGGATCCCACGTCGTTTCCGATTGACCCTGCGGTCAAGCAGGGGAGTAGCGTCGTCGACATATGGCAGCTGAAGTCGCGAACCGTTTCGAGAGCGTGCCTCAGGTCCGAGAGGGTCTGAAGTCGGTCAACTACCTCGCCGACGAGGGCATCGCCGGTGTGGCGTACCTCGCCGACCGGCTCGGCAAGCCGGTGCTCGTCGAAGGGCCGGCGGGCACGGGCAAGACCCAGCTCGCCAAGTCGATCGCCGAGATGACCGGCGCCCGGCTCATCCGCCTGCAGTGCTACGAAGGCCTCGACGAGAGCAAAGCCTTGTACGAGTGGAACTACAAGAAGCAGCTGCTCCGCATCCAGGCCGACAAGAACTCCGACTCCTGGTCGGAGGTCCACGACGACATCTTCTCCGACGAGTTCCTGCTGACCCGTCCGTTGCTCGAGGCGATCTCGGCCGACGATCCCGTCGTGCTCCTGATCGACGAGGTCGACCGCGTCGAGGTCGAGACCGAGGCGCTCCTGCTCGAGATCCTCTCCGACTACCAGGTGTCGATCCCCGAGTTGGGCACGATCGAGGCCAAGCAGATCCCGATGGTGTTCCTGACGTCGAACAACACCCGTGAGCTCTCCGAAGCGCTCAAGCGTCGCTGTCTCTACCTCCACGTCGACTACCCGTCGATGGATCGCGAGAAGGAGATCGTGCTCACCAAGGTGCCCGACATCACCGAGCACCTGGCCGACCAGGTCGCCCGCATCGTCCGGTCGATCCGCATGCTCGACCTCAAGAAGGCGCCCAGCGTCTCCGAAACCCTCGACTGGGCCCGCACCCTGCTGCTGCTCAACATCGACACGATCGACGAGGCAACGGCCAAGGAGACCCTGCACATCCTCCTCAAGTACCAGACCGACATCGCCAAGGCGGTGAAGGAGCTCGATGTCGAGGAGTGATCACTCCTCGACGCCAGTGACGGAGGCTCCTCGATGAGCGCGCCCACCAACACCAACATCCACGGTCAGCCGACCGGGTCGATGCTCGACCTGCTGAACGGCTTCGTCGTCGAACTCCGCAATGCCGGACTCCCGGTGAGCCTCACCGAGAACCTCGACGCGATGGAGGCGGTGCAGCACATCCCGATCGACGACCGCGAGGCGTTCAAGTACGCGCTCGGGGCAACCCTCATCAAGAACAACTCGCACTGGCGGGCGTTCGAAACGGTCTTCGAGGTCTACTTCTCGTTGCGCGGCACCGAGTACAAGCTGACCGACGCCGACGACTCCGACTTCGACGACCTGTGGCGCGAGATGCAGGAGCAACAGGGCGACGAGGGGCAGGGCGCCGACGGCTCCGGCTCGATGGACGCCATGACGCCCGAAGAAATCGCGCAGATGCTCATGCAGGCGCTCCTCAACGGCGACCAGGCGATGATGCGGGCGCTCGCTCGTCAGGCGGTCAAGCGCTTCGCCGGCATGGAGCCCGGCCGCCCGGTCGGCGGCACCTACTACCTTTACCGCACACTGCGGAACCTCGATCTCGACGGGATGATGGACAAGCTCATGGAACAGGCGGCCGAACAGGCCGGCGGTGAGCTCACCAACCTCGAGGAGCGGCTCGAGCACGACGAGTTCGAGCACCGCATCGAGGAGTTCAAGCAGGAGATCGAGGCCGAGATCCGCCGCCGGCTCGTGGCCGACCGCGGCGTCGAGGCGATGGCCAAGACGCTCCGCAAGCCGCTCCCCGAAGACGTCGAGTTCATGCACGCCAGCCGTGAGGAGATGCAGAGCCTGAAGAAGGCGCTGCAGCCGCTCACCCGCAAGCTCGCAGCCCGCCTGGCCCGCAAGCGCAAGCACGGCCGCAAGGGCCCACTCGACTTCCGCAACACCGTGCGGCATTCACTCAGCTACGGCGGTGTGCCGGCCGAGCCGAAGTTCAAGTACCCGCGCCCGGCCAAGCCGGAGTTGATGGTCGTCGCCGACATCTCCGGTTCGGTTGCCGCGTTCGCACGGTTCACGCTCATGCTCGTGTACGCGATCCAGGGTCAGTTCTCGAAGGTGCGGTCGTTCGTCTTCATCGACGGCATCGACGAGG
Source organism: Ilumatobacter fluminis (assembly GCF_004364865.1). Taxonomy (NCBI): domain Bacteria; kingdom Bacillati; phylum Actinomycetota; class Acidimicrobiia; order Acidimicrobiales; family Ilumatobacteraceae; genus Ilumatobacter; species Ilumatobacter fluminis. The sequence continues at coordinate 1,748,824 of NZ_SOAU01000001.1, forward strand.
TCACCGATTTCTTCAAGGGCACCGACGACATCCAGGAAGCGATCCACCGGGTGAACACCGAGGCCGACGTGGTGTGGGTCGACGGTCACTCCGACTACGGGCACGCATTCGAGGTGTTCTGGGAACGCTACGGCAAAGACGTCGGTCCGAAGACGACCGTGCTGCTGCTGGGCGACGCCCGGAACAACTATCACGCCAGTCAGTCGTGGGTGGTCAAGGAGATCCAGCACAAGGCACGCCACGTCTACTGGCTCAACCCCGAACCGAAGTCGTACTGGAACACCGGCGACTCGATCGTGGGCGACTACGGCGCGCACACCGACGGCGTGTTCGAGTGTCGCAACCTGCGTCAACTCGAAGCGTTCGTCGAGAAACTCGCCTGACCCGGGTCGGGTGATCTCCGGAAACGTCGACTCCGTCGCCGTTCCCTGCGACACCCGACCCGTTGGGTTCGTCGCCGTTCCCTGCGACACCCGACCCGTTGGGTTCGTCGCCGTTCCCTGCGACACCCGACCCGTTGGGTTCGTCGTTGTTCCCTGCGACACCCGACCCGTCTGTCGGCGACTGGGTAGGGTGCCCGCCATGAGTGGGAAACGGTTCGGGATTTCGTACGGCTCGTTCAACCGAGCCCTGTTGACGGTGCTCGGCATGGGGCCGGAGCGGAGCCATGTGACGGTGTCCGACGACACGGTGACGGTGCGGATGGGATGGGCGTTCCGATCCGACATCCCGCGCTCGGCCGTGACGTCGGCTCGACTCGACGACGACAAGATCTGGGGATGGGGCGTGCACGGTTGGGGCGCGAAGTGGCTGGTCAACGGTTCGTCGAGCGGTGTCGTCCGTCTCGACCTCGACCCGGCCGTGCCCAGCAAGGTCGGACCGTTCGGTGTCGGCCTGCGGGTGCTCCGTGTCAGCGTCGAGGAGCCGAACGCCCTCGTCGCCCAACTCGCCGCCGACGGCTGAACCCCGGCGTCAGCTCGTCACGACGGTCATGACCTGATCGAGCGCCTTGCGCTGCAGATCGGGCACCAGGCAGCCGTCGACCGGGTAGCCGATCGGGAACAGCACGAACGGCCGCTCGTTCTCGGGGCGCCCGAGCACCCGGCTCAGGAACGCCATCGGACTCGGCGTGTGGGTGAGGGTTGCGAGTCCGGCGTGATGCAGTGCGGCGACGAACAGGCCCGCGGCGATGCCGCACGACTCCTTCACGTAGTAGTGCTTGCGGCGGACCCCCTCGTCGTCGACGCCGAACCGTTCTTCGAAGAGCACGACGATCCATGGTGCGAACTCGAGGAACTCCTTGTGCCAGTCGGTGCCGAGCGGTGCGAGTTCGCGGCGCCACTCGTCGTTGATCCGACCGCCCTCGTAGTTCTGCCGTTCCTCGTCCTCGGCGGCTCGTCGGATCTCGCGTTTGATGGTCGGATCGCCGGTGACGACGAAGCGCCACGGCTGATGGTGGGCACCCGACGGTGCCGTGTTCGCCGTCGCGATCGCCGTCTCGATCAGCTCGATCGGGACCGGTTCGTCAGACAGCATCCGGACCGACCGTCGGCGCGCCATCTCGGCGTGGAACTCGTCGGCACGCCGCTGCATCTCCGCCGGCTCGAGTCGCCGGAAGTCGAGCGGGACGAAAGGATGCTCGGCGGCGAGCTCAGGAGCGGGGTACGGATACTGGTACTCGGCCACCGGTCCATGGTGGCAGACGGTTCGATCCGCGGCACCGCCCTCGCACCGGCGATCACCGGTCGTCGATGATCAATCGTCGCTCGGAGCGAGCAGCCGGCTGGCCCGGTCGTAGGTGAGGTAGTTCCAGGCCCAGTTGACGAACACGTTCAGTCGGTTCCGGAATCCGATGAGATACAGCAGGTGCAACGCGAGCCAGGCCAACCAGCCGATCGGCCCGCTCAGCTTCATCCCGCCGGGCAACTCGGCGACCGCCTGGTTGCGGCCGATGGTTGCCATGGAGCCCTTGTCGGTGTACTCGAACGTCTCGGTCTGCTCGCCCGCCAGTCGACGTTCGATCTGTCGTGCGACGTGCTTGCCGCCCTGGATGGCGGGCTGGGCCACCTGGGGGAGCGGCCGGTCGGGATCGACGGCGATGTCGCCGATCGCGAACACATTCGGGTGCTCGGGGACCGACAGGTCGTCGCCGACGATGATTCGGCCACCTCGTCCGAGTTCGGTGCCGAGCATCTCGGCGACCGGTGCCGCTCGGACGCCGGCGGCCCACACGATCGTGCCCGCCTCGAGCCGCCTGCCGTCCTCGAGCGCGACGGCGCCCTCGTCGACCGAGGCGATCGGGGTGCCGGTGATCACGTCGACCCCACGTTCTCGCAAGGTCGCTTCGGCTCGGTTGCTCAGTGACTCGTCGAACGTGCCGAGCACGCGATCGACGGCCTCGACCAGGGTGATTCGCGCCTTCGTCACCGGAAGCGTCGGATAGTCCTTCCGGAGGACGCGGTCGTACAGCTCGGTCAGCCCGCCGGCCATCTCGACCCCCGTCGGACCACCACCGCACACGACGACGTCGAGTTCGTTCCCGACCTGGTCGTCGAAGGTGGCGTGCTCGAAGGTGGTCAGGACGTGATCCCGGATGGCCACGGCGTCGGCGACCGACTTCAGCGGCAGGGTGTGGTCGGTGACCCCGTCGATCCCGAAGTCGTGGCTGACGGTGCCTGCTGCCACGACGAGGGTGTCGAACTCCAACGGTTCACCGCGGGTGGTGGTGACGGTCCGACGATCGAGATCGATGCCGGTGACGGCGGCCACGCGCACTGCTGCGTTGCGTTGACGTCGGAAGATTCCACGGATCGGGTAGGCGATGTCGTCGGTGTCGAGACCGGCGGTCGCGACTTGGTAGAGCAGCGGCTGGAACGTGTGGAAGTTGTGGGCGTCGACGACGACGATGTCCACATCGGCGTCGGCCAGACCGCGCACGACGCGGAGCCCGCCGAAGCCTGCGCCGATCACGACGACGCGGTGGCGTTCGTTCATTGCTGCCTCCTCGGCGGCAGGTGGGGGAGCGCCGCCGAGGGAGACGGTACCCGTCTCGTTCCCCGTCCGAACCCGACGGTCGTCGGTCAGGAGCCCGAGATCGCCGTGGCGGAGTCGCGGAACCGCGTGCGCACGACGGCGCCGTACGCCGCAGGGTCGTCGTCGAGTCGGTCGATCTCGATCGAGCCGACATCCCCGAGGATGGCGTGGGCGACCGGGAAGCCGAGTGCCGCCGGCGGGACGACCTCGGCACTGTCGATGTCGACGACGAGCGTGCGTCCGTCGTCGTCGGCATGCACGGCGATCGTGCCGCCGTGACCGGCTCCGAGCAATGCTCCCGAGACGAGGCAGCGGAGGAGCTGCCGGGTGCGCGGCGCATCGAACGGGACGCTGGTCGACGGATCGAGTGAGCTGCAATCGATGTCGACGGCGTGAGCGATCGCGATCGAGTCGAACTGTTTGAGGACCTGCTGGAGCACGGGCAACACCTCGGTCGACGCGTCGTCCTGGGGCTTCGCTGCCGTCAAGAGGTCGTCGACCATGGTCCCGAGTCGGGCAGCTGCGTCTCGGACGGTGTGGAGGGCGTCGCGGTCGGATTCGGTGAGTCGCGAATCGTCGATGAGCTCGGCGAAGCCGGCGATCGTGTGCAGCGGCGTCTTCAGCTCGTGGCTGAGCTCACCGATGAGCTCCATCGTCGAGGCCAGCAGATCGCGCTCGCGTCGAGCCTCGGTCCGCTCCCGTTCGGCCGTCGTCAGACGATCGACGACGGCGGCGACGCTCGTTGCGATCATCTCGCATCGGTGCACCTGTCGGTCGCTCCACGAGCCCGGCTCGATGCGATTGAGGATGAGTGCGCCCCGGAACGTTCCATCGGTCGTCAACGGGAAGGCCAGGACCGACCGCACGCCATCGACCCCCCAGGTCGCGACGTCGGCGGCAGCTTCCGGCGGGGCGTCGGCGATGTCGTCGAGACGAACCGCCTTGCCGGCCAGCATCTGGCCGAGCGACCACTGCCAATGGTTGGAACTGACCCGTGCGCTGTCAGGAGCGAGCATGGTCGGCGGGAGCGGCTTGCTCTCGTCGATCCAGCCGACGGCGAGCGAGGCGGTCCCGTCCTCGGGGTGCGCGACCAGCACGCTCGCCCGATCGGCGTGCACGGCGACGGCGAGTTCGCCCAGGATGCTGTGCAGCGTGCGACGGAGCGCGCGGTCGTCGGTCCGCACGAGTCGGAGTGCGAGTTCGGCTCCGGGGTCGTCGATGGAGTCCATCCGGAGCAGCGGAACGCTGAACGCCGACGCGAGCGCGGCGGCGTCGTCGACGAGGGCCGTGATCGCCGGGTCGTCGGCGGGGTGGTCGGTGGTGAATGCCCAGATGAGGGCTCCCAGGGTCTGGCCGCCGCTCCGGATCGGAGCGTGCGCATACGTCGCCACGCCCTCACGCTCGAAGATCTCGCGTTCGATTCGGGCCTCGTCGGGCAAGTCGACCGTCCGACCGAACATCGGTCCGGATGCCTCGAGCATCTGCCCGTACCAGTACGGGCGTTCCGAGCGTCGTTGGAAGGAGCCGCCCGAGGCCGGTCGGCGGAGCTGTGGAGCGTCGTCGCTGACCCACATCGAGACGACCTGAAAGGCGCCGGCGACGGGGAAGCGGAGCACGCCGAGTCGGCGCGGGCCGAGATGGGCATATCGCTCACCGACCTGGGCCAGAAGCTGGGCGACGTCGGCATCGAGGCGTTCGTCGGCACCGGCAGCCAGGCGCAAGGCGATCTCGGCCGTCATGCGCTCCACGGCACCGACTCTGATCGAACAGCACCGTTATTGCAATTCGAAACCCGCCAAGCTGATCCTGCCCTGATCCAACTTGATCGTCGCTTGATGTTCGGGCCGGCGCTTGAGGAACACCAGAATCTTCTTGGTCGTGGCCAGACACGCTGAGCGTTCGGCTGTGGTTTGATGCTCACATGACGCCGCCGCCAGTCACCCTTCCCGCCGGGTTCGACGGCATGGCGGCCATCTCGAGGGTGAGTGCCGCTCCGCTGCGCTCCCTTCGTGAGATGGTGTCATCACCGGGGTGCCCACCACCCCGATGACGCCACGGGCAAGCGCCCCCGGAAGAGTATTCCCGCCACTCGACCGGGGGCGCGCCCACCCGATTCCGGCGCTCGCGATCCGAGAAGCCGCACGGCGGTGTGCCGAAGTGCGACAATGACTCCATGCAGGAGTTGGACGTTCTCGTCGTCGAGGATTCGGTCGAGTTCACCCAGGTCGTCGTGTCGGTGCTGCGACAGAGCAACCATCGGGTCCGGACGGCGACCACGATCGCGGAGGCCGAGCAGAGCATGGCGTCGGTTCCGCCCGATCTCGTCATCCTCGATCTGACCCTGCCCGACGGCGACGGACTCGATCTCTGCCGCTCGATCCGCGAGACGTCGAACGCCTACATCATCATGCTCACCGGCCGCGACGACGAGGTCGACAAGGTCGTGGGCTTCCGACTCGGCGCCGACGACTACGTCACCAAGCCGTTCTCGCCGCGCGAGCTCGGCGCCCGGATCGAGGCAATGGCCCGCCGGCCGCGCGAGCCGAAGGTCGACGTGCCCGAACGCGACCTCGACGGCCTGGTGATCCGGCCGCTGGCACGCGAAGTCGAGATCGGCGGGGCACCGGTCGAGCTGACGCGTATCGAGTTCGACCTGCTCGACCAGCTCACTGCGAACCCTCGCCAGGTGCTCACGCGAGCACAGTTACTCGAAGCGGTGTGGGGTGAGAATTGGTACGGCGACGACCACGTGGTCGACGTGCACATCGCCAACCTCCGCAAGAAGCTGGCCGGTGTGACCGATCGCAAGATCGTCCGCACCGTGCGCGGCGTCGGCTACGGCATCGTCGTCTGAGTGCCGGGGGTCGACCTCCGCGGTCAGGCCTTCGACGCGCCGCTGACGACGATGGCGTCGTCGCCACGGGCCGGGAGCGTGTGATCGTCGAAACGGATGGCGATGTCGAGATCGTCATCGTCGCGATGCGACGCTTCGATCGAGCCGTGGCCCGCGATCAGCGCTCGGGCCATGGGCATGACCGCCACCGATCGGGCCGTGGCGTCGTCGGCACGGACCCGGACGTGCACGACACCGTCGGGAGCGAGCTCGACCCCGATGCGGTCACCAGGCGTCGCTGCCGTGATCACACCCGACAGGACGCAGTACATCACCTGGCGCACACGGGCGATCTCGGCGTGCACCGTGACCTCGTCGTTGCGATCGCCGAGCGTGAGCTCGACCAGCCGCTGTTCGCTCACCGGGGTGAGGTTGCACACGGTCTCGCCGACGACGAGCCCGAGCTCGACCGCTTCGTCGGGGACGAAGTCGCCGTTGGCCAGTGACAGCAGGTCATCGACCATCGTCAACAGGTTGCGGCCCTGGAACTGGATCTGGAACAGCGCTTCGCGATCGTGATCGGAGCGCTCGTCGAGCTCCATCAGTTCGGTGTACCCGAGGATGGCGTGCAGCGGGGTACGCAGCTCGTGGCTCAGGTGCGCCAGCATCTCGTCCTTCGCTCGGTTCGCCCGATCGGCCTCCTCGTAGGCCCGCCGCATGCTCGACTCGGCGCGATTGCGGACCAACACCACGCCGATCACCTGAGCGATCAGCCGGACGGTGAGGACGAGGTCGTCGCTCCACGGATCGCTCGGTGACCAGTAGTTGAAACCGATGAGGCCGATGCACTCGTCATTGACGATCATCGGCACCTGGAGCACGGCGCGCACGCCGAACGACGAGAACGACGCTTTCTCGGCCGAGGCCGCCACGGGCAACTGATCGAGGTCGGTCGCGGCGAGCACCTCGTTCCGCATCGCCATCTGGTAGCTGTACTCGAAGTCGGAAGATCGCAGCCGCTGGATGACCGGTCGCTGCGGCACGACGTCACCTTCGGTCCACTCGTGGCTGTTCTCGAACGTGCCGTCGTCGTGGTAGAGCGTGATGTAGGCGCGTGGCGCCCCGGCCTCACGGGCGAGCAGCTGGAGCGCTTCTTCGACGGCATGCTGCACTTCCTCGCGAGACGCGCCGGCGAGCCGGATCGCCAGCTCGGCGGCGAGTTCGTGGGCGGGCGGCATGAGCAACACTCTGGCACGACATCGGTCCAACAGTGTTATGAATCGAGCGATCCTGACCACCATGAGAATCTTCTTGAGGTCACCTTGATATTCGGACGAGGCCGGCAACGCGCAGGTCCTTGATCCTGCCTTGATCGAGAAACACACCGTGCTGATGCGCGGGCACATAGCGTGGTCACATGGCCGGGAGACGCGCGCGAGTCGATCTGCGCCTCGGCATCGCGCTCGTGATCACCGTGCTGTTCCACGGCGGGTTGTTGATCGTGGGTTCGTTCCGGTCGACGTACGACGCATACGTCCATCTGTTCTTCGGCGACCACTACGCCCGGTCGTGGTTCTCGAGTTGGGAACCACGCTGGTACACGGGCTTCACCACGGTCAGTTATCCGCCCGGCAGCCACCAGCTCCTGGCGCTCTGGTCGAAGGTGCTCGACGACGGCACGGCGTTCATCCCGGTGATGCTCGGTGCGATCCTGCTCACGGTCATCGGGATCTTCCGCTACGCGAAACTGTGGGTCAGCGAACGGGCGGCCGGCTATGCCGCGATCCTGGCGGCCGTGTCGTCGTCGATCTCCGAGACGGCGCACGTGTTCGGCCAGCTGCCGACCCTGCTGTCACTCGGCATGCTCCTGAACGCCACCCCCTTCGTGTACCGGTGGGTGCGGTGGGGCGGCGGCGGTGCTCTCGCAGCGGCGGTCGTCTGCTCCGCGGGTACCACGGCGGCGCATCACGTCACGACCCTGTTCGGGTCGGTGTTCATCGTGGGCCCGGTGCTCGCGCTCGCCCTCGTCGAGGTGTTCCGGACCCCGCTCGACGACGAACCGTCCGGCCGACCGTCCGCGCTGTCGCGGGCGACGTGGTGGCCCGTCGTCGCACGCCGCCTGCGCCGTGTGCTGCCCGCACTGGTACGGACCTCGGTGTACGGCTTCCTCGTGCTCATCAGCCTGGTCTCGGTCGTGCTGCCGTACTGGCTGTGGAGCGCCTCCGACCCGATCACGCAGATCCCGATTCCGCACGCCAGCCGGGACAACTTCCTCGTCAACACCAACGCCGGACTCGTGTTCTGGGCGGTGCCGTGGGGCGTGATGCTGTTCGCCCTGCCGTACGCCTTGCTGCGCGGCGCCGTGTCGAAGGCCTGGCCGCTCGCCGCCTCATTGGCGCTGCTCACCCTGCTCGGTACCGGCGGGACGACCCCCATCCCGCGGATGATGCTCGGCGGCGCCTTCGAGATCTTGACCCTCGACCGATTCACGTTCTGGGCGACGATCCTCGTCCTGCCGTTCGCCGGCCGCCTCGTCGAGAGCCTGGTGCACGGGCGACTGGGCGACGTCCTCCGTCGCAACGTCGGGCGACGGGTCACCGTCGGGCTCCTGACCGCGGGGGCCCTCGCCGTGCTCGCCATGGCGTTGTTCGCGTCGAGCCTCACGTCGTATCGGCCGTTTCAGCCCGAACCGATCGACATGGACCCGATCGTCACGTTCATCGAGAAGGACCAGCACGATCGGTGGCGCTACCTGACCTTGGGGTTCGGCGACCAGATGGCGTGGCTGTCGGCGCAGACGACGGCCGAAACGGTCGACGGCAACTACCACTCGGCTCGTCGCCTGCCCGAGCTCACGACGACGCCGGTCGAACGGCTCGAAGGTGCCAAGTACAGCGGCGTGCCCGGACTCGGGTCGCTCCAGCAGTTCCTCGCGACGCCGGAGAAGTACCACCTGAAGTACGTCTTTTCGAACGACCAGTTCTACGACCCCCTGCTCTGGGCGAGCGGTTGGCAGCGCCTCGAGCCGCTCGAGAACGGGATCGCCGTGTGGCAACACGACGACGTCGAACCGCTGGCGGCCGGGCGGCTCCGCCTCGAACTGCCGATGTGGCAGCGTCTGCTGTGGGGCGTGTTGCCGATGACGGCGATGGTGTCGGCCTGGTGCTTCCTGATCGCGAATTTCCTCGGCGTCGACATCGGCCGTCGGCGCTACCCCCTCCCTGGCTTCGTCACGCGTTCGTACGCTGCGATCGACCGATGGCTGCTCGCCGCGTCGCAGCGGATCGGCGACGGTGACCAACGAGAGGACTGGAACCGGCTCGCGCGGCTGCGCGCGGCGGCCGCGGGTCGGGTCGCCCGTCCGGTCGGTGCCCGGCGTCGGGTCGTGCAGGCGACTGTCGTCGTCGTGACCGCGCTGGTGCTCGCGGGAGCCGTTGCATACGTGCTGGTCGACCCGGTCGAGGACACACCGGCGGAGACGGTCTACTCGTACTACGACGCGCTCGATCTCCGTCAGACCGACGGTGCCTACGCGCTCCTCGACCCGGCGTCGCGTCCGACCTTCACGCAGTACCTGACCGAACGATCCGTGGTGAACGGCCTCGTTGCGTCGTATGCCCGACTCCAGTCGATGACGTCGACGCAGGTCGATCGCGACGACGACACGGTCGTGGTCGAATCTGAACTCGTGTACGTGACGTCGCTGTCGGAACACGTCGTCACGTCGGTCGACGTCCTCCACCTGACCGACGACGGATGGCGGTTGGAGTACCAGCCGCCCGATCCGACGATCCCGCCCGACCAGTTCGTCCGACGTGCCGGCGTCGACTACCTCTCGCAGGGTCGCCGTCAGGTCGGTGATCAGCCGACCGCGTACCAGGACGTGCTCGACCGGCCGGAGATCAGCATCTTGTCGGCGTCGCTGGTTCGGGTCGACGAGCAGCTCAGCGTCGTCGGCGAGGTCCGCAACGACGACGTCGACCCGGGCTACGTCACGGTGACGGCCGAGTTGCTCGACGCCGCTGGTGAGGAACTGACCGACTACGCAGCGGCGACCGGTGCGGTCCATACCGCACTCCCCGGTGAGATCGTGCCGTTCCGGATCGACTTCGAAGGGGTCGCCGGGCTCGTCGAGGTCGACGGTGAACTCGTCGCCGAACAGGTCGAGTTCGAGGCCGGGGCCACGACGGCGTTGGCGCTCGACGTCGAGCGGATCGCCGAGGTGATCGTCTCCGCGAAGGCGGTCGTCACCGACACCGACCTCGGCCGCCAACTGACGGCTCACGACCTGACGATCGTCGACGACGTGCTGGCGGGCCAGCTGCGCAATGATGGCGTCGCCGAGGCGACGGTGCCCCACGTGTTCGTCACGCTGCGCGACGACGACGGGATCGTGCGGTGGGTGGCCGATCACTATGTGTCCGAGGCGGTGCGGCCGCAGCGCTCGGGCCCGTTCGAGATGCCGTTGCCGACCCCGGACGACATCGAGACGATCGAGGTGCCGATCACCACCTACGCGAACAGTCTGCGGGTCGGGCGTGTCTTCGACGACCGTGCCCTGTTCCGGAGCGGCACCGACTGGCCGTCGCTCGACGTCATGGTCATCGACTTCACGAGGTCGGCATCGTGAGCGAGGACGACGTGCCCGAACCGATGGACGTGTCCGAGCCCGACGGGTCGACGGTCGTCGCCGATCCGACCGATCCGGCTCTGGCTCCGGCTTCTCGGGAAACCGTCGGCTGGCGACGACTCGTGGCGACCCGACCCCGGCGGTTGCTGCTCGTGGCGGTCGCTGTCGTCGCGTTCGTCGCCGTCGGCTCGCTCGCGATCGGCGTGCTTCGCGGCGAGCCGTCCGTGTGGACGGCGCCGACCGAGACCTTCGACCTCGATGGGCCGGAGACGATCGGGGCCGGCGACGCATGGAATCTCGTCGTCGACCGACCGGTCACCGACGCGACGCTGACCGTCACCGGCCCCACCGGCAGCACCACGGTCGAGCTGGCCGGAACCTTCGACGACGTCACGGTCGACGGGTACCCGACCGAGCAGAGCGGTCACCTCACCGCGATCGTCCGCACGGCCGACGGCGTCGGCACGGCCTCGGTCACGATCGAGCCGGGGGAGGCGGTCGACGGCATCACGCCGCTCGCCGGCCCACGGTCGATGACGGCCGACCGGGAGCACTGGACCATGGTGACGGCGTTCGCTCGCGACCGGTTCGGGAACGCGGTGACCGACGGGACGATCGTCGAGGTCATCGCACGTCACCCCGACGGCTCGGTCGAGTCGATCGAGGCGCCGGTGCAACACCTGCTCGCAGCCGTTCGGGTGTTCTCCGAGACGCTGGCAGGCCGGACGACGCTGCGCGTCGACGTCGACGGGGCGACCGGCGACGAGGTCGAGGTGCTCGAGGTGCCGGGGCCACCGATCTCGGTCGATCTGCTGGAGCCGACGATGCCGCTGCGCGCCGACGGTCGGCAGTTGGTCGAGATCCGCAGCGACGTCCTCGTCGATCAGTTCGGCAACGAACTGCTCGACGGCACGGTCGGCGTGGTGCAACTGTTCGGTCCGAGCGGCCGGGGCACGCTGCGAACGGTCACGATCGACGGGCGCGCCGAGTTCGTCGTCGAGGCGCCGTCCACGCCCGGATCGCTGTCGCTCGAACTGACCGTCGACGGGGTGCGGAGCGACTCACTCGTGCTCAACTTCGGCGCCGACGTCACCGCGCTCCCGGTCGAGGTCGACCGAACAGGCGACGCCGTGATGCTCACGATCGGGCCGGTCCTCACCGAGCTCGGCGGGTTCGTTCCCGACGGCACGATCGCTCGCATCCTCGGCGTCGACCACGAACTCGAACTCGACGTGGTCATCGCCGACGGCATGGGCGTTGCGCTCCTCGACCCGGTTCCGGATGATCTCGTCGCTGTCGACGTCTCCGTGCTCGGCGCTCGTGAACGGGTGGAGATCCCGTGATCCAGGTCAACCGCGCCAAGCGGCTGATCGCCGCCGTCGGTCTCGTCGTCGTGGCTCTCGTCGGGCTGTTGGTGCTGCGCCAGGTCGCCGGCACGCTGCTGACGGCGGCGTCCGGAGCCGACCCGGAGTCGATCTTCAACGACACCCCACCTGCACCGGCCGAGGTGAGCGAAGGCATCCGGTGGCTCCCCGACGCCAACGAGGGACGTCAGATGGAGCCCGCCACCCGAGACGACATCACCGACGCCTATAGCCGGGCGGTTGCGGCCATCGATCGCGCCGGCCGGGGCGACGGGTCCGCTCCGATCTCCGACTACCTGAGTGGGCCGGCCCTCGCACAGGCCGAGCAGATGATCGAGGGAGACGAGAACGTGGCCTCGGTCGCGACCCTCATGGTCGAACAGGAGCTGCGCCTCGACTTCTACAGCGACGACGGCTCCGTCGTCGCGATCGGCGTTCCGTTCGCCGACGTCGTCCGCATGATCGACGACGACCAGCAGCGCCGTACCGTCGTGTCGACCGTCGAAGAACGTCGATTCGTGATGCTGCTCGAGGACGGCAACTGGCGCGTCCAGCAGATCGAAAGCGTGTCCGTCGAACCCGTCGCCGCCGGTGACGGCGGCGTGCCGTTCGACACCCGGCTCGACGGCGTCAACGTGACGAGCGCGGCGTCGTTCGACCCCACCTGGCGCAGCTTCGACCCGCAGATCGGCGCCCGAGAGCTCGACATCGCCGTCGGCTACGGGTTCGACAGCGTGCGGGTGTTCGTGGCCGGGCCGGAGTTCGGCGAGATCGACGTCGAGGCGGTCGAGCAGTTCCTCGACCTGGCAGCGAATCGTGACCTCGGCGTGGTCGTCACCCTGTTCGACGGGAGCGCCGATCACTCCGTCACGAAGTGGGCGGACGACCGTCGCTATCTGGACGACGTCGTCGAGCCGATCGCCGGCCATCCGGCGATCGTGCTCTGGGACGTCAAGAACGAGCCAGACCTCGACGACGATCGCTCCGGGGGAGCGGCGGTCGTCGACGCATGGCTCGAACGTGCTGTCGCCGGCGTTCGAGCGTTCGACGAGACGACACCGATCACCGTCGGATGGTCGAACGCCGGTGAGGCTGCACGAGTCGCGAACGTGGTCGACGTGGTGTCGTTCCATCACTTCACCACCGCCCACGAGTTGCGCGAGCGCCTGGCGTCCCTCGATGAGGTCGTCGACCGCCCGGTGCTCGTCAGCGAGTACGGGCGACCCGAGTACGTCGGGGTCGTCCGCGGTGACCAACCCGCTGCCCAGGCCGACAGGGTCGCCGAGCTCCGGGAAGCCGCCTCGGCCGCAGGCGCGGGATCGATGGTCTGGCAGCTCCGCGACCCTGCTGACGCCGTCGACATCGGATATGTGGCGACCCGCGCCTCGATGTCGTACGGCCTCCTTCGGGCCGACGGGACCGAACGACCGGTCGCAGCGGTCTTCGATGACGAAGCGACGCCGCGTGGTCCGACGCCGGTCGAACGTCTGCGCTCGTTGCTACCGCTTGTCATCGTGGTCTCGATCGGGTTGTCCATGGGCGGCGCCGTGTGGTGGTGGGTCCGACGGGGCCGTCGCTCCGACGGTCGGGACCCGGACGAGTCGGTTGCCCCGGACGACGCGCAGGCAGACGACGACACCCTCTCCGACACGCACATGGACGACGACACCGACGACGGCGATCCGCCGACCGCGCCGTCTTGATCCAATGTTGATCTTCGGCGGCGGGCCCCTTGACGTACGGCGAGCAGGCTGGTCGCAACACCCGATCGGGTGCGTTCCAGGACACGACCATGACGATCGACGCCGCCAACCATCGCCCAGCTCCACCCACCGGGTGCTGCAGCATCACCGACCAGCTCGACGGTCGCTACGTGGCGCCGAGACGGTTCGATGCGTACGAGGTCGAGCCGTTCCTCCACCGTCTTGCGGCCGAGCCGGGCCATCTCGTCGTCGACTGCTCCGAGGTCGAGTTCCTCGACCTGTCGGCCCACCGGGCACTTTTCGGTGCGGTGCGTCGGGGCAGCGTGACCGTGCTCGATCCGTCGGCTGCGACGCTGCTGACGTGTGATCTCGTCGCTGCCGCATCGGAACACGTCGGCATCGCCGCATGAGTTTCAGCGTGCCGGACACGCCCGGGACGCCGCCGTCGGCCACAATGGATGACGTGCCCATGCCGGATCTCCCGTGGCGACGGTTTTTCGAGGACGCACCGGTCCCACTGTCGATCATCGATGCGTACGGCCGTCAGGTGGCGTGCAACGAGGCGTACGCCACGCTGTTCGGCTACACCGTCGACGAGATGCTCGCCCTCGACGTCGGGCGGATCACTCGTCCCGAGGATCACGAGTGGTCCACGACCTACCTGATGCGGCTGACGAACGGCGACCTCGAGTCGTTCGAGACCGACAAGTGGTACGTGCATCGTGACGGTACCGAGTTCGTCCAGCACCTGAGCGTCGCCCGCCTGGCCGACGAGGACGGGCTGTGCGAGTACCTGCTCGGCGTCTTGTTGCCGCCGTCGCGCGGGCCGGTGGTCGGCGGAGAGACCGCGGCGGAGCGCCTGCTCGCCTACACCGATGGTTCGATCACCCTCGTCGGAGGCGACGGCCGGATCAAGTTCAGCAAGGGCGAGCTGGTCGAGGTGGCCGGCTATCCGACCACGTTCTGGGCCGACCGCGACATTCGCGATCTGTTCCCGGGCGGCGAGTTCGCGCACCTGGTCGCCGACCACCACGAATTCCTCGACACCCCAGGGGCGTCGTTCGAGACCGAGGTCGAGCTCGAGCGCGGTGACGGCCGTCGCCAACTGAGCTCGGTCAAGGCGTACAACTGCACCGACGACGACCTGCTCGACGGCTTCGTGCTCACCACCCGCGACATCACCGACGAGCGTGCACATCTCGACGACCTCGCCAAACGGCACCAGACCGCCGAAGAGGTCGCCGATGCACAGACGAGACTCCTGGCGACGGTCAGCCACGAGCTCCGTAATCCGTTGCACGCCGTTCGAGGACTGGCCGAGATCTTGACCCGCGAAGACCTGCCGCCGCGTGCGGCCGAACTGGCCGACGGACTCGTCCGGCAGCTGTCCGGGTTGACCCACGTCACCCAAGATCTGCTCGATGCCGCTCGCCTCGACGCCGGCAAGGTCGACATCTTCCCCATCCCGACCGAGCTCGACGGGCTGGTCGGCGATGTCGTCGGCCTCGGTAACGCAGCAGCGATCGACAAGCCGGTGACGGTGAGTCACCGGATCGCGCGCGACGTCCCGGAGTGGGTGATGGCCGACGACGGCCGCCTCCGCCAGGTGCTCTCCAACCTCGTCGGCAACGCCGTCAAGTTCACCGAGTCCGGCACGGTCCAGATCGTGGTCCGCCGCGAAGGCGAGAACGCGCTCGTGTTCTCGGTCATCGACACCGGCGCCGGCATCCCCGCCGACGAACAGGCCGCAGTCCTCGAGCCGTTCCGCGTCGCATCGACAGCGGGCGAGGCGCGCGGCGCGGGGCTCGGTCTGTCGATCGTGCAGCGCCTCGTGACCGCCATGGGCGGTCGGGTGACCCTGACCAGCAAGGTCGGGGAGGGCACTCGCTTCGACGTCGTCATCCCGCTCCGCACCGCCAAGCCACCCGAGACGCAGCAGACCGACGAGCTCCCGCCCGGCCTGCGAGTCCTCGTCGTCGAGGACAACCCCGTCAACCAGCAACTGGCGCGGAGCCAGCTCGACCGACTGGGGGTCGAGGCGGTGATCGTCGATCGTGGTGAGGCCGGCCACGCCATGCTGCTCGACCCCGACGCCGGCCGCTTCGACGCCGTTTTCATGGACCAGCAGCTGCCGGGCTGGAACGGCACCGAGGCGACCGAACACATCCGGGCCGAAGGCGGGGACCTCGCGACGATCCCGATCATCGGGCTGTCTGCGTCGGCCTCGACCGCCGATCGAGACGCGTTCCTGGCGTCGGGCATGACCGACTTCGTGGCGAAGCCGGCGTCGCTCGACGACCTCAGCTCGGCGCTCAAGCGAGCTGTCTTCGAGACGGCGGCCCCTGCGCGAGTCGAGACCGCGGCGCCGGAAGAGTCACCGGCCGACGAGACACCTGCACTCGACGAGGCGGTGCTCGGGAAACTGTCCGACGAGCTGGGTTCGCCCGACATCGTGCGTGACCTCGTCGGGACGTTTCTCGACGAGCTCGACGCCCGGGTGCTGACGATCGTCGGCGACGACGAGACCGAGTCCCGTCGTGCCGCACACACGCTCAAGTCGAGCGCCCGCCTGCTCGGGGCGTCGGCGCTCGCCGACCGGTGTGCGAATATCGAACAGGACGGCGGGCCCGCCGACGACATCGAGCAGCTTGCTCGACGGACCGAGACGGCCTTCCGGGACTGGCTGGCAGCGTCATGACCGCAACAACTGGACCGACCGGGCCGACGGAACGAACAGATCACATCATCATCGACCACATCACCGGGGAGCGTGTCACGCCATGAAAGGTGTCATTTTCAACGTCGTCCAAGAAGTCGTCGAGGACGTCTTCGGACCCGACGCCTGGGACGAGATCGTTCGTCGCTCGGGCGCCGACGGCGCCTACACCTCACTCGGGAGCTACCCCGACGCCGAGCTGGGCTCGCTCGTGACCGCCGCCGCCGACGTCGCCGGCGTCACCGAACCCGAAGCGCTCGTCCTCGTCGGCCGCAAGGGGTTCGCCCGGCTCGGTGGTCGACACGCAGAGCTCCTCGACGGTGCCGACACCTGGATGGATGTCCTCGCCCAGCTCGACGGCATCATTCACCCCGAGGTCCAGAAGATCTACCCCGACGCCGAGGTGCCGTCGTTCCGAACGACGACCGGCGACCGCACGATGCAGCTCCGGTACGAATCGAGTCGAAACCTGTGCCCGCTCGCCGAAGGACTCATCCTCGGCATGGGCGATCATTTTGGCACCGACCTCACCGTCGACCACCTCGAATGTGTGCATCGCGGTGACGACTCGTGCGTGCTCGAGGTCGTCGAACGATGAGCGCCGGACCGGCGCCGGCCGGGAGCGACCCGCCGATCGACGAGCGGATCATCCGGCTCGAAGAACGACTCGATCGAGAGCGCAAGGCCCGACGACAGGCGGAGATGATCGCCGAGCGCGGCATGCGCGACCTGTGGGAGATCAACCGAGAACTCCAAGAACGGGTCGACGACCGCACGGCACAGGTCGGCCGATTGCTCGCCGGCTACGAACGAGCACGATCGGCCTGGTCGGACGTGATGACCGACGAACTCGAACGCGCTCGCAGCACGGTGCACGCCGGCGGTGACGTCGACGAGGCGTTCGCTCTGGTCAACGCGTTGGCAGCCTTCGCGCGGCGACAGTTCGTCGACGAGGCGTTCTCGGAGCGCCCGGCACGGGTCGCCGCCGACATCCTCCAGCGGTGGCAGCGCCCGACCGCTCGTCACGGACAGTTGCTCACCACCGACGCGGACACCACCGACGCCGAGGTGTGCACCCGCTGGGATTGCGTGATCGCGCTCTGCGAGGTGGCGATCGCTTCGATCGTCCATGCCTGTGAGTCCGGCGTGGTCGCCGTCCGGTTCACGGTCGACCGCCCTCACCTCGCGGTCACGATCGAGCACCCACCAGCGACCGACGACATCGGTCGTGCGGCGCTGGCGGTGGCGGCGAGGATCATCCGGCGCACGACCGATGACGCGGACGGCACCTGCCGCTGGGATGACGGCCGAGTCGACGCCACACTGCCCATCACGGGATAGGGCGACGAGAGCAGACGGTCACGGGTTCGGCCGATGGCGGCCTCCCGATCAGGCGGCGGTGACCGGACCGATGTCGTCGGTGTCGAGATCGGGATCGAGCACGGTCCCGGCCGCGAGCGGCGCCGGGCGACCGAAGAAGTAGCCCTGGCCGAGTCGGACGCCGATCTCGATCAGGAACGCTGCCTCGGCGGCGGTCTCGATGCCCTCGGCGACCAGCTCGGCGCCTGTAGTCGCGGCGAACTCGATCAGCCCCGAGACGACCACCTGTCGTGCCGGATCGGTGTCGATGCTGCTGACGATCTCACGATCGATCTTGATCAGATCGGGCTGGACACCGACGAGCTGCACGAGCCCGGCGTATCCGGCGCCGACGTCGTCGGCGGCGAGACGGCAGGTCGGCGGCATCTGGGCTCGAAGCGTCGCGGCATCGTGTGCATCGAACGCGGCGTTCTCGGTGATCTCGAGGACGAGGGGTCGTCCGGTTCCGTGCACGAGCTCGCCGAGTCGGGGATCGAGCGCAGCGGCGGGGGAGACGTTGACGTGGACCGGTACCGACACGGCGCCCGATGCGAGGTCGTCGGTCACCGCTGCCACGATCTCGAGTTCGAGCTCGACCCGACGGTCGTGATGGTCGGGGGTGTGGAACACGTCGACCGGCGACGTGCCGTCGTCGAATCGCACGAGCGCCTCGGTCGCCTCGACCTCGCCACACGTCATGTCGACGATCGGCTGATAGTGCATCGTGAAACGGCGATGTGCGATCGTGTCGCGGTACCAGTCGTCGCGCTCTGCCGCGACGCGATGTGCGGCCACACGATTCTGGCGCAGATGTGCTCGGAGGCGAGCAACCAGTTCGTCGGCGTGGACCGGCTTGCACACGAAGTCGTCCGCTCCGATCGACAACGCCCGAACGCGGGAGGCCACGTCTTCCAGCCCGCTCACCACGATCGTGGGCAGCGCGGCGAACATCGGCGACCGGCGGATGTGCTCGATCACCTGGAAGCCGCTCATTCGCGGCATCAGCGCATCGACGACGAGCGCATCGGGACGCACCTCGCTCACGAGGGACACGGCCTCGGCGCCGTCGTGGCCGGCGTGCACGTCGAATCCGGCACGCTCCAGCATGGCGGTCATCGCAACCCGATGCACCGCGCTGTCGTCGGCGATGACGATGACGGGCCGACGCTCGTTGGAAGTCTCGTTGATCACGACAGCGACTCTGCTCGCCAAACCTCAAGATTTGTTCAGGTGCGACGACGTTCTCGTTCATGTTGCGGCCTGAACGGATCTTGACCTGAACGGGATCGGGTCCTCATCACGGCCTGGCTGACTCATGGACGTGAAACGAATCGTCTTGACTCTGTCGCTCGCTGCGTCGAGCCTCGGCGTCGCCGCCACGTCGCAGGCGGCCGCCCCCTCCCTCGCCGAACGTTGCCCGAGCGGGCTGTTCCAGGTCATCGCCGGCCAGCTGGCCGAGTTCGACGTCGGCTCGTCGACGTACCTCCCGATGGGAGCTGATCAGTCGAACTACAACGCGATGGGCCTCAATCCCGCCGACGGCTTCCTCTACGCCATCCGGGGTGACACCCTCCTCCGGATCGACGACAACGGGACCGTCGTCACCTTGGGAACCGTGGACATCGTGCCCGGTTCGTACACCGGCGACTTCGGCGACGACGGCCGCCTCCACGTGTCGCGCGGCGGCAACGACTGGTATGCGATCGACGTCACCACGCTCGAGGCGACTCGCCTGAGCGGCTTCTCCCAGAACTACGGCGTCGCCGACATCGCGAACGTCTCGGGCACGTTCTACGGCGTCAGCGGCGGCGGGACCCTGTGGAGCTTCGACGTGACGACCGAGACCGCCACGAACCTCGGCGCCGTCGCCGGCATCTCGGGTGCGAACAAGGCGTTCGGTGCGGCATGGACGACCGCCGGCGCGAACCTGTACGTCGGCCGCAACAGCGGGCAGATCTATCAGATCACCGGGTTCAGCACCGGCAACCCGGTCGCCACCCAGATCGCGACCAGCCCGTCGACGAACTCGAACGACGGTGCCTCGTGCCCGTACGCTCCGCCGCCGCCGGGCCTGCCCGACGTCGACGGTCCGATCCCCGAGGTCGCCCCGAGCACCGAGGACGGCTTGGCCGCCGCAGCCGAGTACGAGTTGACCTTCGAAGCACCTCAGTTCGCCGCACCCGACGCGGGTCTCGGCGAGGGTGCTGCATGTGCGGCCACGATCTCCGAAGACCAGCGGCCTCGCGACGCTGTCGCCACCACGCAGGTGACGACCCGGACCGTCCTCGTCGACGACACCTTCGACGGTGACGTCGCCGGATGGAACGTCATGGCGGGCAGCTGGCTCGTCGAGAACGGCTCGTACCGCCAGCTGAACGACTGCGAGTACGACCTGATGTCGGTGCTCACCACCCACGTCGTCGATCACTTCGACCTGGAGGTCACCTTCTCGTCGCCGACCGTGCCCAACCACGGTGGCGTGGTCTTCAACGTCAGCTCGACCGATTCGCGCAGCGGTGCGATCGTTGTCGATCTCGCCGACGACGGCGAGACGCTCCGCTGGGGCCGGTACGACGAGCTCGGCTACTACCAGAACATCGGGTGGGACTTCATCCCCGCTCCCGCCGCCGGTCAGCCGGTGACGCTGAAGATCGAGTCACGCGGTGACCAGTACACGATCATCTACCAGGGCAACACCGTCGTCACCGAGACCACTGAGAACCCGGGCGGCATGGTCGGCCTCATCTCGACCCTGTCGCAGGTCGACTTCCACGACGTCGAGCTCGCGGCGGTGCCGTCGTGAGGCGTCGCGCCGCACTCCTCGTCGCCGGCCTCGGCTTCGTGGCGCTCACCGGTTGCGGTGCGGTGAAGGGCGAACGGGTCCTCGTCGACGAGGACGGTTCGAGCTTCTCGTCCGACGACGTCGCCGCCCGACCGGTCGATGAGGTGTCCGCGAATGGGGCGTCCGGCGACCCCGCGACTGCCGACTCGATCGACACCGGTGACTCGGGGTCGACCGTGACGACGGCGGCGCTGATGCCCGTGGTCGAGATCGCCGAGACCGAGCCCGTGCCGGCAGCGTTCGCCTTCTCGGCGACGTCGCTCGACGGCGAGGTGCTCGAGGGCGCCGAACTGTTCGAGCGGGCCCCGGCGATCATGACGTTCGTCCGAGCCGACTGTGACTACTCCGAGGACGAAGTGCCGAAGATCGTCGAGGCCGCCGAACGGCATCCCGATGTCACCTTCGTGGTCGTGGCGTCCGGCGAGACCGGCCCCGACGCCCCGTGGCTCAGCGGCATCGCCGCCGGTCGTGACAATGTCGTCGTCGTCGACGACCGCGACGACAGCCTGTGGTACCGGTTCGCCATCACGGCGACGCCCTCCAACGTTCTCGTCGACGATGCCGGACTCATGCGGTCGTCGTACGGCGCGCTGGCCGAGTCGGGTCTCGACCGAGCATCCGTGGCCGTCGTCGCCGGCTTCGCCTGACGTCGATCAGGGGAGCTGCCACAACGCCATCGGCTTGCCCGGGTCGTACCAGACCACGACGCCGCCGGCTTCGACGAGCGCTCGGACCCGGCTGGGTGCCAGCACGTAGCTCGTCGAGTATCGACCGGGTCGTCGCTCCCAGACGAACTCGCGGTCGTCGAGAAAGAGTTGGTACGCCTGGAACCGCTGTCGCTGCTCGACGAGGTCGGGGACGAGCGCGGACGGGCGCATCAGGACGCCGATCGGCTCACCCGCCGGAACGATGCGGTCGATCTCTGCGACGTCGTCACCGATCGCCCACGAGTTCAGATGGGCGGCCTGCGCATCGTGCACGCGCACGCCACCGAATGAGATCGCGGCCACTGCGCCGAGTAGCAACACCGATCGGGGGAGTCGGCGGACGCTCGGAGCGACGCTCACGCATGCGAGGACTCCGATCGCCATCGTCGCCAACGCCGTGATCGTCAGAACCGGGACGCCGTCACCGTTGCCGATGTACGGCAGCAGGCCGGGAACCATCATCCGCAAGCCGACGTCGCCTGCCAGCTGGTCGCCGTGCCGGAAGGCCACCACGATGCCCGATGCGATCGTGACGAGCGCGACCCCGACCGGGACGAATGATCGAGGTAGCTCGGTCGTCGCGCGCAACCGCCGCCACGACCAGGCGAGCCCGAGCGCCGCAACCGGCCAGATCACCGCGTCGACGTAGCGGCCGTAGACCAGCTGATCCGGGCGAGCACGACCGGCCATGAACGTCACGCTTGTCGCCGCCAGGGGAGCGATGAGCACCAGCACGACAGCGGCGTCGAGTCGACCCAACCGCCGTGTCGGCCTGACGAGCGCCGCGACCAGCACCACCGTGCCGATGCCGACCATGCCGAGGGACGCGACGAGCTGATACCACATCTGTCCGATGAAGGAGTCGAGGAGTGCCCCGGGGGCGTCGAGTCGCTCGATGACCGCCTCGGCGGTGTTGGCATCGCTCGGTTCGTCCCAGACGTTGCGGAGCACCCAGTTGGTGAACCGGACCGACAGGAGGCCGAGGGTCGCCGCGAGACCGCCGATCGCGACGGCTTCACGCCAGCGCCGGTCGACGATCAAGACGACGCCGATCACCGCAGCCGTCACCGGCAGCATCGGGAGCGATCGGCCGTGCACGGTCATCGCGAACGCCGACAGGGCGACCGCGGCGACGGCCGCTGCACTGCCACGGTGGTCGATGAACCGCTGGAGCGCGACGAGCGTGGCGAGGAACACGAGTGTGATGAGCGACTCGGCCCACGTATAGGCGCTCGATGCGATCGCGCTGGGCGCCAGCGCGACGACGGCAGCGATGCCGGCCGCCGCTCGGTGACCGAGATCGGTCCATCGGCGCACCAGCAGGGTGAGCAGGACGCACGACAGGCCTGCGAACACGGCATTGAGCGTCAGCGCAGCGCGGACGAGCCCTTCGCCACCGTCGACGATCCGAGCCAGCGGAGCGAGCGTGAGCGCGTACCCCGGCCGCCACGTCAGGTGGTCGAACATGTTCCAGCGCGTCCCGCCACTCAGCCACCGGGCCATCGCGAGTTGACCGGGTTCGTCGGGGGCGACGTGGAAGACGCGGCGGTCGGCGGCTTCCCACCAACGAACCGCGGTCACGACACAGGCAGCCACGACGATCCACGCGCGGTCCGGTAGCCGCCATCGACGCCGCCGAGTGGGCGCGTCGGCGACTTCGGTCGGCTCGTCGACGACGAGCGGCGGTGAGAGGGGTTCGGTATCCACGATGGGGAGGCGACCAAGTCGGTCGAGAGGGAAGTTCCCCGGTGTATCGGCAGCCGAGCCGCCATGCAGACGTGTTGTTCGTCACGCCGACGGGCGTGACGTGGCGGGGTCAGCTGCGCTGGTAGTTCGGAGCTTCCTTGGTGATCGTCACGTCGTGGGGGTGGCTCTCTTCGCGGCCTGCCGTCGTGACCCGCATGAACCGCGCCTTCGTGCGCAGTTGCTCGAGGTCGGCGGCCCCGGCGTACCCCATGCCCGACCGCAAGCCGCCCACGAGCTGGAAGATCGTGTCGCCGAGTGGGCCGGCATATGGCACGCGTCCCTCGATGCCCTCGGGCACCAGCTTGTTGGATGTCTTGGCGACGTCGGTCGGCTCGCCCTGGGCGGTGGCGTAGCGGTCTGCGCCGAGGCCCTGCATGGCGCCGAGCGACCCCATGCCGCGGTACGACTTGAACCGCCGGCCCTCGAACAACTCGGTCTCACCCGGGCTCTCCTCCGTGCCGGCGAGCAACGAGCCGAGCATCACCGTGGTCGCACCGGCTGCGATCGCCTTGACCACGTCGCCGGAGTAGGTGATGCCGCCGTCGCCGATGATCGGGACGCCGATCTCGCGTGCCCGCTTGGCCGCGAAGTGGATCGCTGACAGCTGCGGCATCCCGGCGCCCGACACGATTCGGGTCGTGCAGATCGAGCCGGCGCCGACGCCGACCTTCACGGCGTCCGCGCCTGCCTTGGCCAGCGCCTCGACACCTTCTTCGGTGACGACGTTGCCCGCCGTCACGGCGAGTTCGGGCCACCCACCCTTGATGCGCTCGATCGTCTTGATGACCCCGGCCGAGTGGCCGTGGGCGGTGTCGATGGCGACGGCGTCGACACCCATCGCGACCAGCGCCTCGACGCGGGCCTCGACGTCGTCGCCGACTCCGCAGGCGGCGGCGCACCGTAGGCGGCCCCTGTCGTCGCGAGAGGCGTTGGGGAAGTCGAGCCGCTTCTGGATGTCCTTCACGGTGATCAGGCCGGCGAGCTTGCCGTTCGCGTCGACGAGCGGCAGTTTCTCGATCCGGTACTTCTGGAGCAGGAGCTTCGCCTCGTCGAGCGACGTCCCGACCTCGGCGGTGACCAGGTCGTCGCTCGTCATGAACTCGCTGATCGGTCGCTCGAAGTCGCTGCCCTCACAGAACCGGATGTCGCGGTTGGTGAGGATGCCGACCAAGTAGCCGGCCTCGTCGGTGATCGGTACCCCCGAGAACTTGAAGCGGTTCATCAGCGCTTCGGCCTCGAAGAGCGGCGCTTCTTTTCGCAGCGTCACCGGGTCGGTGATCATGCCGCTCTGACTGCGCTTGACCTTCTGGACCTCGGCGGCCTGGGCGTCGATCGTCATGTTGCGGTGGATGACGCCGATCCCTCCGTGGCGGGCCATCGCGATCGCCATGCGTGCCTCGGTGACCTTGTCCATCGCTGCCGACACGAGCGGCACCGACAGCTCGATGTCACGAGCGAACACGGCGCCCGTGTCGACGGCGTCGGGCAGTGTCTCGGAGTAGCCGGGCACGACGACGACATCGTCGAACGTGAGGGCGTCGTAGCGGTCGAAGAGATCGTCGTTGATGCTCATGGATGGGCGCTCCTGGATCAGGGGGTGTTGGACGTGTGGTGGCAGAGGGTGGCGATCGTGTCGACGAGCAGCCGGTGCTCGACGGCGTGGACGCGCTCGGCGAGGGTGTCGAGGGTGTCGTCGGGGCGGATCGGGACGTCGGCTGTCGCGAGCACCGGGCCGTCGTCGACCCCCTCGTCGGGCACGAGATGGACCATGACGCCCGTGGCGGTGCGTTCGCCGGCCAGTGCTTCGTGCCAGGCCCGCTCGATCGCGTTGACGCCGGGCAGCTCGCCGGGTCGAGCAGGGTGGAGGTTGATCACCCGATTCGGGAACCAGCCGAGGAAATCGCTCGTGAGGATGCGCATCCAACCGGCGAGTACGACGAGATCGGGACCGAATCCGGCGACGACGTCGGCCAACCGGGCGTCGTAGTCGCGGCGCGATTCGTCGGCGTGTTTACCGACGTGCACGGACGGGACACCGGCAGCAGCGGCGCGTTCGAGGGCGAACGCGCCCGATCGATTCGACACGACGGCGACCACGTGGGCCGGGAGGCGCCCCTCGTCGCAGGCGTCGAGAACGGCCTGGAGATTGCTGCCGTTGCCGGACACGAGCACCACGATCCGGGTCCGTGCGTCGGGGTGGGTCGCCATGCATCGACCGTAGGCGCGCGTCTTCGGGGAGCGGTCGGTCCTGAACGAAAAGTCCGCCGGCTCGGCACTGCTCGACCCGATACCGCAGCGGCACGACCGATCGGGTCGTGAGCGGTTGCCGCGGCGCGGCGCAACGAGGCGACGATCACGGTCAGGGAGAACACACGAACAAGCGCCGGACTCCCCGGGCTGGCCTCGATCGGGGTCCTGCGACCCTGGTGCAGAACCACCCCTGGGTGGACACTGGAGTCGGAGCGGCGAGAGGAGGTCGCCATGCCGTCGTTGTTGCAGCCCGATCGGGTGGTGGCTCACGGCGCTGCCTGGGTGGATGCCGGGTTGATCTCGCCAGAGCAACTCGACGCGATCCGCCGGTACGAGCACCTGGAGGCAACGGCCGAGCGGCGCTTCTCGATCCCCGCCGAGATCGCCGTCTACCTCGGGAGCACCTTGGCGCTGGGTGGCGGCGCCATGGTCGTCGCCCAGCGGTGGGACGACCTCGCGTTCGCCGGACGGATCACGATCGCCGCGCTCCTGATCGTCGTCGGGCTGACTGCCGGCGCCTGGTCGTATCGACAGGATGAACCGGGCACGGATCGGCTCGCGGGCTTCCTGTCGCTGGTCGGGTTGGCCGGTGTCGCCGTGACCGTCGGACTGCTCGTCGACCGCACCGGCGAGGCGTCGGAGGAGGTCCTCGTCATCGTGCCGGGGCTCGGCGTCGTGGTGGTCGGCTGTGGGCTGTGGCGCAACCGTTCGCGTCCCGTCGAGTTCCTGTCGGTCGTCGTCGCGGCCGCCGCGGTGACGTTCGCGACCACGTCGCTGCTCGATCTGAGCGTGTGGGTCGGCGGCGCAGCACTGGTGGTCTGGGGCACCCTACTGGCCCTCGCCTCGGGCTTCGACATGGTGCGGCCGTCGGACCTCGGCATCGCAGCCGGGGCGATCGTCGCCTACATCGGGGCCATCAGCTGGTCCGACATCGACGAACGACTCGGGCCGGTGATCGCGCTGATCGTTGCGTTGGCGCTGGTGGGCGTCGCCGTCCGGCGCGACGAGCCGTCGCCGCTGGTGCTCGGTGTCGTCGGGGCGCTGATCGCGATCCAAGCCGTTCTCGCCACGACGTTCGACAGCGCGCTGGCGGCTGCGGTGGTCGCGCTGTGCGGGATCGTGCTGGTCGTCGGCGTGATCGCCAGGTCGGCTCGGCGAGGCGCCCGATCGAGACGCTGATCGGAGCCTCGGTCGGGCGGGCTTCGCTACCATCGCCCGTGTGGTCGACATCGAGTGTGCAGCGTGTGGCACTGACGAGCACCTGCGCGGCAATCGGCTCGACGACGACACGATCGAGCTCACCTGCGAGCGGTGCGGGGCCACGTGGGTTCGCGACCCTCGCCCGTCGTGTCCCAAGTGCGGCGGACACGAACTCGAGGCGGCGCCGAAGGTGATCGTCGAGAAGTCCCGTGGATCGCAGATGTCGATCCAAGGCATCCAGCGCGAGTTCCTGTGTCGGGTCTGCGACGACGAGCTCATCCGCGCCCGACGAGACGGCTATCTGCCCGACCGACTCCCGGGCAGTCAGTAGCCGGTCGGTACAGCGTCGTTCATCGGTCGGCGACGAGCTCGAAGCCTTCGTCGAGCCAGCCGGTCTTGCCGCCGATCATCTTCTTCACCGGGCGGCCGAGTTCGGCGATCTTCAGCGCTGCCCGGTCGGCGGCGTTGCAGTGCGGCCCCGCGCAGTACACGACGAAGAGCGTGTCGGTCGGCCAGCGGCCGAGTGTTTCGTCGGAGATCTCGGCGTGGTGGAGATGCACGGCACCGTCGATGTGCTCGGCAGCGAACGACGCCGGCGAGGCGTTCGTCTGGAGCAGGACGAAGTCGTGCGGGCCGTTGGTCATCGACTCATGGACGTCCCAGCAGTCGGTCTCGAGCGCGAGCAGGCCGGTGAAGTGTCGAACGGCGACATCCGGGGCGGCGGCGGGGATCGCGGTGACGGGGGAGGGTGATGCCATCCCGACATCGTGACCGCGCCGACGGGTGCCGGCCAACGCCGATTCGCGCGTGACGCGGCCCGGCGCCGCCTGCGATCAGACGACCTGGCGGCCGGCGACCCACACCGAACGGATGTCGTTCGGCGTGGCGAGGCGCACGAGTCGCTCGAACCGGCTCGCCCAATCGCCGTCGGGCACGACCTGATCGGGCAGTCGGATCGCGACGGCGTCGAACCATCGCCCCGCTTCGATGACGCCGGCGTCGACGCCGAGGAGGTCGGCACCGCCGGCGGTCGCCATCCAGAACGCGGTGGTCGTGTCGACCCGTGCGTCGGCCTCGCCCTCGTCGACGCGGCGTCGCCCCGCCACCATCGCATGGCCGCACTGGGCGAACAGCGACGGGCTCGGGCCGCCGGCGATGTCGGTGCCGAGACCGACCCGCACGCCGGCCTCGATCGCGGCGCGAGCCGAGAAGGCGCGCTCGGAGAAGTACACGTTCGACAGCGGGCAGTGGGCGACGCCGGCGCCGCGCTGCGCGATCAGCGCCCGGTCGGTGTCGTCGAGATGGGTGGCGTGAGCCAGCACGGTGTGTTCGCGCATCAGCCCGAACCGATCGAGGGCGTGCGCGTCGGTGACACCGCATCGTTCGAGTACGTGGCCGTGCTCCCAATCGCCTTCCGAGCAGTGGGTCTGGATCAGGGTGTCGGTGTCGGCTGCGAGCGCGGCGAGACCGGTGAGCGCCTCGTCGGTGCAGGCAGGGATGAACCGGGGCGTGATGATCGGTTGGACGAGTTGTGATCCGATCGCCCGGATCTCGTCGATCGACCGGGCGCTGGCCGCGATCGATGCCTCCGGAGACGGGTCGCGGTACCACTCGGGGGTTCCGTCGGGATGATCCATCGCGCAGCGTCCGACGAACGCCCGCTGGCCGAGCCGGGCGCACGTTTCCGCCAGCGCCGTGGTGGCAGCTTCGTGGATCGACGCGTAATAGGTGACGGTCGTCGTGCCGTGTCGCAGGAGCGACGGCACCATGTGATCCCACACCTGCCGTGCGAACTCGAGGTCGGCGAATCGGGCCTCGAGCGGGAACGTGTACTCGAACAGCCACTGGTCGAGCGGGAGGTCGAGCGCCGTTCCGAGCTGGGGCCACTGCGGGGCGTGCAGGTGGGTGTCGACGAACCCGGGCACGATCACGGTGTCGTCGGGGAGCACGACGTCGGCGTGGGCGTCGGGGCCTGCCGCGCCGATCCGTTCGATCCGGCCGGTGTCGTCGATCTCGATCGCCTGGTCGACGAGCACGTCGAGCCGGTCGGGTGAGGGGGTGTGGAGCACGGTCGCTCGAATGGTGGTCACGGCCACCACGATGCCACGTCGAACCGGCATCGCAGCTCGTCCTCGATCCGTCGACGGCGTGTCGACGGAGTGTCGGCGGGATGTCGTCCTCGCTCCCATCCCGTCGAGCCAGTAGCGTCGGGTGGCATGAGTTCGACGTTCATTCGCGCGACCGGCTCGACGATCGAGCGGCTCGAGCGCGCTGCCGACCGTGACACCGGGGTCCGATTCGTCGGCCACTCCGTCGCCCCCGACGGACCCGTGTACGTCCCATGGCGTCAGATCCACGACGAGGCACGGTCGGTCGCTGCCGCGCTCCAGGCCAAGGGGCTGGTCCCCGGTGACCACGTCGCCGTGCTCGGTCCGACGTCTCGTGAGCTGATGACGATCGTGCGAGGCTGCTGGATGGCCGGCATCGCGTCGATGGTGTTGCCGTTGCCGATGCGCATGGGCTCGCTCGACGAGTTCGTGAACTCGACCCGTGCCCGCATCCGACACGGCGACGCCAAGCTGGTGCTCATCGACGACCAGCTCGCCGCCTTCTACGAGGCAGCGGCAGGCGACCCGCCCATCGAGCCGATGGGCTCGGTGATGCCAGGTGCGCCCAACGTGCCGTCGGGCGACCGACTCGAGGTGCCCGACGACGACCCGAACCGGCTCGTGATCCTCCAGTACACCTCCGGGTCGACCAGCGAGCCGAAGGGCGTCATGATCCCCGACCGGGTGCTCACGGCGAACATCGATGCGTGCTGCGAGGCCGCCGTGTTGACCGAGGACGAGGTCATGACGTCATGGCTCCCGCTCTACCACGACATGGGCCTCGTCGGGTTCCTCGCCATCCCGATGTGCCAGGGTGTCGATCTCGTCCAGGCGGCACCGCAGGACTTCATGGCCAGCCCGGGGGCCTGGATGCAGTGGATCTCCGACTGGGGCGGCACCGCAACGGCCGGACCGAACTTCTCGTGGGTGCTCGCGACGCGTGCACTCAAGCTCGCCGCCAAGAAGGGGCAGCAGCTCGACCTGTCGTCGCTGACGCTCGCCCTGTCGGGCGCCGAGCCCGTCGACCCGAAAGCGGTCGAGGCGTTCGTCGCCGCCGCCGAGCCGTTCGGGTTCGAGGGGGGCGCCGTGTTCCCCGCCTTCGGCATGGCCGAGACGGCGATCGGAGCGTCGTTCCCGAAGCGGGGCGACGGGCTGCGGTGCGACACGGTCGACCGTGAAGTGCTCGAGCGCACGCGTGTCGCGAAGCCGGTCGAGATCACCGATCCCGACGACCTCGCCGTCACCGCTCGTCGACTCCCGATGCTCGGCACCGCGGTGCCCGGCATGGAGCTCAAGGTGGTCGATCCCGACAGCCGCGAGGAGTTGCCCGAACGACACGTGGGTGAGCTGCTGCTCCGCGGCACCTCGGTGACGCCCGGGTACTACAAGCGCGACGACGCCACACGGGCCCTCTTCCACGAGGACTGGCTGTGCACGGGCGACCTCGCCTACGTGCTCGACGGCCAGCTGATCCTGTGCGGCCGCATCAAGGACGTGATCATCGTCGGCGGACGCAACGTGTTCCCCGAAGACATCGAACGCGCCGTCGGTGGCCTCGACGGTGTGCGTGCCGGCAACGTGATCGCGTTCGGCATGGAGGGATACAAGGGCAAGGAGTCGGTCGTCGTCGTCGCCGAGGTGCGTGCCGACGATCCCGACGAGGTGCGCGAGACCATCCACCATCGAACGCTCGAGGTGTGCGGCCTCCCGCCGCGCGACGTCATGCTGGTGCAGGCGGGCACGCTCCCGAAGACCAGTTCGGGCAAGCTCCAGCGCGCCAAGTGCAAGGAGCTGTACCTCGACGAACAGCTCGATCTCGTCGAGGGCTGATTCGCCTCAGCGACGGTCCGCCGATGGCAGGGCCCGATCGGCTCACCCGGATCACCGGGTGGTCAGCGGGCGGCGTAGTGGACCGCGAGGTCGCGGCGTTGGCGGCCGGTGAGGACCGGTCGGCCACTCGCCGGCGGTGAGAGGCGGAACCAGTCGCGATCCCAGGCGACCACGATGTCGCCCGTGTCGGTCTGGGCGGCGCCGGCCGTCGGGACGTAGTGCGAACGCCGCAGCATGCCGGGGTCGACCACCAGGTACTGCGGTTCGTATTCGCCGTCGGCGTAGACGACATCGGTGATGGTGCCGAGCGCGAGACCGTGTGCGTCGAAGACCTTGCGGCCCGTGTAAATGGGGCCGAGGTCGCTCGAGTCGGTCGTCCGGTATTGCATTGGCTGACCTCCGGGTCGGGATCCGGGTCGGGGTCGCCCGCTCCTCCCAGTCTGGAGCGGTGGCGTCGTGGTGTCGAGTCGCCCTCCCCAGTCGCTCGCGCCGCCGATGTCGATCAGACGCATCGTCAGCGGTCCGCGTAGTGGGCTTCGACCTGGCGTCGGTCGTCGGTCGACAGGACGTGGTCGCGGGCGGCGGGTGGCGACATCTTGAACCATTGCTGGTCCCACGGGACGACGATGTCGCCGTCGATCGATTCGTACGAGCCTTCGACAGGGAGGTAGTGCGCCCGGCGGAGCATGCCGGGCTTGACCACGAAGTACTCGGGGGTCTCGTCGGTGGGATCGAAGAGCACGTCGTCGATCGAGCCGAGCGGTTCGCCCCGTTCGTCGATGACCTGGCGTCCGGTGAACTGGGGGTTGTCGCCGTGGCGACCGGGGGTGCGGTCGGTCGGTGTGGACATGGGAGGGCTCCTTTCGCCCGTCACGCCCGCTGTCATCATTCTGTAACATTCGAGGGTCGGGGTCCAGTCACCCGTTCTGGTGAAATCGCCCGGGCCGTCGCACGAGGTGGCACGATGGCGGCGTGCAGGTCGTGTTCTCACTCCGTCATCAGGCACATCACCCGCAGCGCGAGTTCGAGTCGTCCGGCTTCCAGGAACCGTTCGAGCGGCCCGAGCGAGCCGAGTTCATCCGGAGTGCGCTCGCCGCCGACGGTTCGTTCGAGTTCGTCGCCCCCGAGGACTGGGGCGTCGCGCCGATCGAGGCAGTCCACGACCCCGGACTCGTCCACTTCCTCGAACACGCGTGGGAGGAGTACCAGCAAGCACACGGCCCCACCCACGACGTCATCCCCGACGTGTTCGCGATGCCGCAGCTGCGAGAGGGGATGGGGGCCGCTCGCGAGCCGTCCGACGTGTCGGCCCGACTCGGCTGGTGGTGCTTCGAGACGACCACGCCACTGACCCACGGCACCTACGACGCCGCCCGCTCGTCGGTCGATGTCGCTCTCACGGCGGCCGATCTGGTCGCGAACGGCGAACGGTTCGCGTACGGCCTGTGCCGGCCGCCCGGTCATCACGCCGCCCGGTCGGTGTACGGCGGGTACTGCTTCTTCAACAATGCTGCGGTCGTCGCCGACCACCTGGCGCGAACCCTCGATGCCAAGGTGACGGTGCTCGACGTCGACTATCACCACGGCAACGGCACGCAGCAGATCTTCTACAGCCGCGGCGACGTGCAGTTCGTGTCGTTGCACGGCGACACGGAACGGGCCTATCCGTACCTGACGGGGCACGTCGACGAGCGCGGCACCGGCGACGGCGCCGGCACGACGTCGAACTTCCCGCTGGCCGCCCACACCGACGACGACACGTTCCTCGACCATCTGGCCGCGGCCTGCGACGACGTCGACTCGTTCGACCCCGATCTCGTGGTGGTGTCGCTCGGGCTCGACACCTACTTCGACGACCCGATCTGCGACCTCGACCTCACCGCCGACGGATTCGAGGCGTGCGGCCGGATGGTCGCCCAGATGGGTTTCCCGACCGTCGTACTCCAGGAGGGCGGCTACGCCACCGCCGAACTCGGCGAAAACGCCCGTCGCTGGCTCACCGGCCTCGCACCCACCCGCCCGAACCCGACGAAGGCGTGAACGAACTGCGCAACTATTGCGCAGTTTGTTCACGCATTGGTCGGGCTGGTCGGGCTGGTCGGGCTGGGGGTGGGGTCAGAGGGACTTGATGCCGTCGATGACGGAGCGCCAGCGGTCGGCCTCCGACTCGTACGGGGCGTAGAACGAGATCCGGCTGATCACGTCGCCGTAGCGGCGACCGAGTTCGGGCGCGACCTCCTCAGGGGCACCGACGACGGCGAAGGTGTTGAGGATCTCGTCGTCGATCAGGCCGCCCATCTCGTCCCACTTTCCCTGCTTCGACAGGGCGTTCAGTTCGTCCTGGAGGCCGCCCCAGCCGTGCAGTTCGAGCACACCGCGGTACGCCGGGGTCGAGCCGTAGAACGCGATCTGCTTCCGCACGGCGTCGGCGGCCTGTTCCATCTGCTCGTCGGTCGTGCCGGTGACGACGAACGACGGCCCGACGATCTCGAACCCTTCCATCGTCTTACCGGCCTTGGCACGACCTGCCTCGAGGGCGGGGATGGTGACCTCGCGGAGGAACCGCTCGGTCGTGAAGCCGTGGCAGAAGAAGCCGTCGCAGACCTCGCCGGCGACCTCGGTCATCAGCGGGCCGACGCCGGCGAGGAAGATGCGCGGCACGCCGAAGTCGCCGAGATCCTTCGCCGACGGGGTGAAGAAGGGGGTCATGAGCGTGTGGCGGTAGAACTCGCCCCGGAACTCGAGCGGTGTGCCGTTTTCCCAGGTGTCCCAGATCGCTCGAACCGCCTGGATCATCTCCCGCATGCGGGCGGCCGGCTTGCTCCACTCCATCGAGAAGCGCTTCGTGATGTGGGGCTTGATCTGGCTGCCCAGACCGAGGACGAAGCGACCCTGGGTGAGGGTTTGCATGTCCCATCCGATGTTCGCGAGCAGCATCGGGTTGCGGGCGAAGGCAACGGCGATCGAGGTGCCGAGCTCGATCTCCGACGTGGTCTGCGACGCGAGGGCGAGCGGCAGGAACGGATCGTGTGCCGTCTCGGCCGTCCAGGCGCCGGAGTACCCGGCGGCTTCGAGCTCGGCGGCGTTGGCGGCGGCGTCGGTGATGGAACCGGAGAGGCTGGCGTCGACCTTCATGGATCGAGACGGTAGGTGAGCGGCACGCCGTGGGGCGATCCGAGCCGGCCCGACTCGATGTGACTTCGGTGACTCGTCGAGTCGCCGTCAGTCCTGGTCGCGGAGGAACTTCTCGACCTCTTCGGCGAGTTCGTCGCCGCTGCGGTACTCGAGGCTCGGGCCGCCGGCATCGATGTCGGCGACGTCGTCACCGGCGTCGTAGAGCTGTTCGAGCTGGTGAAGCATCGACTCGTGCTCGGGGTTGTTCGCGACGAGCTGGTCGAGGCGACGGCCCTGGGAGATGACCTCCGCTCGCAGCTCGGCCGCCTCGAACACGAGACCGGTCGCTTCGCGGGTGCCGTCGAGCAGCGCGACGCTCGCCGACGGGTACGGCATCGACGTGATGTAGTGGGGCACCTGCGCCCAGATGCCGATCGACGGGATGCCGCGATCGTGCATCTCGCGTTCGAGCGCCGCTGCGGCACCGGCCGGCACGTCGATCGTGCTGCGCAGGAACGGGACCCGGGCCAGCACGTCCTGCGACGGGCTGCTGATCGAGAGGCGGGCCGGCCGCGTGTGCGGAACGGCGAACGGGTAGGCCCCGAGGTGGGCCATGTGCCGCACGCCGAGCTCGACCGCGATGTCGCCGACGATGCGGGTGAAACGGTGCCAGGCCATGTCGGGCTCGGGGCCGTGCAGGACGAGCACGTCCTGGCCTGTCTGATCGGTGCCGGCGGACAGCAGGATCCGCTCCCAGTGGAGCACCGAGTGCAGCCCTTCGCGCAGCTCCATCGTGGGGCGGCGAGCCCGGTAGTCGATGTAGGTGTCGTCGTCGAACTCGACGATCGGCGAGGACTCGGCGTCGGCGGTGATGGCGTCGATGGCCGCCTTTGCGGCGCCGCTCGCATCGATCCAGCCGCTCAGACCGACGAGCAGCACCGGGTCGGTGACCTCGGGCCGATCGTCCACCCAGCGTGCGCTCGCGTCCTCCACGTGGCCGAGAGTACCGCCGATAGGGTGACCCGCATGGCGATCGATGTCACCGATGCAACCTTCCAGACCGACGTCGTCGACAAGTCGTTGACGACTCCGGTGGTGGTCGACCTGTGGGCGACGTGGTGCGGACCGTGCCAGACCCTCACCCCGATCCTCGAGAAGGTCGTCGCCGAGACGAACGGTCAGGTCGAGCTGGTCAAGGTCGACATCGACGCCAACCCGGGCATCGCGCAGGCGTTCCGGGTGCAGTCGATCCCGATGGTGGTGGCGTTCCAGAACGGCCAGCCGGTCGACGCATTCATGGGGGCGCAAGGCGAACACGAGGTTCGTGAGTTCGTCGAGCGGTTGCTGCCGACGGCTGCCGAGTCGCAGCTCGCCGCACTGATCGAGGCCGGCGACGAAGCCTCCCTCCGCATGGCCTTGCAGGCCGATCCGGGCAACGAGGACGCCATCGTGGCGCTGGCCGAGTTGCTGGTCGACCGGGGCGACGTCGACGAGGCGCTGGCACTGCTCGAACGCATCCCCGAGAGCGACCGAACGCGCCCGATCGCCGCCAAGGCCCGTGTCCACCTGGCCCCCGACGACGACTACGACGACAAGCTGACCCAGCTGCTCGACCAGGTGAAGGCCGACGACGACGCTCGTCAGGAGTTCATCGACATCCTCGAGCTGATGGGGCCGCACGATCCCCGCACTGCGGCGTATCGCAAGCAGCTCACTGCTCGTCTGTTCTGAGCCGACGTCGATCCTGGTCGCTTTGCGTCCCGGACGGCGTAGTCTGACCGCACCGACTTCCTCCTGATCCGTCTCGCGCGCCTGCGCGATCGACGAAGGAGGTAGGTCGATGCTCGACCACGAGGTGCCGGACGCCCGTCCAGCGGTGCGTTCCGACGATGGCGGCGACGATCGGGTCGCGCCGGTCAAACGCCCCGAGCCGCCGGTCACGCTCGGCGAACGTGCGCTCGCCTGGTGGCGTTGGTTCGGTCCGGCCCGATTGGTCGCCACCGTGGTGTCGGTGGTGGTCGTCGGACTGCTCGGCTTCTGGCTGGTCCGGGCGCCCGTGCCGTCGGCCGAGGCGACGTTGCCCGTTGCAGGAGCGACGTCACTGCCCTCGGTCACCCTGCCGCCGTCGGCCACGGTGGCGACGCCCGAGGACTCTGCATCGGCGACGTCGGTGCCGTCGGAGGACGCCACGATCGTCGTGCACGTCGCCGGCGCGGTTGCCGACACCGGGGTGTACGAGCTGGCCGGTGGTGCCCGTGTGGACGACGCGATCGAGTCGGCGGGCGGCCCGTCGGCCGAGGCCGATCTCGACGCCGTCAACCTGGCGCAGGTGCTCGTCGACGGTCAACGGTTGTTCGTGCCGGTGGTCGGTTCGGTCGATCACTCGACGACGCCGGTGCTCAGCCCGTCGGCCGGTTCGGCGATGTCGTCCGAGGACGCCGACGCGCCGGACGCACCGGTCGGTCCGGTCGATCTCAACCGGGCGAGTGCCGACGAGCTCGAGACACTGCCCGGCGTCGGGCCCGCCACCGCTGCGGCGATCGTCGACGACCGGGAACGCAACGGCCCGTTCGTGACCGTGGACGACCTCGAACGAGTCCCCGGTGTCGGCCCCGCCAAGCTGGCTGCGCTCCGAGACCTGGTGTCGGTGTGATGCCGACTCGGTTCCGGGCGTTCTCGTGGTGGACGCGCCGCCGAAGGAGTGGCGCGTCGCTGCGTGGTGGTCGGGGAGTTTCCGTCGGGCGGAGGCTCGTCGTGATCAGAGGACGAGCGATTCGCCGACGACCTGCGACGACACGACGAGTGCGATCGACACACCGACGGCGACGGCGAGCGTCAGGTACATCAGCTCTCGCGTGTAGTCGCTCCACGAGGCAATCGGGCGACGGGTGGCCCGCCAGGCGGCGACGAACCCGAGGAGGAGCCAGAACGGCACGCTGGCGAGGATCGCGAGGGGATACACCGATTCGTCGCCGAACGGCGCGCCGGCGACGAGCAGACCCGGCGCTGCGATCGCCCCGGCGAACAGGCCGACCAGACCGGACGTGCGACCATCGAACAGGCCGAGTGCGAGCAGCGAGATGGCGCCGAACACGATCATCGGGATCGTGCCGAACAACGGTCCGAGGGTCCGGATGCGCTTCTTGTACCACCGGGGGCCGGCGGTGAGCGGCGCCGTGCGGACTCCATCGGCGTTCGAGTGGGGGCTCATCGTGTCGATCCGATCAGCCTATGGCGCTTTGCGGACCGCGTGGCGCCATCCCGTCCCTGACCGGGGCGTGGTCGGGTTGGCGGTCGTGGTCGCGCTGGCCGTCCGGACCGGGCCGTCGGCGGCGACCTGGGCGGCGGCCATCGCAGCCGTGATCGCATGTCTGCCGCCACGGTGGTCGCCGGAGCCGGCCGACGAGCCGGGCGGGTCGGCTGCCGAAGACCTTCGGTCGCCGCGTCTCGATCCGTGGGTCATCGCCCGGTCGGTGGTGATCGTGACCTGCTGTGTCGTGCTCGGCGGTTGGCGGACCGCTGATGCGTGGTCGGGGCTCCGGCCCGACGTCGTGGGACCGTTCGACGGTTGGGCGCTCGTCATCGACGATCCGCAGCCGTATGCCGGCTCGACGCGGGTGATCGTCGAACTCGACGGTGAGCGCTTCGAGTCGTGGCACCGGGGCCGCGCGGCCCGGCTCCGTGCGGGATCGTGGCGGGCGGGGGAGTGGGTGCGGGTCGTCGGCGAACGAAACGAGCTCGACGCCGAGCGGTCCGAGCGCGTGGCCTGGCAGCACGTGGTCGGCGACTTCGAGCTCGACTGGGCGAGCGATGTGCTGACCGGTCGGCCGATCGATCGTGCGTCGAACCGGGTCCGAGCGGCGATCGAACGGGGCGGAGCGACGCTCCCCGGCGACGACGGGGCACTGTTCCGTGGTCTGGTCGTCGGGGATGATCGCGATCAACCTCCCGAGATGATCGGCCGCTTCCGCGCATCGGGGCTCTCCCACCTGACGGCCGTCTCCGGCCAGAACGTGAGCTTCGTGTTGGCGGCGGCCGGTCCGTTGTTGGTTCGGTTGAGGCCCTGGTGGCGGTGGTTCGTCACCCTGGGGTTGATCGCCTGGTTCGTCAGCCTGACCCGGTTCGAGCCGTCGATCGTGCGGGCCGGTGTGATGGCGGGGTTGTCGGCGACGGGGTTCGTGCTCGGGCGGGAGCGGACGCCGTTGCGCCTGGTCGGGTGGGCGGTGATCGGCTTGCTGCTCGCCGACCCGTTGATCGGCTGGTCGGTCGGGTTCTGGTTGTCGGTGGGTGCGACGGCCGGGGTGGTGACGGTCGGTCCGTGGCTGGGGGAGCGGCTCGGCTCGCTCGGGCCGCTGGCGATGCCGGTCGGTGTGACGCTCGGGGCGCAGGTGGGCGTGGTGGTGCCGCTGGTCTGGGTGTTCGGGTCGTTGCCGCTCGTGAGTGTGCCGGCGAACCTGTTGGCGGTGCCCGTGGCCGGGTTCGTCATGCTCTACGGGCTGCCGGCCGGGCTGTTCGCCGGTGCGGTCGCCGAGTCGGCGCCGTGGCTGGCGTCGGCGGTG
Source organism: Ilumatobacter fluminis (assembly GCF_004364865.1). NCBI lineage: Bacteria > Bacillati > Actinomycetota > Acidimicrobiia > Acidimicrobiales > Ilumatobacteraceae > Ilumatobacter > Ilumatobacter fluminis. Next base: position 1,786,818 of record NZ_SOAU01000001.1, read on the forward strand.
ATGTTGCCGTGCCGGTTCGGGGTGCGCTGGGTCGACACGGTGGCGGTGGTCGCGGCGCGGCTCGAGCCGGGCGGGGCGGTGTCGTGGTGCGGTTGGGCCGTGCTCGTTGTCGCGATCGGTCTGATCGCTGCTAGGAACAGGGGTCGCCATGGGAGTCCATCTGCTGACCGGTGACGACGAGTCGATCTTGCGTGCCAAGGCGCACGACCTCGTCCATCAGCTGATCGGTGACGGCGACCGCTCGCTCATGGTCGACGAGTTCGAGGGCGAGGAGTACGAGCTGCGCGAGGTGGCCGACGCAGCGCAGACGATGCCGTTCCTCACCGACAAGCGGGTCGTCGTGGCCCGCGACGTCGGCCGGTTCAACGCCGACGACCTGCCCCCGATCCTCGGCTACCTCGACAACCCGCTCGACTCCACCGACCTCGTGCTGGTGGGCGGTGGTGGTCGACTCGCCAAGAAGCTGACCGACGCCGTGAAGGCGGCCGGCGGCCATACCACCAACACGTCACCGCCAAATCGGGCCAAGGACCGGCAGTCGTGGGTGAAGGTCGAGTTCGAGGAGCACGGCGTGCGGCTCGACGCCGCCGCGGCGGCGCGGATCGCCGACCAGCTCGGTGAGGACGCAGGACGGCTCGAGGGCCTCATCTCGGTCATCCGTTCGACGTACGGCGAGGGCGTTCGCGTCGGCATGGACGACATCGAGCCGTTCCTCGGTGAGGCGGGCGGGGTGCCGCCGTGGGACTTCACCGACGCCATCGACAGTGGTCAGACGACGAAGGCACTCACGTTGCTCGGGCGCATGATGCACGGTGGCGATCGCCACCCGTTGCAGATGATGGCGACCCTGCACAATCACTACGCCAAGCTCGCACGGCTCGACGGCGTCGACGCCCGCAACGAGCAGGAGGCGGCCGACGCCATGGGCATCAAGGCCGGCTTCCCGGCCAAGAAGGCGCTCGGTAACTATCGGCGGCTGGGTGGCAGCGGCATCCATCGTGCGATCGAGCTGCTCGCCAAGGCCGACCTCGACCTCCGCGGCGACAGCGACCTCGACCCCGAGCTGGTGATGGAAGTCCTCGTCGCCCGCCTCTCCCGCCTCGGCCGCCGCTGATCAGACCTGATCCGCGCCGACTGCGTCGAGACCCATCGGCGCACCGAAGCCCGGACGTGGAGTCGATTGAATCGCCCAGGTGTCCACCGGTGGACGTGGAGTCGATTAAATCGACCAGGCGTCCGAGGGTGCTGAAGTTCGGGGTGGACGTGGAGTCGATTTAATCGCCCAGGTGTCCACCGGTGGACGTGGAGCCGACTAAATCGACCAGGCGTCCGGGGGTGCCGAGGTTCGCGGGTGGACCCGAAGGCGATTTAGGACCCGCGCGGATAGGCGGTGTGTGGTGACCATCCACCGGTTGGTGGGTTGGCTCGGTTTTCATACCGAGTGCAGCCCAACACACCCAACCGGGGAGGTCACCGAACATCATGCGCGCGCTCGAACGAGAAGTGGTGGACGCCGTCTACGCGACCATCGAACCGCTCCTGCCCGAACCACCGCCACACCCCCTCGGATGCCACCGGCCACGCGTCCCGGACCGGCTCTGCTTCTGGGGGATCCTGATCCGACTCACGACCGGATCATCCTGGGTCGACATCGAAGCAATCCTCGAGTACCGCGTGTCGGATACCACGCTCAGATCTCGCCGTGACGAGTGGATCGCCGCCGGCGTGTTCGACCAACTCCGCGACGAAGCCACCCGAGCGTTCGACCGCATCATCGGCCTGGATCTCACCGAAGTCGCCATCGACGGATCAGTCCACAAAGCCCCCTACGGCGGCGAGGGCACCGGCAAGAGTCCTGTCGACCGGGGCAAACTCGGCTGGAAGTGGTCGATCGGCGTCGACCGCCACGGCATCCCGTTGGGCTGGTCGATCGACGGCGCCAACCGCCACGACGTCCGCCTGCTCGAAACCACCCTCGACGCGATCGCAGCCGACGGCTGGACCGCCGAGATCGAGACCATGCACCTCGACCGCGGTTACGACCAACCCAAGATCCGTCGACAACTCATCGACGCTGGACTGCCCGACCACATCATCCAACGACGCCGCCAACCCGGTGACCAGCGACCGAAATCGATCACGCTCGGGCTGCGATGGATCGTCGAAGCCGCCAACAGTTGGCTGTCGAACTACGGACAGCTACGCCGCAGCACCGACCGCAAGATCTGCCACCGACACGCCCGCGATCTGCCTCGCCGTCACCGTGCTGATCGTCGGCAAACTCCTCACCTACCGAGACCGCTACTGCCGCTGACTGCCAACGCCTATCCGCTCAAGCCCTTAATCGCCCAGGTGTCTACCGGTGGACGTGGAGCCGATTAAATCGACCAGGCGTCCGGGGGTGCCGAGGTCGGGGGTGCGTCTCGGGTGTCTCGGTGTCAGCCGGCGGCGTGGCTGAGTTCGGACTCGCTGAAGGGGCCGAGGGCTCGGTTCTCGGCGGAGAAGTGGTAGAGCGCCACGCCGAACACGCCCTTGGTGGCGCCGGCGGCCAGGCCTGCCATGACGGCGATCACGATGCCGACGGCGAGCAGTGCCACACCGCCGCTCGTGGCGGCCACGCCACCCGACACGACCAGCACGCCGCCCAGCACGCCGAGGACGATGCCGACGAACATGACGACCGTCGCGATGCCGCCGATCACCACGTTGCCGGTGGCCTGCTGGCCCCAGCGTTGCTTGACGAGGTTGCCGGAGCGCTTGACGGCGTCGATCGGGCCGATGTCTTCCAGTGCGATGACCGGGATGACGAGGAAGGTGACGAAGCCCCACGCCGCAGCACCGATGGAGCCGAGGATGTTGCCGATCGCACCGCCCTTGTCCCGCATGATCGAGAACGCGACGCTCACGATCGCCGACACGATCGCCCAGCCGATGATGGTGCCGCGGCGGCGTCCGGCGATGGCACGGGCAGCGGCGATGTCTGGCTCCTGCCCCTGCAGCGCCTGGTCGGCGGCCGCAGCGAGAATCACGTTGTAGTAGATGACGATGCACGACGCGAGGAACGACCCCAGCGCGATCAGGCCGTAGCCGAGGTAGACGAGCAGGTCGTCGGACGTCTCGGCGGAGTCGGACGCGACGAGGAAGATGCCCGGCCCGCCGACGACCACGAGCACGATCAGCGACAAGATGCCGCCGACGAGGGGCAGGCGGAGCAGTTTCGGGTGTTCACGGATGACGCCCCACGACTTCTTCGTGAGTTCCCACCCTTGGCGCATGCGACGGAACATGCGGTCCAACCTACTGCCGTCGCCCGAGGCGAGGTTCGATGTTTGCCGCGTCGGCCGTTCTGGTGCGCCTCGACGGCGTGTTCCGGCTCAGAAGAGCAGGAAGCGCAGCAGGAGGGTGAGGCCGGCGAAGAACAGGAACACGGCGACGCCGAACCAGCGGCCGTAGGTCTGGTAGAGCCAGGCGGTGAACGACCATTTCACCTCGTAGTCGGGGTCGTGCACCTTGCGGAGCTGGCCCGTCAGCCACATCACGGGGCAGCCGAGGGTCGCCACCTGCAGCGTCACCATGAGGGTGAGCAGGAACACGAACACGGGGCCGGAGAAGTAGACGGCGCCGAGAACGACCAAGGCGATCACGATCGGGAAGTGGATCAGGTCGACCACGTTGGCGATGTGCCACCAGATCACGGTGTTCGGACCCTGCTCGGCGTCCGGTCCGGATGCGGACGCCGACCGGGCCGACGGACGCCGGCGTGACCGTGCCGCCTTCCGGGCAGCGGCGCGACGTTCGATGGTCGTCATCGAGTCGGAGGTCGCCGAGTCGGAGGTCGTGGAGTCGGAGGTCGTGGAGCTGGACCTCGTCGAGCTCGGTGCCGCGGGTGAGGTGGGCCGGGAGTCGAGGCCGACGGGTTCCGGTGTCGATGCTGCGGAGCGGCTGCTCGCCACGTCATGGTCGGTCCGGGCCACGACCCCATGCTATGAGCCTCGCCGCGGCGGGGCACGCCGACCACGACGGCACGGATGGGCACCACCCGACCGCCAGAACCACCGAGCATCCGACACGATCCGTTCTCGGTGGCTGTGGTCCGAGATCCTGGACGGGAGCCGCCGAGAAGCGTGGCGGGTTGCCAGGTGTCGGGTTCTCGGCGGCTGAGGTGCGAGATCTGGGACGGGTGCCGGTGTACAGCGTGGCGGGTTGCCGGTGTGTGGGGTTCTCGGTGGTTGTGGGTTTGGGTTCCGGGACGGGTGCCGCCGAGAAGGGTGGTGGGTCGGGGTGTGGGGTTCTCGGTGGTTGTGGTCCGAGGTTCCGGACGACAGCCACCGAGATCGTGGTGGGCATGGCGCATCGCCGAGATCTCAGCGAGTGCCGGTGTGAGCTGCCTCACGTGTGCGCTGCCGCCCTGCCAGGGTGCTGTCGGAGGCGCGGTTCGTCCGTTCTCGGGACGCGACGAAGCCCGGGCACGCGGCCCGGGCTTCGTGTTCGATCGCACTGATTGGTGCCGGCAGGAGTCGCCGGGCACCGAGCGAGGTCAGCTGGCTGCGTTGACCTGCTTCATGAGGCGGCTCTTCTTGCGAGCCGCCGTGTTCTTGTGGATGACGCCCTTCTGGGCAGCCGAGTCGATCCGCTTGACGGCGGCCTGGACGTCGGCGTCGTCACCGGTGGTGAGCGCCTTCTTGGTGCGCTGCTTCATCTCACTGCGGACGGCCTTGTTGCGCTCGTGGGCCTTCTCGTTGGTGATGTTGCGCTTCTTCTGGCTCTTGATGTTGGCCACGGGACGATCCCTACCTTGGTGTTTCGTGTGTTCTGTGCGATCGATGTGTGCGGTGAACGTCGTTCCGGGGAACCGGATCGCCGTCCATCACACAGCGCATTGAGGCTATCGGGACCCGGATCGGAACCCCAACGCCTCCCGTCAGCCCGAGCCAGTACCGTCGCCGAGGTGCCTGCCGACCTGCCCGCCGCCGAATCACCCGCTGATCTGCCGTTCGAGCAACGTTCGACCCGCTCCCAGGTCGCTCGACTCCGTCGCGTCGCCGAGCGAGCGCTCGAGGCGTACCCGGTCGACACCGCCCGGCTCCGACTGCTGTTGCACGGCTACAACACCACGTTCCGAGTCGACACGACCGACGGTCGCACGTTCGCCCTGCGGCTCAACGTGAACAGTCGCCGGGCCGACGAGCACCTCGCTGCCGAGGCGGCGTGGCTGTCGGCGCTCGCTGCTGACCCGATCGTGGGGGAGCGGATCTCGGTGCCGGCGCCCGTGCCCACCCGCGACGGTGACCTGCGCACGACGGTGTGGAGCGACGACCTCGGACGACAACTCCCAGCGTTGCTGATGTCGTGGCTGCCCGGGCGCGACCTCGGTGACCCCGATCCCGAAGGGGCCCGCGCCCTCGGCGCAGCGATGGCGACGTTGCACGACCACGTGTGTCGGTGGGCGCTGCCCGCCGGTGCATCGCTGCCCGACGTCGACGCTCCGATCGACGAGATGGCTGCCGTCGTCGCCGCCGACCGGTCGGTCACCACCGCCGAACAGCGGGCGGTGTTCGCCGCGGTGCACGACCGGGTCGGCGGACTGATCGCACAGCTGCGAGCCGACCCGTCGCATCCGAGTGCCCCGATCCACGCCGACCTGCACGGCGAGAACGTCAAGTGGCTCCGGAAACGGATCGCCGTGTTCGACTTCGACGACGCATGCGTCGGCACGACGGTGCACGACCTGGCGATCTCGCTGTACTACCTGCGCGACGACGACCCGATCGAGCAGGCGGTGCTCGACGGGTACGCGTCGGTCCGACCCCTGCCCGACTACGAGCAGGAGCATCTGGAAGCGGTCATCGCCGCCCGGAACCTGGTGTTGGCCGGCGACGTACTGAGCATCACCACCGCCGACATCCGTGCGATCGCCCCCGACTACCTGGCCCGCTCGGCCACGAAGTTGCAGGCCTACCTCGACACCGGTCGCTACCGCCACACCCTCGACTGACGGAGTCGAGTCCCGGTCGAGGTCGGTGGCGAGGTGACGACTCGCCCGTCAGGCGGCGGGGTTGGTGCGGTCGTTGGTGGGGCCGGTCCAGTGGGTTGCGCCGTCGGGGCGGGTCCAGGTGGCGGTGCGGTCGGGTCGGATCGTCAGCTCCCACCCGCCCTCGTGGACCAGGTGATGATGCGTCTCGCACACCGGAGCCAGATCGTCGAGGTCGGTGTTGCCGCCGTGTTGCCACGGGGTCGTGTGGTGGATGCGGCAGTCGTCGATGCCGACGGTGCAGCCCGGGAACACACACGTGGCGTGCATCGCCTCGATGGCCGTGCGCTGCTCGGCCGTCGCGAGCCGTTTCGCCCGCCCTTGGTCGAGCGCGACACCTGCACCGTCGAGCACGACCGGGATGATGTCGGCCTCGCAGGCGAGGCGTCGCATCGTCTCGATCGGGATCGGCGTTCCAGAGTCGGTCTCGCACAGCGACCCAGCCGAATCGGTCAGGTTGGCGAGGTCGACGTGGACGACGAGCCGGCTGTTCGCGCCCTGCCCGTCGGTCACCGCATCGACCACGGCGTCGACGGTGAGACGATCCCACGTCGGCTTCGGGCCGGCGGTCTGCTGCGATCGCCGTCGGAGCCGACCACGTGCGGACTGGATGGCGGACCAGATGGCCCGGTCGGTGACCGGATCGCACTCGATCAGGGTCTTGTGCATGCCGGTCGTCTCATCGGTCCAGCGGGTCACCTTCGACTGCGCCCGCTGCCGCTCGAGTTCGTCCTCGGCGGCCTGCGCGTTGTGCCGGGCCCGGATGCTCTTCGCGAGGTCGCGACATCCCTTGCCGAACCGGTCGACGCCCTGCTCGCGTGCCTCGGCGAGCAGCGACTCGGCCTCGCCGACGAACTCGGCGCGTTCGGCGTCGTCGAGGTTGCGGGTCGCGTTGGCGATCGCGTCGACATGACCGGCGGTCACCGTGCCGTCGTCGAGCGCGTCTTCGAACGACGGCATCGACGTGCACACTTCTTCGCGTTCGGCTGCTGCTTTGGCGTCTTTCGACGACTGCCGGCCGTGGTCGGAGAGTGCGTGCTCGGGCTGCGACGCTCGACCCTCCGACGCCAACTGCCGTTGCCGACGGGTGGCTCGCACCTGGCGTGCGTCGCACCACGATCGGATGGTGGCGATGGCTTCCAGGTATCCCGCCAGCTCGTCGCTGTCGAGGACGTCGGGGTCGGTGTTGCTGACCATGCTGAGTGCCTGATCGATCGATCTGGTCGGATCGTTCGGTGGCATGGGTTCCTCCTTTCGATGAGGTGAAAGAAGGGGAAGTCGGTGTACGCAAGGATAGCCGAACTGGTGTACGAGTCGCAAGGCAAAAGCCCAGGAAAACGACGTTCTTCCCGGATGTCGACTCGAGTCGATCGCCGACATCGAAACGTGGCCAGCAGCGTCGACCAGGTGGCAGAATCGAGGGGGCGCCGGCCGGCTGTTCAGCGGTCGGGGACGACGCCGAGGCGGAGGCGGTTGCCGCAGGGATCGGTGAGCGCGATCTCGCGGCCCCATGGGACGGTCTCGACCGGCACGCCGAACTCGGTGGCAATGTCGTCGACCTCGTCGACGTAGAAATAGGCGAGTGATCCCGGAGGCGCGTCGCCGGTGTGTTCGGACAGGTGCAGGTGGACGTCGCCCCGGCGCAGGAACACGTAGAGCGGGAAACCCGGCTCGAACTGGTGCTCACCGATCACCTCGAACCCCAGCCGCTCGTACCACCCGACCACCTCGCGAGCGTTCTCGACCCGGAACACCGGCACCAACTCCTCGGCCATCTCCCAACCCTGTCACACGACCCGGTCACACGACCGGCCGAGCCGACGCCCGACCGTGGAACCCGCCGCATCGGGCACACTGCATCCGTGGGCGTGACGCTGGCGATCCTCGGTGCCGCGGCGACGATCGTCGTGCTCATGCTCGCCGGACGTCGACACGACGCCGACGAGACGCCTCCGCTCTTCGTCGAGCAGGGTCGCTGTCCGGCGTGCGGCCACCCGGTCGACGACCACACCCCGATCGATCGGCTCACCCGCGTCCGTCGCGGCTGTCGACGACCCGACTGTGGCTGCGACGTGGCGGTGACCCCGCCTCCCTGGCCCATCTGACCCGAGCACCGATCCGGCCGTCGGGCGCGAGACTTCACCGATGGAGATACGCGAGCTCTCGAGTGACGACGGCTCTGCGCTGCACGCCCTCTTCGCAGCGGTGCTGCCCGATTCACCGACCGCACGGTCGACCGACGCAGCGACCCGCCAGGCGTTCCTCGACGACCCGGCCACCTTCGCGCTCGGGGCCTACGCCGACGACGCACCGGTCGGACTCGCGTGGGGGATCCAGATGCGCTCACCGAGCGGCCGGCTCACCACCTACCTCCACGAACTCGACGTCCGAGCCGATCACCGTCGGCAGGGCACCGGCACGGCGCTCGTCGAGGCGGCGATGGAGCTCGGCCGCGCCCGTGGCTCGACCCGGTTCTGGCTCTCGACCGGCGGCCACAACGACATCGCCCAGTCGCTGTACGAATCACTCGGCGGCGACCGCAAGCCGAAGGGCGACGTCAACTATTGGTGGGAGCTCGATCGAGACGCATGACGAGGCAGAGGCTGTCGTCGAAGTGCCGCTCGCCGACGGCCGAGAAGCCGTATCGCTCGTAGAACCCGATCGCCTGCGTGTTCGTCACCAGCGGGTCGATCAGGATCGTCGTCGCGCCGTGTCGCTCGAAGCACCGTTCGGTGGCGTCGTCCATCACCCGCCGGCCGAGGCGACGACCGCGATCGGCGCCCGAGCCGAGCCAGATGTCGAGCGCCCACGTGCCCCGCTCGACGTCGCCCCAGTAGTGCGTCTCCTCGTCGTGGGCGTCGGTGAGCTGGACGAACCCGATCGGCCGACCGTCGTCCTCGGCGATCAGCAACTCCCGCCACGGCACGTCGCGCTTCAGCTCGGCTTCCCAATCCCACCAGTCCATCGCCGGGCCGTCGAGGGCGGCACGAACGGCGGGATCGGCGTCCCACCTCTCGATCAGCGCGACGTCGTCGGCGCACATCGGGCGCAACTCGACCATGCCCCGACCGTAGAGGACCGATCGCCCGACGATCAGTCGAGGACCCCGTCGTCGAAGCCGCCCCCGTCCAGTCCGGTCGCATCGGGCCCGAGGTCCGGGTCGAGTCCGGTGTCGGGACGGCCGTCGGTCGTCGCCGGGTCGAAGGGGTCGGCGAGTGATCCGTCGTCCCACAACGGAGCGACATCGACCCGTTCGATCGGAGCCTCGACCAGCGGTCCGTCGGCGAGTGGCCGGCCCAGATCGGGCACCAGCGGTCCGTCGGCGATCGGGCGGTCCGCCGTCTCGTCGCCCGCGGCGTCGGTCGCGTCGCCGACCTCCGGGTCGTCGGCGACCGGCTCGTGCCGGCCCGCCAGGCCGGGCAGCTCGGTGATGTCGTCGAGCAGGTCGGGCCCATCACCGAGCGGACCGTCGAGCGGACCGTCGAGCAGTCCGTCAGCCGGATCGTCGGTCGGTTCGTCGGCCGGATCGTCGACGGCGACCCCGTCGCCGTAGCGCTCGACGAGTTCCTCATAGGGAGGCAGGCCCGGCAGCTGGGCGATCGCCCACGACCCGTCGGGGCTCTCGATGAGCTGACGTCCGTCGGGAAACACGAACAGGGTGCCGCCCGGGAACGGTCCGCAGTCGACCGGCGCCTCGCCCGGATGGGTCGTGGCGAGCGGCAGGTCCATCAGCACCAGTTCGCCGTCGACCTCGTAGGCCGTCTGACCGTCGGCGAACGAGAAGACGGGCAGCGACCCGGCCGACTCGCCGTCGGCGCCCACGTCGAGGTTCCCCTCGAAGAACGGCCGGCCGCGCGGATACTCGACCTCCGTCGGCACGATCACCCGCTCGTATCCGCCGTCACCGTCGGCGACCGCCTGTGAGCCGTCCGGGAACAGAAACACACGCTCGACCGAGCCGTCGGCCATCGCGTAGTCGCCGATCGCCACCGGCTCGCCGGTGAGCTCGCCCGGGTCGACGCGCTCGATGCGCCGCCACGGAACGTCGTCGGTCGGCAGGGGGCGGCCGTGGTCGTCGAAGAGCACGGTGTCGCCATCGGCGTTCTCGCCGACCATCAGGCGTCGACCGTCGAACGTGGCCAACCCGAGGAACGTCGACACGTCGGGCTCGGCGGTCAGTTGATGGATCGAGATCGACGCCTCGGCGCCCGACGCGTCGACGATGAGCGTCTCGCCGGTATCGGTCGGATAGGCCCGGTACACCTCGCCGTCGTGGACGTGGACGGTGCCGGGCGGCGCGTAGACCTCGCCCTCACTGGGGTCGATCGAGACCGGCGCACCCGACTCGTCGTACCAGTTGGTCGAACCGTCGGAGGGGTCGGCGTGGCGGTGATACCGCTCACCGTCGACGATGGTCGTGCCGACGTACAGCTCCGCCGTGTACTCGCTGTCCGCGACCCCGTTGCCGTCGGCGTCGACCAGCGAGCCGTCTGGCGTTCCGTACACCATCACCCACTCACCGTCCACGTAGCGATGGACGATCGGTTCCCAGTCGGCGGGCACGTCGGCGTTGCTCATGAGGTGATGGTAGGTGTCGTGCCGTGGGCGCCGAATCGGGTGAATCCCCGATCTCGCCGTGCGGCGCGACCGCAGCGGTGCGCTGCGACGCGCAACCCGACCCTTCCTGGACCGTCGAGGCCCGACAGGCCGCCCGACGGCGGCGATAGCGTGGGAGGTTCCATGGATCTGGCCCGCATCCGCAACTTCTCGATCATCGCTCACATCGACCACGGCAAGTCGACGCTGTCCGATCGCATCCTCGAGGTGACCGGCGCGGTCCAGGCGCGCGACATGAAGCAGCAGTACCTCGACTCGATGGATCTCGAACGCGAGCGCGGCATCACCATCAAGGCGCAGAACGTCCGGGTCGAGTGGAACGACCACACCTTCCACCTCATCGACACCCCCGGCCACGTCGACTTCGGCTACGAGGTCAGTCGCTCGCTGGCCGCCTGCGAAGGCGTGCTCCTCGTCGTCGACGCCGCCCAGGGCATCGAGGCCCAGACCCTGGCCAACTGCTACCTCGCCCTCGAACACGACCTCGAGATCGTCGCCTGCCTCAACAAGATCGACCTGCCGGCCGCCGACCCCGATCGCTACGCGATGGAGCTCGAGAACGTGCTCGGCATCGCCGCCGAAGACATCCTGCGCATCTCGGCCAAGACCGGCGCCGGTGTCCCCGAGCTGCTCGACGCCGTCATCGACCGCATCCCGGCACCCACCGGTGACGCCGACGCCCCGCTCCAGGCCCTCATCTTCGACTCGCAGTTCGACCAGTACCGCGGTGTCGTCTCGTCGATCCGCGTCATGAACGGCGTCATGAACGCCAACGACAAGCTGCACTTCATGCAGGCCGGCGCCGATCACGAGGCGCTCGAGATCGGCGCCCGTCGCCCGGCGACCACCCCGATGAAGCAGCTCGGCCCCGGCGAGGTCGGCTACCTGATCGCGGGCATCAAGGACGTCGGCGACGCCCGCTCCGGTGAGACCGTCACCACCATGTCCAAGGGCGCCGACACGCCGCTGCCCGGCTACCAGGACCCCAAGCCGATGGTGTTCTCCGGCCTGTTCCCGATCGACGGCGACGACTTCGAAGACCTGCGCGACGCCCTCGCCAAGCTCAAGCTCAACGACGCCTCGATCAGCTACACCCCCGAGTCGTCCGGTGCGCTCGGCTTCGGCTTCCGCTGTGGCTTCCTTGGTCTGCTCCACATGGAGATCGTCAAGGAACGCCTCGAGCGCGAGTTCGGCCTCGCCCTCATCGCCACCGCCCCCTCGGTCGAGTACCGCGTCACGTCGACCGACGGTGAGACGACGGTCGTCAGCAATCCGGCCGAGCTCCCCGTCGTCCAGAAGATCGACACGATCGAAGAGCCGGTCTTCAAGGTCTCCATCATCACGCCCAAGGAGTACACGGGCGCCCTGATGGACCTGTGCCAGACCCGGCGCGGCGAGATGAAGCGGATGGAGTACCTGTCGCCCGAGCGGGTGGAGCTCGACTACGAGATCCCGCTCGCCGAGGTCGTCGTCGACTTCTTCGACCAGCTCAAGTCGCGCACCCAGGGCTACGCCTCGCTCGACTACGAACTCACCGGCTACCAGGCCGCCCACCTCGTCAAGGTCGACATCCTCCTCAACGGCGAACCGGCCGACGCCTTCTCCACCATCGTCCACCGTGAGAAGGCCGAGACGTACGGTCGCCGCATGTGCGAGAAGCTCAAGGAGCTCATCCCTCGCCAGATGTTCGACGTGCCGATCCAGGCCGCCATCGGCGGCAAGGTGATCTCACGCGAGACGGTCAAGGCGAAGCGCAAGGACGTCACTGCCAAGTGCTACGGCGGCGATATCTCCCGCAAGCGCAAGCTGCTCGAGAAGCAGAAAGAGGGCAAGAAGAAGATGAAGGCGATCGGGCGCGTCGAGGTGCCCGGCGACGTCTTCATCTCCGCCCTCAAGCTCGACGACTGACCCGCTCGACGGTCCACCGAACCCGACGGTCGCCGCTCGGGCACCCGGCTCGGTAGCGGGTCACTCGACCTCGACCAGCAGGGTCGGGTCGCCGATTGCTCGGCGGGCGGCCACGTGAGCCGACCCGGCGGCGAGCACCATGGCGAATCCGGCGAGACCGCCGATCAGCGCCGGTTCGAACATGCCGATCAACGACACGCCGGTGGCGACGGCGAACGCCCAGCACGCAGCGGTCGCGATCACCACTCCGATCGCCGAACCGGTCAGTGCGGCGATGACCGCCTCCGTCTGGCTCGACCGGCGCGTCTGTGCAGGCGTCGCGCCGGCCAGGCGCAGCGACGCCAGCTCCGTGCGACGGCGGACGATCGTCATCGCTGTCGTGTTGACCACGGCGATGGCGGCGAACCCGACCGAGATCGCGATCATGATCCACAGCGACCACATCTGGCTGCCCTCGGTACCCATGTCGTTCGCCGCGACCGTCGCCTGCACCATGCCGACGTTGATCGCCGTCATGAGCGCAACCGGTCCGGCCGTTGCGGCCGTTCGGCGTGCGTCGGCCACCACGTTCATCGCGGCGATCGAGCCGGTCGTCGTCGCCCGAAAGGGGAGCGAGACCAATCGAGCCATCGGTCGCACCACGACCGGCCCGAGCATCGACACGCCGATCAGCGCCGTGGCGCTGGCCATGAACACGTAGCCGATCGCCAGGCCGGGATCGTCGTTCGTCGTCGCCGACACGATGATCAACGCGACTCCGCCGGCGGTGAAGATCGACCCGATGACCCAGCGGGTGATGCCGAGTCGGCGCGGTGCACCGTCGGATCCGGTCATGGCCTCGGCAGGCGAGGCGGCTCCGGCCGCTCGTGCGGACGTCATGGCCGCCAGCACGGCGACCAGCCAGGTCGCAGCCAACGACACACCGACCGGCAGGATGTGCCGGCGATACTCGAACTCGGACGGCATGTCGTCGATGCCGGCGAAGACACCGGCCATCGCATCCGCCACGGGGAGCGCGGCGAGTGTGCCGATCACCGTGGCGACGAGCGACACCACGCCCATCTCCCTGATGACGAGCCGCCGGACCTGCCTCGGCGTGGCACCGACGCTGCGGAGCAACGCCATGTCTGCGCGCCGCTGCTCGACGGAGAGCGCCACCGTGGATGCGACCACGAACAGCGAGGCGAACACCGAGATGGCGCCCATCGTCGCGAAGACGGCGATCGGCCCGACGTAGTCCTCGCTCGACTCGCCGTTCAGGATGATCGCCGACGTGAAGAGTGCTGCGCAGAGGCTGAACAGTGCTGCGCCGAATCCGACTGCGACGAACGTGCCGACGAAGACGCCGGTGCGGTGACGGAGGTCGGCGCCGACCAGACCGTTCACGCCAGCTCCATGTCGGCGCTGCGAGCGGCGATCGTCTCGGCGTCGGCCCCGACGAGCTCGCCGCCGATCGTGCCGTCGGAGACGAAGAGCACTCGGTCGGCGAGGGCGGCGGCCGCGGGATCGTGGGTCGCCATGATGATCGACTGGCCGGCGGACACCGACTCGCGCAAGACATCGAGGACGACCCGTCCCGACGCCCGGTCGAGCGCACCGGTCGGCTCGTCGGCGAACAGCACCTGCGACCCGGCGAGGATCGCCCGGGCGATCGCGACCCGCTGCCGTTGCCCGCCGGACAGCTGCGCCGGTCGGCGACGCAGCGTCTCACCGATCCCGAATCGGTCGGCGAGGTCGCGCATCGCCCGCTTGTCGACCTTGTGATCGGCGAGGCGTGCCGGCAGCTCGAGGTTCTGGCGGACCGTGAGCGTCGGCATCAAGTTGTACGACTGGAACACGAAGCCGATCTTCTGGCGCCGGAGCTTGGTCAGCGCCGGTTCGTTGAGGTCGGCGATCTCGTCGCCGCCGACGACGACCGAGCCCGAGTCGGGCCGTTCGAGGCCGGACGCGCAGCGCATGAACGTCGACTTACCCGAGCCGGATGGCCCCATGAGCGCGGTGAACTCGCCTGGCCTGAAGTTGGCCGAGGCGCCGCGGAGGACGGGGACGACTTCGTCGCGACGTCCGTAGGACTTCCTGAGATCTCGAGCGGTGAGCACATTCGTCATCACGTTCGACGGTACGAACCGGCAGACCGATCGCCGACCGGGCGGACCGGTGTCTTCGGGGTGGGGTAGTCCCCACCTCCCGGCGCTCTGCAAGGTTTCTCACCCGTTCGGGTGAACTGCTCGCACCTCGACCTGGGCGGGGATACAGTCCGGAGGAATGAAAGCGTCAGCCTGATGGGCGACCCGAGCGGCCTCGCCGCACCACCCGCCACCGGGCTCGACTGGCTCCCACGCGGTCAGCAGATGGCCGACCTCATCGTCCGGCACGACTGGTCGTCGACACCGATCGGCCATCCGTCCACGTGGTCGAATGCGCTCCGCACCGCGGTGAGTACCTGTCTGTCCTCGAACTTCCCGCTCCTCGTGCTGTGGGGCCCCGATCTCGTCAAGATCTACAACGACGGGTACCGGGAGATGATCGGCACCGAGAAGCACCCGCGTGCACTCGGTTCGCCGGTCGCCGACATCTGGCCCGAGATCTGGGACACGATCGGCCCGATGTTCGACGCCGTCGTCACGACCGGGGTCGCCACCTGGAGCGAGCATCAGCCGCTCCTGATCGACCGCAACGGTTTCACCGAGGAGTGCACGTTCACCTTCTCGTACAGCCCGCTCTACGGCGACGACGGCACGATCAGCGGTGTCCTCGACATCTCGGTCGAGACGACCAAGGAGGTCGTGCAGGCACGTCGCCTCGAATGCATCGCCGATCTCAGCGCGTCGCTGTCGATGCAGGAGCACGCCACCGACGCCTGCGTGGCTGCGATGGGTGCGCTCACCCGCCACTCGAGCGACATCGTCGCCGCCGACATCATGCTCAACGTCGACGGATCACTCGTGCCGGTCGCGTCCAACCGGCGTTCGCTCCAGGCGGCCGGCCGCCTTGCGTCCGCTGCCGCCGAGGTGCTCGACGGCACGCCGCGAACCGTCGGCCAACCCCACCCGGGTTTTCCCGCCGAGCACCGACTCACCCCGCTCACCAACGGGCGCGGCGACGTGATCGGCGTCTTCATCGCGACCCTGAACAAGCTCCGGCCGTTCGATGCCGGCTACAGCCAGTTCGTCGACGTGCTCGCCCAGAACATCGGCAGCGTCATCGAGCGCGCCCAACGCCGGTCCGAGATCGTCGGCGAGCTCCAGTTCGTCAACGAGACGCTGCAGCGAGCGATGCTCCCGGCCGTCCGCGACACCCCGACGATCGCCGCTCGCTATCTCCCGGCGGCCAACAACTTGTCGGTCGGCGGCGACTGGTACGACATCATCGACCTGTCCGACCAACGCCGGGCGCTGGTGGTCGGCGACTGTGTCGGCCACGGCCTCCATGCGGCCACGGCGATGGGCCAGCTCCGCAGCGCTGCCCGAGCACTCCTTCTCGAAGGGTCCGACCCGGGCCGCATGATCGCCTCGCTCGACACGTTCGCGGCATCCATCGAGGGCGGCGCGTGTGCCTCGGTCGTCTGCGTCGTGGTCGACCGTGCCGCCGGCACGCTCGACTACTGCCGCGCCGGCCACCCACCGCCGCTCGTCGTCAACCCGAACGGTGCACGGTGGCTCGATGCGTCGGGCGGTCCGGTGCTCGGGCTCGACCCCGATGCGCCCCGCGCGAACACGACGATCGACTTCGATGTCGACGACGTCCTGCTCATGTACACCGACGGTCTCGTCGAGCGGCGCGGCCGATCGATCAACGACCAGTTCGACGAGCTCGCGAAGCATGCGCTGCTCGTCGCCGACCGCAACGTGACCCAGGTCGCCAACTCGATCCTGCTGATGATGGACACCGACTCGGTCGACGACGACGTCGTGTTGCTCGTCAAGCGCCTCGAAGACGTCGACTGATCGGCGTCCGGTCGGTCAGACCGGGTCAGCCCCAGCCGGCGACGTCGACCTTGGCGACCACCGTGTCGGGTACGACACGGACCACCATCTCGGGCGGCACCGCGTTGCGCTTGCCGAAGGCTTCGGCCTGATCGGCGCCCATGTACCGTCCTCCGATCCGGGTTCCGACGGCCAACAGGTCGTCGGGGTCGGTCGACGTGGTCGCCCGACCGGTGATGGTGACGAAGGCGAACGGCGGACGCTCGTCGTCCCAGCAGAGCGCCACACGCCCGTCGCGCAGGATCGACTTGCCCTTGATCGTGTCGGCGCTCGTCATGAAGACGACGACGTCCTCGCCGTCGGGGCCCGAGCCACGTTCGAGATCGACCCAGACCGGGGCGACGTGCGGACTGCCGTCCTTGCGGACGAGGGCCAGCTTCGCGGTGCGGGCGACGTCGCCGCCCACGAACTCCTGCCACCAACCGTCGGGTGCGTCGTTGTACGCCATACCCCATGCTCGCGTCCCCGACCCGAGCCGCCAAACGCCGAGGTCGTACGATCGGCAGCGGGCACAGGAGGGGGACTCATGGCCGAACACGACCTCGTGATCCGCAACGGCACGATCATCGACGGCAGCGGTGCCGACCGCTTCGGCGGCGATGTCGCCATCGACGGCGGCACGATCACGGCAGTCGGCCGGGTCGACGGATCGGGCCGGCGCGAGATCGACGCCGACGGAAGGGCGGTCGCACCCGGCTTCGTCGACATCCACACCCACTACGACGGGCAAGCCACCTGGGACGGTCGGCTCGCGCCGTCGTCGTGGCACGGGGTCACCACCGTGGTGATGGGCAACTGTGGTGTCGGCTTCGCGCCGGTGTTCGAGCACGACCGTGAGCGGTTGATCCAGCTGATGGAAGGGGTCGAGGACATCCCCGGCACCGCGCTCCACGAAGGCCTGAGCTGGGACTGGCAGAGCTTCCCCGACTATCTCGACGAACTCGACCGCCGTCCACGCGACATCGACCTCGGCGCGCAGGTGCCCCACGGCGCGCTCCGACTGCACGTGATGGGGGAGCGCGGCGCGACCCAACAGCCGGCGACGCCCGACGACATCGCCGAGATGGCTCGACTCGCCGCCGACGCCGTGCGAGCGGGCGCCCTCGGCTTCACCACCACCCGCACCGTCAACCACCGCACGTCGCTCGGCGAGCCGACACCGACCCTGCAGGCCGAGGCCGACGAGCTGATCGGGATCGCAAAGGCCATCGGCGAACTCGGCACCGGTGTGCTGCAGGCGGTCAGCGACTTCGACGACCTCCCGGGCGAGATCGACCTGTTCCGTCGGATGGCGGCCGAATCGGGTCGGCCGATCTCGGTGTCGGTCGCACAGGGTCCCCGTCGTCCCGACGACTGGCGCGACGAACTCGACGCGTTCGCCGCAGCCACGGCCGCCGGCACCACGATGCGCGGTCAGGTCGGTGCCCGCGCCGTCGGCTTGATGCTCGGGCTCCAGGCGACGCTGCACCCGTTCATGTACAGCCCGGTGTACGGCGAGATCGCAGGCCTGCCGTTGCCCGAGCGCGTGAGCCTGATGCACGACCCCGACCTGCGGCGCCGCATCATCGAGACCGCTCGCGTCGAGGACACCAAGCTCGGCAGCCTGGCGATCCAGCGTTACAAGTTCATCTTCCGGCTCGGCGACCCGCCCGACTACGAACCCGATCCGTCGACATCGATCGCCGCCACCGCCGAACGCGAACGTCGCGACCCGGCCGAGGTGGCGTACGACTGGCTCCTCGAGCAGAACGGAACGGCCCTGCTGTACCAGCCGGCGCTCAACTGGGCCGGCGGCAACCTCGACGTCGTGGGCGAGATGCTCCGGCACCCGGCCTCGGTCCCCGGTCTCTCCGACGGAGGCGCCCATGTCGGCACGATCTGCGACGTCAGCTTCCCGACCACCCTGCTCCAGTGGTGGGGGCGTGACCGACCGACCGGTCGTATCCCGCTCGAGACTCTCATCGCCAAGCAGTGCCGCATGACCGCCGAAACGGTCGGCCTGACCGATCGCGGTGTGTTGGCGCCCGGCAAGCGTGCCGACGTCAACGTGATCGACGTCGACGGCCTCCGGCTCCACGCACCCGAGATCGTGCACGACCTGCCCGCAGGCGGCGCCCGCCTCCTCCAGCGAGCGGACGGCTACGACCACACCTTCGTCGCCGGCATCGAGATCATGGCCGGGGGCCACTCGACCGGTGCGACCCCGGGACGTCTCGTGCGCGGCGCCCGCTGAACCGCCGATCGACACCGTGTGTCGTCCGACGTCGCATCGTGACGCGTCCGGCGGCAGGATGAACCGATGGCATCGACGTTCCGGGCAGTGCGCGGCAACCGGAACTCGCAGCTCTTCTTCGCCGGCCTCCTGCTGTCGACGATCGGCACGTGGGTGCAGTTCACGGCGATCGCGATCGTCGTCGACCGCCTCACCGGCAAGGCGACCGCGATCGGCATCCTCACGGCGCTCCAGTTCGCACCGATGCTGTTCTTCGGTGCCTGGGGCGGTGCCGTCTCCGACCGGCTCGACCGACGGAAGATGGCGATCGCGACCCAGTCGATGCTCGCCGTCCAGGCAGCGACCATCGCCGTCCTCGACTTCGCCGGGGCTCTGTCGGTCGGCGCGATCTACGTCCTTACGCTCGCCCTCGGTCTGATCAACGCGCTCGACAATCCGGCCCGGCGCGGGTTCGTCACCGAACTCGTCCCCGAGCATCAGATCGCCTCGGCCGTCTCGCTCAACACCGCCGTGATGACGGGCGCTCGCATCTTCGGTCCGGCGTTGGCGGCGATCCTGATCGACCAGGTCGGACTCGCCACTCAGTGGCTGTTCACGGCCAACGCACTGTCGTTCGCGGCGATCATCGGTTCGCTGGTCCTGCTCGACCCGAGCCGGCTCCATCCGCCACCCCGTGTCGCTCGTGGCGGGACGCCGGTGCGTGACGGACTCCGCTACGTGCGTCGGACGCCGATCCTGTGGGCCACCTTCATCGTGTTCACGGTCGTCTCGACGTTCGGGTTCGACTACAACGTGGTGCTACCGCGCATCGCCAACGAGGTCTGGAACGACGAGGCCTGGTTCGGGTGGACGTTGACAGCGATCAGTGTCGGCAGCCTGCTCGGTTCGCTCGCCACCGCGTCCCGAGATCGGGTGTCGCTCCGGTGGATGGCCGGCATGGGAGCGATCCTCGGCGTGGCACAGCTCGGGTTGGCATGGGCGCCGAGCGGGTTCGTCGCCATCGGCGTCGGGCCGATCATGGGGCTGGGCGCCGCCGGGTTCGTGGCGGCGATGAACTCGATCACCCAGCAGGAATGCCCGCCCGACATGCGCGGTCGAATCCTGGCGTTGACCGCCGTCGCGTTCCTCGGGTCGTACCCGATCGGCGGACCGCTGACCGGCCTCGTGGCCGACACGGTCGGCCTGCCGTGGTCGTTGGCCTACGGCGCCGTGATCAGCCTCGTCGCCGTCGGCGGTTTGGTGTGGTGGGCACTCGGCCGTCACCCCGACGATTCACGCTTCGAGGTCCTGCGCACCCTCCTCGGCTCGTCCACCGCCGTCGCCCCCAGCACCTCCGAACGCCCCTGACCCGACCGGTCGGTTGGTGACGTCGGTTGATGTCAGACATCAACCGACCAGACTCGGCCTCGATCGACATCGTGGGTGTCGGTTGATGTCTGACATCATCCGACGGGGGTACAACTGGGGTATGACCACACGTTCGATCGTCTGGTTCCGGCGCGATCTCCGGCTCCGGGACCACCCTGCCTTGTCCGAGGCGTGCTCCGAGGGGGAGGTGCTGCCCGTGTTCGTGGTCGATCCCGCCTTCGACGGCGCCGGCGCGCCGCGTCGGGCCCTGTTGCACGACTGCCTCGCCGCCCTCGACGACGCCACCGGTGGCGCGCTCGTCGTCCGCCACGGTGACCCTGCCGACGAGATCCCGGCGCTCGCCGACGAGATCGACGCGTCGACGGTCTACGTTTCGAAGGACTACGGCCCGTATGGCCGCAAGCGAGACGAACAGATCGCCGACGCTCTCCGCGGTGCCGACCGCCGCCTCCGCGGCATCGGCTCGCCGTACGCGGTCGACCCCGGCACGGTCCGCAAGGACGACGGCGACCCGTACTCGGTGTTCACCCCGTTCTCGAAGAAGTGGCGTGCGTGCGGCTGGAGCGACCCGATCGACGCGCCTCGTCGTCCGAACTGGATCGAGGCCCCGTCCGACGGCCTCCCCGAGCGACCCGACGTCGACGTCGACATCCCCTCGGCGGGTGAGGACAATGTGCTCGCACGCTGGCGCCGGTTCCGCGACGACGGTCTCGACGACTACGACGAGCGACGCGATCTCCCGGCCGTCGACGGCACGAGCCGGCTGTCGCCGTTCCTCAAGTACGGCGTGGTCCATCCTCGACAGCTGTTGGCCGAGAGCGACGCTCGTTCGAAGGCTCAGGCGACGTTCCAGTCCGAGCTCGCCTGGCGCGACTTCTACGCCGATGTGCTGTTCCACTCGCCCGACAGTGCCTGGGAGCACTGGAACGACAAGTTCGACGCGATCCGCTACGACCACAACCAAGCCGCCAAGAACAAGTTCGAACGCTGGTGTGAGGGCCGCACCGGCTTCCCGATCGTCGACGCCGGAATGCGCCAGCTCGTCGAGTCGGGTTGGATGCACAACCGCGTGCGGATGATCACCGCGAGCTTCCTGGTCAAAGACCTCCACCTCCCGTGGACGTGGGGTGCCCGCTTCTTCCTCCAGCACCTGCTCGACGGCGACCTCGCCTCCAACAACCACGGGTGGCAGTGGGCGGCCGGCTCGGGCACCGATGCCGCTCCGTACTTCCGGGTGTTCAACCCCACCTCGCAGCAGGAACGCTGGGACCCCGACGGTGAGTACGTCCACCGCTGGATTCCGGAGCTCGACTCCGACGACTACCCCGATCCGATGGTCGACCACAAGGCCGAACGCCAAGAAGCCCTCGACCGCTACGAAGCGGTCAAGGGCTCCTCGTCATGATCATCGGGGTGATCGTCGCAGTGATCGTCGCGTTTCGATCGATGTGATCGATCAGGCGGGCAGCATGATCACGCCGTCGATGATGTGAATCACACCACCGTCGAACTCGATGTCGGCCTGAACGACGGTCGCCTCGCCGATCATCACGGATCCATCGTCGCCGACGCTCACGGTGACGTCGTCGCCGAGCACCGGCGTGAGGGTGTCGCCGTCGCTGAGGTCGGCGCTCATCGCCACGCCTTCGACGGCATGAGCGGAGAGCACGTCGCCGATCATGGCCGGGTCGTCGATCAAGGCGTCGAGGTTCTCGATCGCTGCAGCGGCGAACGCAGCGTCGGTCGGCACGAACAGCGTGACCTCGCCGTCACCCGGCAGTTCGTCGGTGTTCGACGCCAGCGTGAGGAAGGTGGTCACGCTCTCCTCGACGGTCGGGTCGGTCAACGCTGCTTCGACCGTCGCATCGGAGTCGGCGGTGTCGATCGTGTCGGACGTGGCGTCGTCGACGGCGTCGGCGACCGAGTCGACCACGTCGTCGGCATCGGTGTCGTCGTCACCGGCGCAGGCGGCCCCGACGAGAGCGAGCGTCAGTGCGGCTCCGGTCGCGGTGAGGGATCGGCGGATCGTGTTGCGGGACATGATGGTCGGCTTCCACGACTCGATCGGCAGTAAACGGGAGATCCCCGAGTTCACGCCGACGGGCGACGTCGTCACACCCCGGCGGGACGGCGAACGGTCAGGCGTCGAAGTCGACGGCGACCGTGTCGGTGAGGGGCGTCGACTGGCAGGTGAGGACGTAACCGCGGGCGACCTCGTCGTCGGTCAGCCCGTAGTTGACCGCCATCTCGACCTGGCCGTCGCGGACGACGGCCTGGCACGTCGAACAGACCCCGCTTCGGCACGAGTACGGCGCGTCGGGCCTCGCCCGCTGGACGGCGTCGAGCACACTGTCGCCCTCGTACACCTCGAAGTCGCTCTGGCGCCCATTGAGCGTCGCAGTGCCGGTCGCCACGACCACCGACGTCTCGGTCACGTCCTGCGGAGCGAGGGTGACCGTGCCCTGTTGCTTGGTGGTGAAGATCTCACGATGGATCGACGCCGGCTCCATGCCGGCGGCGACCAGGGCATCGCGAGCGATGTCGGTGAGTTCGATCGGTCCGCACAGGAACGCCTCGTCGGCATCGGCCGGCAGGAACCCGGCGTCGACCAGTGCGTCGAAACGCGCCCGGTCGGGTCGGCCCGACAGCAGCTCACTCCCGCTCGCCTCCCGGGTGAACGCGAACGCCACGCGCAGCCGCCCCAGGTACCGGTCGTGCAGGTCGTGGACGTCGTCGATCAGCATGGACGTCAGCGAGGTGCGGTTCAGGTAGACGAGTGCGACCTGCGACTCGGGTTCGGTGGCGAGGATCGTGGCGATCATCGAGTAGATCGGTGTGATCCCCGACCCGGCTGCGAAGAACGTGTATCGGCGCGCAACCGCAGGGTCGAGGTCGTGGGTGAAGTGTCCGGTCGGCTCGGTCACCTCGACCACCGATCCGGGCCGGAGTTCGTCGGTGGCCCACGTCGAGAACACGCCGCCGGGCACCTGCCTGATCGCGATGCGCAGTTCGCCGTCGGGTGCGCCCGAGCAGATCGAGTAGCTCCGGCGGACGTCGACACCGTCGAACTCGTGGCGGAGGTTCACGTGTTGACCGTGGGCGAAGCGGAACCGATCGCCGTGCTCGGAGGTGTCGAAGGTGATGATCAGGCAGTCGTGCGGATCGTTGATCGCCGAGGTGACGGTCAGCGGGGTGAACGTGGTGCGGGTGCCCTTGGTCGAGGTCGTCATCGTCACAGCGCCTTGAACGCTTCGAACGGTTCGGTGCACGAGGTGCACACGTGGCTGGCTTTGCACGCCGTGGCACCGAACTGCGACACGAGCCGGGTCCGGCGGGAACCGCAGCGCGGGCAGGCGACCGGGAACTCGACGGGGACGACGCCCGGTTCGGGTGCCGGGGGCGGGGGAGTGATGCCGGCCTGCCGGAGCCGCGTCCGTCCACGTTCGGTGATCCAGTCGGTCGACCAGGCGGGGCTGAGCGTGACCCGGATGTCGGCGACGAATCCGGCGTCGGTGACGGCGTCGGCGACGTCGTCTCGGATCTGCTCGGTCGCGGGGCAACCGGAATAGGTGGGGGTGAGGACGACCACGGCTCGATCGCCGTCGACGTCGACCGAACGCACGATGCCGAGGTCGCCGATCGTGACGTGGGGGAGTTCGGGGTCGTCGACATCGCGGACCAGCCGGTCGAGCGTGTCGAGGTCGACCGTGTCGGTCACCATGTCGCCCCCGGGTGTGCGCGGGCGACCACCTGCATCTCGCCGAGCAGATAGGAGAACGATTCGCCGTGGCGGCCGGCTCGTCCGCCGCTCTGCATCGGCCCGTCGTCCGGCAGATCGAGCGTTGCCTCGGCGAGGGTGGCTTCGACGGTCGAGTGCCACTGCTCGCGAACCCCGGCGGGGTCGGCTGCCACGCCGGCCGCAATGAGTTCGTGCTCGATCTCGTCGGACTCGAACAGTTCGCCGGTGTAGCGCCACAGTTCGTCGATCGCATCCTGCATCCGGGTGTGGCTCTCCTCGGTGCCGTCACCGAGGCGCACCACCCAACTGTGACTGTGGCGGAGGTGATAGGCCGTCTCCTTGACCGCCTTGCCGGCGACCGCCGAGAGCGTGGCGTCGGTCGACGACGTCATCGCCTGCCAGTACGGCAACGCGTACGCGTCGTGCAGGAACTGGCGGCCGATCACCTGGGCGAAGTCGCCGTTCGGGAGTTCGACCAGCAGCGGATTGACGAACTCGTGCTGGTCGCGCCAGTACGCGTAGTGGTCCTCGTCGCGAACCGAGCCGTCGGCGGTCGGGCCCTCGACCTCGCCGGCGTACGTGTACAGCGCGCGGGCCTGGCCGATCAGGTCGAGTGCCAGGTTGGACAGCGCCATGTCTTCCTCGATCTCGGGTGCGTGGGTCACGACCTCGAGGAGCCGCTGGGCGAGTACCAGTGCACGGTCGCCCTGCCGCAGCGTGTAGGTGACGAGCGGCGCCATCACATGTTCGCGACTTCGTCGGGCAACTCGAAGTCGGTCGGGTGGCGGAACGTCTTGTCGGCAGCGGGGTCGAACAGCGACTCGCGATCGTCGGGGTCGGAGGCCGTCACGTCGGACGACTTGACGACCCAGATGCTGACGCCTTCCGACCGACGGGTGAACAGATCGCGAGCGTTCTGCATGGCGAGCTCGGCGTCGGGAGCGTGCACGGTGCCGGCGTGCACATGGCTGACGCCCCGCCGGGAGCGGACGAACACCTCCCAGAGTGGCCAGTTCGAGGTGCTCCCGGTCATGCTGCGGCTCCGTCCTGGCCGGCGGCCGCAGCTCGCTTTGCGGCGTAGGCCGTGGCGGCCTCGCGGACCCAGGCGCCGCCCTCGTGGGCGCCGACACGGGTCGCCATCCGCTCTCGGCTCGCCGGGCCGTTGCCCTTGATCACGTCCCAGAAGTGGTCCCAGTCGATCGGTCCGTGCACGTAGTGGCCCGTCTTCTCGTCGAGGTGTAGGTCGGGGTCGGGGATCGTCAGTCCGAGCAGGTCGGCCTGGGGTACGGTCGCGTCGATGAACTTCTGTCGGAGCTCGTCGTTGCCGAAGCGCTTGATGCCCCACCGCATGTTCTGGTCGCCGTGGACCGACTCGGCATCGGGCGGACCGAACATCATGATCGAGGGCCACCACCATCGGTCGAGCGCGTCCTGGGCCATGGCCCGCTGTGCGTCGGTGCCCTTCGACAACTCGAGCATGATCTGGAACCCCTGCCGTTGGTGGAAGCTCTCCTCCTTGCAGATTCGCACCATGGCCCGGGCGTAGGGGCCGTAGGAGCACCGGCACAGCGGCACCTGGTTCATGATCGCGGCGCCGTCGACCAGCCAACCGATCGCCCCGACGTCGGCCCACGTGAGGGTTGCGTAGTTGAAGATCGACGAGTACTTCTGGCGGCCGGTGTGGAGCCGGTCGAGGAGTTCTTCGCGCGGCGTTCCCAGCGTCTCGGCGGCGCCGTAGAGGTAGAGCCCGTGACCGGCCTCGTCCTGCACCTTCGCGGTCAGGATCGCCTTGCGGCGCAGCGACGGCGCACGGGTCAACCAGTTGCCCTCCGGTTGCATCCCGATGATCTCGGAGTGCGCGTGCTGGGCGATTTGGCGGACCAGCGTCTCCCGGTACCGGTCGGGCATCCAGTCGGACGGTTCGATCCGCTCGTCGGCGTCGATCAGCGCATCGAAGTGTTCGAGCGCGGTGGTGTCGGTCCCCATGGCCCGATGATATGACACACCAACCCCGTTGTCCAGAGCTAGTGTTGTGTCATGACGTCCGACCTGCGCAGTGGTGCGACCGACGCCGTCGCCGCGCTCGACGCTGCGGTGTGTTCCGACGGTGCACCGAGCGCTCGCAACCTGATCGTCACCGTCTTCGGCGACCTCGTCCTCCCGAACGAGGCGTCGATCGGCGAGGTGTCGGTGCAAGATCTCGCCGCGCTGCTCGCTCCGTTCGGGGTGAACGAGCGACTCGTGCGCACCTCGCTGTCCCGCATCGTCGCCGAGGGCCTGTTGACGTCGCGGACCGAGGGGCGGCGTAGTCGCTACTCGGTCGCCGGCCCGGCGCGGGCGACGTTCGATCGAGCCGATCGCCGCATCTACGGCGGCCCGGCGGGGGAGTGGGACGGTGAGTGGACCGTCGTCGTCATCGACGGCACCTCGTCGACGACGGCCGACCGGGCCGAGATCCGTCGCCGGTTGGGGTGGGCGGGGTTCGGGTCGATCGGGCCCAACCTGATGGCATCGCCGTTCGTCGATGCTGCTGCAGCCGCCGATGTCGTGGGCGACGCAGAGCCGGGCAGCGTCCTGATCGCACGGTCTCGGATTCTCGACGGCGACGGCCTGATCGGCACCGAGCAGCTCGTGCGCCGATCGGTCGACCTCGAGGCCGCCGAACTGGCGCACGGCAACCTGCTCGACTCGTTCGGAGCGTTCGACGAGGGTGTGCTCTCGGCCCTCGACGACGAGCGATGCCTCAAGCTGCGCCTCCTGCTCGTCGCCCGGTTCCGGCGCGTCGCACTGGCCGAGCCGAGCGTCCCGCCGAGTCTGCTCCCGAACGACTGGGTCGGTCACCGCTCGAGGCAACTGGCCGCCCGCGTCTACGAGGCCCTCGTCGAACGCTCCGATCGTGCTGCCGGTCGGATCGTCGGAGCCGATTGCTCCACGCCGGCGCAGCGCTTCAGCCGCTCGTCCGACTAGCGCGAGACCACTTCGTCGAGTGGTCGTCGCGGGGTATCGACCATCGACCACGCTTCTGCGAACGGGGCCGGAGCGCCATAACGGAAGCCTTGCGCCAGTCGAACACCGAGGCGCATCGCCAGATCGTGCTGGGCGCGCGTCTCGACGCCTTCGACGACCGGGATCAGCTCGAGCGCTCGGATCAGCTCGATCAGGCCGGGGAGTAGATCGCGCTCTTGCATCGGGCGTCGCATGAACGAGCGGTCGAGCTTGACGATGTCGATCGGCAGGGTGCCGAGGTGGCGCAGCGATGCGAATCCGGCGCCCAGGTCGTCGAGGGCGACACGAACGCCGAGTGACCGGACCGCCGTGAGTACGGCGACGACTTGGTCGACCTGATCGATGCTGGCGCTCTCGGTGACCTCGATCACCAGTCGGCGAGGATCGAGACCGCTCGTCGCGAGCGCCTTGCGCACGTCGTCGATGAAGCCCCATCGTTCGAGCTGGCGGGGACTGATGTTGACCGACACGTCGACCGACCGGCCCACGGAGTCGGCAACGGTGCAGGCAGCCGAGGTGAGGACCCATCGGCCGATCTCGTCGATCAGGCGCGACTCCTCGGCGATCGGGATGAAGCGGTCGGGCATGATGCGGCCGTGGACCGGGTGATCCCAGCGAACCAGCGCCTCGAACGCCACGATGCTGTCGTCGTCGAGCAGGACGACCGGCTGGTACTCGACGGTCAGCTGGTCGCGCTCGACCACGTACGGCAGATCGGTCCGCAGCTCGAGCGAGGTCCGCGCCCCTTCGCTCGCGTCGGCGGCGAACGGCCGCCAGCGGTCCTTCCCGGCTCGCTTCGCGCTGTACATTGCGACGTCGGCGCGACGCATGAGTTCGTCGACGTCTCGTTCGCCGTCGATCTGCACGATGCCGAGCGACGCTGCCGGGTGCACGACCGTCTGCGGCAGCTCGACCGGCCGTCGAAGGAGTGCCAGCAGCTCCTCGGCGAGCAGCGAAGCGCGAGTGGCCCGACCGTCGACGAGCAGCACGGCGAACTCGTCGCCGCCGAGTCGCGCCACGTGGTCTTCCTCGTCGGTGATGGTGCGCAGCCGATCGGCGATCTCGATCAGGAGCGCGTCGCCGACCGGATGACCATGGACGTCGTTGACCGTCTTGAAGTCGTCGAGATCGAGGTACAGCACGACCGCCTCGTGGCGATCGTCGTCGATCGCTGCGGCCACCTCGGCGAGGAAGCGCTTGCGGTTGGCGAGGCCGGTCAGACCGTCGTGTGCGGCCTCGTGGGCGAGCTCGAGGCGGCTGACTTCGAGCTCGTCGGCGACCAGCTGCAGGCGGATCACGACCAGGATGAAGATCGCGATCGTGGCGACGATCAACGCGACGGCGTGCTCGGTGTTGCCCGACTGCATCTCGAACAGGAGCACGACCGGTGCGACGACGGCACACAACATCAACGTCACCGAACGGGCCGCGGTGAGTCGGGGGCCGCGCCGTTCGATCGGCGTCGGCCGATCGGCCGCCTCGTGGTCGACGACTGCCACGGCGACGGCCGCGTACGAGATGAGCCAGAGCGAGTCGACGTAGTTGCCGACGGTGAACGAGTCCCTCAGCTCCGAGACGGCGTAGAGCACGTCGGCCGCCACCAACGACAGCAGCGACAGCATGAGCGCTCCTGACGACCGGGTCGGTGAGATCTCCCGTCCGAAGAGCACGGCCAGCGCTGCGATCAACACGAGGTCGCCCGATGCGTAGAAGAGTGCGACCCACCGCTCCATCGGGGCGGCATCGGTGTCGCCGACCGTCGGAGCGATCACCAGCGCCCACATGAGCGCGGTGGCGCCGAGGGCCACGATCGCGGCGTCGACCCAGGCGCCGCGATTGCGCTCGGGACTCCCGGTTCGTCCCATCATGATCAGGCCGAGTCCGATCATGGGGTAGCCGGCGATGTACGCCACATCGGCGATGCTCGGATACGGGTCGGACCCGAGCACCCGCTCGAGCAGCGAGTAGATCGTGTCACCCAGCAGGAACATGGCGTTGCCGGCGAGGATCCAGCGCCAGGCACGGCGGTGTTGCGTCAGGTCGGTCGTGGCCATTGCCCCGAACAGCAACATGGCAGCAATCGCCGTGTTCTCGATCGCATCCTCGGCCACCGAGTTCGGCACGACGTAGGCGCCGATCCCGACGACGAACGCGATGGCAATGGCCCAGATGGCGTGTCGGTGGTCGAGTCGGTGTGTCGTCATCGTCGTCGTGGCTCGGTGCGGCGGGGGCGGGCGTCCGCACGCCGAGCGGCGTCTCCTGACTTCATCGGCAGCGAATCCGGGCGTCTTGACGAAACGCAGCTGTTATCCGGACGATTCTGTTCGGAGCTTCCGCTGCGTCGGACCTGATCGCGAGTCGCCGGCGTCGGCCTGGCACCATGGCGCCATGACGCTGCTCACCGCACTCGATCAGGAGCACGCTGACCCGGCGATCACGGTCGACGGCGCGACCGTGCATCTCAGCGAGCTGCGAACGCGAGCCGACCGGCTGGGAGGCGAGCTCATCGGGACCGACGCAGTCGCCATCCCGGGAGCGCCGACCCTCGACACGGTGATCGCCGTCGTCGCCGCGATTCGGGCCGGCGTCGCTGCCGTGCCGGTCCCGATCGACGCCGGTCCGGTCGAACGGGGGCACATCCTCCGCGACTCCGGAGCCACCCTCCTGATCGGCGACCCGGACTGGCCGGAGGTCGACCTCCCGCGTGTGCGTCCGACAGCGGACCGAGGGGCGCAGGCGGGCTCGTCGCTGCCGGGGACGATCACCGACGACGCCACGGCGCTGATCATGTACACGTCCGGCACGACCGGCCTCCCGAAGGGCGTCGTGATCCCTCGGCGAGCCGTCGCCGCCGGCCTCGACGGTCTCGCCGACGCGTGGGGCTGGACGCCCGACGACCACCTCGTGCACGGGCTTCCGCTGTTCCACGTGCACGGATTGGTGCTCGGCGTGCTCGGGGCACTGCGAGTCGGCTGTCGGCTGACGCACACCGGCCGACCGTTCCCGGATCGCTATGCGGCGGCGGACGGATCGATGTACTTCGGGGTGCCGACGGTGTGGCACCGAGTGGTGTCGTCGCCCGACGACGCTGCGGCGCTGTCGGGTGCACGTCTGCTGGTGTCGGGCAGCGCGCCGCTGTCCGTGCCGGTCTTCGACGACATCCGAAGCCTGACCGGGCACGAGCCGATCGAGCGCTACGGGATGACCGAGACGATGATCACCCTGTCGACACGCCACGACGGCGAGCGCCGCCCCGGTTGGGTGGGCGTGCCCATCGCCGGGGTCGAAACCAGGCTGCGCGCCGACGACGGCGCCGACGTTCCGCACGACGGTGAGACGATCGGCGGGTTGCAGGTGCGGGGCACCACCCTGTTCGACGAGTACCTGAACCGCCCTGATGCGACGGCCGAGGCCATGACCGACGACGGTTGGTTCGTCACCGGCGACGCCGTGGTGATCGACCCCGGCGGGTTCCACCGCATCGTCGGCCGGACGTCGATCGACATCATCAAGAGCGGTGGCTACAAGGTGGGCGCCGGTGAGATCGAGACGGCGCTGCTCGCTCATCCAGCCGTCGACGAGTGCGCCGTCGTCGGCGTGCCCGACGACGACCTGGGTGAACGCATCGTGGCGTACGTGGTCGGAGCGCCGGTCGACCCGACCGAACTCATCGATCTGGTCGCCGGATCGCTGTCGGTCCACAAACGCCCACGCGAGATCCGCCGCGTCGAGGAGTTGCCGCGAAACGCGATGGGGAAGATCCAGAAGCACGCCCTGCGGGGTTGACGCCGGTTCGGCGTCGATCAACGTCGGCGTGCGCGGGCGGCCGCCCGCGCGTCGTCGATCGCATGGCGTGCGGCCTCGTCGGGGTCGACGCCGCCGACGTCGGTGTCGGCGGAGACGTCGGTTCGGCCATCGGCCACGGCCCGGGCGATCACGACCGCCTCGTCGTGGAAACCGTGGTTCGCCAAGACCTCGGCGCGATGCAGCAATCGCAGGTCGAGTGGCGTCTGTTCGGCGGCGGCGTGCGCTGGTCGACTCGTCCGCACGATGTGGACGACGGCTGCGCCGGCGAGGAAGCCGGCGAGCACGAGCACCCCGACCCAGCTGTCGACACGGATCGCGACGGCGAGGCAGGCGGCGAGCACCCAGGCGAGTTCGAGTCGGGTTTCGATCCGCGCATAGGCGCCGGCGGTTCGAGCATCGGGCGCCTGGGCCTGGATCGTCGCGTCGAGGGCTCGCCGTCCGATGCTGACCGAGGCACCCAGCACGACGATCGTCACCAACAGGGTGGCGCGGCCGAAGAAGAGGCCGCCGATCGCCGCTGCGGTCGCAGCGGCGATCAACACGACGGTGAACATCGTTCGTTCGGGACGACGGCGACGCAGGACCGGGGCCAAGAACGTCCCGACGAAGGCCCCGACCGAGTTGCCGGCGATGATCGCACCGAGGACCCAGGCCGGCTCGCCCGCCGATCGCAACGAGAAGCCGAACTGGAAGAGCGCAAAGCCGGCGGCGGCACGCAACGCCATCATGTCGGCGACCGCGTCGCTGACGTCGGGCTGGTCGAGTTCGACGAGCGCGACCTGTTCGGCAGCGCGCGACGGGGCGTTGATCCGGCCGACCCGGACGGTGAGCAGGGCACCGGCGACGTGCACCACGGCAGCGAGGACGAGTGTCGCCTCGGCGGAGGCCACCGTGAACAGGGCCAATGCGGCCGACGCCGACAACGCCCCCGTGATGGTTGCCGTGCGGGAGATCCGTGCGTTGGCGTCGACGAGCTGGTCGGCATCGTCGACGAGGGCGGGAACCGCCGCGTTCCGGACGATCGAGTAGGCCTTCGACGTCACGAGCGAGGCGAACACCAGTGGGAACAGGGCGAGAGTCCGGAGCTGTTGGGCGATCGCGAGCGCGAGCGCCGCGCGCACGACGAAGGTGACGATGATCGTGGCCGACAACCCGCCTCGGACACGCCGGACGACCGGATCGAGGAACGGGGCGACCAGGAGGAACGGCGCCAGGGTCAACGTGAGGAACAGCAACACCCGCGGCCGCGCTGCGTCCGGCGACACCGAGAAGAAGATCGAGCCGGCCAGCGACACCACGAAACACGACTCGGCCGCGCTGTGCACGCTGTGCACCCGGGTGAGCGCTGCGATGTGCCCGGTCCCGAACAGCCACCGGTCGACGCGCCGGAACGGGGACGCCCGCGTCGGCGTCGGTGCGGCGGCGTCGGGGCCGTCGCCGCCCTCCGCCGTCGCCGTCGACTCCGGGGTCGTCACGGCGAGACCGGCGGGACCAGGAGTTCGGCGTCGAGCTCTTCGGACTCGACGACGGTGACGTCGTCGTGCACGTCGAGTCGCACCTGCCAGGCGATCGGTTCGTCGTCGGGTTCGCTCGCCTCGACCCGGAGTGTGATCAGGTCGGCCTGAGCGTCGACGACCGGCGTACCGACGGCCACGAGCCAACCGTCGTCCGGGCCGGCCATGGCACCGTCGTCGGTGTCGACCGCCGCCTCGATGTCGTCGACGAACCGGACGTCGACATCGGCTTCGAGTTCGCCGATCACCTCCACCTGGGTCTCGAGGTCGAGGGGGTCGCTGTTCATGTCGGCGACATAAACGATCGGCCGCTCCTCATCGGCGCCCGGCGGAGCGATGTCGAGATGCCGGATGACCGCGACGTACACCGATGCGGCCGACGGCACGTCGTCGTTCGGATCGCTCGATTCGCAGGCGGCGCACGCGACGAGGGCGAGGAGCGCCACCGACCGGGCGACTGCGCGTGTCATGAGCAGCAGTGTTTCACGTCGCCGGCACCGTCGCACGGCGTTCGTCGACCGCGCTCGGGCGCGGTACCGTCGACCGGGTGAACGTCGTCGTCATCGGTGCCGGATCGTTGGGGTCGGCCATCGGTGGGACCCTTTCGCTCGCCGGCCACCGTGTCCTCCTGGTGACCCGGAACGAAGCGCACGTCGCGGCCATCCGTGCCGAGGGCTTGCGGCTCGACGACGGTGACACGGTGCGGACGGTGGCCGTCGATGTCGACACCGGGTACGCGGGCCACGACCTCGCCGATCTGGCGATCGTGCTGGTCAAGTCGTTCGACACCGAGGCCGCGATCCGTGCCGCACGACCGGTGATCGGCGAACGCACGACGGTCCTCACCCTCCAGAACGGTGTCGGCTGCGAGGAGCTCATCGCAGACGTCGTCGGTGCCGAGCCCGTCGTCGCCGGCCGGACCTTCGTCGGTGGCCGAATCGTCGAGCCGGGTCTCGTCGAGTACGGCATCGCCGGGCGGCGGACGACGATCGGCGAACTCGACGGTCGCCGGTCGGAGCGGATCGAGCACATCGCCGACATGTTCGGCGACGCCGGCATGCAGACCGACGTGTCGGACGACATCCGATCGATGATGTGGGAGAAGTTGTTCGTCAATGTCGCAACCGGGGCGTGGAGCGCCCTGACTCGGCTCCCGTACGGCGAGCTGTCGGTGCACCCCGACGTCGAGCCGATGGCGATCGCCACGGTGGCCGAGGCGATGGCCGTCGCCCGAGCGCTCGACGTCGCGGTGTCGACCACCGATCCGGCCGAACCGTGGCGACGTGCGTGGGACGGTCTGCCGTACGGGTTCCAGGCATCCATGCTCCAGAGCGTGATGAAGGGCAGCCGCACGGAGGTGGATGTCATGCACGGTGCGGTTTGCCGCGGTGGGCGCGAGACCGGTGTGCCGACGCCGATCAACGACACGTTGTGGGCCGCCGTCCGCGGACTCGAGCGGCACCTGACGCTCGCCGACGACACGACCTGACGACACGACCTGGCGACGAGATCCGACGAGGGACCAACTGCCCTGGTGGCCCGCCGGGGTTTGCGCGAACAATCGGGAGAACAACCGCCGATGGAGGAGGTGCTGCCATGGTGTTCGAAGAATCGATCGTCGTCGACGGACCGTTCGACGAGGTGCTGGCGAAGGTCAAGACCGAGTTCGCAGCGGTCGGATTCGGCACCCTGACCGAGGTCGATCTGCAGCAGACGCTGCACGACAAGATCGGCAAGGAGATGAACCGATACGTCATCGTCGGCGCCTGCAACCCCGACCTGGCGGCCGCCGCGCTCGACGCCGAGCCGCTCATCGGAGTGCTCCTGCCGTGCAACGTCATCGTGCGCGAGGTCGACGGTCAGGTCGCCGTCGACTCGATGGACCCGGGTCTGATGGCGACGATGACGGGCGAGGCGTCGGTCGAGCCCGTCGCCGCCGCCGCTCGCGAGCTGATCAACGAGGCGCTGCAACGGATCGCAGCCTGACGGGAACCACCGAACACCTCCGACGATCGCAATCGCTTCGCGTCGCATGGGGGAGGCAGGGGTCGGGTGCCGACGCGGACGGTGGACCGCATCGGACCCGGCCCCGTTCGCGCCCGTGATTGACTGGCCGTCATGAACGTCATCACGGGCGACGACGGCGTCGCACGCTGCAGCTGGGGCGCAGAGCCCGCCGACTATCTCGACTACCACGACCACGAATGGGGGGTCGGCGTGGCCGACGACACCCGACTCTTCGAGAAGATCTGCCTCGAGGGATTCCAGTCGGGGCTCTCGTGGCTGACGATCCTCCGCAAGCGCGACAACTTCCGTGCCGGATTCGCCGGATTCGACATCGAGCAGGTCGCCGCGTTCGGTGAGGGCGACGTCGAGCGGCTGCTCGCCGACGCCGGCATCGTGCGTCATCAGGGCAAGATCCGGTCGACGATCAACAACGCGCAGCGCGCCCTCGAGCTGATCGACGAACACGGCTCGCTCGCCGCCTTCTTCTGGCCCCACGCCACCTTCCTCGACGAGCCGGTCACCGAGGTGCCGGCGACCACCGACACGTCGACGATGCTGTCGAAGCAGCTGAAGAAGCGAGGCTGGTCGTTCGTCGGGCCGACCACGATGTACGCCTTCATGCAGGCGATGGGTGTCGTCAACGACCACATGGCCGGCTGCGACTGTTGGGAGTCGGCCGAACGGTCCCGCCGCGCGGTGGCCGCCGGCGTCGGCGTCACCGTGCCCTGAGTCCGGCGTCGGGCGCGAGAGCACGACACGATGAGCACGGTCCGGTGGCGCGAGAATCGTCCATGGCCTACAACTCGACCGGGCTCGTCGTCCACGACGCCGACGCCCACATCATGGAAACGCCGACGTGGTTGTACGACCACGCCGACCCGGCGATCCGGGATCGGATCGAGATCCTCAGCTATCCGGGCGGCAACGAACTCCAGCAGTCCGACGACCTGCTCGAGCGGCGTGACGACCTGACCGCTGCGTTCGATCGCCTCGCCGACACGCACCGATCCGACGAGTACCGAGCGGTCGAGGCCGACGAGATCATGCTGCGCAAGAACTTCGCGGCGACCGGCTCGTTCCTGGCCGACGATCGGCCACGCGCGCTCGACCTGCTCGGCTTCGCGAGCCAGCTGGTGTTCAACACCTTCCACAACTCGCGCCTGTTCGAGTGGGAGCACTCGGGCGACCGAGACCTGGCGATCGGTGCCGCCCGGGCCCACAACCGCGCGATGGCCGAGTTCTGCTCGGTCGATCAGCGTCTGCTCTCGACGATGTACGTGCCGCTCGCCTACATCGACGAGGCCGCCGAACTCGCCGCCGAGGCGATCGAGATGGGCGCCGGCGCCCTGCTGGTCGCATCGGGATGCCCGCCGAGCCACTCGCCGAGCCACGTCGGGCTCGACCGGGTCTGGGCTGCGGCACAGGAGGCGGGCGTGCCGATCGTGTTCCACGTCGGCGGTACCGGGCAGTTGCTCGACCCGCACTACTTCGACAACGGACTGCCGGTACCGCCCGACTTCCACGGCGGCGAGGAGAACTTCCGCTCCGTCGACTACATGGCCATCCCCGGCCCGCCGGCCCAAACGCTCGCGACGATGCTCTTCGACGGGGTGTTCGAACGGTTCCCGACGTTGCAGATCGGGGTGATCGAACAGGGTGCGATCTGGGTGCCGTCGTGGATGCGGCAGATGGAATCGGCGTTCGAGGCGTTCGCCCGCCACGAGGAACGGCTGCAGACGCTGTCGATGCGCCCGAGCGAGTACGTCCGCCGTCAGATGAAGTTCACGCCGTACCCGACCGAGGATGTCGGTTGGATCATCGATCAGGCGGGCGTCGAGACCGTGCTGTTCTCGAGCGACTATCCGCACGTCGAGGGTGGGCGCCGTCCGATCGAGCGCTTCGAGCGGTCGATGGAGGGGTGCTCCGAGGCCGATCGCCACGCCTTCTATCACGACAACTTCGTCGATCTGATGGGCGGGCGGGTTCCCGAACCGGTCGGCTGACCCGGGGCGCGCCGCCACCCCTCGGTGAGGAGGGGTGACACCGCTGGCGGCAGTCGACCGTTGCTGTCCCAGGTCGGAAGGGCACCGTGCCCGTCCGTGTCGCAGATCGGTCTGCCGACCGGTGTGCCGATTCTGTCCGGTGGCGGGTGGTCGGAGCAACGCAATTGCGACGTTGCGTGAAGAATTCTTCTGGTTGGGTGCTCTGCGTGCTCGATCAGTGGCGTGTCGTGGCGAACAGCGCCGCCGTCGCCATCTCGGACAGCAGGTCGAGCATCGCCTCGCGGGGGAGCCGGCCGCTGTGCGGTGTCGAGTTGATCAGTCCGAACGCAGCATGAACCGCAGCGAGCGTCGTGGCCGGGTCGAGCGACGGGTCGCGTTCGTGCAGCGCCGTGCGCCAGACCTCGACGTAGTCGTGCTGGATCGAGCGCACGCGCGCCTCGTCGTCGGGCCGGGCGTGGACGAGATCGCGGAAGTGGACCGTGATCAGCGAGGGCTGGTCGACGGCGAACTCGGCGTGGAACCGGATCAGTCGCTCGACGACGTCTGTGCCCTCCGAAGCGACGGCTCGGCCACCCTCGAGGAGGTACTCGCTGATGTCGACGAGCATCTCGCCGAGCAGGGCTTCTTTTCCGTCGAAGTGGTGGTACAACGCCGGACCGCTCACCCCGGCCGCTCGGCCGATGTCGTCGACCGTGACGTTCGCGAAGCCGTGCTCGGCGAACAGGTCGGCGGCGATCGCGATCAACTCGCGGCGTCGGGTGCTCGCGCCGCGTCCGGTCGGGGCGGGGCCGGTCGCCGTCATCGCATCCGACCTTAACCTCCGCTCAGGTGGCGGAAGCCGTTCGATCTCGACACGGTGCTTAGTCGGCGTTAAGGTCCCCTCGTGCCCGACTGGCCGGTGTTGACGACGACCTGCGACCCGAACGCCGACACGTTCGCCGCGAACCGATCACGCTTCGACGCATTGATCGACGACCTGCGATCGGTCTCGGCGACCGCCCGACTCGGCGGCTCGGAGCGGTCACGCACCCGGCACGTCGAGCGGGGCAAGTTGCTCCCTCGCGACCGGGTCGACGGCGTGCTCGACCCCGGCACCCCGTTCCTCGAGCTGTCGGGGCTGGCGGCGCACGACATGTACGGCGGTGACGCACCTGCGGCCGGCATCATCACCGGCGTCGGTCAGGTGTCGGGCCGTCGGTGTGTGATCGTCGCCAACGACGCCACGGTC
Source organism: Ilumatobacter fluminis (assembly GCF_004364865.1). Lineage (NCBI taxonomy): Bacteria > Bacillati > Actinomycetota > Acidimicrobiia > Acidimicrobiales > Ilumatobacteraceae > Ilumatobacter > Ilumatobacter fluminis. The sequence continues at coordinate 1,824,265 of NZ_SOAU01000001.1, forward strand.
AAGGGCGGTACCTACTACCCGGTGACGGTCAAGAAGCACCTGCGGGCACAGGAGGTCGCCCTCCAGAACCACCTGCCGTGCATCTACCTCGTCGATTCCGGCGGCGCCTTCCTCCCCGAGCAGGATTCGGTGTTCCCCGACCGCGAGCACTTCGGGCGGATCTTCTACAACCAGGCGCAGATGTCGTCGAAGGGCATCGCCCAGATCGCCGCCGTGCTCGGCTCGTGCACGGCCGGCGGCGCGTACGTGCCGGCGATGTCGGACGAGGCGATCATCGTGCGCGACCAGGGCACGATCTTCCTCGGAGGGCCGCCGCTCGTGAAAGCGGCGACCGGTGAGGAGGTATCGGCCGAAGATCTGGGCGGCGGTTACGTGCACAGCCACGTGTCGGGCGTCGTCGATCACCTCGCCGAGGACGACCGCCACGCCCTCCAGATCGTTCGCGACATCGTGGCCACACTGCCGCCGTCCGCCGCTCCGCCGTGGGAGATGCTCGCACCCGAACCGCCGGCGGTCGACCCGACGCAGCTCACCGGTGTCGTCTCCACCGACAGCCGCCACCCGTACGACGTGCGTGAGGTGATCGCCCGCGTCGTCGACGGTTCGCGCTTCAGCGAGTTCAAGGAGAACTACGGCAGCACGCTCGTCACCGGGTTTGCGCACATCTGGGGGCACCCGGTCGGCATCGTCGCCAACAACGGGATCCTGTTCGGTGAGTCCGCCCAGAAGGGCGCCCACTTCATCGAGCTGTGCGACCGGCGCGGCATCCCGCTCGTCTTCCTCCAGAACATCTCCGGCTTCATGGTCGGACGCGACTACGAGAATGCCGGCATCGCGAAGCACGGCGCCAAGATGGTCACCGCGGTCGCCACGTGCCGGGTCCCGAAACTGACCGTCGTCATCGGCGGCTCGTTCGGCGCCGGCAACTACTCGATGTGCGGCCGGGCCTATTCACCTCGGTTCCTCTGGATGTGGCCGAACTCGCGCATCTCGGTGATGGGCGGCGAGCAGGCGGCGTCGGTGCTGGCGACCCTCCGCGGCGACTTCGAGTCGCCCGAGGCGGAGGAGGCGTTCAAGGCTCCGATCCGCGAGCAGTACGAACACCAGGGGCACCCCTACTACTCGACCGCCCGCCTTTGGGACGACGGCATCATCGAACCCGACCAGACCCGCGACGTGCTCGGCCTCGCCCTGTCGACCGTCGGTGGTGCCCCGCTCGACGACGTCGCCTGGGGCGTCTTCCGGATGTGATGACGATGACGTTCGACACCGTGCTGATCGCCAACCGGGGCGAGATCGCCGTCCGAGTGGCGCGCACGCTTCGCGAGCTCGGTATCGCGTCGGTCGCCGTGTACACCGATGCCGACGAGGCCGGTGTTCACCGCCGGGCGGCAGACCGATCGGTCCGCATCGGGTCGTACCTGTCGGTCGACGACGTGATCGCCGCCGCCCGCGCGGCCGGTGCCCAGGCGATCCACCCCGGCTACGGCTTCCTGTCGGAGAACCCGGCCCTGGCGCGAGCGTGCGCGGACGCCGGTGTCACCTTCATCGGGCCGCCGGCCGGGGCGATCGAGGCGATGGGCGACAAGATCGCCGCCAAGGCGACCGTCGCCGCCGCCGGCGTGTCGACCGTGCCGGGGTCGAGCGGCGCCGGCCTCGACGACGCAGCGTTGGCCGATGCGGCCCGCGAGGTCGGCTTCCCCGTGCTGCTCAAGCCGTCGGCCGGCGGTGGCGGCAAGGGCATGCGCTTGGTCGACGACGAGGGCGGCCTGGCCGACGCGATCGCGTCCGCCCGACGTGAGGCGACGAACAGCTTCGGCGACGACACCCTGCTCGTCGAACGGTTCGTGACGAACCCTCGCCACATCGAGATCCAGGTCGTCGCCGACACCCACGGCAACGTCGTGCACCTCGCCGAGCGCGAGTGCTCGCTGCAGCGGCGCCATCAGAAGATCGTCGAAGAGGCACCCTCGCCGCTGCTGACGCCGCAGACGCGGGCAGCGATGGGGCAGCAGGCGGTCGATGCGGCTCGTGCGTGCGGGTACGTCGGCGCCGGCACCGTCGAGTTCATCGTGTCGTCCGACCGCCCCGACGAGTTCTTCTTCATGGAGATGAACACCCGCCTCCAGGTCGAGCATCCGGTGACCGAGGCGATCTTCGGCGTCGATCTGGTCGAGTGGCAGGTACGCATCGCCGCCGGCGAGCCGATCCCGAAGGCGCAGGACGAGCTGACGTTCGACGGCCACGCCGTCGAGGTGCGCGTGTACGCCGAAGATCCGGCGCGTGGCTTCCTGCCGACGGGTGGTGAGATCGTCGGCTACCGGGAGCCCGATCTCGACGGCGTGCGCGTCGACTCCGGCGTTGCCGCCGGCACCGTCGTCGGCAGCAACTTCGACCCGATGCTCGCCAAGGTGATCGCCTGGGGTGCCGACCGAGCCGAGGCGTTGCAGACGCTCGATCGCGCGCTCGCCGACACGGTGCTCGCCGGCGTCACCACCAACGTCGGGTTCCTGCGTCGGTTGCTGTCGCTCGACGACGTCCGGGCCGGACGACTCGACACCGGGCTCGTCGAACGCCACCTCGACGACGTCGCCGAGCGCAGCGGTCCCGACGCAGCGGCTGCCGCGGCTGCGGCGGCGATCGCACCGCTCCTCGAGCGAGCATCGTCGGCCGACCCCTGGACCGCGCTCGTCGGTTGGCGCCACGGCGTCGAGCGGTCGGTGCGACGCGAGTTCGACCAGCCGGGTGCCGATCGGATCGAGGTCATCGTCTCGCCGGTCGGCGACGGCCGCTGGCGACTGGCCGGCGACGTGACGGGGGAGCGCGAGGTCGAGTGCGCCGGGTCACTCGACGGTCCGAGCGCCATTGTCGTCGACGGCGTGCGCTCCGCCGTGACGGTCGACCGACGCGGCGACACCTGGTTCGTCACCGTCGGCGGCGACACCTGGATCTTCGACGAGGTCGTGCACCGGGGCAACGACGACGGCGCGGCCGGTGGCCCGGGCGACGGCGTGGTCCGCAGTCCGATGCCCGGCACGGTCATCGCCGTGCCGGTCGAGCAGGGGGCGACGGTCGCGGCAGGTCAGACGGTGGCCATCGTCGAGGCGATGAAGATGGAACACGCCCTCACCGCCCCCGTCGACGGCGACGTCGAGACCGTCCACGTCGCCGCGGGCAGCCAAGTCGCCCTCGACCAACCCGTGGTCACGATCACCCCCGCCGACTGAAGCGTCGCCGGGACGATCGACTGCGCCGGAACCGGGTGAGACAGTTCGAGAGGCTCGGACGTCAGAGAGGGTGTGGAGCGAAATGGGTGACGTGACCGTCGGGGCCGACGCGACGGAGTGTGACGCAGGCGTGGCCGAGCTGTATCGCACCCGCCGCAACGCGATGGTCCGGCTGGCGTACGTCCTGACGCGCGACGCCGAAGTCGCCGATGACGTCGTCCAGGAAGCGTTCATCGCACTCCATCGCAACTGGGCTGACGTCGAGCAGCATGCCGCCTACTTGCGGACGGCGATCGTGAACGCTTGCCATTCCCACCATCGGCGGCTCAGAACGGCGCGGAACGCGCCGACGGAACGCCCGGCAATCGTGGAGGCGCCCGTTCGCTCCCTCGATCACGACCTCGACTCGGCGCTTCGCCGACTGAGCCGCGACGACCGAGTCGTGCTCGCGCTCCGATATCTCGAGGATCTGGATGATGTCGAGATAGCGGCTGTAGTCGGAGTGAGTCGATCGACGGTTCGAACTCGCGCCCAGCGGGCGCTCGACCGACTGAGGAAGGAGCTCGGCCGATGACCCTCGACCTGGATGAGAGGCTGCGGCAGTACTACTCGTGTCTCGCCGACGAGGTCGACGGGCGTCCCGAGCGCCTGGACGAAGTCCTCGCACTGTCCGCGGCACCGACGAGCGAGCGGTCGGTCGCGAGCACCGGGCGTCGGTGGTCGGCGCTACTCGTTGCCGCGGTCGCGATCATCGTCGTCGCCGGCGTTGCTGCGATCGCAACTCGGGGCGACGATGACGCCCCGACCTTCGTCGACGCCGTCCTGATGACGAGGATGCTCAGCGCAGTCGAGACGCTCGAGGACGACGAGTGGGTGCTCCTCGGTGACATTCCGGACGGACTGGCGTACATGTACGCCTCGTGGGACGACTCGACGTCGACGCGCACCGACCGGACGGTCCGGTACGGCAACGAGCGGGTCAGCGGTACCTTCGAACGCCTGTCGGTTACCGTCAGCGCAGGTGCTGCCGCCAGCGGCGAGACCATCGTGGTCGGCGGGCGCACCTGGAGCGTCGATGATCCGATCACCGGTGGCTGGACCGCAGTCCGCCGACTCGGCGATCAGGCCATCGTCGTGAGGGATTCCGGTGCGTTCGGCGTGGACGCTCGTCGACTCCTCGCCGAGCTGCTCGTCGTGACATCGTCGAAACTGCCGGAGGCTCCGCTGGGTGACGATCTCGTTCTTGTCGCTCGGAGTTCGTCCGGAGCTCACCTGAGCGCGCAGCAATCCGGCGACTACTGGTCGACAGCGCTCGATGGTTCTCCGATGTGTTGCGCCCCGATCGACACAGATGTCCAGGGCATCACGTTGGAGCAGGTGAACAGCGTCGTCGCCGACGGTTCACCCATGAGCACGACCGTGCTGTCGGGAACCGTGTCTGCGGCGGCTGCGACGGTGGGCGTCGAGTTCGACGATGGAACCGTCGCCGAGGCAGCGGCGACCGACCTGAGCGGCCGGTTCGATCGACGGTTCTGGGTCGTCGATGTCGTCGCTCCCGTGTCGGCCGTGCCCATCGAGGTGACCTCGTACGACGAGGCAGGGCGGCGGCTGGCCACCATCACCCCCGAGCCGTGACGCCGGCCGCATCCTGGGCTCAGACGACCCAGAGTTGTTCGCTGCCGATGGGGGTGAAGCCGACGGCGAGGAAGGCTCGCATCGACCGGGCGTTGCCGGGGGACACGGCGGCGAACACCGGCTCGCCGTCGGGGATCAGGCCGAGCGCGTCGGCAACGAGGGAGCGGCCCCAGCCGAGATCGTGACCCGCCGGATCGGCCTCGACGCCGAACTCGGTTCGGCCGACGAGGCCGGTCGACAAGGTGACGAAGCCGCGCTCGTCGCCGTAGACGCGCACGTCGTCGCGGATCGACCGGGCGTGATCGACACGGTGGTGGTCGTCGTGCCGATCGGTGCGCCCCAGACTCGCCGAACCGGCGCCCGTCCCGCGTGCGAACAGCACGGCGTCGAGGACACCGATCTCGGCGGCATCCCGCGCGAGCCACGACACGTAGCGGGGGTCGTGCGACCCGCCGTACCCGTCGGGCGGCGGCACGTCGATGTCGTCGGAGGGCCAGATCGGCGCTGGCGCCATCACGTACGTGTGCCCGGTGAACGCGACGACGCCGTGAACGCGCCCGGGTGGATCGACATGGGTCACCCCACCGTCGACCGGCGGGAAGCGACCCTCGGTCGCATCGAGGAACGCCCGCAACAGCCGATGCACGTTCGCGGACCTTACCTCCAGATGGGGTCAGGCACCTTCTGGCCTCTCAGGTCGATGGAGCCGCCAGGTCGTCGGCCAGAAGGTGCCTGACCCCATCTGGGTCTCGCCCGAGAACTTAGGCTGCGTTAAGGTTGCGGCTATGGCATGGGAGCTGACCGAGGAGCACGAGATGCTCCGTTCGACCGTCCGCGAGTTCGCCGAAGGCGAGATCGCGCCGCACGCCGCCCAGTGGGACGTCGACCATCACTTCCCCGTCGACGTGGTCCGGCAGATGGGCGAGCTCGGGCTGTTCGGGATCGTGTTCCCCGAGGAGTACGGCGGTGCCGGCGGCGACTTCACCTCGCTGTGCGTCGCGATCGAGGAGCTCGGTCGTGTCGACCAGTCGATGGGCATCACCCTGTCGGCCGGTGTCGGTCTCGGTGCCAATCCGATCTTCCAGTTCGGGACCGCCGACCAGAAGGAACGCTGGCTGCCCGATCTCGTCGCCGGTCGGGCGCTCGGCGGCTTCGGCCTGACCGAACCCGATGGCGGATCCGACGCCGGGGCCACGAAGACCCGCGCCGAACTCGTCGACGGCGACTGGGTGATCAACGGCTCGAAGGCGTTCATCACCAACTGCGGCACCGACATCACGTCGCTCACCACCGTCACCGCCCGCACCGAGGACGGCATCTCGGCCTTCGTCGTGCCGGCCGGCACCCCGGGCATGATCATCGAGCCGCCGTACCACAAGCTCGGTTGGCACGCCTCCGACACCCACGGCATCACGCTCGACGACTGTCGGGTCCCCGAGCACCACCTGCTCGGCAAGCCGGGGGAGGGGTTCCGCAACTTCCTCACCATCCTCGACGACGGCAGGATCGCCATCTCGGCGCTCGCCGTCGGGTGTGCGCAGGCGGCACTCGAGATGTCGATCGAGTACGCCAAGGACCGGATCGCGTTCGGCAAGCCGATCGGCGCGAACCAGGGGCTCGCGTTCCAGCTGTCCGACCTCGCCGTCCAGGTCGAGAACGCTCGCAACCTCACGTACAAGGCTGCGTGGATCAAGGACCAGGGTCGTCCGATCGGGCAGATCGCGGCCATGGCGAAGCTCTACTCGACGGAGGCGGCGATGGACGCCGTCCGTCTCGGCACCCAGGTGCTCGGTGGCATGGGCTTCATGGAGGAGACGCCGATGGCGCGCTTCTACCGCGACGCCAAGATCCTCGAGATCGGTGAGGGGACGAGCGAGATCCAACGACTCGTGATCGCCCGCTCGCTCGGCTTGCCGGTCGGCTGACCGGCTCGGGTCAGGCGGCGACGATCGAGTCGACGCCGGCGTAGTCGTTGCCGACGAGATCGGCGTCGGGGTCGACGAGCCACGAGCCGTCGTCGGCCAGATACTTGAACCGGTAGCTGCGGCCGGGTTCGAGCTCGACCGACACCGACCGGGTGCCGTTGCTGCGCTTCTTGAGGGGGTGGGCGAGTGGATCCCACCCGTTGAACTCGCCGACCACCGACACCGGCTGATCACAGTCGGAGGTGGGGAGGGCGAAGGTGATCTTGGTGGGCCGACCGCTGGTGGTCGAACCGTTGCTGCGCTTGATCATCGTGAGCCTCGACGTCGTCGTGCGGACATGGACACGCGTGACGCTACGCCCGAGAACGAGCGTGATCCGGGACACGAACCGACTGTTCACCTGCCGGACACGGACTCGGCGGACAGCCGTGTCGGCGTGGGCGACGGCTCAGCCGCCGGCAAGCTTCTCGAGGGTCGCCTTCATCTCGGCGTGCACGGCGTTGATCGCCTGGAGCGGCCGCATCATCACCTTGAACTCGACGATCTGGCCGTCGTCGTTGCAGGTGATGATGTCGACGCCGTTGGCGTACTTGCCATCGACGGTCGTCTCGAACTCGAGCATCGCGTGGTGCCCCTCGCGGATCACCTTGACGTAGCTGAACTTGTTGTCGTCGTCCATGGCCGACGGCGTGCTGCCGGTGTCGGTCTCGGCGTCGACGTCCGCGAGCGTGCTCCCCGCAGCGCGCAGGTACATCTTGGTGATCTCACGCCCCTCCTGGGGCGTGTAGACGATCGGTGACAGGAACACGACGTCGGGGTGGAGGATCGAATCGAGTCCGCCCTCGAGGTCGCCGTTCAGGTGTTCGAACCAGCGGTCGAGGCAGTCGAAGATGGGATCGCGATCGCTCATGGCGCCAGTCTGGCCCCGGTTCTCGGGCGCAACCCAGTCGGAGCGCGTCGTCAGGCAGCGGAGTCGATACTGACGTGGTGCCGATCGCCGCCGGCGCGCTTGGCGCGGTACATGGCGCCGTCGGCCTTGGCGATCAGCTCCTCGAGGTTGCGGTGGTGACCGAGTGCGATGCCGACGCTGGCCCCGACCTCGATCGTCTGGCCCTCGTACCCGATCGGCTCGCTCAGGACGGCGATGATCCGATCGGCCAACTGGCGCACCGTGGTGTTAGCGAGTCGGCCGGCGGCATCGGTGAGCACGACGACGAACTCGTCGCCGCCGATCCGGCTGACGAAGTCGTCGGGGCGCACGGCGCGCACCAGCCGGTCGGCGATGGTGGCCAGGACGTGGTCGCCGGCGGCGTGGCCGTAGACGTCGTTGATCGGCTTGAACCGGTCGATGTCGATGAACATGACCGCACAGTCGTCGGTCGTCGCCATGATCCGGTCGAAACGGTGTGACAGGCCGAGTCGGTTCGGCAGGCCCGTGAGGTCGTCGCGCATCGCGTTGCTCGCGATGGTGCGGTCGTTGTGCGCCTTGGTCGCGATCAGGCTGAGGAGTTCGCGCGCCTGGGTGATCTGGCTGATCGGACCCTGCACCGACGGGTGATCGACCGACGTGCACGCGACGAGCCGGAGCGTCATGTCGAAGTCGGGGGAGTGGGCGCCGGCGTGAAACACCGAGCCGAAGCCCGCCTCGCGCAACGTGGCGGCGACGTCGGCTGGCAGCATGTCGAGTTCGGTCCGGGCCGGCTCGGTCGACAGGCCCGCCCACGGCACGGGTGACACGGTCGTCGCCGGGAGCTTTGCGACGACGTCGTCGCTCGCCACGACGCAGCGGGCCGTGCCGTTCGCATGCTGTTCGAACACCGCCACCGCCATCGCGTGCGGCGGCAACGCGAGTCGTTCGACGAGTGGCGCACACCCTTGTGCGACCGGGTCGTGCGAGGCGACGCCGGCGAACACCTCGGCGAGGAGTTCGTCGTCGCGGCAGTTGCGCACGTGGTACACGATCCCGTCGACCGCTCCGTCACCGAGGGCGTTGACGCCGGTGGCCTCCATCGGGATGATCCGTCCGTCGCGAGCGATGATGCGGAAACGGATCGGAAGCCACGGACCGTTCGTGGTCGCATCGTTCGCCGACGCGCTCGCGACGCCCTGGTACGCCTCCATGACGCTCGGGAGGTCGTCGGGGTGGACGGCGTCGAGCATCTGCATCCCGATCCCGTCGTCGAGGGTCCATCCGGACAGTTCGAGCAAGGCCTGGTTGCCGTACGACACCGTGCCGTCGGCGTTGACGACGAGGACGGGTGTCGGGACCAGGTCGAGCACGGTCTCGTAGAACCGTGGGTCCTGCGGGAGTCGGGGATGGCGAGCTTCGGTCATGTCGGGGCGGCGACGGTCGAGGGACGGGAACGTCTGCCAATTGTTCGGCAATTCGACGATGCTTCTTGACCGCTGTCGCGCCAGGACAGCCGTTATTTCCGGGTCAGCCGAGCTGTTCGTGGAGGAACGCCGTGGCCTGTGGCCAGATCTGGTCGTAGAGGTCCTGGTCCTGGGTGCCGAGGGCGTTGTGCGGGGCCATGAACGCGTGGCCCGAGCCGGGGTGCACGGTGAGGGTGGCATCGACGCCGACTCGTCGGAGCTCGGCTTCGAGTTCGGCCGCTGCGGCGGGCGGGAAGAAGTCGTCGTGTTCGGCCATGTGGCCCCGGATGACCGCCGTGATGGTGCTGTAGTCGGGCTGGTCGTCGCCGGTGGGGAACCCGTAGAACGGCACCACGGCCGACACCGCATCGGGCCGCTCGGCGGCGAGGATGAAGCTGAGCATCCCGCCCATGCAGAACCCCATCACGCCGACGCCGTCACTCGTCGTGTCGTCGTGGCCGGCGAGGAAGTCGACGGCGCCGCTCATGTCGCGCGCTGCTCGGTCGATCGGCAGGTTCGTCATCAGTTCGCCGGCCTTGTCCATCTCGGTGTGGCCCGCCAGTTCGCCGTGGTAGAGGTCGGGGGCCAGGGCGAGGAATCCGGCAGCCGCGAGGCGGTCGGCCATCTCCTTGATGCCCGAATCGAGACCCCACCACTCCTGCACCACGATCACGCCGGGGCCGGAGCCTCCGGCGGGAGCGGCCAGGTAGCCGCGTGCCGTCGAACCGTTGCTTGCGAATTCCACCATCGAACCCATACCCACAACGTACGACGGGGTCGGGGCTCGCGTCGAGCGGGCGGCGACTAGCGTGGCCGCCGTGGACGACGTCGATCTCGAGTTCGAGCTTCCGGCACCGTCCGACGTCGTATTCGAGTACCTGACCCGGATCGACTTGCTGACGACGTGGTGGCCCACCGGCGGCCGCACCGATCCTCGCGAAGGCGGCGAGTACGTCCTCGAGTGGGACGGACCCGGCGTGACGCTGCGCGGCCGCTACGTCGTCGTCGACCCACCCGCTCGGCTGCAGTTCACGTGGTCGTGGGATCACGACGACGACGAGAGCGTGGTGTCGATCGAACTGATGTCGTCGTCGGTCGACTCGACGTCGATGCGGATCCGCCAGACCGCATCGTCGGTCGAGGAGCGTGACGGCTACGTCGAGGGCTGGACGCACTTCGTCGGCCGCCTCGCCGAACGTCTGCGCTGAACCTGATCGACCCGGCTGCCCCCGGGCGCCGTGTGCGAAGCTCGACGGCGATGTCGACACCACGAGTGCTCTGGTCACCCAGCGACGATGCCCGCAGCGCCACGGCGCTCGGCCGGTTCGCCGACGAATGCGAACGACGCTCCGGGCGCCGGTTCGCCGACTACGGCGATCTCTGGCGGTGGTCGACGAGCGACGGGTTGGAGGACTGTTGGGCGGCCGTGTGGGACCGGTTCGAGGTCGTCTCGGCGACACCGTACGAGGCCGTGCTCGACTCGCGATCGATGCCCGGCGCGCGCTGGTTCCCCGGCGCCCGGCTCAACTACGCCGAACACATCTGCCGGGTGGCAGCCGAGCGACCCGACGCCGTGGCCCTCGTCGGGGTTTCCCAGTCGCGCGAGCGGGTCGAGCTGACGTGGACCGACCTCGTCGAACAGGTGCGGCTCGCCCGCGCGGGCCTGGCTCGACTCGGCGTCGGCCGGGGCGACCGGGTCGCGGCCTACCTGCCGCACGTGCCGGAGACGATCGTGGCCTTCCTGGCGGCGAGCAGCCTCGGCGCGATCTGGACGTCGTGCGCGCCCGAGTTCGGTGTGCAGGCGGTGCTCGATCGGTTCCGGCAGGTCGAGCCGACCGTGCTGCTCGCGGTCGACGGCTACCGGTACGGCCGGCGTGACGTGTCGCGAGTCGATGAGCTCGCCGCGATCCGCGAGGGGCTGCCGTCGGTCGCTGCCACCGTGCACGTTCCGTACCTGCCGGGCACGCCACCGCCGTCCGACGTCGTGGCGTGGCGCGAGCTGCTCGCGGACGACCCGGCCCCGCTCGAGTTCGAACACGTCGTTCCCGAGCACCCGCTGTACGTCCTCTACTCGTCGGGCACCACCGGCCTCCCGAAGCCGATCGTCCACGGGCACGGCGGCATCCTGCTCGAGCATCTCAAGACGATCGGGCTCCACGCCGACATGACCGCCGGCGACGTCTTCTTCTGGTTCACCACGACCGGCTGGATGATGTGGAACTACCTCGTGTCGGGTCTGCTCCTCGGCGCCCGCGTCGTCACGTTCGACGGAGACCCGAATCACGCCGGGCCCTCGACGCTCTGGCAGCTCGCCGCCGACGAGCAGGTCACCTGGTTCGGCGGCGGCGCGCCGTACTACTCGGCCTGTCAACGTGCCGGTCTCCGCCCGTCGAGCGAGTTCGACTTGTCTCGGATCCGTGCGATCGGTTCGACCGGCGCGCCGTTGCCGGCCGAGGCGTTCGCCTGGATCTACGAGCACGTGTCGGACGACGCATTGCTGTCGCCGATCTCGGGTGGCACCGACGTCTGCTCGGCGTTCGTCGGTGGGAGTCCGCTGACGCCCGTGTGGGAGGGCGAGATCCCGTGCAGCTACCTGGGTGCCGCGGTGGCCGCGTTCGACGAGAACGGGCAGCCCGTCGTGGGCGGGCAGGGCGAGCTGGTGATCACGCAGCCGATGCCGTCGATGCCGGTCGGCTTCTGGGGCGACGACGACGGATCGCGCTATCGCGCGTCGTACTTCGAGCACTTTCCGGGCGTGTGGCGCCACGGCGACTGGATCACGATCACCGAGCGCGGGAGTTGTGTGATCAGTGGTCGGTCCGACGCGACGCTGAACCGGGGTGGCGTCCGCGTCGGCACGGCCGAGATCTACCGGGTGGTCGAGGGCGTCGACGGTGTCGTCGACAGCCTCGTCGTGCACCTCGAGGGCGACGGCGCCGACGATCCGGGCGAGCTCGTCCTGTTCGTCACCCTCGCCGACGGGGTCGACCTCGACGACGACATGACCGCCACGATCCGGACGACCGTCCGCTCGGGGCTGTCGCCGCGACACGTTCCCGACCGCGTCCACCAGGTGCGGGCCGTGCCGACGACGTTGAGCGGCAAGAAGCTCGAGCTCCCCGTCAAGAAGGTGCTGCTCGGCGTCGACCCGGGCGAAGCGGCGAGTCGCGGCGCCTTGAAGGACCCGGCGGCGTTCGACGAGATCGTCGAACTCGCCCGTCGCTTGCGCTCCACCTGACGAAACGGTACCGTTTCGAACGAAACGCTGACGTTTCGTTCGAGGAGGACCCGTGACCGACACCGTTTCCGACATCCCGCTGCACGAACGGCCCGAGATCCACGCGCGCCGCTGGTTCCTGCTCGGCGTCATGTGCCTCAGCCTCGTGATGGTCGTCATGGCCGTGTCGGGCCTCAACGTCGCGATCCCGTCGCTCCAGCGCGATCTGGACGCCACGGCGACCGACCTGCAGTGGATCGTCGACGCCTACGCGATCGTGTTCGCCGGCCTGCTGCTGAGCGCCGGCGCGATCGGCGACCGGTTCGGCCGCAAGCGGGCGTTGATGGCCGGGCTCGCCGTGTTCGCCGCCGGATCGCTGATCGGCGCCCTGGCCGACACCTCGAACCAGGTCATCGTGTCGCGTGCCGTCTCCGGGATCGGGGCGGCATTCATCATGCCGGCCACCCTGTCGTTGCTCACGGCCATCTTCCCGCCCCACGAGCGTGGCAAGGCGATCGCGGTGTGGGCCGGGTTCGCCGGCGCCGGAGGCGCGCTCGGCCCGCTCCTCGTGGGGTTCCTGCTCACCGGGTGGTGGATCTTCCCCTCGTTCTGGTGGGGATCGGCCTTCGTGGTGAACGCCGTGACCCCGGTCCTCGTCCTCGTCGTGGTCGCCGTCTTCGCCCCACGGAGCAAGGACGACGAGGCCACGCCCCTCGACCCGGTCGGCGCCGTGCTCTCCCTGTTCGGCATCGCAGCGCTGCTGTTCGGCATCATCGAGGGTCCCGAACGCGGCTGGACCGACGGGTTGGTGGTCGGCGGGTTCGTCGTCGGCATCGGGTTGCTGATCGGGTTCGTGCTGTGGGAACGGCGAGCCACGCACCCGATGCTGCCGATGGAGTACTTCCGCGCCCGACCGTTCTCGACCGGCACCGGCATCATCACGCTCGGCTTCATGGTGATGTTCGGCTTCTTCTTCCTCATCACCCAGTACTTCCAGTTCGTCAAGGGGTACTCACCGCTGCGCGCGGGCGTCGCAACGCTGCCGTTCGCCTTCACCATGATCGTCATGTCGCCACGCAGCGATGCGATGGTGCGACGCGTCGGCATGAACCGGGTCGTCGCCGGCGGCTTCACGTCGATGGCGATCGGGTTCGTCGTGTTGGGATTCGTGCGACCCGACACGCCGTACCTCGTCATCGCGGGCGCCCTCGTGTTGCTCGCCGGCGGCATGGCCGTGACGATCGCGCCGGCGACGGGGGCGATCATGTCGTCGGTGCCGCTCAACAAGGCCGGCATCGGGTCAGCGGTCAACGACACGACGCGCGAGTTCGGCGGGGCGCTCGGCATCGCCGTGCTCGGCAGCATCGTCGCCTCGCAGTACCGATCGAGTTTCGATTCGAGTGGTCTGCCGCCCGAGGTCGCCGAGGCCGCTGGTGAGTCGGTCGGTGCGGCCGTCGGCATCGGTACCGAACTCGACGGCGACGTCGGCGGCTCGCTGGTCGCGCAGGCCGGCGTCGTGTTCACCGACGCGGTCAACGTCGCCTTCTTCGTCTCGGCCGTCATCGCGATCGTCACCGGCGGTGTCGTCTATGCGGTGGGGAAGCGCCCGTGACCGAGCCGACCGACCGTGCCAACCCGCGGGTCGAGCGGACACGGATCGCGATCCTCGAGGCGACCCTCGATGAACTCGCCGAGGTCGGCTACGGCTCGTTGACCATCGAGTCGGTGGCCAAGCGCGCCGGGGCCAGCAAGGCGACGATCTACCGGCACTGGGAGGGCAAGCTCGACCTGTTCGCCGACGCCGTCTCGACCCTCAAGGCGATGCCGCAGTACGTCGAGTCGGACGACCGGTACGAGTCGATCGTGGCGTTCGTCGAGGCGATCGCCGAGCACATCGCGCACGGTCGGTTCGCGGCGTGCATCCCGGCGCTGATCGAGGCGAGCGTCACCGATCCGGCAGTGCGAGAGTTCCACGTGCGCACATCGGCCGAGCGGCAGGCCTACGGAGCGCAGGTGCTCGAGGCGGCGCGTGCGGCCGGCCACCTTGCCGACGACGTGGACGTGATGGCGATGACCGAGCGGCTCGTCGCCCCGCTGTTCTTCCGTCGCATGATGGCCGCCGAACCGTTTCCGGTCGCCGACGTCCGGCCACTCGTCGACGCCGTCCTCGGACCGCACTGGCGCTGAAGGCCGCACCGACGGCCGCAGTGTGCGCCGATACGCTCGGCGGTGTGACTTCGATCTATCTCGACCGTCTCGACCGGGTCCGCACCGCCATGACCGAGCAGGGCGTCGATGCGCTGCTGCTGTCGGTCGGTCACGACCTGCCGTACCTCACCGGCTATCAGGCAATGCCGCTCGAACGGCTCACCCTGTTGGTCGTGCCGCGGGATGGCGACGCCACCATGTTGATCCCGCGGCTCGAGGCTCCTCGGGTCGACGCACAGCCCGGCGTGTTCGAACTCCAGCCGTGGAACGAGACCGACGACCCGACGGAGCTGGCCGCGAGCCTCATCCCGGGTGCGTCGAAGATCGCCGTCGGCGACCAGATGTGGGCCCGCTTCCTGGTCGAGCTGCTCCCGCACCTGCCGGGCGCCGAGTACCGCCGGGCGGTCGACGTGGTCGGGCCGCTCCGCATGGTCAAGGATCAGGCGGAGATCGACGCGCTTGCCGCGGCCGGCGCTGCCGTCGACCGCATCGCGGCCGACCTGCAGTCGGGTGCGATCCCGCTGGTCGGCCGCACCGAGGCCGACGTCTCGGCCGAACTGTCGGCTCGGATCATCGCCGAGGGACACCAGAAGGTGAACTTCGCCATCGTCGCTGCCGGCGAGAACGCCGCCAGTCCGCACCACCACGCCGGATCACGGGTGATCCGGGAGCGCGAGATCGTGCTGTGCGACTTCGGTGGGACGATGAACGGGTACTGCTCCGACATCACCCGGTGCGTGTTCACCGGCGACGTCGCCGCCGACGCTCCCGACATCGCGGAGGCGTACGCCGTGCTCCACGAGGCCCAGTCGGCTGCGGTCGCGGCGGCGACCGTCGGCACGCCCTGCCAAGACATCGACCGGGCCGCCCGGCAGGTGATCGCCGACGCCGGCTACGGCGAGTACTTCGTCCATCGCACCGGCCACGGCATCGGCCTGGAGGAGCACGAAGACCCCTACATCGTCGAAGGCAACGCGACACCGCTCGCCGCCGGTCACGCCTTCAGCGTCGAGCCCGGCATCTACGTGCCCGACCGGTGGGGGATGCGCCTCGAAGACATCGTCGTCGCGACCGACGACGGGCCGCGTCCGACCAACACGGTCGATCACGGTCTGCACGACGTCGTCGCCTGATCGGCGACCCGCGCAGTCAGGAGCGGCTCAGGAATCGGCGACCGTCGGGGCGACGTCGAGTGACGTCAACTCGATCGTGCCGTCGGCGCCGATGTAGCGGGCGAGCATCCCCTGGTCGAGTGCGCAGTAGCTGACGGTGCCCACGGCCTCGACCGAGCTCGGCAGCTTGATCGCGACACACACCGCCGACTGGCCGGCGATCGTGTCGGTGGTGCCGGTGCTGGTGCCGATCCGTCGGGCCGCGTCGGTGACGAGACGTTGGCGAGCCGATGACTCCCAGAACCGGTGGGTGATCCCGAGGTTGCTCACGTAGGCGTCGTTGGCGCCGTCGGTGCAGTCGTCGGCTCGACACGTGGTCGTGTTGCCGGCGGGGTCGGTCGTGTAGGTGACGTCGCCGATCTGTGTCGTCACCGTGCCGCCTTCGGAGGTGATCGTGGCCACGGTCGAGTCGGTGGACGACGAGGGTGTGATTGAGTACGTCGCCGTGAAGTCGACCACCGGGCTGCGCTCGAGTCGTTCGGCGACCGTCTGGGTCGCCGAGTCGGTGATGACGTCGGCGGCCTCGAGCGTCGGCCGCTCGCCGAGTGCACAGCCGCTCAGCGCGACGAGCGCGAGCAGGAGGGGAGTGGCACGGCGCAACATGTCGGCGTCAGCCTACGGTGCGCGCCGGTACCCTGCTCCGACGTGATCCAGCTCGACGCCGCGACCGTGCTCCTCCAGTGGGCCGTGGGTGGCATGGCGTTCTGCTGGTTCACCACCCGGCGCCGTGTGATCGGCGTCGGCTACGGCTGGTTGCTGCGGGGCACCTATCTCGCGCTCGCCGCGCTGTCGCTCGTGATCGCACTGCGGTACGGCACGGTGCCGTTGCGGGAGGTGTCGACGGTCGGGGTGATGATCGCCATCGTCGTCGCCATCGTCGTGTCGGTGCAGCGCCGCGACGTCGGCGTCAGTGGCCAGCGGGCCGAGCACGATCGCCGCACCGAACGGGTGGCGGCGATGACCGGCATCGAGCGGGCCGGGCGAACCGACGACGACCCCGACACCGAGGTCGGCGCCGAGTTCCCGCCGATCCTCGACCTGATTCCTGCCCTGATCGGCATCGTCGGCCTGCTCGCCGCCGCGGTCGACGCTGCCCCCGACGGTGGCAGCGACATCGCCCTGTCGATCCTCCGGACGCTGGCGGGCGCCGCCTTCCTCGGATGCGTCACCGACGCCATGCTGCTCGGCCACTGGTACCTGGTGCAGCCCGGTCTCCCGCGCAAGCTGCTCAACGAGATCGTCACCGCGCTCGGCTGGATCTGGCCGATCGAGGTCATCTCGCTGCTGTTGCCGGTCGGCATGATCAGCGTGTTCACCGGCGAGGTCGACGACGGCTGGAACGGCACCCTCGGATGGTTCTGGGCGGCCAGCGCCGTCACGACGATCGTCTTGGTGTTCGTCACGAAGGCGGCCCTCAAGGAGCGGCAGTACTCGGCAGTGATGGCTGCGACCGGGCTGCTGTATCTCGCCATCCTCACCGCCTTCGGCACCGATCTGGTCGCCCGAGCCGTCCTCGACGCCGGCTGAGATCGAGCACCACCCGGGCGACCCCTGGTTGAGGGGCGGCCGGAGCGGGCATGATGTGGGTATGGCACGTCCGGTCTGGAACGGCACGATCAGCTTCGGTCTGGTGGCGATTCCCATCAAGCTCTTCCACGCAGTGCGGCGGAAGAACATTTCGTTCAACCAGCTCGACGACCGATCGATGTCGCGCATCCGCTACCAGAAGGTGTCGGCGAGCGACGGCGAGGTCGTCCCCGACGAACACATCGTCAAGGGCTACGAGGTCTCGAAGGACCGTTACGTCGTCGTCGACCCCGACGAACTCGAACCGTTCCTGCCGTCGGCCACCAAGACGATCGACCTCGAGGAGTTCGTCGACCTGGAGGAGATCGACCCGGTCTACTTCGACTCGGCGTACTACGTCGCTCCCGGCTCCGACCCGAAGCCGTACGCGCTCCTGGCGCAGGCGATGGAGCAGGCCGGCAAGGTCGCGATCGGCCGCTTCGTGATGCGCAACAAGCAGTACACGGCGGCCATCCGCGCCGAGGAGGGGCGCCTGGTGATGTCGACCCTCGCCTACGCGGACGAGGTGGTCGACCCGGACACGATCGAAGAACTGCAGGGGCTCGACGAGATCGACGTGACGAAGAAGGAGCTGGCGATGGCCGAATCGCTGGTCGACTCGCTCACCGCAGCCTTCGAGCCGGAGAAGTACCACGACGAGTACCGCGAGCAGGTCAGGGAGCTGATCGACAAGAAGGCGGCCGGCGAAGAGTTCACCGTGCCCGAAGAGTCGCTCGAGAAGCCCAAGGTCGTCGACCTGATGGCGGCACTCGAAGCGAGCGTCGCCAAGGCCAAGGAGGCTCGCGGCGACACGACCAAGACCCGCAAGAAGAAGTCGGCCTGAGCCGACGAGGCCGAGCGACGATGGCGGGGGTCGATGTCGAGATCGAGGGTCGTACGATCTCGCTGAGCAACCTCGACAAGGTGCTGTACCCGAGCGGGTTCACCAAGTCGCAGGTGATCGATTACATGGCGCGCATCGCCCCCGTTGCGATCCCGCACCTCACCGGCCGGGCACTGACCTTCAAACGATTCCCCGACGGGACCGAGACCAACGGCTTCTTCGAGAAGCGGTGTCCGGGGCACCGGCCGCCGTGGGTCGACGTGGCGCTCGGGCCGGGCGATCGGAAAGGCGGGATCGAGTACTGCCGGATCGACGAGACGGCGGCCATGGTCTGGGCCGGCAACATGGCGGCGCTCGAGCTCCACGCTCCGATGGCGTGTGCCGACGATCTCGACGTGCCCCGTGCCCTCGTGTTCGACTTCGACCCTGGCGCTCCGGCGGCGATCGCCGAGTGCTGCACGGTCTCGCTCGGCGTGCGGGAGGTGCTCGATTCGGTCGGACTGCAGGGCTGGTGCAAGACATCGGGGTCGAAGGGCCTCCAGATGTACGTGCCGCTCAACACACCGTCGGCGACGCACGAGGCTGCGGCCGACTTCGCCCTCGCCGTCGGTCAGGTCATGGAACGCCGCCTGCCGAAGCAGGTGACCACGATCATGGCGAAGGCCGAGCGACCCGGGAAGATCTTCGTCGACTGGTCGCAGAACGCGTTCCACAAGACGACGATCGCGCCGTATTCGCTTCGGGCCCGGCCGGAGCCGACCGTGTCGACGCCCGTGACGTGGGACGAGGTCGAGTCGTGTGCCGACGGCGACATCGAACTGCGGTTCACCAGCGATCAGGTGCTCGAACGCGTCGACGCCCACGGCGATCTGTTCGAGCCGGTCCTCACCGTCGAGCAGGAGCTCCCCACGCCCGGCTGACCGACGAATGGGGTCGGATACGTTTCGTCGGTCCCGACGAAACGTATCCGACCCCATTCGTCGACCCCATTCGTCGAGGTGAGGGTGAGGTGGAGGGTCACGGTCTGTCGTCCGGGTGGCAATTCACGCGCCGTGGGTGGGCGCTGAGGGTGAACAATCCCTCACGCGTTGTGGGATTCCTGACGATGAGGGCATGATGGTCACCGTCATGTTCAGGTCGAGCTCACGGAGTTGGGACGTGGGGCGCCTCGGTGCCACCCTCGCGGTCGTCGCGATGCTGACGGCTGCCTGCGGCCAGGCGCGGGCCGCTGCGCCACCCGACCCCGAGTTCACCAGTGGCGAACGAGCGGAGCCGACCGTGGTCGAGACACCGCTGCCGAGCGAGGGCGACATCGTCCTGCCCGACGACGTCGAGTCGGGCGACACGGGCACCGACGACGCCGGCGACGAGTTCGACGTGGCCGACATGGTCGTGCTCGACGACGCCGGCAACGCGTCGCCGAACCTGTCGGGCTGGTCGGCGTTCGACGCGGCGATGCAGCGACGACTCGGCATCAACCAGGCGTCGTCGGTCGCGGTGATGATCGACGGCGAGGTCGTCCATGCGGGTGCGTACGGTGTGCGTGTCGCCGGGGGCGACGCCGTGGAGACCACCGACCGGTTCCGCATCGCCAGCATCTCGAAGACGATCACGGCGATCGTCACGATGCAACTGGTCGAGGACGGCCTGCTCACGCTCGACGATCCGGTGGGGCAGGTGCTGATCGACCACTTGAAGCTCGCCAGCCCCGACGCCGACGTCGCACCGACGACGGTCCGCGAGCTCCTGAGCCACACGGCGGGTTTCCCGCAGCACGAGGGAACGTTCTTCTCGAACGGCGCGACCTCCTGCACCGACGCGGCGATCAAGGGCTTGAGTTCCGGCGTGAACTCGGGAAGCGGCTATCGCTACAGCAACATGAGCTACTGCGTGCTCGGCATTCTGATCGAGGCCGTGACGGGACAGGCGTACGAGCGGGTGGTCGAGGACCGACTGCTCGAACCGCTCGGGATCGAGGGGATGCGGTTCACGTCCACCTACGAGCTCGGCCCCGACGAGGTGTCCCACTACCCGACGCCGAACCGGAACTTCATGGAAGTCCTCGGCGCCGCCGGGTCGTGGAACGCGACGCCGACCGATCTGGTGCGCATCATGAACTCGATCGATCACGCCACGCCGGGCTGGAAGGCGATCTCGGAGGAGACCGCCCGGTCGATGCGGTTCCGCATCGACACCGGCCAGCAGCCGGGTGGCTACGGCCTCGGCCTCATCAACTACGAGAACGACACGTTCGGCCACACCGGGACGATCCAGAACACCCATGCGATGCTGCTCCGTCAGCCGGATGGCATCACCTGGGCGGTGACCGTCGCCGGTGGGACGCCGAGCGAGTCGGGCAACCTGCGGTCGATCGTCCGCAGTGCCTTGGCCGAAGCCTTCGGCTGATCGGCCGGGTCCGGCTGGGTCAGCCGGCGGGGACGACGACGAGGCGTGCCTCGCCGTCGGCGCTCTGTACGTCGATCGCCGCACCGTCGAGCTGTTCGGCGACCTCGGGGGCCACGCAGTAGCTCAAGCCGTGGGCGTCACCGGACTGATCGCCGTCGAGCGGCTGGTCGACGAACCCGATGCTGATCGTGCCGGGCTGTTCGGCGTCGGCCGAACCGGCCACGCGCAACGTGGCGTCGTTCGGGATCCCGTCCTGGCTCTCGCGTGCGTTGCTGAGCATCGAGGCAGCGGTGGGAGTGAGGGTCAACAATGAGATCATCCTTTCGGGATGGTCGGGGGCATGAACAGCGCGCGTACCCGACTCCGACACGTCGAAACATCCGAGGTTCACTACGGTGTCGCGCATGGAGATGCCCAAGGAGGGAAGGGCGATCGACGACGTCATCGCCGATCTGGCCGACAAGCGCACGGGGGACGCACGGTGGCAGGACGGCCGCACGTTCGGGATGGTGTACGACGGCGGACCGTCGGTGCACGAGGTCGCCGAACGTGCCGCCGTGATGTATCTGCACGAGAACGCGCTGAACGTGATGGCGTTCCCGTCGCTGCGCTCGATCCAGAGCGAGGTCGTCGACTGGACGGCGGGACTGCTGCACGGCCCCGACACCGCCGCCGGCTTCTTGACGAGTGGTGGCACCGAGTCGATCCAGTGCGCCGTGCTCGCCGCTCGTGAGCGCGGTCGCGCCGAGCGAGGCATCCGGTCGGGTGAGATCGTCGTGGCCGAGTCGGCACATGCCGCCTTCCACAAGTCGGCCCACATGTACGACATGCCGATCCACGCCGCGCCCGTGAGCGACGACTGGACCGCCGACGTCGACGCAATGGCCGATCTCGTGAACGAGAACACGGTCCTGGTCGTCGGGTCGGCCCCGCAGTACCCGCAGGGGGTCGTCGACGACATTCCGGCGATCGCCGCACTCGCGGCCACCGTCGATGCCAACTGCCACGTCGACGCGTGCATGGGCGGCTTCGTCCTGCCGTTCGTCGAGATGCTCGGCCGCGAGGTTCCGGTGTGGGACTTTCGCGTCGACGGGGTGCACAGCATGTCGGCCGACATCCACAAGCTCGGCTACGCGCCGAAGGGCGTCTCGGTCGTGCTGCACCGCACCAAGGAACTGCGGAAGTACCAGACGTTCCTCTTCGACCAGTGGCTCGGTGGGTTCTACGGCTCGCCCAATCTCCAGGGCACCCGCTCCGGACTCCCGATGGCGTGCGCCTGGGCGGTCATGCAGCACCTCGGCGTCGACGGGTACGTCGAGCTCACCCGGACCGTGCTCGACAACGCCGACCGAATGCGCGCCGGCATCGCCGAGATCGACGGTGTCCGCGTGTTGGGTGACGGGCAGTATCACCTCGTGGCGATGGCGTCCGACCCCGACGCCGCCGTGCCCGTCGACGTGTTCGCGCTCGGCGATGCACTGGCGAAGCGGGGATGGCATCACGATCGCCAGGGGCCACCCGACACGTTGCACTCGACGGTCAGCAACACCAACACCGGCCAGATCGACCACTACCTGACCGACCTCGCCGAGTGCGTCGCCGAGGTCGGTGGCTCCACCACCGACGACCGCAGTACGAGCTATTCGACGGTCGACTGACTGCCGTCCGACCCGTCGCTCGATGGGTCGAGGCGGTCGAGGGCCGACTGGTCACGCTGGGGCAACACCGGACGAAGGGCGTCCATCCGCTTCCAGTCGGGAATCGGTGGATCGTGGTCGATACGCGGTGCGAACTTCGAGATCTCGCCGTCGCGGTGGATGTATCGACCGCAGTTCGGGAACGCTCGTGTGACGGTGACGATCACGACCGCCTCCGCGCCGACGTGTCGCTCGACGTCGGCGGGCTCGGTGGAAACGGTGGCCGTGCCCTGGACCCGCATCCGCCACGGTCGGTCGGTATCGATGAAGAGCAGCGCCACACGACCGGTGTCGATCACGTTGCCGAGCGTGCGCCACATCCCGTTCCCGTCGTAGCTCGGGATTCGGATTTCGGTCGGGTTCGCGACCTCGACGAAGCCGACGTCGCCTCCCTTGTACGAGACGTCGGGCCAGCCGTCGGCATCGACGGTCGACACCCACACGGTCGACTGGGCGCGGATCAGGTCGATGTCGTCGTCGGTCAGCGCCTCGTGGACCGTGAACGTTTGCAGTGCATCGGCCAGGCGACGAGCGTCGAACTCATCCTGCAGTGCCCGCGCTCCGTCCCCGTACAGCTCCCCGGCCATCCGTCCAGTGTCGCAGACGGCTGCAGGTGTCGGATCACTCGTAGTGCTCGGTGCGATGATCGCTGCGTTGCATCTCCTCGGCGGCGGCGAGGGCTTCGTGTACGGCCTCGGTGAGCGCCGCCGCAGCCTCGTCGGGTCGGATCCCGAAGCCGATGTCGTCGATCAGCGCCTGCAATCGGGCGGTCGTGCGCCACGCCGCGAACCGCGTCCACTCGGTGAACAGCACCTCGGGATCGTCCACGCCGAGCAGGTCGACCGTGCGGCTCTGGTGATGCCGCATCGGGTCGAGGGCGACGTAGCCGTTGACCATCGTGATCCGCTCGGCCTCGGCCGTGAGTGGTCCACCGCGATGGACGACCATGTTGCCGTGCATCGCAACCGCCCAGCCGGGCCCGGGCAGGCCCGGAGCGACGACACGATCGACGGGAGGCTTCTCCCCGGCGTCGCGCAGCGCGGCGGCCTCGGCCTTGGTGCCGACGAAGTACTCGAACCGACCGCCGGGCGTGATGGTGGGGTCGGTCACCGTCATCACATAGTCGAGCGGCAAGGTGTCGTGGTGCCACTTGTCGACGGCGGCGTCGATGACCGACGGTTCGTAGTTGAGGTGACCGAGATGGACGCCCATCGGATGCGGTGCCACTTCGGTGCCGTACACGGCGCTCATGTGGGCGGCGACCTCGGGACTGAGGCACAGGTCGCGTAGCCAAGCCGACCGGTAGACGCCGCCCCGGACCGACCGCTCGATCCGGTCGCCTGCAGCCCGCCCGAAGGCTCGCAATCGCCGAGCGGTGGTGAGCATCACGTCGGCGCCCTCGTCGCTGAGGATGCGAATCGGCGACGAGATCGCCACGTCGGTCGCCGTGCCGACGACGTCGCCGTCGCTGTATCCGAGGTCGCGAAGCGTCGTGACCGACTCCGGCTCGGTCAGGGCGAGATGGCGCTCCGGGTCGAACACGGGCTCGTCCGTGAGGAGGTCGTACCCCGATGGTCGGGCTTCCGGGAACGTGACCGCTTCGAACGACGTCATGCGGTCCAGTCTGTCGGACAGCGGCGCCCGTGTCGAAGCTGCGATCAGGCGCCGATGGTGACGGCGCCGGCGACCTGATGGCCGGATTGGAACACCGCGCCGACCTGGTCGCCGAGCGTCGCCGTGTCGAACGGATCGCCGGTGAGGACGACGAGGTCGGCACGCTTGCCGACCTCGATGGTGCCACGGTCGTCGAGCACATCGAGGAGTTCGGCGGCGACGCTCGTCGAGGCCGCCAGGGCCTGCGCCGGTGTCATGCCGCATCGGACCATCTCGTGCACTTCACGCAGGTTCTGGCCGTGGGGGATGACGCCGCTGTCGGTGCCCATCGCCACCTTGACGCCGGCATCGATCGCTCGGCTGATCGAGTCGCGGTGCGCCTCCATCACCTGGTGGGTCTTGTCGATCGCGTACTGCGGGACGTTCACCCCGCGGTCGGCGGCCTCGAGCACGCCCATCGGCGCGATCAGCGTCGGAACGAGGTAGGTGCCGCGATCGACCATCATCTCGATCGCTTCGTCGTCGAGGTAGATGCCGTGCTCGATCGATCGGATTCCGGCCCGGACGGCCGACTTGATGCCGTCGGTCGCCTGGGCGTGGCTCATCACCCATTTGCCGGCGGCGGTCGCCTCGGTGACGAGCACGTCGAGCTCGTCGTCGCGGAAGTGGCCGTGCCTCGGGTCGTCGCGTGGCGAGAGCACGCCACCCGACGTGCACACCTTGATCACGTCGGCGCCTGCCCGAATGAGCTCGCGAACCTTGACGCGCATCTCGTCGGGCCCGTCGACGATGCCGGTCGGTCGGCCGGGATGTGGGATCGAGAAGCTGGGCACGGCCTCGCCGCAGGCCATCCAGTGGTCACCGTGGCCGCCGGTCTGGCTGAGCAGGGTGATCGAGATGAGCATCTCGGGTCCGGCGACGACGCCGCGGGTCTGTGCCTCTTTCATGCCGAGGTCGGCGCCGCCCGCCTCGCGGACGGTCGTCACGCCGCTCGCCAGCGTGCGGCCCATCCGCTCGGCCGCGAGATAGAAGTTGAGGCTGAACGGAGTCGCCTGGAACACGGCCGGGTCGAGGTTGCCGTCGGCCATGAAGTGGACGTGGCTGTCGACGAAGCCGGGCACGATCGTGCTGCCCGCGCAGTCGACGACTTCGTCGCCGTCGAGCGACGAGCCGATCTCGACGATCCGGCCGTTCTCGAGCGCGACGTCGGCGTCGGCCGGATCGGCCCCGCTCCCGTCGAAGACGCGGCCACCTTGCAACACCGTTCGCATGCCGGCCACCGTACCGCGACCTCTCGTCGGGCTCGTCAGGGGGCGCCGTCGAGGATGCCGGTGATGCCGGTGGGTTCGTGGGGGCCGATCACGAACTGTTCGACGAGGCCGATGCCCTCGCGCTCGCCCCAGCGGGCGCGGGCGATCGCCTGGATGTGGATCATGTCGGGGTGCAGTGGGTCGACCTCGTCGAGCACGATTCGATCCCGCGTCGACTCGTCGGGTCCGACCCACTTGCCGTGGCCCCACACGGCGTCGCGGTATCCGATGCCGTTCATCTGGAACCGGAGGACCGGCTCGTAGGAGATCTCGACCGGGTCGCCGTTCCAGACCTCGAGGCGCGTCGTGATCCGCTCGGCCCATCGGGTTCCGGTCTGCCACGTCACGTCGAACTCGGCGGTGTGGGCTCGTTGCACCCGGCCCGGGTCGATCGGTGCATCGTCGTCGCCGATGATGGGCGTGACGGCACCGCTCTGGTGCCACGGACGGCCGGACGACTCGTGGTTGAGTGCGAAATGGGTGCATGCGTCGTCGAACACGGTCGGTGCCCACAACCAGAAGAACTGGGGAACCGAAGGCGGCCCGGCCATCGGCTCACCGATCGGCCGCACGCCCCACGAACGGTCGCGCACGCCGACGAAGCCGTCGACCTCGACCCGTTCACCATCGACCTCGAACCAGCCCGACCACGAACCGAACTGCGTCAGTCGGGTGTAGTCGAGCACGACTCGGCCGTCGACGACGTGGCGGAAGCGGGGCTCCTCGATCGCTGGTGACATCGCGGTGACCGTGAGCTCGGCCCGGACCTCGTGGCGGCCGTCGACCGTGATGCGGTGCGATCGCATCGGCTCGATCACCTCCACCCTGACACCGCCGGCCGCGGTGTCGGTGCGGTCGGCGGGGCATGCCCGCGAGCCGCGAACACTGTGTTGCACGCCGTCGACGATGCAACTGAACGCGGCGTCCATCACCCGCCGGTTCGGGTACACGCCCAGTGCCACGGCGAAGAACCGCTCTCCGGACCGGTCGAAACCGTTGAAGAAGTACCGGTCGTACGCGTTGGGGGAGTCGGTCCCGACGTGGAGGAACGGCTCGGGTGTCTGATGGAGCGGATAGTCGTCGTGGGGGTGGAGCACGTGCTCTCCTCGTGTGGGTGCCGGTCAGAGACGGTCGAGCAGGCCGAGATCGCGCATCTGCTCGGCGGGTCGCTCGGCCATCGCGGTGAACATCGCGTCGCCGCGTTCGGTCTGTTCGACGATCTGCGATGCGATCACGGCCATCAGATAGCCGGACGCCGTTCCGAGGACGTAGCCGTCCCAGATCGTGTCGTCGTCGGCCTCGACACCGGCGTTGCGCAGACCGGCGGCGTAGCGCTCGACCAGTCGTCGTTCGTGCGCTCGGCGCTCGTCGGCGAGGAGACCGGCACCGGTGAAGTAGGCGACGTCGGCCGGCCCGATCCCGACGGCGACGGTCTGCCAGTCGACGACGGTCACCGTCGGTGCGTGCGCAGTGCGGCCGAGGAGCAGGTTGTCGAGGCGGTAGTCGCCGTGGGTCACGCACCAATCGCCCGGCCCCTCCGCCCACTCGGTGACCAGGTCGCTCCACCGGCCGTACCGCTCGACGAGGAGTCGTCCCACGTCGAGGTCGTCGGCCGACATCCGCTCGGCGAAGCGGTCGAGGAACCCGGGCAGCAACATCTGCAGGAGGCCGGTCATCTGCATGGTGCGTTCGGCGTCGGGGTACCCGAGCCAGTCGAACGAACGCCATTCGTCGGTCCGGCCCCAGGTGGGAGCGTGGAGCCCGACCGCTTCGTCGATCACGGTCTCGGCGACCTCGACCGCACACCCGGCGATCTGATCGCCCTGCTCGGAGTCGCACAGGTCGTTCATCAGCAGGGCGAACTCGTGGGTGTCGGGATCCCATTCGACACGATGGACGTCGGGCACCGTCATCGTGACGTGGTCCCGGAGGTCGCGGTAGAAGCCGACCTCACGGACGTAGGTGCCGGTGAGCTTCGCAGCCTCCCGGCTGATGTCGCTGGCCGACGGGAACTTCGCGACGACGCTCGCCGGGAGTGCTGGGTCGTCGCGGTCCCAGGCGAGTTCGAAGCGCACGTTCTCGCCGACCTGGCCGGTGCCGATGGACGCCGCCGTGAAGCCGGTGACCCGGGCTCCGTTCGATGCCGCGGCGAGTGCCTCGGTCAGCCAGGCGGCATCGACCGTGGACGCGTTGATGACTGCTCGATCCCCCACGTCGAGGAGCCTGCCACAGCAGCCCGGCGCCGCCGGGGTCGGAGCGTCAGTAGAGACGGGTGCGTTCGTCGTCGTCGATGATGTCGTGCATCTGCTCGACGGTGAGGTCGAGTCGTCCGTGGCGGACCATCGCCCGGGCCAGGAGTCGGTCGTCGGCGGAACGCTCTTCGTGCTCGCGGGTCCACAGGTCGGACCGGATGATGCATTTCCCGCAGTGGAAGTAGCCGGTCGTCAGGTGCACGGCGAGGACGAGATCGGGCACCGATCCGTTCGCGGCGAGGCGTTCGCGCACCTCGACGTCGCGGACGATCTCGGCCTGTCCTCGAAGGCGCAGCGTGTTCTTGTGGCCGGGGACGAGGAAGATCAGCCCGACATACGGGTGCTCGAGGACGTTGAGGAACGTGTCGGTCCGGTGGTTGCCGAAGCGATCAGGGATGACGAGCGTCTGATCGTCGAGCACCCGGACGAAGCCGGGTTCGTCACCCTTCGGCGAGATGTCGATCTTGCCGAAACCGTCGGTGGAAGCGACGAGGACGAACGGCGAGCGGGCGATGAACTCGCGGCACTCGTCGTCGAACGTGTCGAACTCCTTGTCGGTGACGAGCCTGCTCGCCGGCCGCATCACCTCGCGGAACTGCTCGAGTGTCTCGATCCGGTCCCGGAACTCCATCTCGCCCCCTGTTCGTCCACCCGTCTCGGAGGGTAGCCGGTCGCCACGGTGCGTGAGAAGGCCTCGCCGACCGAACGTCAACCGAGCACGGAGTTCGTCGTGGCTGCCCGCGCCCGCTTCCGGGAGAAGGCGCCCAGGTCGATCGCACGGCCGGTGCGCGGGCCGACGAACTGCACCGGCTCGAGGTCGTGATCGTGCCCGTCGGACACCGCATCGATGATCGTCCGCATGAACCGACCGGCGATCGGGGCATTCTTGAACTGATTGCCGCTCGTCGCGCACGCCATGTAGAAGCCAGGGAGCGAGGACCGGTCGTAGATCGGCACCCAGTCGTCGGCCACGTCGTACAAGGAGGCGAGGCCGGTCGGTGCATTCGGGACTCGGAACCCGGGCACCCGACGGGCGAAGCGGAGCATCGCGGTCTCCCAGACGTCGACGGTCGGATACGGCGAGTTCTCGTCCGGGTCGTCGACCCAGACGAGTTCGTCGCACTCGGGTTCGGTGCTCCCGATCATCATCGATCCGCCGGGTTGCGGTCGGAAGTACTGGCCGAGGTCGACGTCCGCGACGAAGGCCCCGCCGTCGTGGAGTCCGGTGCCGTCGGGCGCTGCGACCACGAAGACCTCCTGTCGGAGGGGGCGATGCCCGATCGTCATGTCGGCGGTCACGCCGGCGAGCCGGTTCAGGTGCGCCGAGTGGGGCCCGCCGACGTTGACGACGACGGGGGCCTCGACCGATGAGCCGTCGGCGAGGGTGACACCGCGCACGGCGTCGTCCCGGTCGATCGACACGACCTCGGCGCCGAACCGGAACGTCGCGCCGTGCTGCTTCGCCGCCCATGCCAGGTTCCTGGCGGCGAGCATCGGATCGTCGACGAAGCCACAGCCGTGGCACAGGATTGCGGTGAGGCGACCGTCCGGGTCGCCGGCGAACGCCGGGTCGTCGATCGGTTTGGGCGGGTAGAAGCGGCCCGGGTCGAGGGCGGGATAGCGCTGGGCGAGTGCGTCGGCGTCGAGTTCTTCGTGGTCGATGCCGTACTCGCGCCATCGTGCGAGCATCTCGTCGGGGTCATATCCCGTGGTGCGGAAGGTGAGATTCGGGCACTCGACGAACGTCGCCATGCCGTCGGGGTCGATGCCGCCGAGATGGTCGGCCCAGTGACGCCACATCGTCGCCGCTTCCCAGGCGGCGAGGATCGCGTCGGGCGTCGAGTAGCTGAATCGGATGATCGCCGCCGACGCGCTGGTCGAACCGGCACCGGCGGCGGGGCCGCGGTCGACCACGACGACGTCCCGACCGCTGCGCGCCAGTTCGAGCGCGACCGAACTGCCGATGACGCCGGCACCGATGACGACGGCGTCAGCTGATCGGGTGGTCACGGAGGTACGCCTCGGTGAGGTCGTCCGGGGCGGCGGCGAGCCAGGCGTCGACGACGAGACGTCGTGCATCGTCGGGCGCGATGGTGTCGAGTTGGATCAGGACGGCGGCGAATCCGTCGAAGTGCGCAATGGTGAACACACCGTCGGTGCCCTCCGACAGGATCGCATCCTTCTCGTCGAGCCCGTCGACCTTGACGCCCATGATGGGTCCGGCCGGCACCGGATCGTCGCCGAACCGCTTCAGGTCGGCCTTGCTGAAGGGCCGGTCCCAGACGAACATCGAGCCGCGGACCTTCCAACAGCGGTTGCCGTAGCTCGTGCCCTCGGCGACGTCGGGCAGTGCCGTGATGACGTCGACGGCGTCGGCGTGCTCGATCATCGCCGTCAGTTGACCTGCTTCTCCTGGCCCTCCCAGAACGGGGCACGGAGCTTGAACTTCTGGAGCTTGCCGGTGGCGGTGCGGGCCAGTTCGCTGCGGAACTCGACCTTCTTCGGACACTTGTAGCCGGCGAGCTTTTGCTTGGTCCACGCGATCACGTCGGCTTCGGTGAGATCCGAACCCTCGACCGTGACGACGAGCGCCGTCACGAGTTCGCCCCATTTCTCGTCGGGGATGCCGATCACGGCGACCTCGGTGATGTCGGGATGCTGGAAGATCGCGTCCTCGACCTCGATCGAGCTGACGTTCTCGCCGCCCGAGATGATGACGTCCTTCTTCCGGTCGGCGATCGTGACGTAGTTGGCCTCGTCGATCGTGCCGCCGTCGCCGGTGTGGAAGAACCCGTCGTAGATCGCTGCGGCGGTCTGGTCGGGCTGCTCCCAGTAGCCCTCCATGATCATGTTGCCGCGAGCCATGATCTCACCGCTCTGGCTGACGTCCATCGTGCAACCGACGACCGGTGCGCCGGCCTTGTTCAGGCGCACCGCCTGTTCGCCGACCGGCAGTTCGTCCCACTCCGGGCGCATTCGGTTCATCGTCAGGAGCGGGGTCGTCTCGGTGAGCCCGTAGATCTGGACGAACTCCCAGCCGAGTTCGGTCATGCAGCGTTCGATCGTCTTGGTGGGCGGGGGAGCACCGGCACAGACGATGCGGACACGGTCGCGGCCGGGGATCGGCCCGTCCCACTCGGCGGCGGCGTCGAGGATCATGTTGAGGACAGCGGGTGCGCCACACATCAGGGTGACGCCGTGCTCCTCGACGCGACGGAGGATCTCGGTGCCGTCGATCTTGCGGATGATCACGTGCTCGGCACCCATGCCGGTGACGGCGTACAGCATGCCCCACCCGTTGCAGTGGAACTGGGGGAGCGTGTGGAGATAGACGTCGCGGTCGCTGACGGTCATGTGCCAGCCGAACACGGTGGCGTTGAGCCAGATGTTGCGATGGGTGAGCTGCACGCCCTTCGGTCGAGCGGTGGTGCCCGACGTGTAGTTGATCGTCGCCGTGGCGTCCTCGTCGGCGTCCCACGGTTGCGGCTCGGTGTCGAACTTCATGAGGACGGCGTCGCTCTCGGCGCCGATCGTCCACTTCATCTCGCACTCGACGTCGGCCATCGCGTCGGCGAGTTCGGGGTCGATGAGGAGAACACGGGCACCCGAGTGCTCGACGATGTACTTCACCTCTTCGGCGACGAGTCGGAAGTTGATCGGAACCAGGATCCGGCCCGATCCCGACACCCCGAACAGTGCGGTGAGCAGGCGCGCCGAGTTGTGCGACACCATGGCGACCCGTTCGCCCTGTGCGATGCCGAGTTCGTCGAGTCCGGCCGCCATCGCACGGGCGCGCCGGGCCATCTCGCCGTACGTGATCTCGCCCCACGACTCGGCAGGTTGATCGGGCTCGTCGACGACTGCGACCCGGTCCGGGTACAGCAGCTCGGCTCGACGCAGGAAGTCGTTCACCGTCAGCGCAACCTTCATGGCGCCGAACCTAATCGCGTCGCCCTGTGACGGACGACACGCCGCGGTGCTCGCCGTCGGGTCGGTCGGGGCGATGCGGGTCAGTCGTCGGGACGGTCGACGAACTGGTCGATCATGATCGTGTTGCCGTCGGGATCGGTCACGACGATGTGCGCCGGGCCCGTGCCGTCGGCGTCGATCGGTTCGGCGGGTTCGACGCCGGCCGATCGCAGCACGGCCTGCACCTCGCGGACGTCGGTGAAGTCGCCGTCCGCCGGCACCCCGTCCTGGGTCCAGCCCGGATTGAACGTGAGGATGTTGCCCTCGAACATGCCGTGGAACAAACCGATGATCGCTTGCTCGTTCTTCAGGATCAGCCAGCCCTCGTCGGCGTTGCCGCCGGTCACCTCGAAACCGAGGCGCTCGTAGAACTCGCGTGACGCTGCGAGGTCGGCGACGGCGAGGCTGACGGAGAACGCTCCGAGCTTCACGACGCGACCCCGGCGAGTAGGGTGGTGAGTGGCCAGGGGCGCTCACGCTCGACCGTCAGCGCCAGGTCGAGGAGCAGTTCCTCGCTGAAGTGCGGACCCACGATCTGGAGGCCGATCGGCAGCCCGTCGACCTGCCCGGCCGGAACGGAGATCGCCGGATTACCGTGCAAATTCGCCGGGAAGGTCAGCTTGCCGTTGTTGCCCGCACCGGCCTCGACACCGCCGAACACGCCGGGCAGCGGACCGTCGGCTGCGAACGCGATGTCGGGATTGCTGGCCGTCATCACGAAGTCGACGCCACCGGAGGCGGTGTCGAAGATGCGCGCCATCGCCTCGTTCAGTTCGCTGCGGCGACGCTCGAGCTTGATGCGGGCGTCGGCGCCGTAGTTCGGGGCACCGTGCTCCATCGAGAAGCGGATCTCGGGCGTCAGCTGGTCGGCGCACTCGGGCCACCGCTCGCCGAGCTTGTCGATCAGGCCGACGCTGTTGGCGACCGACCAGGCAGCGCCCATTCGCGGGAGCGCCGTGTCGACGTCGTCGACCCGCACCATGCCGCAGTCGGCGATGAGCCGGTCGGCGGCCTCTTCGAGCAGCTCCCACATGACCGGCGAGACGACCGCCGAACCCCAGTCGGCGACAACGGCGACGCGCTTGCCCCGCAATTCGCCGAGGTGGGTGCCGAGCCCGGATTCCCATCCGTCGACGCGTGGCAGGCTGAGCGGCTCGCGGGGGTCTCGGCCGTTGCAGACGTCGAACCATCGAGCGGTGTCGCGGACCGACCGGGACAGGCAGCCATGGGTGACGGTCATCGCGCCGAGGCGGGCGTCGGGCGTGAGGGGGATGCGGCCGTACGTCGCCTTGAGTCCGACGAGGCCGCAGAACCCTGCGGGGATTCGGATCGATCCTCCGCCGTCGCCGCCGGTACCGAGGGTGACGATGCCGCCGGCGACCGCAGCGGCGGTGCCACCCGACGAGCCGCCCGGCGTGGTGCCGTGTCGCCACGGGTTGTGGGTCGTGCCGTTGATCACCGTTCGGGTCAGGTTGACGCCGCCGAACTCCGATGCGGTCGTCTGACCGACGAGTACCGCACCGCCGAGATCGCGGGCTCGGGCGACGTTCGTGTTCGTGTGCGGAGCGATGTCGTCGGCGAACAGTGCGCAGGCGTGGGTGTCGGGCCAGCCCTCGACCTGATCGAGCTCCTTCACGCCGATCGGGACCCCACCGAACGGCTTCGAGACGTCGGCGTGCTGAGCGGCCTCCCGAGCCTGTTCGAGATGCAGGTGGCTGAAGGCGTTCAGGTCGGACGCCTCGATCGCTCGGACCACCGCGTCGAGCTCGTCGAGCGGTGTGCGTTCACCGGAACGGAAGGCGTCGACGAGCGAGCAGGCGTCACCCTGCCACGGCAGGTCGACGGATTGTTCGGAGTTCCCCATGTCGATGACGGTAGTGCTCGGCTCGTACAGTCGCCGCCATGAGCCTCCCTCGCCGCCCCGGAATGACCGTGCCTCTCGCCGGACCGCTGCACGCGCAGCGTGATCGCATCGTCGAGCTGGCCGACATGGGGTTCACCGACGTGTGGTCGGCCGAGTCGGACGCCGGCGACGGCCTGACCCCGCTGGCGCTGACGTCGGTGTGGGAGCCGCGGCTCCGGCTGGGAACGGCGATCCTCCCGGCGTACACACGCACCCCGGCGTGCATGGTGCAGAGCGCCGCGTCGATGGCCGACGCCGCGCCGGGCCGGTTCGTGCTCGGCATCGGGTCGTCGTCGAACGTGATCGTCGAGCGTTGGAACGGTGTGCCGTTCGAGGAGCCCTACAAGAAGGTCCGCGATGTCGTGCGCTTCGTGCGTGACGCGTTCAGCGGGGAGAAGGTCACCAAGCAGTACGACACCTTCGAGATCCAGGGCTTCCGGCTCGGTCTCCGTCCGGAGCAGACGCCTCCGATCGTGGTCGCGGCGCTGCGTGAGGGGATGCTGAAGATGGCGGGACGCGAAGCCGACGGCGCGATCACCAACTGGCTCGGCGCCGACGACGTGCCGACGGTCGCTGCGGCGCTGCGCGAGGGCGCCGGGGGAGAGGATCGCGAGCTCGTCGCCCGCGTCTTCGTGTGCCCGAGCGAGAACGCCGAGGTGGTGCGGGCCGGCGCACGACGAGCGATCGCCGCCTACATGAACGTGCCGGTGTACGCGGCCTTCCAGGAGTGGCTCGGACGTGGCGACGAGCTGGCCGGGATGTGGGCAGCGTGGAAGGCCGGTGATCGCAAGCAGGCCTTGGCCGAGATCCCCGACTCGGTCGTGGATGCTCTCGTCGTGCACGGCTCGCCGGCCGAGTGCCGGGCCACGATCGACCGGTACTTCGACAACGGGGTCACGACGACGTCGC
The DNA here is from genome assembly GCF_004364865.1 of Ilumatobacter fluminis. NCBI lineage: Bacteria > Bacillati > Actinomycetota > Acidimicrobiia > Acidimicrobiales > Ilumatobacteraceae > Ilumatobacter > Ilumatobacter fluminis. The sequence goes on from NZ_SOAU01000001.1 coordinate 1,858,492, forward strand.
TGGCCGTCTTGCCGTTCGATCCCGACCTCGACGCCTGGGACGCGATCACGTCGTTGGCGCCGAGCGCCGGCTGATCAGGCTGCCTCGGGGCGAACCGGGCGGCGTGCCGACCGGGCGGTGAGATGTTCGGCCTCGCGGCGGGCGGCCTGTCGGGCTGCCATCTGCTCGCGGATCTCGGCGACGTGGCGCAAGCCGCGGCGCCGCGTGTCGGCGTCGAGGCGGAACTGAACGGGAACCTCCGGTGAGGGCAGGAGGCTCAGCTGCCGGGGGGTGTTGGTGTCGTCCATGCACCCCACTCTGACGAAGGGGTGTTACAGGGTTTCCCGGCGGGGGATCAGTGGCGTCGGAGTTCGGGGTGATGCGGGCTGATGCCGGTCACCCGGACCTGCACGCCGCGCTCTTCGAGCGCGTCGATGAGTGCCTCGAGCATGCGGAGCCAGGGGCCCGACAAGATGGCCGCTCCGCTGAGGTCGAGATCGAGCCGAGAGTCGGCCGGCAACACGACGGTCGCGTCGTGGACCGCTTCGATCGCAGCGGCGTTCAGCAGTCCCTGAACGGCCAGGATCGAGCCGGTGCCGTGGGGGTCGGCGACGTGGGCGAGACGGTACTGCAACTCTGGAGTTTGCACGGAGCGTGGCGGCCGCTTGGCGGCGACCGCCGCCGACAGCTGTTTGCGGCGCTCCTGGAAACGCTCCCAGGTGTGATGCAAGCGCCTCCGTGTGGTCTGGGTGGATGGCAAGTTCATGGCTGGATTCCGTGTCGTTTCGCGGGGAGGAAACTGTATTTGACACAAACCGAAGATAACCCGGTCCGATGGTCCTACCATAGGCAACCGATCAAGGTTGCGAAAGGATTCTCGGGATCGAATCAGGAAGATCCGACGCTGAGAACCGCAATGGCCACAGAGAGTGAAATAACGCCGATCGGGGCGGCGTAGCCGGCCCACTTCGGCACCCCCCGGTACGCCGGCGCCATGACGGCGAGTGCACACAGCCCGCCTGCGATCGCCCCGCCGAGGTGGCCGCCGACCGAGATCCGGTTGCTCCACAGGAAGGTGAGCACCAGATTGAGGATCAACAGCGAACCGATCGATGTCGACATCGGGTTGGTGCCGTTGAGCCAGTAGCCGACGAACGCCAGTGCGAGCAGTCCGAACACGGCGCCGGAGGCGCCTGCGGTGAGCGCGTCGGGTGAGAGCAGGACCGCGCCGGCCGAACCGCCCAGCAGACCTGCGAAGTAGACCAGGAGGAACTTCACCCGGCCGATCGCCGGCTCGAGCATCTGTCCGACGACGTACAGCAGGTACATGTTGAACCCGACGTGGATGATGCCGTAGTGGAGGAACCCCGATGTGACCAGTCGGTACCACTCGCCCTGTTCGAGGGCGGGCTCGTAGAGCGCGAACTCGAGGTGGAGGCGGGTGAGTGCACCGCCGATCGCCTGCGGGTCCTGCACGACCATCATGGCGAACACGGCCAGGTTGATGCCGATCAGGATCGTCGTGACGAGGGCCGGTTGCCGAGCGTTCCAGAACGTGGCTCGCGTCCGCACGTCGGGGCGGGCGGCCTTGGCGCACTCGACGCAATGGCTCCCGACGGTCGCCTGGACCAGACAATCGGAACACGCCGGTCGTCCGCACCGGGTGCACCGGCGGCCAGCGTCGCGGTTCGGGTGTCGGAAGCAGGCTTCAGCAGCTGCCGGAGGGGGCGGCGGCGGGAGGCTCATGCCGAGACCCTAACGGCGGGCCCGGCTCGAACGGGCGAGTGCCGGTGGCGCGCCGTCAGCGTGCCCTCAGGCCCCTCGGGCATCGAGGCCGAACCGGGGATCAGAGTTCCATCTGGACGACGAGCTGGTCGGCGGCGGCCGGCGACCCGACCAGGTGCCCCTGCACCAGGTCGCATCCGGCGGCGCGCAGCCGGCGCAGCTGCTCCAGTCCGGTGACCCGCTCCGCGACGACCTCCATGTTCAGCGCATGGGCGAGCAGGACGAGGGCGCGCACGACACGGGTGTCGGTCTCGGAGGCGCCGTTCGGCAGCGCCAGGCTCCCGTCGAGCTTCAGCACGTCGGCGCCGATGTCGGTCATGAGTGAGAGTGCGTGCGAACCGGTGCCGAAGTTGTCGATGGCGACTCGAACGCCGACGCGACGCAGTGCTCGCACGGAGCGCACGACCTCGTCGGAGTCGTCGTCGACCAGGCTCGCCTCGCGCACTTCGAGCACCACCTGGCGCGGCCGCAGTCGGAACTCGCGGAGCAGGTCGACGACTCGGTTGACGAAGGTGGGCCCGGCGAGTTGGAGGCGGCTCACGTTGACGTGCACCGAGAAGCGGGACCCGACCAGTCCGGCGTCGATCCACTGCCGAGCCGTCGCACATGCTTGCTGCAGGACCCAGTCGCCGATCGGCACGATGACGCCGGTCTCTTCGGCGATCGGGATGAACTCGCCGGCCTCGACCCTGCCGCGAGACGGGTGGTTCCACCGCAGGAGCGCCTCGGCCGCTTCGGCCATTTCCGACACCGCGGAGAAGATCGGCTGGTATTCGACCTCGAGCTGGCCGTCGCGGAGCGCCCGCGACAGCGCCGACGACAGTTCGGTGCGAACCCGAGCCTGGCTGCCCAACTGCTCGGAGAACTGGGCCGTGTGGCCCCGCCCGCGCTGTTTGGCGGCGTGGACGGCGGTGTCGGCGCGCGAGATCAGCTCGAGTGCTCGGAGTCGGCTGTCGGGGTTCGGTTCGTCCGACGAGCTGCTCCACGAGTCGTCGACGACGGCGACGCCGACGCTGACCGACACGTCGAGTTCGAGTTGCTGGATCGTGAGGCGGCCGGTCAGCGACCGTCGGATGCGATCGGCGAGTTCGAGCGCCGCCGGTGGACCGTCGAGATCTCGACACAGCACGATGAACTGGTCGCCGCCGATGCGAGCGACGAGGTCGTCCGGACGCACCGCAGTACTGAGGCGGCGAGCCGTCGAGGCCAGTAGCCGGTCACCGGTGTCGTGGCCCAAGGCGTCGTTCACGTCGGCGAGCCGGTCGACATCGATCAGCAGCACCGCCGTCGTGGTGGCACCCGGCGACGCGAGCGCTTCGCCGATCCGCGCGATCGCAGCGGAGCGGTTCAAGAGGCCGGTCGTCGGATCGTGTTCGAGCTGGTGGACGAGACGGGCGACGCGTTCGCGTTCGTGGGTGACGTCGTCGGCGAGGATCGCCAGGTAGCCGCCCGCCGGGTGGGCTGCATCGTGGTGTGCGTGCACGGTCACGGCGTGGACCGACGGGCGTTCGAGCGTGGATCCGAGTGACACCTCGCCCGACCATGTGCCACCCTCGGGTCCGTCGAGGAGCTGCTTGGGCACTTGATCGAGGACGATCGTCAGTGCGTCGGACGCCACGCCGGCGGACAGTTGGAACAGTCGTGCTCCGAGCGGGTTGGCGTGCAGGACGCTGCCGTCGATCCCCAACACGGTGACGGCGAGCTCGGCGGCGTCGACGACCGTGGCGAGTGCGCGGGTGGGAGTCCCGGCGTCGTTCGGTGTGGTGGTCGTCGTGTCGTCAGTCATGTCGGCGGGGGAACGTCGAGTTGTCCGATCACCGTGGCCTGCGCGATCGCGATCAACGCGATCATGCCGACGAGTTCGGTGACACCAGTGTCATCGGCAGCTTCGACCTGTTGGTTGAGCGCGTAGACCGTGATCTGGAGATCGGCGTCGCCGTCATCGGTGCACCAACCGGGCCAGCGCGCCCCGGTCTCCGAGGGCGGCCACCAGAACGATCCCGGCGGCAGAGCCCCTTCGGTGAGACCGGCAGCAGCGGGATCGATCCCGACGAGTACCTCGTGCGGGGAGCCGTCGATCGAGAAGACGACGGCGAGGTCCGCCGTGCCCTCCGGCACGGCGGTCCAGCTGACCGCCGGGGCGGCGGCGTCGGTTCCGCACGCGGAGCGCGCCGGCACCAGGCCGTCGGAGCCCCACGGCGAGATCACCCGGAACGAGGGCCCGGGGACGGTGGCGGGGGTCGTGGTCGTCGTAGCCGGCAGGGGTTCGACGGCCGGCGGGAGAGTCCGTCCGTCGCCGCTGCTGCACGCGCCCGACAGGACGGCGGCGACGGAGACGGCGGCGACGAGACGCATCGGAGCGAGCGTAGTGAGGCTGGTATCGGGCGTCGTGGCGCGCCCCGACCGGGGTAGCGTTCAGGCGATGGCAGCCGACTGGACGATCATGACCGTGCATGCCCACCCCGACGACGAGGCGTCGAAGGGCGCCCCAACGCTCGCCAAGTACCACGAGCAGGGGGTTCACACCGTGCTCGTCTGTTGCACCGGCGGTGAGGAAGGCGATCTCCAGAACCCCACCTTGCGCGAGCCCGGGCAGCCGTTCCACGACCTGACACCCGAACAGGAGCGCGAGCTCGTCGTCTCGATGCGGCCGGGCGAACTCGACGCCTCGGCGAAGGTGATCGGGTTCGACGAGGTGATCATGCTCGGCTACCGCGACTCCGGCATGGCCGACACGCCACCGAACGAGCACCCCGACTGCTTCCACCAGGCCGACCTCGACGAGGCGACGGGTCGGCTCGTGGCGCACATCCGCCGCACGAAGCCGCAGGTGCTCATCACCTACTCCGACGACCAGCAGGGCTACCCGCACCCGGATCACCTTCGCGTCCACGACATCTCGGTGCTCGCGTTCGACCGTGCCGGTGACCCCGACTGGTACCCGGAGGCCGGTGCGCCGTTCCAGCCGCTCAAGCTCTACTACTCCACCTGGAGCCGGCGCCGGCTGGTCGCCATGCACGAGGGGCTGCTGCGACACAAGGGCGAGTCGCCGTTCGACGAGGCGTGGTTCGAGCGTCCCGATACCGACCACCGCGTCACGACCCGTGTCGACATCGGCGACTACTTCTGGGCGCGCACCGGCGCGCTCAAGGCGCACGCCACCCAGGTCGACCCGACGGCCGCCTTCTGGTTCGGCCTCACCGACGAACAGCTCCGCGACGTCTACCCCTGGGAAGACTGGATCCTGGCACGGTCGCTCGTCGGCGACATCCCCGACCCGTACGCCGACGGTGGCGAGTACGAGCACGACCTGTTCGACGGCGTCGCTTCCGAGGTGACGTCGTGAGCGTGCAGTACCGCCTCGCCGTCGCGAAGAAGGACGAACGGGTCGAGGGCCCGGACGATGCCGACATCGTGTTCACGGCTCCGGTCGATGTGGTGACCGCCGACGACTTCGACGCCACCGTCGAGTTCATGCGGGGCAAGGTGAAGGCGACGGGGCACACCGGCGAGGTGCTGGCGGCGCTGCGTCTCGGCGACGTGACGGCGGCGTTCAGCCGGCTCGCATCGCAGCTCTGAGTTCGCGATACCCGATCAACGTCGCCCCGGCGGCGTCGAGCGCCGACTGCAAGGTGCCGTCGGTCGCGTAGGCCAGGTCGTCGATCCACTCGTCGGCGTGTTTCGTGAGCGCCCGCACCTCGGGGCTGTCGATGGCCGGCTGGATGTGGATCTCCGTGACGCCGCTCGGGAGGTCGGCCAGCGTGCGCCCGACCCGCTCACGCGAACCGGCTCGCCAGTCGTGATCGAAGTGGTCGGGGAAGACGATGCCCTCGTCGGCCGCGAGCTTCCGGAACGGGAACCCGGCCTGATCGGCGCTGACGGTCGACGGCAGTCGGATCGGCAGCGCGAACTCGACGGCCAGGTCGACGTAGATGCCGAAGAACTCGGGTCGCAGTGTGATCGCCGTGAGGTGCGGTGCCAGATGGGTGACGTCGATGCCCCACGCGATGGCGCGTCCGATCTGGGCCTTGAGCTCGCGGTAGACCTCGTCGGCGTCGGCGTGCTCCCACAGGTCGTCGAGGTTGCGGGGGAAGCCGGTTTCGCCGGAGTGCAGACTCGGGGCGTGGGTGACCGGCCCCCACCGATAGAGCTCGTGCTCGGCGTTCAGGGTGAGGTGCACCCCGATGTCGTCGGTCGGCAGGCACTCCGCGGCTGCGTGCCGTGCCCACGGTGCCGGCACCATGATCGACGCGCACGTGGCCACCCCGTCGCGAATCGCCCGGTACACGCCGACGTTGGCGGCGTGGCACGAGCCGAGATCGTCGCACGAGACGATCACGAGCTTGGCGTCGGACGGGTGCCCCAGGCGTTCGGCGAGCTCGCTCACGGGCACAGACGCTACCCGGCTCGGCGTCGAGGCGGCGGGAGTGCTCAGCGGCAGGCGGCCCAGAGGCCGACGTCGTCGCGTTCGGCGTCGCGGGCAGCGTCGACCATGAGCTCGGCATAGGTGGTGTTCGGCTCGATCGACAGCGGCGTCGCGTATCCCTGGCGGACGAGTTCGTAGTTCACGAAGATGCCGTCGCTCGCTCGATAGACGTAGGCGAGCAGGCGGCCGTAGTCGTCGCGGGCGACGACGTCGCGTTCGAGTCGGACCGGTGTGCCCACGTCGATCAGCGCGCGTGCGTACTCGTGGGCCGCGTCGGCGAAGCACTCGGCGTCGTTGCCGGGGCGGTCGCCGCTCGACTCGTGGGCGATCTCGGGGGTGTCGATGCCGGTGAGTCTCACCCGTTCCTCGACACCGTCGATGATGACGTCGATCGTGTCGCCGTCGACCACCCAGTCGACGACGGCGTTCGCCTCGACCGCTCCGGGCGTGGGTGTCGGCGTGGTGGTTGCGCCGGTGGCAGCGTCATCGCCGTCGCACGCACCGAGCGCGGCGACGAGGGCGAGTCCACCAGAGAGTGCGAGGGCGCGACGCACCAGGGCATTCAACCAAGGTGCGTCGCGGACCGGACGTCAGAGGCGTTCGATGATGGTGCCGGTGCCGAGGCCGCCACCGCAGCACATCGAGACGAGGCCGTAGCGGCCACCGGTGCGCTCGAGCTCGTTGAGTGCCTTCGTCATCAGGAATGCGCCGGTGCCGCCGAGCGGGTGACCCAGTGCGATCGCGCCGCCGTTCGGGTTCGTCTTCTCGAGGTCGGCGCCGACCTCCTTGGCCCAGGCGAGCACGACCGACGCGAAGGCCTCGTTGATCTCGAAGATGTCGATGTCGTCGATCGACAAGCCGGTGCGATCGAGCAGCTTCTGTGTCGCGTCGATCGGGCCGGTGAGCATCAGGACCGGGTCGACACCGACGAGGCATGCGTCGACGACCCGAGCTCGCGGCGTGAGCCCGAGCTCGTCGGCCTTCGCCTCCGTCATCACGAGCAGCCCGGCCGCGCCGTCGGAGATCTGCGACGAGTTGCCGGCGGTGTGGACACCGTCTTCGCGTGCGACCGGCTTGAGGGTCGACAGCTTCTCGAGCGACGTCTCACGCAGCCCTTCGTCGCGGGCGACGGTGTGCGTCGTCTCGAGCAGCTCGCCGTCGTCGCCGCGGTCGGGCGCCTCGATCTCGATGTACTGGCCGTCGAATCGGCCCTCGGCCCAGGCGCGAGCGGCGCGCTCCTGCGAGGCGAGTCCGAACCGGTCGGTGTCGTCACGGGAGATGCCCCACTTGTCGGCGATGCGCTCGGCGCCCTCGAACTGGGAGGTCATCTCGTACTGGTCGAAGTAGGTGCGCGGGATCGGCACGCCGAGGCCGAGCTGCTTCGCCGAGTTGGAGCCGATCGGGATGCGGCTCATGACCTCGACACCGCACGCCATGGCGACGTCGACGGTGCCCGATGCGACCAGCGAGGTGGCGAGGTTGGTCGCCTGCTGGCTCGAACCGCACTGGGTATCGACGGTGGTGGCGGCCGTTTCGAGCGGCAGACCCGCCGCCAGCCATGCGGTGCGGGTCACGTTGAAGCTCTGCTCGCCGACCTGGCTCACGCAGCCGCCGACGACCTGTTCGATCGCCGACGGGTCGATGCCGGTGCGGTCGACGAGACCCTGCTGCACGTTCGAGAGCACCTCGGCAGGATGGAGGGTGGAGAGGCCGCCACCGCGCCGCCCGATGGGCGTGCGGAGGGCATCGACGATGACGACGGAGCGGGAGTTCGACATGGTCGAAACCCTACGGCACCGTGGTGTTCCGCCGACGAGCCGGGAGCGGACTCAGCGGGTCATCTGGATGCGGAGTTCGTTGCGCTGACCTGCGGTCCAGTCGGCGACGAACGTGAACCGGTCGCCACGGATGAGCGTCAGGCGCCATTCGATCGGTTCGCCCTTGCAGGCGCCGAGCCGCTCGATCGCGAACACGGCTTCGCCCTCGTCGAGCCCGAGGATGTCACGCTCGTCGGCGGTCGGGATCTTGGGGTGGATCTGTTCCCAGCCCTCGCCCGGTCGCTTGCCGAGCGTGCGCTCGAGCTCGTTGTAGAGCGACGTGTGGGTGAAGTCGGCGTCGAGCAGTGGTTCGGCCACGTCGGCGGGCAGCCAGATGCGGTCGATGGCGAGAGGTTCGTCGCCGGCGTAGCGGATGCGGTCGATGAGCACGAGCTCGGTGTCGGGGTCGAGGTCGAGCCGTTCGGCGACCTCGGCGTCGGTGACGCGCTCGAGCGCACGGACGACGCTGTGCTGCTCGATCCCTGCTTCCTCGACGACCTGGAACAGGCTGTAGAGCGCACCGAGCGACCGTTCGAAGGTGCGATGGTCGACCGAGGTGCCGACGCCGCGTGCGCGGCGGACGATGCCGTCGGCGCCCAGCTGCGCCACTGCGTGGCGCGCCGTATGGCGGCTCACCTCGTAGACCTCGATCAGTTCCCGGTCGGTCGGGAACCGGTCGGCGAAGTGACCGAGTTCCATGCGGCGTCGCAGCTCGCGTTCGAGCTGCGCCCACAGGGGCACGTCGCTCGAGCGTTCGAGCGGTTCGGCGAGATCGGCGAAGTCAGTCACAAGAGGCCCAACAATAACGGTGACCGGGCCCGTCGACGCCGGACCCTCGTCGGGCCTGCGCCGTTCGTCGGGGTCAGGCCCGATACGCCGACGGCGTCGGCTTGAGGGGGCGGGCGTACCACAGCGGGCGCCTCAGTCCGCCCGGGCCCGGCGCGGGCCGTGTCTTGGCCAGCCAGTCCCGGTACGCCTGGCGTGACTCGGCGGTGTCGACGACCACGTCGCCGTGCTCGTCGCCGGGCTCGGCCGGTGCGACCCGGACGCGCTGATGCCAGCACTGCATGCCCGAGATCGGGTCGGGCTGCACGGCGAAGCTGAGGTTCTGGTGCACACCGGTGTCGTTCCACCAGATGCGTCGGGTGTCGGGATCGCCCCCGTTGGCGCTCCCGCTCGAGTCCCACGTGCGCATGCCGTGCTCGCGGGTGAGGGTCCAGCGCGTCCCGTCGTTGGCGATCCGTGCCTTGCCGGCGCTCCACGAGCGGGCGTCGTCCTCCTCGACGCGCCAGCGCCCCATGTGGTGGCTGGCAGCGACGACGCCGGGGCGGATGCCCTCCGTGCGCCATGCGGCGATGACGAAGTGGCCGATCCTGGTCGACACCCGGACGAGGCCGTTCTCGTCGATGCCCAACTGTTCGGCGTCGGACGGGTGGATCCACAGCGGGTGTCGATGGCTGATCTCGTTGAGCCACTTCGAGTTGGCCGAACGGGTGTGGATCAGGGTCGGGATCCGGAACGTCGGCAGCAGGATGCGCTCGTCGCCGTCGAGATCGAGATCCTCCCAGTGGACGTGGCTCGGGATCCAGGTCGGTGTGGCGTACTCGGGCCACCCCCAGTCGCGGATGGTCGTCGAGAACAGCTCGAGCTTCTTCGACGGGGTGGGGAAGCCCTCCTTGATCTCTCCGTCGATCTCGACGGCCGGTGATCCGTCGCCCAGCTTCGCCAACTGCAGATCGTCGAGGGTGTCGTCGGAGCCGTCCCACCCGCCCGGGGTGCCCGGCTTTCGGTACACGCCGTCGGCATCGCGGATGCAACCCTCGAGTTCGGCGGGGTCGACCGGCCGTTCGTACGGCGTGATCTGGTCGCCCGGCACGGGGTACGCGCCGCGGTCGCGCATGTACTCGAGCGTGGTCTGGCCGGCCGCGGCGGCGGAGTCGGCCAGGCCGGGGATCCCGTCGAAGAGCCTGCCGTAGTACTCGTCGACACCGACCGGATGACCGGGTCGCTCGGCGCTCTCGAAGAACTGGCGAACGCCGAGCGACCCGTCCGGATCGATCCTCCACGACAGGTCGATCCAGAACTCGTTCTCTTCCCACACCTCGCCCTTGTTGAACTCGTGGGTGCGGCGGTCGGGGTCGATCGGCGCGCCGTCGCGCAGTTCGGCGTAGCGCCGCATCACCGGTTGACGAAAGCCCACCCAGCGGCCGGCGTGGGTCTCGAAGCTGGCGAGATCGTGGCGTTCGGAGCCGACCCCCATGGGCAGGACGTAGTCGGCGTACCAGGCGGTCTCCGACCAGGTGGGCGTGAGGGCGACGTGGCACTCGACCTTCGACTCGTCGAGGAGGGCCTCCATCCACGAGAAGCCGTCCGGGTTGGTCCAGATCGGGTTGTAGACGCGCGAGAAGTACGCGGCCAGCTTGCCGCGGCCTTCGTTCAGGAAGTGGGGGAGCAGGATCGACATCTCGTGGTACGAGAGCGGGTACTCCTTGGGCCACGACAGCTCGTTCCAGCTGGTGATCGGCTGCCCGCCGAACGGATGCGGCGGCGCCATCTTGTTCCAGCCGTTGCCGGCGGTTCCGCCGACCGTGGCCACCGACCCGGTGAGTACGTTGATGAAGAACAGGCAGCGGGCGACCTGCCAGCCGCCGAGGTTGCCGGCGCCGGCGGAGCGCCAGTTGTGCGACGCGAACTTGGTCGGGTGGGCGCCGATGATGCCGGCGATCTCGCGGATCGTGTCGGCGGCGACGCCGGTGAGGTGTTCGGCGCGCTCGGGGGTGTACTCGGCGTACTCGTCGAGCAGGGCTCGTTCGAGTGAGTCGAACTCGCAGGGGAGGTCGGGTCGCGTCTCGCGCAGGTACGTCTCCCAGTTGACCCAGCGTCGCACGAAGTCGCGCTCCCAGGTGCCGTGCTCGAGCAGCAGCTTCACGATCGCCAGCAGGAGGAATGCCTCGGTACCGGGCCAGGTCGACAGCCAGTAGTCGGCCTTGGCGCCGGTGTTCGACAGGCGTGTGTCGACGCAGATGACGGTCGCCCCCTTGGCCTTGCCCTCCATGATCCGCTGGGCATGGGGATTGAAGTAGTGCCCGGTCTCGAGATGGGACGAGATCAGGAAGATGACCTCCGCGTTGGCGTAGTCGCTCGACGGTCGATCGTGCCCCATCCACGACTGGTAGCCGATGCGAGCGTTCGACGAGCAGATGTTGGTGTGGCTGTTGTGGCCGTCGACGCCCCATGCCTCGAGCACGCGCTCGGTGTAGCCGTCTTCACCCGGTCGCCCGACGTGGTACATCACCTCGTTCGTTCGGCCGTCGACGATCGCGTCGCGCACCCTGGCGCCGATCTCGTCGAGCGCCTGGCCCCAGTCGATCCGCTCCCACCGCCCGCTCCCGCGAGGTCCGCTGCGCTTGAGCGGGTGGAGGATGCGTTCGGGATCGTCGACCTGGTTCAGCGTCGCCGGGCCCTTGGCGCAGTTCCGGCCCCGGCTGGCCGGGTGCTCGGGGTTGCCCTCGAACTTCGCGATCTCGCCGGTTTCCTGATCGACGAACGCGGTGAGGCCACAGGCGGCCTCGCAGTTGAAGCAGGTGGTCGGCACGATCGTGTAGCGCCGCTCCTCACGCTTCGGCCACGCCTGCGCGTCGAGTTCGGTCCAGTCGTGCCAGCGATCGTGGGGCGGATGGTTGGCGAGCGTCATCGTGCGGCCTTCCTCATGACAGCGGGACCGATTGACCGGCCCGGACGTAGGCGTCTTCGTAGGTGAACAGGCCGATCAGACCGGCCACGCCGGCCGCGGCGGCGGTGGAGGGTGATGCGTCGTCGATCGCGAGCGAGGCGGTGAGCAGACCCGCGGGCACCACCAGACCCACGCCGACGCCACCCCACCAGAACTCGGTGGCATACGCGCCTCGGGTCATCTCGAGCGTCGCGAGCTCGACGTGTCGTGATCCCTTCGACCAGAGTTCGGAGGCGATCAGCAGGGCGAGCGCACCGATGCCGGCGAGGAACGCAATCCGGATCGAGCGGATCTCGGGCACGTCCATCAGGAGGTCGAGCATGGAGAACGCCGCACCGCCGGCGACGACCGCTTGCGCCAGCAGGATCGGCAACAGCAGCGGCGTCTGCCAGAGGTCACGCCCCTCGCACTGACCGAACAGGAACGCCGTGTACCCGGCGACGGCTGCGGCGAGCACCGCCGTCGGGAGTGCCAGCACTGCGAGTACGCCGCCGGCGTCGGCGATACCGGCCAGGCCCCACACGGCGACGACCGCTGCGAACGCGCCGAGGATCCACGCGCCGCGCACCAGCCACGAGCGGGTGTTCGACTTCGTGAGGATGAACAGGAACCGGCTCGGCTGTTTGAGATCGGCGATCAAGAGTGCACCGGTGATCGCCGTGAAGACGCCGGCCAGCACCGGCGGGACGACGCCCACGGCCGCCTGTTCGGAGCCGTGCCCCATCGCGACGAGGAGCGCGGCGAACAACATCAGACCGGCGGCGATCGCCTTGGTGACCAGATAGCCCGACACCTTCGACTGCCACGTGAGGTGGTGTGCGGTCGTGTACGTCGTGCGTGCGACGATGCCCGGTCCGGCGTGCGCCTGCATCGTCGGCGTCAACGTCGGGTGGTCGGGGGTGGTGTCGGCCCAGATGAGCCCGTCGTTGCGGATCGCCGTGCGCGTCGGGTCGAGCGACGCCTGGTCGACGCCGCGGTAGAACACCTTCGGGTCGGTGCCCTGCTCGGGGGCTCGGACCGCCGTCTTGTCGCGGGCGACGATCTTCGACACGGGGGAGTCGGGGTCGTCGAGGTCGCCGGTGACGATCGCCTGGGTCGGGCAGACCACGACGCACGCCGGTTCCAGGCCGACCTCGACCCGGTGATTGCAGAAGTTGCACTTGTGCGCGGTGTTGGTCGCCGGGTTGATGTAGATCGCGTCGTAGGGGCACGCGTTCATGCACGACTTGCAGCCGATGCAGCGGGCGTCGTCGAAGTCGACGACGCCGTTGTCGGCCCTGAACAGGGCACTCGTCGGGCAGATCGTGATGCACGGGGCGTCGTCGCAGTGGTTGCAGCGCATCACCGAGAACGAGCGTCCGGTGTTCGGGAACTCGCCCGTCTCGATGTACTTCACCCAGGTTCGGTTGACGCCGAGCGGCACGTCGTGCTCGCTCTTGCACGCGACGGTGCAGGCATGACAGCCGATACAGCTGTCGGACAGCAGTGCGAACCCCAATCGTGTCATCGATCCCCCCAGATCGTGCATCCATGCCGCGCCCGGTCATGACCTCGAGACCGGGCGCGACATGAACGATGTGGTCGCCGTCAGGCGAGTCCTTTGAGCATCCCGTTCCAGTACATGGCCGGGAGGCCGTACTTCTTCAGGTACCAGTACGAGCGATGTGGCTTGGCCGGGTCGAACATCCACCGTGGGAACGACGGCGTCATCTCCATCGAGTAGTCGAACTCCGCCATCAGCATCGCCTTGCTCGAGACGACGAGCGGACACGACGCGTAGCCGTGGTACTCGCCGCCGAGCTCCTGGTTCTTGAGATAGGCATCGACGTTCTCGACGACGACCGGCGCCTGCTTGCGGATCGCTGCGCCGGTCTTCGAGTTCGGCGTCGAGCCGGCGTCGCCGAGGGCGAAGACGTTCGGGTACGTCGTGTGCTGCATCGTGTGCTTGTCGACGCTGACGTAGCCCGGACCTTCACCGGTGGAGAGCGGGCTCGCCTTGATCCAGTCGGGCGCCGACTGGGGCGGCACGAAGTGCATCACGTCGTAACCGAGGGTGTCGGACGTGCCGTTCTCGCCGACCGCAGCGATCGTCGCCTTTCGGCCGGCGCTGTCGATCGCGACGACCTCGGACTGGGTGTGCAGGGTGATGCCGTAGTCGGCGATCACGGCGTCGAGGTTGTCGGCGATCTCGGGGATGCCGAAGATGCGTGGCGTCGGGACGACGAGGTGGATGTCGATGTCGCCGAGGACACCTTCCTTGCGCCAGTGATCGGCGGCGAGGTAGGCGATCTTCTGGGGCGCTCCGGCGCACTTGATCGGCCCGGCCGGCATCGTGAAGATCGCGGTGCCCGAGGTGGTCGAACGGATCATGTCCCACATCTTCGGGGCGAGGTCGAAGCGGTAGTTGGACGACACGCCGTTCTTGCCCATCGTCTCCTGCGCGCCCTCGATCTTGTCGAAGTCGAGTTGGATGCCGGGGCAGACGATCAACGCCTCGTACTCGTACGACGAGCCGTCGCTGCAGGAGACGGTGTTGTTGTCCGGATCGAACGACTCGGCGGCCTTCTTGATCCAGGTCGCCTTCTTCGGCATGACCGACGCTTCGGATCGCTCGGTCGAGGACAGCTCGGAGAGGCCGGCGCCGACCAGCGTCCAGAGCGGTTGGTAGTAGTGCTTGTCGGACGGTTCGATGACGGCGAGGTCGGTGTATCCCTTCCGCGCGAGTCGTGCGGCGACCGTGATGCCGGCGGTGCCGCCGCCGATGATCACGATCTGGTGCTTGGCGGTGGTCGCCATGGTGCCCCCTCGGGTTGTCGTGGTGTGAGGTTCCCGGCCCGCCGGACCACCGCCGCTCGAGCGGTGGCCCGGCAGGTCGGACGTTGATGTGTCAGGCGGACTGGACCGTCTCGGCCCAGGCGCCGTAGCCGCCGATGATGTCGCTGACGTCGACGAAGCCCTTCTGTCGCAGCAGGCTCGCGGCGACCGACGATCGGTAGCCGCCGGCGCAGTAGACGACGGTCGGGCGAGTGACGTCGAGCTCGTCGACACGGCCGGGGATCTGGCCGACGGGGATGTTGACCGAGCCGGCGATCGTGCCCGCTTCGAGTTCGCCCGGGTTGCGGACGTCGACGATCTGGAGGTCGCCGATCGAGCGGGTCCGCTCGTCGAAGGCCTTGGCGGTGAGTCGCGACGCGACCTGCACCTCGTCTCGGTGGTCGAGCATCACCTTGAACGGTTCGGCGACGTAGCCGATGACCCGGTCGAAGCCGATGCGGGCGAGCCGGTTCTTGCCCTCGAGCTCGAAGCCGGGCTCGACGAACAGCACGATGTCGACGTCGGACGGGATGACCGATCCGGCGAACTCGGCGTACCGACCCTCGAGGCCGACGTTGACCGCTTGGCGGAGGTGGCCCTGTGCGAACTCCTCGGGCGTGCGGCCGTCGACGAGCATGGCGCCGGCGGCGAGTGCTGACTGGACCTCGTCGTACGAGAGCGCGGTGGGGATCGCTTCTTCGTCGAGGAGGTCGCGGTCCTTGCGGTTGAGGATCGCGTCGTACACGAAGTAGCTCGGTGCCGGTGGCTGGCCTTCGGTGACCAACGCCATGAACGTCTCCTTGTCGGGAGCGCGCAGGGCATAGTTGGTCTCTTTCTGTTCGCCCATCGTCGACACGAGTTCGGTCGACAGGTTCTTGCCGCACGCCGAACCGGCACCGTGAGCGGGGAAGACCTTCGTCGCGTCGGGGAGCGGCATCAGCTTGGTGTGCAGGCTCGTGTACAGGTGCTCGGCGAGCTCTTCGCGGGTGAAGCCGATCGAGGCGAGCAGATCGGGACGGCCGACGTCGCCGATGAAGAGCGTGTCGCCGGTCAGGACGCCGTGCGGCGTCTCGTCGTCGGCGTGTTCGTACACGACGATGCTGAGCGACTCGGGTGTGTGCCCCGGCGTGTGCAGGAACTCGAGGGTGACGTCACCCAGGGAGTAGCGCTCGCCGTCGGCGACGCCCATCGACTCGAACTCGGTCTCGGCGACCGAGGAGAAGACGATCTTGGCACCGGTGGCTTCGGCAAGTTCGAGGTGGCCGGAGAGGAAGTCGGCGTGGAAGTGCGTTTCGATGACGAGTTCGATCGTCATGCCGGCGGCTTCGGCGTCGGCGATGTACTCGGCGACGTCGCGCTGTGGGTCGACGACGACGGCTCGGCCGGTCGTCTCGTCGCCGATGAGGTACGAGGCGTGCGACAGGCACTCCAAGTAGTACTGGTTGAACAACATGTGAGCCCCCACTCCTTTCGTTGTCGGGTGAGACTCTAATAGTACGGACATTTGCTTGGCAAGTGGAGGGCGATTGGTCCCTCCGTTGCCGGGGTCAGTGGTTTCTGGGAAGTCGTGTCTGGGAAGCGGTGGCCGGCACCGAGGCGCCGACGAGGACAGTGGTGAGACCGACGTGGCTGTCAGTCGCGCATGTCGGCGAGCACGTCGTCGATGACGCACTCGGGCCCCCGGTTGTACGGGAGCTTGGCGAGCAGCATGCCCATGGCGCAGGTGTTGGACAGCGCCGAGAACAGGAGTCCGAAACCGACGCCGCCGGCGAGCGCGCGGGCCTTGGGGAACTTGATGCTCGTGAGGATCGAGGCGAGCACGATGGAGCCGGCGACGCCGCGCACCTGGCGCTCGAGCGTCCACTTCTCCTCGCCCTTGACGACGTCGCCGCCGGCGGTCTGCCAGGCGCCGATGCCACCGTCGAGCACGCGGAGGTTGGTCTTGCCGGCCGAGTTGAGCTTCTCCTGGGCGGTTGCGGCGCGATTTCCGGAGAGGCACACGAGCACCACGGGTGCGTCGAGGTCGGCGACCGCGTCGACGTGCTCGGCGAGCTGGTCGAGCGGCACGTTGTACGAGCCGGGGATGTGGACCGACTCGAACTCCGACGTCGTGCGGACGTCGAGGATGCGGGTGCGGGGATCCTCGAGGCGGAGCTGGCGCAGCTCGCTCGCGTGGATCGTGGTGGCGGCGGGGGTGTCGGTGATGGTCATGATGTGGCTCCTGGGGTTGGTCGGATGGTCGGGGGTCGGATGGTCGGGGTTCAGGGGGTCGGGGCGGTCGGGGCGAGGTCGAGGTCGTCGACGATCTCGGTGAGTTCGCCGGAACGGAGGTCGTGGACGGCGCCGCGCAGTGCGACGCGATGCTCGCCGATCGCCGTGCCGAGCGGCCCCCGGTCGCGTCGGAGGCGGCGGAGGTTCCGTCGAACGTTCGCGTCGACGGCCTCGTCGAGGTCGGTGCATGCATCGCACCCGTCGAGCATCTCGTCGATCGGTTCGAGCACGGCGCGCAGTTCGGGGGCGATCGTCGGCGACATGGCTGCGGTCACGGCGCCGCAGCCCGAGTGGCCGAGCACGATCACGAGCTCGACGCCGAGCACCTCGACGGCGTAGGTGAGGCTCGCCACGACGTCGGAGGTGGCACTGTTGCCGGCGATGCGGACCACGAAGAGGTTGCCGGACGGCTGGCCGAACAGCAGCGACGGCGGGACCCGGGCATCGGAGCACGCCAGGACGGCGGCCGAGGGTTCGTGTGCCGGAAAGGTGCCGTCGTGGTCGTTGGTCCGGCTCGCCTCGGCGTGAGAGGCGACCATCGACCGCCACGTCAGATCGCCGGTGGTTCCGGTATCAGGCATGGCTGACCTCCGTGTCGACCGTGTCGGCCGGGCGTTCGTCGTGGCGCTCGTCGATCCCGAGTGAGCGCAGTGATTCGGGCAGGGTACCGGGGTGGGTCACGGCGTCGACCGCCATCGCCGCGGTGGCGTGGATCCGTCCGTCGAGGCGGTCCCACAGGCCGGAGCGTCGGAGGACGTCACGGACCGGACCCTTCACGTCGCACAGGTGGATGTCGACCTGGCGTTCGTCGAGCTCGACCAGGATCTCCGACAGTGCTTCCACGCCGGTTGCATCGATGTCGTTGATGCCGGAGCAGTCGACCACCAGCGCCGTGACGTCGCCGCCCGAGATGGCATCGGCCTCGCCGAGGAGCAGCTTCTTGACGTGTTGGGCGTTGACGAACGAGAGGGCGGCGTCGATGCGCACGACGCGGACGCCGTCGGTGACGGACGCCTCGGGGAAGCGCTCGACGTTGCGATAGCTCGTCGTGCCGGGGATCTGGCCGAGCACGGCCGAATGGGGCTTCGACATGCGGGCGAACACCACGAGCATCGAGGCGACGACGGCGACCAGGATCCCGAGTTCGATGCCGAGCACCAGGGTGGCGACGAAGGCGACCGAGAGACCGATCAGGTCGGACCGCTTGACGTGGGCGATGTGGCGCATCTCTCCGATGTCGATCAGGTTGATGACGGCCACGATGATGATCGCTCCGAGCGCAGCGTTGGGCAGCGAGCTGAACAGCGGGGTGAGGAACAGCACGGTCAGCAGGATCAGGATCGCCGTGACGATCGACGCGAGCGGCGTGCGTGCGCCGGCGGTGTCGTTGACGGCGGTGCGGCTGAATCCGCCCGTGACCGGATAGCCACCGAACAAGCCCGATGCGACGTTGGAGGCGCCCAGGCCGATCAGCTCCTGGTTGGCGTCGACGTCGTAGCGGTGGCGGCGTGCGTAGACCTTCGCGACGGCGATCGACTCCATGAAGCCGACGAGCGTGATCACGAACGCGGTGCCGATCAGCGATCCCATCGTGCCGGTGTCGAAGTCGGGGAGCCCGAATGCCGGCAGCGAGCTCGGGATCTCGCCGACCGTCTTGACCCCTCGGTCGGTCAGGTCGAACAGTTCGACGGCGAGGATCGAGGCGATCACGAGCACCAGCGCACCCGGGACCCGGGGCACGAACTTCTTCATCAGCACGAGGAGGGCGATGCTCGCCACGCCGAGGACGAGGGTGGTCCCGTTGGTCCCATCGATCTGTCGGACGACTTCCTCGACCGTCTCGTAGAAGTGGTCTTTTCGTTCGGTGGTGATGCCGAAGAGGTGCTTGACCTGGGAGAAACCGATGATGATCGCCGCGGCGGCCGTGAAACCGACGAGGACGGAGTGGGACAGGAAGTTGACGACGAATCCGAGCCGACCGAATCCGAGCACCAGGTGGACGGCTCCGACCATCAGGGCGAGCAGTGCCGCAGCACTGATGTAGCCGGCCGAACCCTGTTCGAACAGCGGCGAGAGTGCCGATGCGGTCAGCAGTGAGACGATCGCGACGGGGCCGACGGCCAGCTGGCGCGACGTGCCGAACAGCGCGTACACGAGGACCGGGACGATCGATGCGTAGAGGCCGACTTCGGGCGGCAGTCCGGCGAGCAGTGCGTAGGCCATGCCCTGGGGGACCAGCATGGCGCCGATGGTGAGACCGGCTGCGAGGTCGGGGCGGAGGTCGTCGCGGTCGTACCGTCGGGCCCAACCGAGGATGGGGAGCAAGCGTGTGAGTGACATGTGGGAGTTCTCTTCGAGCGTCAGGTGTCGAGCGTCGGTTGCGTCTCGGTCGGGTGGGTTCCGGACCGATCGTATTGTACGGACATTTGCCACACTAGTGGAACCGGACGTGGTTGACAACCCCCCGGGGGTATCGGCGGCGTGCCGGGATCGATGGTTGCTCGGACGTGGCGAGTCGCGGGTGTAGCGTCGCTCCGATGACGATGACCGACGAGCTCCTCCAGCGCTACCGGGCGACCCTGCCCTCGTTCCTGTCGCCGTACTACGCCGATCCGATCGCGATCGATCACGGCAGCGGCTCGTACGTGTGGGATCTCGACGGCAACCGCTACCTCGACTTCTTCGGCGGCGTCCTCACCACGATGATCGGTCACGACCACCCGGCCGTCACGGCGGCCGTGCAGGAGCAGGCGGCCAAGGTGATGCACACCTCCACGCTCTACCTGAGCGAGCCGATGATCGAGTTCGCCGAAGCGGTCGCCGAGGCGTCGGGCATCCCCGATGCACGCGTGTACTTCACGCCGTCGGGCAGTGAGGCGAACGACGCCGCGCTGCTGCTCGCCAGCTCGTATCGGAAGTCGAACCAGTTCCTGGCGATTCGGAACAGCTACCACGGCCGCGTCTTCTCGGCCCAGGCGATCACGTCGCACTCCTCGTGGCGTTCGACGTCGCACTCCGGGCTCCAGGTGTCGTTCGTGCACGGGCCCTACAAGCTGCGGTCGCCGTTCCGAGACCTCGACGACGATGCGTTCGCCGACGCGTGCGTCGACGATCTCGTCCAGGTGCTCGACATGACGTCGGCCGGCGACGTCGCCGCCATGATCGCCGAACCGATCCAGGGTGTCGGCGGGTTCGCCACGCCGCCCGACAACCTCTTCGGCCGGATGGGCAAGGAGCTCTCGAACCGCGGGATCCTCTTCATCGCCGACGAGGTGCAGACCGGATGGGGTCGCACCGGCGACCACTTCTGGGGATATCAGGCGCACGACATCGTGCCCGACATGCTCACGTTCGCGAAGGGTGTGGGCAACGGCATCACGCTCGCCGGCGTCGTGGCTCGCGCCGACATCATGGACTCGATCAACGTGCTCCAATTCTCCACCTTCGGTGGCAACCCGCTGTCGGCGGCGGCGGGTCTGGCGACGCTGCGCACCGTCCAGAACGAGGGTCTGCAGGACAACGCCAAGGCGATGGGGGAGCGGTTCGCCGCTGCGATGACGCCGGTCGCCGACGCCACCCCGTGGATCGCCGAGATGCGTGGCCGTGGGTTGATGTGGGCGTTCGAGTGCTGCGAGCCGGGTGGTATCGAACCCGACAAGCAGCGCACCGGCGAGTTCCACGAGGCGTGCAAGCGGCACGGTCTGCTGGTCGGCAAGGGTGGTCTCTACGGCAACGTCGTGCGCCTCGCCCCGATGCTGAACGTCACCGCCGACGAACTCGACGAGGGTATCGAGGCGCTGCGGGCCGCCATCGCCGACGTGAGCTGAGCGCGACACGACGCCGCCGCTCGGCCGCCCCGACTGCCGTCTCGGGCCCTCGGGTCCGGTCGCCATCGCTCCTCCTGATCGGTGGCGAGGCGCGGTCGACGTCGTGCTCGCCGTGCTCTCCAGTATCGGTCGCGAGCCCGGGGTCGCCTAGGGCCGGACGTCCTCTCCGGGCTGTCGATCCGAGTCAGCCGAGCGGGATCACGTGCGCGCCGGTCGCGGCGTGGCCGAGGGTGAGAACGGTCCGGCCGCTCAGCGCAGTGATCACCGACTCGTGTACCTCGGTCGCCATCGACGGGTCGAGGTGGGCGGTCGGTTCGTCGAGCACGACGATCCCGTGCGACGACAGCAGCCCGCGTGCGAGCGCGAGCCGCTGTGCCTCGCCGCCGCTGATCGCGGCGCCACCGCGTCCGAGCGTCGTGTCGAGACCCCGGGGGAGTGCGGCGACCCAGGTGTCGAGTGCCACGATGCGGAGTGCGTCGACGAGTTCTTCGTCGGTCGCGCCGGGGCGGGCGAAACGTAGGTTCTCCCGAACGCTGGTGTCGCCGATCCACGGCTGTTGTTCGAGCCACACGACGTGACGCTGCACGATCGTCGGATCGAGCGCTCGGACGCTGTGGCCGGCGAGGTCGTAGTCGCCGCCGTCGAGCAGCGCGAAGCGCACCAACATCGCCGCCAACGTCGACTTCCCGACGCCGCTCGGTCCGACGACGCTCGTGACCGACCCGGGCGCGAGGTCGAGGTCGTACGGTCCGTGCTGTTCGGCCGAGCCCGGCCACCGAGCGATCGCTGCCGACGTCACGAGTCGAGGTGGACCGTCGACGGCCTCGACCGACGTCGCGGCGCCGGATGCGTCGTCGGCGATCGCGACGTGGGGCGAACGGAGGGTGAGCACGTCGGTCACCCGACGCGCCGACGCTGCGACCTCCGGACCGGAACGCAGCGCATCGACGAGACCGGCCGCCACCTCGCCGATGGTGAGCGGCCAGAGGACCAGGAGTCCGAGCACCGGCGCGGACATCGCGCTGTCCGGGCCGTAGCCGCGACCGACGAGGACGAGGACGAGGGCCGCCATCGTGACCGGCCCGGCGGCGACGACGGCGGCGCTCACGGATCGAGCGCGGGTGCGACGCTGCTCCCATCGGTCGACCTCGTCGCCGGCGGCGTCGATGTCGGCACGTCGCTCGTCGAGCAGTCGGTGGGCGACGAGGGCGTCCAGGTGCTCGGTCGTCGACAGGGTGATCGACGCCAGACGGGAACGGGCGCCGGTGATCGCCGGCCCGATGCGGCGTTCCCTCGTGAGCTCGAGCAACGGTGCGGCCACACCGACCGTCAGCGCGACGACTGCGACGGCGGCACCGGCGACCGGGTCGATGACGGCCATCACGATCACCGACGCCGTCACGGTCGAGGCGAGCGCGACCACGGGCACGATCAGCCTGACGAAGAGGTCGAGCAGCCGGTCGACGTCGTGCACGACCCGCTGGGCGACATCGCCCCTGGTCCAGCCGGGTACGCCCTCGGGGGCGACGGTGGCGAGATGGTCGACGAGGGTCGAACGCAGTTCGCTGAGCGAGGCGAGTCCGGCGTCGTGGCTCGTCAGCCGCTCGACGTACCGGAAGACGCCCTTGCCGATGCCGAAGCCTCGGACTCCGGTCACGGCGACCGACAGCGCCGCCAGCGGCGGCATCTCGCTGGCGCGGACGATCAGCCACGCGGCGGTGGCGGCGAGGCCGAGTGTCGAGACCTCGGCCATCACGGCGAAGAACGTCGCCATGACGAGGCGACGGCGGGCCGGCCGGGCAACAGCGAGCACCCGACGGATCGCCGTCCAGGTCGACACGGGGGTCGACTCGACGCGGGTCGACGACGGCACGACGAGCGGTGCGTTCGTCGACGGCGCCTGCGGGTCACTCGAACGCGGTTCGGACGCCGAGCGCCGGGGAACGTCCGACCGGGCGACGTCGACGACATGATCCGCCACGTCGGCGAGAGCCGGGTCGTGCGTGGCGACGACGACGATGGCGTCGTGACGTCGCGCGAGGTCGACGAGCGCAGCGATCACCGCGGCAGCGTGGCCGGCGTCGAGATGGGCGGTGGGTTCGTCGGCCAGCACCACCCGGGCGCGTCCGGAGCGCACGGCGACGACCGCTCGGGCGACCTGGACCCGCCGCCGTTGACCGCCCGACAACTGTGTGGTCCGTGCCTGCTCGTAGTCGATCAGGCCGAGTTCGTCGAGCGCCGTCGTCAGGGTCGCTGCGTCGGCGGTCGACGCAGCCCGAACCTCGTCGACGACGAGGTCGGCGACCGTGTCGTGGCGCTGATCGACCACCGCAACAGCGTCTGCCCACTGCTCGACGTCGAGCAGCGCTACGTCCGCGGTGCCGTCGGCGTCGACGACCTCGATCGATCCGCGGCGTTCGGCGAGTCGGCCACGGAGTGCCGTGAGCGTCGTCGACTTGCCGGTGCCGCTCGGCCCGACGACGGCCGTCACCTCGCCCGGTCGGAGATCGAGATCGAGCCCGCCGAGCAGGTTCGGTCGCCCGGGCCGGTCGACGTCGAGCCCGCGGACCCTGATCGCCGCGATCCGGCCGACCGGGCGGTCGCCGCCGAGCAGCACCGGCCGCTCGAGTACCTCGTCGAGATCCGCTGCCGCATCTCGTCCGGCCTGGGCGGCGTGGAAGCCGGCGCCGACGCGACGGAGCGGGAGGTAGCACTCGGGGGCGAGCAGCAGCACGACCAGACCGTCACGGAGGTCGAAGCCGCCGTTGGCCATTCGGAGGCCGATCTCGACGGCGATGATCGCGACCGACAGGGTCGCGAGGAGTTCGAGTACGAACGCCGACAGGAACGCGATCCGGAGCGTCTTCACCGTCGTGTCCCGGTACTGCTCGGAGACCCGCCGCACCTGGTCGGCCTGGGCGCTCGCCCGGCCGAACAGGCGAAGGGTCGGCAGCCCCTCCATCACGTCGAGGAAGTGGCCGCTCAGCCGCTGCAGCATCGCCCATTGGCGCTGTGTCCGCTGCTCGGTCATCAACCCGATCAGGATCATGAAGATCGGAATGAGCGGCACCGTGACGACGACGATGGCTGCCGAGATCCAGTCGACCGACAGGATCCGGAGCCCCGCGGCGAGCGGGACCGCAACGGCGACGAACAGCGCCGGCAAGTAATCGCGCACGTACGGCTCGAGTTGGTCGATGCCACTCGTCGCGACGGTCGCTTCGCGGGAGGCGAGACCTGGTGCTGCCCGATCGGCGTCGACGGCAGCGTGGTCGACGACGTCGGTGCGAAGGCCACGACGCATCGCGACCATGGTCCGGCCGGCCGAGCGCTCGACCGTCCAGGCCGTCGCTGCACGCACCAGCGCAATGATGGCAAGGACGACGAACGCCGTCCGGAGGTCGTCGTGGCGGCGTTCGATCGCCAGTCGGCTGACTGCGCGGGCCAGGACTTCGGCTTGCGCGACCGTGACGATCGCGAGCACCGCTGCCGCCACACCGGCGACGATCAGGTGGCCGACGAGCGCCGGCGACCGTCGAACGAGCCCGACGTCGATCGGCCCGTTCGAGCTGGACGTCATCGAGGGTCAGTGGGCCGCGGAGGTCGGGATGTGGTGACGCCCGACCCGCTTGCGGAAGATCCAGTAGGTCCACGCCTGGTACAGCAGGACGACGGGCGTCATCACGAGGGCGACGACCGTCATGACCTTGAGCGTGTAGTCGGCGGAGGAGGCGTTGTCGACCGTGAGGCTGTACGCCGGGTCGATGGTCGACGGGAGCACGTCTGGGTAGAGGCTGCCGAAGAGCATGACGATCGCGAACGCGATCGCTGCGCCGGTCCCGACGAACGCCCAGCCGTCTCGACCGGCCCGGCCGGCGACGATCGAGGCGACGAGTCCGACTGCGGCGAGCAGCAACGGGATCCAGGTCCAGCCCTCACCGGTGTCGAGCTGGGTCCACAGCAGGAACGAACCCCCGAGCACGACGGCGACGGCGCCGAGCATCGTGGCGGCCGACTGCGACCGACCCTGGATGTCGCCGGTCGTCTTGAGCGCCAGGAAGTTGGCGCCGTGGAAGGCGCACAGCGCGGCGATCGTGACGCCGCCGAGCAGCGAGTACGGCGTGATGAGGGTGAAGAGGTTGCCGGTGAAGTTGCCGTCTGCGTCGATCGGTACGCCGTGGACGATGTTGGCGAACGCGACGCCCCAGAGGATCGCCGGGACCCACGAGCCGATCGCGATCATCAGGTCCCACGTCGACTTCCACCGCTTCGTGCTGACCTTGCCGCGGTATTCGAACGCGACGCCGCGCACGATCAGCGCGATCAGGATCAGGAACAGGGCCAGGTAGAAGCCGGAGAAGAGCGACGCATACCAGTTCGGGAACGCGGCGAACGTGGCGCCGCCGGCGGTGAGCAGCCACACCTCGTTGCCGTCCCAGACCGGCCCGATGGTGTTGATCATGACGCGCCGGTCGATCTCGTCGTTCGACAGTGGGTGCAGCAGCATGCCGACGCCGAAGTCGAAGCCTTCGAGGAAGAAGTAGCCGGTCCAGAGGACGGCGATGATGATGAACCAGAAGTCGGTGAGTTCCATCGTGCTGCTCCTCAGTACGCGAAGGCGAACTGCTCGTCGTCGGCGTCGGTCGGGCTGCCACGGTCGGGTGGTGTGTCGCCGTCGTGGTCGTCTCGGTCATGGTCGTCGTGGCCGCTGTCGTCGTCACGGTCGCTGTCACCCCAGGGGTGGTCGACCGGCAGGGCGAACATCGTCGAATCGGGTCCGGCTTGGACGTATCTGGTGAGGAGGAAGATCTCGACCACGGCGAGGATGCCGTAGACGGCGGCGAAGCCGAACAGGGAGATCGCCACCTCGGTCGTGCTGAGCGACGGCGACACGGCGTTCTCGGTGAGGAGAGCGATCTTGAGATCGCCGTCGAGGTTCGGGGCGACCACCCAGGGCTGACGCCCCATCTCGGTGAAGATCCACCCGAACGCGTTCCCGAGGAACGGCGTGAGCATCGTGAAGACGGTGAGTGGCGTCATCCACCGGCCCGTCGGCAGTGCGCGACCCTTTCTGGTCAGCCACAGGCTGACGACGGCGACGCCCATGCCGAAGAAGCCGAAGCCCATCATCGCTCGGAAGCTCCAGTACGTGACGATCAGGTTCGGCCGATAGTCGCCCTCGCCGTAGAGCTCGCTGTACTCCTCCTGCAGGTCGAGTACACCGGGGATCGTGGCGTTGAAGTCGCGGTCGGCGAGGAACGAGGTCAGGCCGGGGATCACGAGCGAGCGCACATCGCATTCGGCGTCGACGTTGCCGACGGCGAAGACGGAGAATCCGGCGCCTTCTTCGGTTTCGCAGAGCGCCTCGGCGGCGGCCATCTTCATCGGTTGCTGATCGAACATGATGCGGGCCTGTTCGTCGCCGCTGATGATGACGACGGCGGATGCGGCGAGCGTCAACCAGAGGCCGAAGCGCATCGCGTACCGCATCCCGCGGCGGTCGGGGTCGCCCGGGTCGCGCCGGATCAGGTACCACGCCGCGATCCCGGCGACGAACAGTCCGGCGGTCATCACCGACGCAGCGATCACGTGGGGATAGGCGGCGAGCGTCGTGACGTTGGTGAGCACGGCCCAGATGTCGGTCATCTCGGCACGACCGGTCTCGGGGTTGTAGGTGGCGCCGACCGGATGCTGCATCCACGAGTTGGCAGCGATGATGAAGTACGCCGACAACCAGGTGCCGATCGCTGCCGCCCAGATGGTGGCGAGGTGCAGCTTCTCGGGGATCCGTCCCCAGCCGAAGATCCAGAGGCCGAGGAACGTCGACTCGAGGAAGAAGGCGACGAGTGCCTCCATCGCCAGTGGTGCACCGAACACGTCGCCGACGAAGCGGGAGTAGTCGGCCCAGCCCATCCCGAACTGGAACTCCTGCACGATGCCGGTGACGACACCCATCGCGAAGTTGATGAGGAACAGCTTGCCGAAGAACTTCGTGAGCCGGAGATCGGCCTCGTCACGGTGCCGGTACCACCGGGTGTGGAACCAGGCGACCATCATCGACAGGCCGATCGTGAGGGGCACCATGAAGAAGTGGTAGACGGTCGTGATGCCGAACTGCCACCGTGCAAGGGCGAGCGGATCCATGAGAGCGAGTCTTGCACGCCGGTCGAAAGATCCGGACATGGTCGACGGCGAGATGAGTCACGATCTCTCGTGACCAAAGTCCCTGGACCCGGTTAGTATGTACGGACAATTGATCGGCGGATGATCCGTCGGCTCCGCAACCCCCACGAGGTCCCCATGTCACGCACGACCACGCTGTCCACCGTCCTCGCCGCAGGCATCGCCGTCGTCGGGCTCGCAGCCTGTGGCGGCGGCGACGACACGCCCGTCGCCGAGGCAGCCGCCGAAGCACCGGACGGATCACCGGGCGGTGACGCCGTTGCGGGTGGCGACCCGGTTCCGTTCGGCCTGGTCGACCCGGCGACGGCGGCCTCGCTCGCGCAGGACGACACGATCACGGTGATCGACGTCCGCACCCCCGAGGAGTACGCCGAGGGGCACATCGAGGGCGCCACCCTGTTCGACTTCTACGAGCCGACGTTCGCCGACCAGCTCGCCGAACTCGACCGCAACGGCACCTACCTCCTGTACTGCCGGTCGGGCAACCGCTCGGGCCAGGCGGCGTCGATCATGAGTGAGCTCGGGTTCGACCAGGTGTACGACGCCCAGGGCGGCGTGATCGCGTACGAGGCCGCCGGCCTCCCGCTCGAGAACTGACGGGGCGTACCGTGGCGGGATGACGTTCCGCCCGCTCAACGTGCCGCCGCCCGACCACCAGGGTGAGCACCGGTACGTGCACGTGATCGGCGCGTCGGTGTTCGTCGACGACCGGCCCGCCCACGACGACTGGGACACCCACTTCGTCGGGGTGGTCGACGATCTGGCCTGGTGGGCGGTCGACGTGCCGCCCGACGCCGACGACCCGAGCTACGGCGCGGCCCTCGATCTGCGGGCGTTCTTCGGGCGGGCGCCCGAGCATCACTGGCTGGCGGCCGGTCGAGGCGTCCAACTCGTGGAGTGGGCTCGAACACATCGCTTCTGTGGTCGATGCGCGGCGCCGACGGTGCCGTCGGCCGAGGAACGCTCGATGCGGTGCGCAGTGTGCGGTCTCGTCGCGTTCCCGAGACTCGCGCCGGCGATGATCACCCTGGTGACCCGTGGCGAACCCGGGCCCGACCAGGAGGTGCTGCTCGCACGTGGCGTCCAGTGGTCGATCCCGATGTATTCCTGCCTCGCTGGGTTCGTCGAACCCGGCGAATCGCTCGAAGGCGCGGTCGTCCGCGAAGTCGAGGAGGAGGTCGGCATCGTCGTCACCCGACCCCAGTACTTCGGGAGTCAGCCGTGGCCGTTCCCGAACAGCTTGATGATCGGCTTCACGGCGGCGTACGAGTCGGGCGAGATCGTCTGCGACCCGACGGAGATCGCCGACGCCGGCTGGTACCGCCGGGACGACCTGCCGATGATCCCGCCCGGGATCTCGATCGCCCGGCGCCTGATCGACGCCTGGGTCGATCAGGTGAAGTAGCCGAACACGTCGATCACGAGGTGTCCGAGTGGTGTCGACGCATCGACCGGGCCGTCCTCCACCCGGAACCGTCCCTGCCCCTGCGCGACGGCGATGACGGCGCTGGCCGCCCTGGTCGAGCCGGCCGTCGACCAGTTCAGGACCGAGGTCGACGGTTCGGGCGACCCGGCGGCCCATCCGTTCACGTGACCCGCTCGTGCCGCTCCGGCGATCGTCGTGTTCCACACGACCCCGCTCGCCGAGGCCGGGACGCCCACCGTCCGGGCGTCGACCGTGACGGCCTGTCGGTCGCGCAACGCGCCAGTGGAGGTTCGTGAGTCGAAGGCTCGGTCGGGCCGGATCGCGACGAAGCGTCCGTCGGTCGAGGCGCTCGCCACCGGCGAGGTGATGTAACCGGTGACGTCGACGATCACATCGGCGCGCCCGTCGCCGAGGAAGAACGAGGTCAGA
The DNA here is from genome assembly GCF_004364865.1 of Ilumatobacter fluminis. Lineage (NCBI taxonomy): Bacteria > Bacillati > Actinomycetota > Acidimicrobiia > Acidimicrobiales > Ilumatobacteraceae > Ilumatobacter > Ilumatobacter fluminis. Next base: position 1,887,182 of record NZ_SOAU01000001.1, read on the forward strand.
GCGATGCGTCCGTCGTCGTCGACCGGGACGATCGCCGCGTTGGCCACCGTGTCGCCGGCCGTCACGTTCAGCGTCGACGTCGTGCCGACCGCATCGGTTCGGCCGGCTGGGATCGCCTGGACCCAGCCGTCGGCGCTCGCGCGTGTGGCGGTGACCGTCACCACCCAGGCGTCGACCGTGCTCCGATCGACGCCGGACGGCAGCGGAACCGTTCGGACCTCGCCCGAGCCCAACGGCGAACCCGAGCGCGAGTCGAGGACGCGCTGCGCAGCCTCGAACTCGACGAATCGGCCGGCAGACACGGCGTCGGACTCGGCGCGGAACCAGCCCAGCAGGTCGACGACGATGTGGCCGCGAGCGATCGAGTTGATCGAGATCGAACCGTCGGCGCCGAGTGGCACGGTGGCGAAGTTGGCTCTCGTCTGCCCGGGGCGGTCGATGTTCAGGTTCGAGAACGCACCGAGCTCGGCGCTCTCCGTCGGGAACGCCTGCACGTGACTCGGCCGGTCGGCGGTGACGCTGACGATGTTGACGGCGACCGCCGTGACCCCGTTCGGCGGCAGGCCGGCTGCCCCCGCCACCGGGAGGTCGAGTGTCTCTCCCGGCCAGAGCTCACCGATCAAGTCGATCGGGCCGACGGCGCGGTCGGGGCGGGTGTCGAGGACGCGCTGCGGGACGTCGAGCGGCTCGAAGACGGCCGGGCGGTCGTCGATGCCGACCTGCTCGGGCGGTGACGACAGCGTGAACTGTCCGTGCCCGAAGCGGTTGTCGACGCCGGGGTCCCCCCGGTCGATGGTCTGGTTTCGCAGGTACGAACCGAGCGGTCGACCGCCGGCGGCGAGTCCGGCGTCGAGCACGAGTGCCGCGGCGCCGGCCACGACGGGTGCGGCGGCGCTGGTGCCGGAGAACGTCGAGCCGTAGACGGTGTTGGAGAACCCGGACACGGCGGCGAGGTCGGGCGCTTCGCGTCCGTCGTTGGTCGGTCCCTGAGAGGTGTACGACGCGACCTCTGATCCGAACGGGGGATCGATCGCACCGACCGCGACCACGCCGGGGTCGTCGCTGTCGACGATCGGGACCGAGGCCGAGTACGGCGCCTGGGTGAACTGGGCGATGCCGTTGCCGTAGTCGGTCACCTCGATGACGTCGTTCGAGATGTCGCCGCCGAGCCAGCGCAGCCGCAGGTAGAGCCGGTTGCCGGGATCGGGGCAGTAGCCCTGCTCGAACAGTTCGATCGGAGTGGCCCCGGCGCGCTGATCGGCTGTGCTCGTCGCGACGACCGTCCCGGCACCCGGCGAACCCGACGGCGCTTCGACGAGATACGCGTCGTAGTCGGTGCGTTGGGCGGCGGGGAGGTCCCAGTCGGCGGCCCAGCGGATGCCGCCGAGTTGGACGCAGCCGCGGAAGTCGAGATAGGTGTCGGTGCCGCTGGGCCCGAACGCGACGTACGACCCACTCAGCCGGGCCGGTTGTCGGTAGTAGCGACGCTCGCCGTTGTTGCCGCCGGAGTTCACCCAGGTGACGCCGCGGGCGGTGGCCGAGGCGGCGATGTCGTCGAGCGTGCCGCGGCCGTCGCCCGGACCGTCGTAGCGGCTGCCGAGTGAACGGCTGATGACCTGGACACCCTTGGCGACGAACCAGTCGACGAGGATCTGGTAGTCGGCGGTCGTGGCCGCCTGACCGATGAAGATCTCGGCGTCGGGCGCGACGTCGCGGATGATCTCGACGACGGCGACTCCATGGCGCTCACCTCCGAGGTCGATGCCGTCGAAGAAGTCGGCCGAGCAGTCGGCGCCGAGCGCGACGCACCGCGCGGTTGTTCCGGCGACCGGGAGCGGGCCGTGTTCGGCGATGTCCCAGAAGGTCGTGTCGAAGAAGTCGATCACCCCGACCTTGACGCCGGTCCCGGTGAAGCCGGCGTCGTGCCAGTCGTCGGCGCCGATGTACCCCTCGGCGCCGCCGGTCGTCGGGCCGTACTGCTCGAGCCACTCGAGCAGGTCGTCGGGCGCCTCCGGGATCTGTTCGGGGCGGACGTCGACGAGCACCGGGTCGCGGACGACCACGTCGGCGTCTGCGCCGATCTCGTCGAGTTCGTCGGCGGCTGCCTCGTCGGGGACCTCGACGAGGACGACCCCGGGCGCCGAGGCGATGACGGTGCCGCCCTCGTCGGCGACCTGCTCGACGACCTCGGCTTCGTCGACGGCGTCGTCGACCAGGACCTCGACCGTGACCGTCGACGTGTCGGTCGGGTCGGCAGACGGCTCGCCCGCCGAGTCGCCGGTCGCCGTGGCCGATGCAGACGCGAACGTCGTCACGACGGCGAGCGCCGTCAACGTGGCGACGGAGGCGTGGAGGCGTGGCACGAGGGTGATCGCCGTTGGTCGGACGGCCCGCTCAGCCTACGTGACGTGGGTCACGACGCGTTCGCGGCGTCGGCGGCCAGCTTGTCGGCGAAGAAGTCGAGGATGATCTCGGCTCGCATCCGACGGTGCACCGGTGACCCGCTGCGGGACAGTTCGTGGTTCTCGCCCGGGAATCGGTAGAAGGTCACGTCGCGGCCGAGCCACTTGAGTGTCATCCAGAGCTCTTCGGCCTGGTTGATCGGGCAGCGCCAGTCTTCCTCGCTGTGGATCAGCAGCATCGGCACGTGGATGTCGTGCGCCTGCATGATCGGCGACATCCGCAGGTACTCGCCGGGGTCGGTGACCGGGTCGACGCCGTGTTCGACACGGAACGTCATGCCGATGTCGCTCGACCACTCCTCGGTCAGCAGGTTGTTCACCGCTCGCTCGGAGCAGATCGCTCCGAAGCGATCGCCGTGGCGGGCGGCCAATGTCGTCGCCATGTAGCCGCCGTAGCTGCCGCCGATCATCCCGACCCGGTCGCGGTCGCAGAACGAGTAGCGGTCGAGCGCGGCGTCGAGCACGGCGAGCACGTCGTCCACGTCGACGCTGCCCCATCCCGTTCCGGGCACGTCGGTGTGCTTCGGGCCGTTGATCGCCTGGCCCCAGCCCGAGTGGCGTCCGCTACCGCCGCGAGGGTTCGACATCAGGACGACGAAGCCGGCGGCCGCCTGCATCTGCGCCTCGTCGAAGAACACCTCGCCGTATTGGGTGAACGGCCCGCCGTGGACGTTGAGCAGGACGGGGTAGGTCCGGTCGGCATCGAAGTCGGCCGGTCGCATGATCCAGGCGTCGATCTCGTCCGAGCCGTCGGTGCAGGGGACCACGAAGTGCTCCCAATCGCGGCCGCTCATGCCGACATGGGTCGTCTGCTCGGTCCGGCCGTCGCGGGTGACGAACAGCTCGCTGGTGCGGGACACGGTCGATCGGGCGGTCGCCAGGGTGCCGGAGCGCTGGTCGAAGCCGGTCACGTTGAGTGCACCATCGGTCAGCGGTTCGGGCGTGTCGCCCGAGGTCGTCAGCCGATAGACGTGCGTGGCGCCACGGTCTTCGGCGGCCGCGAGCAAGGTCGTGTCGTCGATCCAGAGCGGAGCGTGGGGGCAGTTGAGGGCGAAGAACGTCCGGTCGAGGCCCTCGCTGACGAACCGTCGTTCGGACCCGTCGATCGCCATCACGCCGACCTTGGTGTTCTGCGGGTACAGCGTCGGGTTGTCGTTGCCGAGGAACGCGATCATCGAGCCGTCGGGCGACACGGCCGGTGCCGCATGGTTGCCTGAGTGGTCGGTGAGCAGGGTGATCGTCTCGTCGAGGTCGACGCGGTACAGGTCGGAGGCGAGTTGGGTGTCCCAGTCGTCGTGTCGCTGTGCCGACGTGATGATGGCCGTCGAATCGGCCGTCCAGGCGATGCCGTCGTGCTGGAACTCGCCGGGCGTGAGGTTCTTGGGGGTGCCGGTGCCGTCGGCGTTGACGACGTAGACGTGCGACGGCCGATCGAAGACCCAGTCGTCGCCGTTGAGCCGGGAGAAGTACCGCTCGACCTTGCGAGGCGACTGCCAGCTCACGTCCTTGGCGTCGTAGCGCTCGTCACGGGTGCGACTGATGAAGCCGATCTTGCTGCCGTCGGGCGACCACGTGATGTCGGCGATGCCTTCCGGGAGGGTGCACACGGTGCGGACCTCGCCGGGGCCCGTGACGGGCAGCACGTGGAGCGTCGCATCGCCCTTCTTCTCGCCGCGACGGCTCGTGAACGCGAGCCAGCGACCGTCGGGCGACCAGCGTGGCTGGCTGTCGTGCGGGCCGGCGCTGACGGGCGTGCCGTCGAGCCAGATGCGCGCCGATGTCGTGTTCTCGTCGAGATTGCACGTCGTCACGACGTGGGCGACACGGTCGCCGTCGGGGGAGACCTGCGGATCGTGGACGTCGGAACGCTCGTGCAGGAAGCGGCGGGCGATGTCGGTGTGCGGGTTCTCGGACGGCTGATCGGTGTTGGTCATCGCTGCACACCCTAACGACTCGGCCCGACCCATTCAGCTGGTTTGAAGGCTCCCGGTCGTCGTCGGTCGTGTGCGAAGCTGCGTCGATGCGTCCGACGATGGTCATCACGGGTGGGAGCCGGGGGATCGGTGCCGCCACGGCACGGATGGCCGCCGAGCGCGGCCACGACATCGTGGTGTCGTACGTCCGCGACGCCGACGCTGCCGACCGGGTCGTCGCCGACTGTCGGTCGGCGGGTGCGGCGGCGATCGCGGTCCGTTCCGATGTCGCGGTCGAGCGCGACGTCGTGATGCTCTTCGACCGGACGATCGACGAGTTCGGGCGCGTCGACGTGCTCGTCAACAACGCCGGCATCCTGCACCGAGCCGCTCCGCTCGCGAAGTTCGAGGTCGACCGGCTCGAGGACGTCGTGCGGGTCAACGTGATCGGTGCGTTCGTCGCCGCGCGCGAAGCGGTTCGGCGGATGTCGACCCGGCTCGGGGGCGCCGGTGGGGCGATCGTCAACGTGTCGTCGGCGGCCTCGTACCTCGGGAGCCCGAACGAGTTCATCGACTACGCAGCCACGAAGGGCGCACTCGACACGATGACGATCGGACTGGCCAAAGAAGTCGCGTCGGAGGGGATCCGGGTGAACGGTGTTCGGCCGGGTCTGATCGAGACCGACATCCACGCGTCGTCGGGGATCGACGATCGCATCGCCCGGCACGCTCCGAACGTGCCGATGCAGCGCGGCGGCCACCCGGACGAGGTCGCCGAGGCGATCTGCTGGCTCGCGAGCGATGCAGCGAGCTACGTCACCGGCACCTTCGTCGACGTGTCCGGTGGGCGCTGACGCGATCAGAACAGTTCGAGCTGTTCCCAGGTGACGGCGACCTCGCTGACGGTCTTCCAGACGAGCCGGCCACGGCTACCGGGGCGCCGGACCATGACGAGTTCGGGGCGGAGCGAGCGGGCGGCACCATCGGGGTCGTGGAGCGTGATGCTGCCGTCGGGTTCGACGCGGACGACCTTGCCGACCAGCCAGCGGCCGCCGTCGTGTCGCTTGAAACGGATCGGCTCGGCGAGACGCAGCCCGACTGCGTTCAGGGTCCGCTCGGCCATGGCATGACGATACGGCAATGGTGCGCGCGCGACGCGGAGATCAGCGGTACCGTGGATGTCGATGACCGATCAGTTCAGCTCCACTCCGACGCTCGATGCCGACGAAGCTGCCGACCACAACGAGGTCGTCGCCGAAGCGGTGTCGGTGATCGACGGTGCGCTGGCCAAGATGATGCAGCGTGACCTGGTGTCGTCCGGGGAGGTCGCCGACCTCCTCCTCGACCTGCGCACGCTCCTCACCGCCTGAGCCGGCAAGACCACCCCCCAAACGCCTCTCGCCGATCGGCGAGAGTCAGACCTTCGCGAGTCGCTTGAATGCGTCGTCGAGGCACTCGGCGAGCAGGGCGGGCTCCGTGATCGCGGCCGTGTCGACGTGCATCGCCATGTCGAGGCTGCCGAGATACGACATCAACGTCAGGTTGAACGCCACGCCCAGCAGCGGGCCGATCGGGTAGATCTCGAGCAGCTGCGCCCCCGACACGTAGACCGGGATCGGTGACCCCTTGACGTTCGACGTGGCGAAGTCGACCGTGTGCGCCTGCTGCCGCGCGAGTCGGGTGATCAGCGATGTCGGCAGCACCGTCGTGATCGCTGCCAGCGCGTCGAGACCTGCCGACTTCGATGCTTCGCGGGCAGCGAGGCTCTGTTCGTGGATCGCCCGGAACCGTTCGTCGATCGGCATCTCCTCGGTCGGCACAAGCATGCGTGCCAGCGAGAACGCGTTGCCGCCCGAGTCGGCCGTGCGAGTCGAGATCGCCATCGACGCTCGAAGTGTCTCCACCGGCGAGCCGAGTCGGATGTGGTAGTTCGCTGCGGCGTCGGCAGCCGCGGTGAGGAACGCCGTGTTGAGCGTGCCACCGAGCTTCTTCGCCGCGTCCTTCGTCGGCCGGAACGGCGCCCGCAGGGTCTCGACGTGTCGGTCGAGCGAGCGGGCGGTCCACAGCGGCGAGCGAGCGGCCTCGGTGTCGGACAGTTGCGACACGATGCCGTGCAGCGTCTTGGAGGCGGCGCTCGACGCATCGGGAAGACTCGTCGGATCGGCCAACAGATCGCGGACCTGGCGGACGATCCCGATCGGGATCCGCATCCCACCGGCCACGAGATCGCGGATGGGGTCGGCCGGGTCGGGCTCGGGAGGCGCCGACTGTTCGGCGTCGACGGCCAGCGGTGGGAGTTCGGGGGCGTCGCGTTCGAAGTCGAGGTACTGCATCGACAGTTCGACGCCGCGCTCACCGTCGGTGATGGTGTGGTGCATCTTGGCGATGAGGGCGGCCTTGCCGCCCCGCAAGCCCTCGACGACGATGAACTGCCAGAGCGGACGGGTCCGATCGAACGGGTCGGCGACCAGGAGGGTCGCCAGGTCGACGACCTGCTGGACGGTGCCCGGCTTCGGGCATGCGATGCGACGCAGGTGGCGGTCGAGCGAGAACTCGGGGTCGTCCGCCCACACGGGCGCCGACAGGTTCGCCGGGCTCGGCACGACCCGCTGGCGAAGGCGGGGGATCGCTGCGACAGCGTGTTCCATCTTGCGTCGGAACGAGTCGGGGTCTGGTGCGCGATCGAGGATGGCGACGCTCGCGAAGTTCGACGACAGATGCGGATCTTTCTCGAGCCGCCACATCAGCCCTTCGGCGTCGGACATCGCTCTGTCGAACCGCATCTCATCCGTCATGGCGCCGATCCTAAAGGGTGGGCGTCGGCCGTGCGATGGCCGGGCTAGGCGACGCCGAGCCGTGTGAACACCCGGCGGGCGATCAGCGCCATGCCGACGCCGGCGACGACGCCGCCCACGATGTCGGAGCCGTGGTGGATCCGGACGAAGGGACGGCTGACGGCGACGGTGGCTGCCATCGTGCCCCACAGCGGGATCGATCGCTTGCCGTCCCAGGCGATGAGGGTCGTTGCGGCGAACGCCGCGGCGCTCGCGTGCCCGCTCGGGAACGACGACGTGAGGGGAGTGCGGATGTCGAAGCGGTCGTCGCCGCCGGTGGTCGGGCGGCGACGCTTGAACAGCCGCTTCAGGCCCTGATTCACCACGAGGCTCTCGAGGCCGATCCCGACCCCGAGCGCCACGACCTGATCGGGTCGGCCGAGGGCGATGCCGCGCACGATGTTGGACGCGTGCCAGATGCCGCTGAACTCACCGGCGTTCGTGGCGGCGCCCATGATCGCGCTGACGACCGGCTGGTCGCGCCACGGCTCGAGGAAGGCGTCGACCGTGTCGTCGAACCAGCGGACGGCGTCGCCCAACGTCGAACCCTGGGGGCGGTCGTCGCCCGGGTACTCGTGGGCGGCCTGATCGGCGTTCTCGGCGGCGTCGACGATCGCTCCGACGCCCGGCACGTCACGTGCTGCGTCGATCGCGTGGTCGACGCCGTCGCGGATGGGGTGTTCGTCGGTCACGAGCGGCTCGCCAGCGTCACCGGCGCCTCGGTGGCGGCGAGCGACGGGTCGCCGCCGAACTCGGGACACCAGCGCTGATACGCGCACCAGCTGCACAGGTTGCTCTGGCGGGGCCGGAAGTCGTCGCGCTCGCACGCCGTCGCAACCGCCTTCCAGACCGCGCTCGTGCGTGTCGTGAGGAACTTGGTCGACTGTTCGGACGGTGTCGCCGTGATTGTCTCGCCCGACTTCAGATACATCAGACGGATCGCCGCCGGCCGCTTCCCGAAGACCGACTCGCACAAGAACGAGTAGAAGTGCACGCCCGACAGGCTCTTGCGTTCCCAGTTGGGGCTCGGCGCCCGGCCGGTCTTGTAGTCGGTGACGACCAGCTCACCGTCGGCGTCGAGTTCGAGGCGGTCGATGATGCCGCGTAGGGTCAGGTCGCCGACCGGCGCCTCGAGCTTGAGCTCGAGACCGATCTCGCGAACCGTCCGCGGATCTTCGATCTTCAGGTAGTTCGAGCACAGCTCGCGGCACTCGCGCTCGAACTTCGTGGCCTGCTCACGGTCGAGCTGGAGCGCCGTGTAGTCGGGCATCTGCTGGTACTCGAGGATCGCGGCGTCGAGGCTGCGATCGAGGGCGGCCGGCGTGCGGTCGGCCGCCGGCAGCGTGAACAGGATTTCGAGCGCCCGATGTACGAGCGAGCCGCGGGTGGTCGCGACCGTCGGGGGGTCGGGGAGCTTCTCGATCGACGAGAAGCGGAACGCCAGCGGGCACGAGAGGAACGACTCGACGCGAGACGGCGACAGGCTCGTCGGGACGGTCCAGGTGGGGGTGTCGGAGGATGCAGTGGCCAGATCGGTCATCGTGGCGTCCATGCTACGCGCGGGGTGTCACAGGGTTCGCGGAGTGCTGCTGCCGGCCCGACCGTTCCGGTCAGACGAGCGCCGCGAACTCGCCGGGATGACTGAACGGTCCGAAATGGGTCTGGTCGTCGAACCGCACGTAGCGGGCGTTCGGCAACCGTTCGGCCAGCGGTTCGGACACGCGCGACGGTTCGGTCTCGGACACGACGCCGCTGACGATCGTGCACGGCGTCTCGATCTCGGGGAGCAGGTCCCACACCCCGTTTGCCCCGCCGGTCATGAACACCGCGGCCTCGAACTCGGGAGCGCACCGCAGCTCGACGACGGGCTCGCCGTGCTCGTCGACGGCGTCGCGGAACCCGTGCTCGACGTAGTCGGCGAGCACCTCGGGTTGCATCAGCGCCAGCGGCGGTTTCGAGGCGTAGTTGTCGATCGCCGCCTGCCGCGACGGGAATCGGCGCCGCCGGCGTCGGGCGCCCTGGGCGATCGGGAGTTCCTCGTCCGGATCGGGGTCGTAGTCGGTGCCGGGGAACGAGATCGGTTCGAACAGGACGAGGTGGTCGAAGCGTCCGGGGTCTGCGTGGGCGGCCATCAACAAGGTGGCGCCGCCCATCGAATGGCCGACGCCGACGAGACCGCCGTCCGGGGCGATGTGTTCGGCCACCAGCCGGGTGTCGACGCCGAACGGCTTCCAGTCGACGCTCCACTCGGCGGGCACGGTGCTGTGGCCGTGACCGCGATGATCGAGCGCCCACACGTGGTAGCGCTCGCCGAGCGCTCGTGCGACGGGCAGGTAGCAGTGGGCGTGGAATCCCGTTGCGTGGGAGATCAGCAGGGGAGGGAGCGACGCGTCGCCGGCGAGGTCGTAGACCGCGATCGACGCGTCGTCGACCGAATCGAGGTGCAGCACGTCAGTCGTCGCGCTCGTTCTTGCGGCGGCGAGCCCGGTTCCAGAAGAAGCTGCCCAGACGGGCGATGATCATGCCGGCGACGAGCGAGATGAGGATGACGCTGCGAACCGGCCAGTTCACGTCCATCCACAAGAACTCGACCTCGACCGAATCGGTGTTCTGGAAGAAGAACACGATGATCGCGACGGCGACCACCAGCAGGGCGACCAGCTTGATCGACGGGAGGTTGCGGCCGCCTCCCTCGTCGGGGTGGTGGTTCTCGCGTACTTCGTGGTACGTCATGGGTGCAGCTTGGCAGATCGGTGGCGGCGCGACGCCACCGACGGGTCACTCGCCGAGCTGCTGGCTGAGGTAGTTCTCGACGCCGATCTGGGAGATCGCGGTCAGCTGCGTCTCGAGCCAGTCGATGTGTTCTTCTTCGGAGACGAGGATCTGCTCGAACAGCTCGCGCGACCCGTTGTCGCCGACCTCGACCGACTTCGCGATCGCTCGGTTGAGGCGCTCGACCGCGGTGTACTCGAGTTCGAGGTCGGCCTGGAACATCTCGGGCACCGTTTCACCGATCCGGAGCGGGAAGTAGCGCTGGTAGTTGGGCAGGCCGTCGAGCAGCAGGATGCGGTCGGTGACCGCCTCGGCGTGCTTCATCTCGTCGATCGACTCGTGCTTGGTGTAGTCGCCGAGCTTCTTGTAGCCCCAGTCGTCCATGATCTTGGCGTGGAGGAAGTACTGGTTGATCGCCGTGAGCTCGGCGGTCAGAACCTCGTTGAGCAGTTCGATGATCTCGGGGTTGCCCTGCATCGCGACGACCTTACCGCCGTTGTGGACGCCGCGGGAGGTTCACGACACGCGGCGCAGGCGGGGGATCGACACACGTTGCTCGTCGAGGAGGTCGTCGATCGTGTCGTGGCATCCGTGGCACGTGGTGCCGGCGCCGCACGCCGCGCCGACCTCGTCGATCGACGAGGCGCCGTGATCGATCACACGGCGGACCTTGCGCTCGCTGACGCTGTTGCACAGACACACGTAAGCCATCGATGAATAAGGTAGACCTAACACCGGGTGTGTTGCAACCCCGGCCGGACGCGACAAGGCCGCGATCACCCGGAGGTGTCGCGGCCCTGTCGGAGCGGAGGTCGCAGCGGCGCTGCGCTCAGCTCAGGTGCTTCAGGTACAGGCCGATCTCCTCGCCCATCTGGTTCGGCACGTCGTACGTATCGCGGTTGGTGACCTGGTCGAAGTTGGAGGCGATCGACTCGGGCGACAGGTCGGGGTCGGTGAAGCCGGGACCCTCACCGATGAAGATCTCGGCGACACGGCCGCCGGCGACCGAGAAGATGCGCCCGGTCGGCTCGCAGCTCTCATGCGCCAGGTAGGTGACGATCGGGCTGACGTACTGGGGGGCGACCTTCTCGCCCAGGGGTCCGAGCAGATCTTCGGTCATGCGGGTCTTCGCGACCGGGGCGATGACGTTGGCCTTGATGTTCTTCGAGGCGCCCTCGATCGCGAGCACGTTCGTGAACCCGACGAGCGCCATCTTGGCGGCGCCGTAGTTGGCCTGGCCGAAGTTGCCGAAGATGCCGGCGCCGGACGCCGTCGACACGATGCGGCCATAGCTCTGCTCGCGCATGTGCGGCCAGGCGGCAGCGGTGACGTGGTAGGCGCCGTTGAGGTGGACGTCGACGACGGGGGCCCACAGGTCGGGGGTCATGTTGTGGAACGACTTGTCGCGCAGGATGCCGGCGTTGTTCACGACGATGTCGATGCGTCCGAAGGCGTCGATGGCGGTCTGCACGATCGCTGCGCCGCCTTCGGGGGTGGCGACCGAGTTGGTGTCGGCAACGGCCTCGCCGCCGGCTTCCTTGATCTCGTCGACGACGCGTTCGGCGGCGCCCTTGTCGCTGCCGGTGCCGTCGACGGCACCGCCGAGATCGTTCACCACGACGAGTGCGCCGCGCGACGCCATCATCAGGGCGTGCTCACGGCCCAGGCCACCGCCTGCGCCCGTGATGATCGCCACCTTGCCGTCGAAACCCAGAGCTTCAGTCATGGCGGTCACGTTACCGGTCGGTAATCCGTGGCCTCCAAACGGGGATCGTCGCGGGAATCGCCGCGAGATCGATGCGTCAGGCGGGTGGGACGCGGGTCGACGAGCCGGGCTCGACGAGCACGATGTCGTCGCCGGAGCGGACCGGGACGGGGTTGCCGGTGGTGACCTCGATCGTGGCGCCGTCGGCGTCGACGCGCACGGTGATGTCGCTGCCGTGGCGGTGCAGGTGGTACGTCAACGCCTGCCACGCCTCGGGCAGGCGCGGCCGAACCGTCAGCACCTCGCCGTTGTCGTCCATCCCGCCGAAGCCGTGCACGAGCGCTGCCCAGACGCCACCGGCGTTCGCGATGTGCATGCCGTCGGAGGTGTTCTGGTGTGCGTCGGACAGGTCGAGGTACAACGACTGCTCGAAGTACTTCCAGGCCAGGTCGTCGTAGCCGATGTCGGCAGCGGCGATCGACTGGACACATGCGGACAGCGACGAGTCGCCGGTCGTGAGCGGGTCGTAGTAGTCGAAGTTGCGACGCTTCTGATCGTCGGTGAAGACCTCGCGTCGGAGGAACATCGCCAAGACCACGTCGGCCTGCTTGAGTACCTGGAATCGGTAGATGACCAGCGGGTGGTAGTGGAGGAGCAGCGGGTACTTGTCGGACGGCGTCTCGCTGAAGTCCCACCGCTCCTTGTCGAGGAAGCTGGCGTCCTGTGGATGGATGCCGAGGTCTTCGTCGTAGGGCAGGTACATCGCGTCGCACGCCCGATGCCACCCCAGCGGCTCGTCGTCGGTGAGGCCGGTGCGCCTGACGAGCCGGGCGTAGGAGTCGGGTGCGAACTCGCGCAGGAACGCCACGCAGCGGGCGGCGTACCGCATCGTGAACCGCGCCATGACGTTCGTGTACAGGTTGTCGTTGACGACCGTCGTGTATTCGTCGGGGCCCGTGACACCGTGGATGTGGAAGTGCGTCGACCCGTTGGTGCCGAAGAAGCCGAGGTCTTCGTAGAGCCGGGCGGTTTCGACCAGCATCTCGGCGCCCTCGTCGGCGAGGAACTCCACGTCGCCCGTCGCGTACAGGTAGCGCTCGAGGGCGTACATGATGCCGGCGTTGATGTGGTACTGGGCGGTCCCGGCGGCGTAGTAGGCCGAGGCCTCCTCGCCGTTGATCGTCCGCCACGGGTACAGGGCGCCCTTCTGGCTGAGCTCGGTCGCACGTTCGCGGGCCTTGTCGAGCATCCGGTACCGGAACCGGAGGAGCTTGCGAGCTGCGTCGGGGTTCGTATACGCGAGGAACGGCAGGACGTACACCTCGGTGTCCCAGAAGTAGTGGCCGTCGTAGCCACCGGCGGTCACGGCCTTGGCAGCAACGCCCTGCTCGTGGGTGCGGGCCGTCGCCTGCGCCAGGTGGTACAGGTTGAGGCGGATCGCCTGCTGTGCGGCGGGGTCGCCGACGACCTCGACGTCGGAGCGGGCCCAGAACTCGTCGAGCCACTCGCGCTGCTCGGCATAGAGCGCGTCACGGCCGACGTCGCGAGCCCGCTCGATCGTGCGGTGACAGCGGTCGGCGAGTTCCTGGGGCGGCACGCCGCGCGACGAGTGATAGGCCACGTACTTCACGAGTCGGATCGTCTGGCCCTCGTGGGCGTCGAAGGTGAACACCGTCTTGGCCAGGTCGTGCCCGACGCTGGTCTCGACCTCGCACTCGCAATCGGTCTGGACCTCGTGGCGGTACGAGGCGGCCATCGTCATGCCGCTGTTCACGCAGCGGTAGCCGAGGCTGACCTCGCCACCGGCCGGATCGTCGGGGTCGGCGTGCCGTTGCTCGCGGGGTTCGAGGACGCGGTGGTCGAACCGCGACGCCTGGCGCGGGTCGCGCCCCTCGCCGAGTGCCGCCGAACGGACGTGGTACTCGTCCTCGCCGTCCTGGCGGTTCAGGAGCTGTGACGACACGACGATCGGCGCGTCGCCGTTCTCGATCGTCACTTCCAACGACAACACGGCCAGGTGGCGGTGGGCGAGCGCGACCATGCGCTCGGTGCGGACGTGGACGATCTTGCCGGCGGGGGTGCGCCACACCAGGTCGCGGTGCGACACGCCGGTGCGGAAATCGACCGCCCGCTCGTAATGCTGCAACTCGGCGTTCGCGAGCAGCAGCGGTTCGTCGTCGACGTAGAGCTTCATCAGCTTGGCGTCGGGCACGTCGACGATCGTCTGACCCGTCTTCGCGAACGCGAACGCGTTCTCGGCGTGCTTGATGTCCCACGTCTCGTGGAAGCCGTTGAGGTATGTACCGTGGGTGTGGGCGTTGCGACCCTCGCTCGGGTTGGCACGCATGCCGATGTACCCGTTGCCGTTGGCGAACAACGTCTCGGTGAGGCCGAGGTCTCGCTCGTCGGGTTCGGTCTCGACGAGCCGCCACGGCTCGACGGGGAAGCGATGGCGCGGGATGCTCGCCTTGCCGGGTCTGATCTTCATGGCGTGTCCGATCGGCGGTGGGACGGTGTGGTCGTGAATTCATCGGCGCGCGAGCCGATGATCGTGAGCGACCGGGCGGTCATGGGCGGTTGGAGACGATCGTCTCGTCGAGGTCGTCGACGACGAGGTCGGCGCCGGCGGCGAGGAGCGACTCGCGATTGCCGCCGCGATCGATGCCGATGACGAGTGAGAAGCCGCCGGCGGCGCCGGCAGCGACCCCCGACGTGGCGTCCTCGACCACGATGCAGCGGGCCGGGTCGACGTCGACGTGCGCCGCTGCAGCGAGGAACATCGCCGGGTCGGGCTTGCCGGCGAGGTGCTCCTCGGCCGCCGTCGTGCCGTCGACGACGGTGACGAACCGGTCGGTGATCTCGGCCGCGGCGAGGACCGCGCGGGCGTTCCGCGACGACGACACGATCGCGCTCGGCACACCGGCCGCGTCCAAGGCGTCGATCACGACCATCGTGCCGGGGTAGGGCGCGATGCCGTCGCGTTCGAGCACCGCGTTGAAGCTGTCGTTCTTGCGGTTGCCCATGGCGCACACGGTGGTGTCGCCCGGCGGGTCGCTCGGGTCGCCCCACGGGAGTTCGACGCCCCGTGAGCGCAGAAAGGTCTGCACGCCGTCGTAGCGGGGTCGTCCGTCGACGGACGCGAGGTAGTCGTCGGGCGTGAAGTCGTAGTCGGCGAAGAGGTCGGCCCAGGCGCGTTCGTGGATCCGTGCCGTCGGCGTCACGACGCCGTCCAGATCGAACAACACGGCGCCGGCTCGAGTCCAGTTGATCGAGAGGGTCATCGCGGGCCGATGCTAGCGGTCGTCACGAAAGCGCTTTCACCCCACGGGTGAACCGGGCCGAACGGGCGTGTGAACAGCGCCGTGTCGGGTCGGCGTCAGGCGTCGAGGTTCGACTCGGCGATCGCCTTCAGCGCCTTGTAGTCGAGCTTGCCGTTGACCGCCCGGCCGATCGATGCGATCTCGTACACGGCTTTCGGTGCCTTGTATCGGGCGAGGTGCGACTTCACGTGTTCGATCAGTGCGTCGGGGTCGATCGTCTCGCCCGGGTTCGGTTCGACCAGCGCGTTGATCGCCTCGCCGAAGCGTTCGTCGGGCACCCCGACGACGGCGGCGTCGTGCACCGTCGGATGCAGCTTCAGGCACTCCTCGACCTCTTCGGGGTAGACCTTCTCGCCGCCGGTGTTGATGCACTGGCTGCCGCGTCCGAGCAGTTTGACCGTGCCGTCGGCCAGGACCTCGGCCCAGTCGCCCGGGATCGAGTAACGGACGCCGTCGATGATCTGGAACGTGGCGGCCGACTTCTCGGGGTCCTTGTAGTAGCCGATCGGCGTGTTGCCGCGCATCGCGACCCGACCGATCTCGCCCGAACCGGGGACGACGTCGCGTCCGTCCTCGGTGACGACCCGGGTCGAAGCGCCGAGCTCGAACTTGGCGGTGCCGTCGCCCTCCCCGGAGCGGGTGGTGTTGGTGGCCATGCCGATCGCTTCGCTCGACCCGAGGGAGTCGACCATGATGAGCCGGTCGTTGTGACGGAGCAGTCCGTCCTTGGTCTCTTTCGACCAGATCACCCCGGACGAGACGATGACCCGCAGCGAGGAGATGTCCCAGCGGTCGGGTTCGGCATCGAGCGCCTTCAGGATCGGCTTGGCGAACGCGTCGCCGACGATCGAGATCGAGTTGATGCGGTGCTCTTCGACGGTGTCGAGCAGCTCGGTCGGATCGAAGCGGCGACCCTCCATGCAGGTGACGGACCCGCCGACCATCAGCGTGGAGATCGCGTTGAACAGCCCGGTGCCGTGCATGAGCGGGGCGCCGGGCATGCCCTTCGGGCCGGGCTTCGTGACGCGACCGGCGACCGCCTCGAGGTCTTGTTCGGGCGGCATCCGTTTGCGGTTGTTCGAGTCGAGCGCGCCGAACATGTCGTCCTGGCGCCACATCACGCCCTTCGGCATGCCGGTCGTGCCGCCGGTGTAGAGGAGGAAGAGATGGTCGCCGGAGCGCCCCCACGGTCCTTCGGTGCGGCCGGGGTTCGACGTCGCCGCCTGCTCGTACGGGGTCGCCCAATCGGGGCACGCGCCGCTGCCGTCGTCGACCCAGAGCCACAGCCGGATGTCGGGGAGGCGATCGCGGATCTCGTCGATGTGACCCACGAACTCGCCGTGGAACACGACGGCGACGACGTCGGCGTTGTCCCAGAGGTAGACGAGTTCGTCGGCGGCGTAGCGGTAGTTGGTGTTGACCGTGGCCATCCCGGCCTTGAAGCAGCCGAAGAGGCTCTCGATGTACTCGGGCGAGTTGTAGAGGTACTGAGCAACCTTGTCCTGCTCGCCGAACCCGGCGTCGAGCAGGGCGCGGGCGAAGCCGTCGGCGCGGCGGTCGAACTCGGCCCAGGTGAACGTCCGGTCGCCCTGGTGTTGGGCGAGGGCGTCGGGGATCTGATCGGCGATCGTCTCGAAGACGTTCGCGAGGTTCCAGCCGCTGTCGGTCACGGTTCGAACGTAATCGGCTGCCGCAGTGATCGGGAAGGCGGCGTCAGGCGGAGGGAGGGCCGTCGCGCAACCGGTCGACGGTTGCGAGGGCCGGTTCGGCCTGACCGACGGCGTCCCACTGCGACTCGATCCACCAGGTGGCGCCGGCGTCGGCCCACGCGGCAGGGGAGTGTTCGGCCTGGGCGCCCTCCACGATCACGTCGTAGCCGTCGGGCAGATCGCCCGCGATCGACTGGAGCTCTTCGAGGTTGGCCTGGCGGGCACCGTTCTCGTCGATCACCTGCGGGATGAGGCCGTCCCACCGCAGCGCTCGCGCCATCGACTTCTCGTAGCCGATCGCCCCGACGCACCAGACGGGAGGTCGCGGGTCTTGCGCGACGTGGCCGATGGTGGGGAAATCGGTGGGAGACACGTCGTAGTGCTTGCCGTGGTACTCGAACGGTTGGCCGCCCCACAGCCCGGCGACGATGTCGAGGCACTCGTCCATCAACTCGGCGCGGGTGCGCTTGTCGGCTTCTTCGCCGAACGAGGTGAAGCCGCTCTCCGGCGCGCCGAGACCGACCGACAGTGTCAGCCGGCCGCCGCTCAACCGGTCGACGGTGGCCGTCTGGCTCGCCAGCTCCCACGGCTTGCGGCGCGAGGGCGGGGTGAGCATCGTGCCGAGCCGGATCCGGCCCGTGCGCACGGCGGCCAGCGCCAGGCTGACCCAGGCGTCGACACCCCAGACCGGCTCCCAGACGAAGACGCCGTCCCAGCCGTACTCTTCGGCGACCGCGGCCAGTTCGCCGACCTCACGGGCATCGGCCCACGGGATGACGAACCCGTACTGCATGTGACGACGGTACCGCGCTCGTGACCGGGCGGCCAGGGGTGTCCGCTGCGACCGGCGACGGCCGGCGTCGTACGATCGCGAGCGACATGGGGAGCAGCACGATCGAACACGCGGCCAAGGTCGCACGCGACAACGCCGTCGAAGCCGAGCGGCTTCGACGCCTGCCGGAGGCGACCGTCGACGCATTGGCCGACGCCGGTGCGCTCACGCTGTGTCTTCCGGCTTCCTACGGCGGTACCGGACTCGGGCCGCTGGCGATGATCGACGCGGTCGCCGAGATCGCCGCGGGCGATGCGTCGGCCGGGTGGTGCGCGGGCATCGCGTCAGTCACGTCGTCGCTCGCGATCTTCCTCGACTCGGCCGTGGCCGCATCGGTGTTCGACACGCCGTCGGTGGCGAGCGGCGGCGTGTTCGCCCCGAACGGGCGTGGTGTCGTCGAGGGTGACTCGGTTCGCGTCACCGGGCGTTGGCAGTGGGGGAGCGGTACGCAGCACTGTGCGTGGATCGTCGGTGGGGCGATGTGCGACGACGGCACCCAACGGATCTGTTTCTTCCGCTCCGACGACGTCGACTTCCACGACACCTGGCACGTCGGCGGCATGCGCGGCACCGGTTCGCTGGACTTCTCGGTCGATGGCGTCACGGTGCCGCTCGACCACACCATTCGTGTGGGCGTCGACCAGCCGACGGTCGACGACCCGGTCGCCCGGTTCCCGAACTTCACGCTGCTCGCGCTCGGCATCGCAGCGACCGGCATCGGCAACGCCCGTCGGGCGCTCGACGAGTTGCGCGATCTCGCCGTCGGGAAGACCCCGCAGTTCTCGTCGAAGACGCTCGCCCAGAGCGGCTTCGCCCAGACCGAGTTCGCCCGTGCCGAGGCCCGCTGGCGAGCCGCCAGGGCCCTGCTGAGGACGGAGGTCGGCGCGGCGTGGGACGCTGCGGTGGCCGGTCGCCCGGTCGATGTCGACGCCCGGGTCGCCATGCGGCTCGCTGCCGCGCACGCTGCGAGCGAGTGCGTCGGCGTGGCGACGGCGGCCTACGAGTTGGCCGGCGGGTCGGCCGTGTACGACACCTCGACCCTCGGTCGGTGCGTCCGTGACGCCCACGTCGTGACCCAGCACATCATGGTGGCCCCCAAGCTCAACGAGACGCTGGGCAAGCACCTCCTCGGCGCCGAGTTCGATGCCCGCATGATCTGACCGGCGTGGCTCCCGGTCGACGGGGCTAGTACCAGACGACCCTGACGACGCCGGAGGTGATGGCAACCTCGAGTCGGTCGAAGCGCTCGTCGTCGGTGCCCGGCCCGACGCGGCACTCGACTCCGAGGGCCGCGCAGTTCGTCAGGAGTGACGTTTCGCAGGTGCCGTCCAAGACCCTGCTCGCTGCATCTCTCCACTCTTGGTTCAATGCAGCCCACGCCTCGGTCGACATGGCCTCGTCGGCGTCCGAGTCGACGATGGGGAGCAGTTCGACGAACCGCAGTGCGTCCGCACCCTCCAGGTCGGCGGCAGCGCAGTCAGCGGGCGCACTGGTCGGCGTGCTGGTCGTCGTGCTGGCCGTCGTGACAGGCGACGTGCTGGTGGGAGTCGTCGCGTTAGGCGTCGAGTTCGACACCGTCGCGGCCGTGCTGTCGCCGCACGCTGCTGACGGTGCAACGATGACGGCGACGGCGAACACTCGGAGGGCCGCACGTTCAGCAGATTCGGCCCATGTCCGCATGTGTCCCACCTCCGTCGACGCGTCAGCCAACTCGCCGGCGTCGAGGAACGCCGGGGCGGGGCACAGCGTGCCAGACGCCGCTTCAGAGCGCAATCAGGGGATGCTCGGACGTGTCAGCGCTGGGAGCCGGGGCGGCGCATCTCCCGTTGGCGGCGGCGATCGGCGAGCGAGGGGCGCAGGTCGGGGTCGACCCAGACGCACGTCTCGGGTTCGATCGCCGTCATGCCGGGCTCGGAGCCGAGCAGGAGCCCACCCGCCGGCAGGGCGACCGGGTCGGAGCCGTAGTTGAGGGCGCAGACTGCACCGGTGCCGCGACGGAACGCGAGCACGTCGGGTCCGAGGTCGAGCCAGGTGAGCTGCTCGTCGGCCTCGAAGTAGCGCTTGCGCAGGTCGAGGCCGGCTCGATACAGCTCGAGCGTCGAGCCGTCGACGCCCGACTGCGCCGCCGCGGCGAGTTCGCCGTACACCGGAGGCTGGGGGAGCCAGGCGCCGTCCGAGCCGAATCCGTACGAGGTGCCGTCGGGGGTCCATGGCATCGGGACGCGGCAGCCGTCTCGGCCCTTCTGGGTGTGGCCGGAGTCTTCCCAGACCGGGTCGTCGAGCACGTCGGTCGG
The DNA here is from genome assembly GCF_004364865.1 of Ilumatobacter fluminis. NCBI lineage: Bacteria > Bacillati > Actinomycetota > Acidimicrobiia > Acidimicrobiales > Ilumatobacteraceae > Ilumatobacter > Ilumatobacter fluminis. The sequence continues at coordinate 1,907,023 of NZ_SOAU01000001.1, forward strand.
CAGATCCCACACGTCGGGCAGGCCGAGCTCCTCACCCTGGTAGACGTACAGCGACCCGGGGAGCGCCATGAGCAGCATCGTCATGGCCTTCGCACGGCGGAGACCGGCGACCGGGTCGAGGGCGTCGGCCGGCCCGGCGAGCGGCCACGCCCGCCAATCGGTGCCCTTCGGCAGCCCGTATCGGGTGGCATGGCGCATCACGTCGTGGTTCGAGAGCGTCCAGGTCGGGGTGGATCCGACGGTCTGCGCCGCGTCGAGGGCTCGCACGATGGCGTCGCGAGCTTCGTCGTGGCCCCAGTCGGCGGTGAGGAAGTCGAAGTTGAACGACTGGTGATACTCGTCGGGGCGCAGGTACAGACCGAGGTGCTCGGGCACGACCCACGCCTCGGCGACCATCATCACGTCTCGATCGACCTCGTCGAGTACCGCCCGCCAGCGACGGTTGATCTCGTGCACGCCGTCGCGGTCCCAGTGCGGGTGGTTCACCGCGAAGTTGGTGCCGAGCAGTTCCTGTTCGCCGTCGAGATCGGGCAGTGCGGGGTCTTTGACCATGCCGTGCGCGACGTCGATCCGGAAGCCGTCGACGCCACGATCGAGCCAGAAGCGGAAGATCGCGTCGAACTCCTCACGCACCCGCTCGTTGGTCCAGTCGAGGTCGGGCTGGCTCGAGTCGAACAGATGGAGGTACCACTCGCCGTCGTCGACCCGCGTCCACGCCGGTCCGCCGAACACCGATCGCCAGTTGTTCGGCGGCAGTTCGCCGTCGTCACCGCGGCCGGGACGGAACATGTACATGGCGCGCTCGGCCGAGCCGGATCCTGCAGCGAGCGCCGCCTGGAACCAGCGGTGCTCGCGCGACGTGTGGTTGGGCACGAGGTCGACGATCACCTTGATGCCGAGTTCGTGCGCCTCGTCGAGCAGACGCTCGGCGTCGGCGAGGGTGCCGAACATCGGGTTGATGTCGCGGTAGTCGGCGACGTCGTAGCCGCCGTCGGCGAGCGGCGACGGGTACCACGGGCTGATCCAGATGCCGTCGACGCCGAGGTCGCTCAGATACGGCAGCTTCGAACGGATTCCGTCGACGTCGCCGGTGCCGTCGCCGTTCGCGTCGGCGAACGACCGTGGGTACACCTGATAGATCGTTCCCCGTCGCCACCAGGGCACATGGACGTCGGGCACGGCGGTCTGCTGTGGGCTCACAGCGAGACAGTATGCAACCGCTTACATCGCGCGCCAGTGGAGATCGGCGTGGGTTGTGTCACACGGGCCATGGCGGTCGTCGGCCGCCGGTTCAGACGATCTGGGTGTCGCGCCCTGCCCAGAACGGGGCGCGCAACTCGCGCTTGAGAACCTTGCCGGGCCCCGACTTCGGGAGCGGCTCCGACTGGAACGACACCGAGCGCGGCACCTTGTAGGCAGCGATGGCCTCGCGGCAGTGGGCGATGATGTCGGCCTCGCCGGCCGACTCGTTCTCGCGGAGCACCACGACCGCGTGCACCGCCTCGCCCCACTGTTCGTCGGGAATGCCGAACACCGTGGCCTCGAGCACGGCCGGATGGGTGTAGATCGCGTCCTCGACCTCGGTGCAGTAGATGTTCTCGCCGCCCGAGATGATCATGTCCTTCGAGCGGTCGAGCAGGAACAGGTAACCGTGCTCGTCGAGGCGACCGACGTCGCCGGTCCAGTAGAAGCCGTCTCGGAGCGCCGCCTCGGTCTGTTCGGGCTTGTTCCAGTAGCCCACCATGATGTTGGCGCCGGCAGCGGTCACCTCGCCGATCTCGCCGGCCGGCAGGGGGTTGCCGGCGCCGTCGCGGATCACGATCTCGCAGCCGAGCACCGGCTGACCGGCCGAACGGGCCCGGTCGTGGTCGATCAGCGCCGCCTCGTCGGCGAGGCCCGTCAGCAGCGGCGAGGTCTCGGTGGCGCCGTAGAGGTGGATGAAGTCGGCGTCGGGGAACGCCTGCATGCCGCGCCGCACGACCTCGAGCGCGATCGGGGAGCCGCCGTGGGCGTAGCCGACGAGCGACGAGACGTCGCGCGGGCGCTGCATCTGCTCCTCGACGGTGGCGGCGACCATCGTCGGGACGCCGAGCGTCTGGGTGATGCGTTCACGCTCGACGAGGTCGAGCATCTCGCCGGGGGAGAAGGCGGGGAGCAGCACCTGGCAGGCACCGACGAGGATCGACTGCAGGAGACTGATCGAGCCGGCTGCGTGGAACATCGGCGCCATGACCAGGTAGCGGTCGGCCGACGTCATCGGCTGGACGAACTGGGTGTTCCAGGCGTTCGCGATCAGGTTGCGGTGGGTGAGCATCACGCCCTTGCTCACCCCGGTCGTGCCGCCCGTGTAGAACAGCCCGGCCAGGTCGTCCTCGGCGACCGCGGCTGCGTCGAACTCGACCTCGTCGGCCGATGCGAGCCGGTCCTCGTACTCGCCGGTGTCGATCCGCACGACCGTGTCGACGAGGTCGGCGAGCGGGCCGGGGTCGCGATCGCAGAACAGCACCTTCGCCCCCGAGTCCTCCAGTGCGTAGGCGAGTTCCGGTGCCGCCCAGCGGAAGTTGAGCGGTACCTGCACGCGTCCGGACATCGGCACCGCGCAGTACAGCTCGGTGAAGGCGATCGAGTTGAACGCCACGATGGCGACCCGATCGCCCGGTGCCGTGCCGAGATCGGCGAGCAACCCGTGGAGTCGACGGAGCCGGCCCGCGAACTCGGTGTAGTCGAGGCGCACGTCGCCGCACACGAGGGCCTCGTGGTCGGGCGTGAGCGCGAGGGCGCGTCGGATCGTGTGAACGAAGGTCTGCACGCGCCGATTGTCGCGCGGCTCCGGCGCCGGCACCACCCGTCGGGCTACCATCCAGACCGATGGCCGACGACACGACGGACACGGACGCAACCGGCAAGAAGGGCTACACCGCCCCGAAGGGCCGCCCGACTCGCACCCGCGACGGGATCGAGAGCGACAAGCGGGTCTTCGGGCCCGTCGCCCAGTGGATCACGTTCGCGATCGTGGTGCTGATCGCGGTGACGATCCTGATCATCGTGACCGACGGTGGCGACTTCAACCCGTTCGACGACGAGGGCAACCCCGTCGGTGCACCGGCGACGCTCGTCGCCGACGTCGCGTAGCCGTCGTTCCGTCAGGCGTCGGGTTCGGGCGCGATCGGGTCGGGTTCGCAGCCGATGTACACGGCGACGTTCTGCGCGTGCTGCGCGAACACCGAGGCGATGTCGCCGAGGTCGCTGTCCTCCACCCGGTCGAGCCAGATGTTGCGCTGCCGCAGCACGCCGAGGCAGCCGGACTCGACGGCGATGTCGACCGTCTGCTGCACGACCTCCGGGATGTCGCCTTCGAACGGCACGTCGCTGCTGGGTCTGATCTCGACACGGCGCCCGTCGATCGTGTCGCCGACGAAGACGAGCTCGACCTCGGTGTCTTCCGGCGGCGTCGTGGGTGGGGCGACCACGGCGCGGCAGGCAGCGGTGGCGCCGACCCGCTCGTCGGTCGCGTTGACACACCGCAGCTCGAGGAAGGTGTCGAGGTCGTATCCGATGATGCCCGGGTACTGGCCGACCTGAGCTCGGAACCCCTCGTAGGAGTTGCAGGCCAGGAGCGCGTCGTCGAGGAGGCGGACCTGGTCGTCGGGTTCGATGGCGCGTGACGCCACCCGCACCCGTTCGGCACAGCCGGTCGAGGCGTCGGTCTCGTCGTCGGGGGTGCACGCAGCGAGCGGCGCGAGGAGCAGCAGGGCGACGAGCGCCAGGGGGCGGGAGGTCATTGCGGTCACCTGGCCTCATGTTGACGCGTCGGCGGGCGCGTTGCCAGCACCCCCGGCCACGTGCGGTGGCCCGATGCCCACCGCGCGCACCGTCGCCGTAGGCTGAACCGACCGGCAACAACCCGGCACGTTGGGGGTGCCACGTATGCGACACCGGACGACTCGATGACGACGCTCGGCACCACGCCCGCGGCCCCTGCGCCGCAGTCGGTGGCCGACGCCGCGTCGGCGCGGCCTCATCTGCGGTATCTGCCGGGTCTCGACGGGTTGCGAGCGCTCGCCGTGATGGCGGTGATGGTGTACCACGCCGACCCCGACTGGCTGCCCGGCGGGTTCCTCGGCGTCGAAGTGTTCTTCGTGCTGAGCGGCTACCTCATCACGTTGCTGCTGCTCGTCGAATACGACGACAACGGCCGCATCGATCTGGGCCGGTTCTGGCTCCGCCGGGCGAAACGGCTGTTACCGGCACTGTTCGTCCTGCTCTTCCTGGTGCTCGTCGTCACCGCCGCATTCCGAGCGGAGGCGCTCGGGCGTCTGCGCGGCGACCTGATCGCCGGTCTCACCTACGTGTCGAACTGGTATCAGATCTGGACCGCACAGGGGTACGCCGCGGCCGGCGAGTTCGCCCCGCTGCGGCACCTGTGGAGCCTCGCGGTCGAGGAGCAGTTCTATCTCGTGTGGCCGCTCGTGATGATCGTGCTGCTCCGCAACCGCAGCAGTTGGTCGCCGGCGCTGGTCGCCGCCTGGCTCACGACGATCGCCCTGCTGATCACGATCGGGGTCGGCCTGCTCCACCACGCCGGCCGGATCGGGGAGTGCGCCGTCACGCCGGACGCCTACTGGTCGCTCGGCGAACGCTGCCTCCCGATCGCCGACGCGCTGTACCTGTCGACGATCACCCGCGCCGGCGGCCTGCTGCTCGGTGCCGCGCTCGCGTTCCTGTGGCGGCCCGATGCCCTGGCTCGTGGGCCGATCCGTCGGCACGGGCTGATGCTCGACGTGATCGGCCTGATGGGGCTCGTCACACTCGGCGTGTTGGCGTGGCGCCTCCACTTCGTGACACCCGACGGTGCCGACGACGTGCTCTTCCGGGGCGGGTTCTGGTTCACCGACATCGCGACGCTCGTGGTGATCGCGGCGATCGCCCACCCGACGGCGCGCCTGGGACGGGTGCTCGGTCTGCAACCGCTCCGCTGGATCGGCACCCGCTCGTACGGGCTGTACCTGTTCCACTGGCCGATCTATCAGCTCATCCGTCGCGTCGCCGGCAACAAGCTCAGCCTCGAACAGTTCGCGATCGCCATGGTGCTCACGGTGTTCGTCACCGAGCTGTCGTACCGGTTCGTCGAGCAGCCGATCCGGACGGGGGAGTGGCGCTCCTGGATGCGCCGCATCTGGCACCAGGACGAGCCGACCGCTCGACTCGTGTTGGGCAGTGCCACGGTGGTGTGTCTGATCGTGGGCGGTTTGTCGGTGTACCGCCTCCAGGCGGCCGAGGCCGGCCCCACGGCGATCGAGGCAGGTCTCGCCGACGGCGAGCATGACACGGTCTCGATCGACGAGCTGCTCGCCGGCTCGGCCGGCGCCGACGTCGCAGTGCGGCAGCAGCGGGGGCCGACGACGGTCGCCGCGACCCCGACGACCTCGCCGTCCACGCCGACCACCACGACGGTGCCGCCACCGGCCGCCGAGCGCGAACCGGTCGTGGCGCCGGTGGTGACCGAAGCGCCCGACGTCGCGGCTCCCGCCGCGACGCCCGCGACCGCGCCCGCGGCCGTGGCGCCGACGACGCCTGCGACAACCGTTCCCGCCACGACACCGGCCACGACACCTGCCACGACACCTGCCACGACACCTGTCACGACGCCGGCGACGACGCCCACGACCGCACCTCCCACGACGGCCGCCGCGCCGGTGGAGGAGGCGCCGCCGCCCGAACCGTCACCGACCCGCGTGTCGCAGTTGGCGATCGGTGACTCGGTCATGCTCGGGGCCGCCGGTGTGCTGGCGGGACGCGGCTGGGCGGTGAACGCCGAGGTGAGCCGACAGATGATCGACACGGTGCCGCTCATGCAGCAGCTCGACGACGGCGGGGTGTTCGGCGACATCGTCGTCATCCACCTCGGGACCAACGGGCCGATCAGCGCCACCAGCCTCGACGGGGTGCTCGCACCGGTCGCCGACGTGGCGCGGGTGGTGTTGGTGACCGTGTTCGCCGACCGTAACTGGGCGGCGTCCAACAACGACCTGATCCGCTCGCGTGCCGGCGGCAACGTCGTGGTCGTCGACTGGGCGGCGCTGGCGCCACAGTGCCCGGGTGACTGCTTCGAGGACGACGCCATCCACCTCCGCCCCGACGGTCGCCGCTACTACGCCGACCTGATCGGCGCCGCAGCCGCCTGACAGGAGCCGGAAGTCGGCGCGACGCGTCCGCGGACGCGTCGACCGGGAAACCCTGTGACAGCCCCTGCGCCGGCTGGGGCGCATCCACCACCCCCCCCGCACCGACGCCCCAGCCGACGCAGGGTGCGGTGGTGCACAGCGGGGGTGGGCGGTCCGAAGCGAGTCGCTGCACGACGTGCCACGGCTCACGCGTCCGCGGACGCGTGGGAGCGGTTCGGTCCGGTCGAAAGAACCGTCCGGTGCCGGGTGCCGGCAGATAGGCTCTCGCCCGCTGGCGACGTGGCCGAGTGGCTTAGGCAACGGCCTGCAAAGCCGTCTACCCGGGTTCGATTCCCGGCGTCGCCTCCACAAAGATGCTGGTCACGGGCCCGGAGACGGGCCCGTGGTCACACTGTGGTCACCGTTGGGGTGCGGTCAGGCCTTCTGCGTTTGCAAGTCTCGAAGCATCATCGGGGTACATGCGCCAGAAATCGCTCTGCTGCCCGTTTGCCAGCTGATGTGTTGCCCCGGTGCCTTCCCTGTCCCCGAACCACACGATCCACTCGTCGCCAGTCACGTCAAGGTATTGGATCCCGAATCGTGTCAAGGCGCTGCCGTCGAGCGTTTGATCGGGTGGCGTGTGGAAACCGAACAGGGTCTGAGAAACATGGTCATCCGGTTCCGGCCCGAGTACGTCGCGCAGAGTATCGATGTCAGTTGACCCTGCGCTCCGAGTCACGTCGATGTTGGTCTTCCACTCCAGCCTCAGTCGGACGTGACGAATCGGCCTACCGCTGAAGTTGTAGACAACCGACTTCAGGTTCCAGAGCGCAAAGTCGTCGGTCGCGCCCTCGAGTTCCATGTTTACCCGGGCGATAACCGATCGAGCATCCTGCACTCGTAGATTTGCAGCCCTTAGCCACTCCCGCCTGTCGGCTCGCTCTTGCTCAGTTGATAGGGCGAATAGCGCAACCATCACTGCCGAGACGGTGCCTGCCGCCGCCATCCACTCGCCAACCGATCCGACACGCTTCTCGTGCAGGGGGCCATCGACTAGGGATAGGAGGATTAGAGCACCTCCGACAACAAGGAATACTCCTCCCGGGATCAGCCACAAACGCCTCACCGCGTTCCTCCGATGAACGATGCCGCCAGATCCGCCGTCGCCTCGTCGTCTCCGTCGAGCACGTCGCTGTAGACCCGGAGCGTGATGGCGATGTCTGCGTGACCGAGTCGCTGCGACAACACCTTCACGGGCACGCCTGACTTGAGCGGGGCCGTTGTGTAGGAGTGTCGAACGTCGTGCAGGCGGATCGCCGGCACCTCGGCAGCTTTGGTGGCCGCATGGAAGCGACGGGTCAGCACCTGCGGGTGGATCGGCGAACCGTCAGGCTCGGTGACGATCAGGGGAGTGTCGTCGCCCGCGATCGTCGTGCCGGCCACCTTGTGGGCGAGGCTCGGCAGTGGCCCAAACTTGGCGACGAGTTCGGTGTGGGGGATTCTTACGGCGTGACGAAACCCCGGTGCTCGCGCCAGCTCCCCCCTGGCGACCATCTTTCGGATCAGGGAGGCGCTGACGCCGTGCATCTGCGCGACCTCGTCGGCGGTATATGAGGCTTTCGGGAACGTCATACGATGAAGCCTCGCACTTGATGAGGATCGCCGTCCGACTGCCCGCTGTCTCGCTCGATCGCCGCTAACCGTCGCAGCTCCTGGGCCACGACCGCTGCGTCATGACGACCAAGACTCCCGTCGATCGCAAGGGAGCGGGCAAGTTGCTCGAGTTCGGCGGGTGGGGGCGATTGTCGTCGGTCATGTGCGCAATGATGGCGAGGGGGTGCGCGCTTATGGACGACGAGACATCAGAACGCCGAGGAGCGAGGCCTGATCCTCGATCACCGTTCGATCGTTGGTGTCAGCGTAACCCGTGTCGCCCATGGCAAACACGGCCCGCACGAGTTCAGCCGTGATCAGATCACGCTCGGTCTCGCTGTTCGCTGAGCCGGTGAAGAGCGGATACGTAAGCAGCGCGTTACGTCTCTGGTCATTTAGAACCGCGAGGTGCTGATTGGCGCGATAGTTGCGCACGACAAAGGCGAGTGCCCATGCGAGTAGTCCGAGAAAGAACAGCCTCGCCGTGAGCTGACGGACGAGGTCTCCCCATTGCTCGGACCCATCTTCGTTCGTAGCGACTTCAACGCTGTCGAAGAGATACAGCGCTGCCGCGAACGTCAGCACAACGAGAACCACCACAGCGACCAGATAGTTCCTCGCCGACTCTTGGTGCTGATCGGCTTGCCGCCCGTAGTGTCCGCTCAGTTCGTCGGCCCCGGCGTCGCCGACTGACTTTCGGACGCTTCGGAGTAGCGCATCAATCTCATCGCTGGCAGCACGAGCAGCCTCAGCCGACTGCTCCAGCTCAATCTGTTGTTCGGTCGCTTCCACCTCGCGGGCACCGACGTAGGGGCGTACGTGCTCAGCGAAGTAGTCACGCACGTTCTCGACTCGGTTGGCGATCTGGTTGCGAGCGTTCACCGGATCAGACTGAGCAGGCGTGAACTCCTCGATCTGGTCCATCGAGCTGAAGAGCGCTGAGAGATTGTTCGAGATCTCGGTGGCGGTTCGGCTAGGGAGCTCAACTCGGTCCTGCTCTGCAAGCAGCAGCAGCATCCGCCGAATGAACATGAACTTCGGCACCACCTCTTCGAAGTTGAGATCGCCGAGGTTGGCAGTTCTCGCCAGTGCCTCAATGTTGTCTACCGTCAGGCGCGCAATCGCCTGGTCATAGTTCAAGGTGTCCATGTCGTTCCCCCGCTGGATGACAGTGAGGGAGAGAGTAGTCCCGTTGGTCACACCGTGGTCACAACGCGTGACCACAGGGCCGAACTAGACAGCACAACGGGGGAGCGGTCGACGCCAGAAACGGCCATCTAGCTGGACTGACGCGAACGGACCGACACCGGCCGTCGTCACCCCAATCGGGTTCGATTCCCGGCGTCGCCTCCAGCGCAGGGCCCCCGTTCTCCGGAGCGGGGGCCTTCGTCGTTCCCGGCGACGGTTCGGGCGATCGTCCGGGCCGCGTGTCGGCGTCAGATGACGGGTTGGCCGATGGGGCCGCGGGGCGACATGCCGACCATGCCGGCGCCGGCGGGGACCGGGACGGGGATGTCGACCCGGTCGGTGCCGGCGGTGGTGGCACGGAACAGCGACAGCTCGGACAGCTCGGCGAGGGCGGTCATCGTCGACCCCATGGCCGGTGCCGGGACCGGGTGGCTGATCAGGAAGCCCTGCGCCTTGTTGCAACCGAGGTCGCGCAAGCTCTGGAGCTGGTGCACCGTCTCCACGCCTTCGGCGACGAGGTCGAGACCCATCGACTGTCCGAGGGCGATGATCGTGCGCACCAGTGAGCGGTCGTTGGTGTTCTCGGCGATGCCCTGCACGAAGGCCCGGTCGATCTTGATCCGCTGGATCGGGAAGTTCTGGAGCAGCGACAGCGACGAGAAGCCGGTGCCGAAGTCGTCGAGTGCCAGCTGGACGCCCATCGCCCGGATCTCGCGCAGGGTGTTCTCGGCGAGTTCGGGCTCATCGAGCATCATCGACTCGGTCATCTCGAGCCACAGCAGGTGTGCCGGCACAGCCGTGACCGACAGGGCGTGGCGGACGATCGAGGCGAAGTTGGGGTCGGCGATCTGGCGGGGGGAGACGTTGACCGACATCGTCGTCGACGGGGGCACGACGCCGTCGTCGATCCAGCCACGCAGTTCCGAGAGGGCGTCGCGCAGCGCCCAGGCGCCGATCTCGCAGATCATGCCGGTGTCCTCGGCGACGGGGATGAACGTGGCGGGCGACATGATCGTGCCGTCGGAGCGCTGCCACCGGATGAGGGCTTCGAAGCCGGTGACCCGACCGGTCGAGATGTCGACGATCGGCTGGTGGTACAGCCGCATCTCCTGACGTCCGATCGCACCGTGCAGCGCGTGCTCGATGTCCATCCGCTTGGCGACATTGTCCTGCATCGACTCGTCGAAGACGGCGACGCGGTTGGCGCCGTCCGACTTGGCGCGGTGGTTGGCGATGTCGGCTCGCCGGAGGAGTTCCTCGGCGGTGATCGAGCGCTTGGCGGGCACCATGGCCACGCCGACGCTCGTCGTGATGAAGATCGGCGCCTCACCGACGGCGATCGGTCGGGAGACGGCTGCCCGCAGCACCTCGGCGTGGATCACGGCGTCGTCGACCGAGGTGGTCGACGCGTCGATCACGGCGAACTCGTCGCCGCCGATGCGGGCGACGGTGGCGCCGAACGACGAGGCGGCCTCGGCGACGCGGCGGGCGACCTCGCTCAGCACCTCGTTGGCACCGTGGTGACCGAACGTGTCGTTGATGTTCTTGAAGCGATCGAGGTTGAGGTGGATGACGGTCGGCTGGTGCTCCGAGCGCCAGTTCGACTCGAGCACGTCGCCGACGACCTCGACGAAGCGGGTGCGAGTGGGGAGACCGGTCAGTTCGTCGGAGTGGACACGCTCGTGGAGCGAGCGGCGAGCGACCTCGTGCTCGTGCAGCGCGATGGCCAGCCGCACGACGACCAGCACGATGAGGAGCACGGTTGCGCCGACCCGTACCGCGATGTCGAGCGGACCGTCGGGTGGGCGCACGGCGGTGAGGGTGACGGCGCCGAGCACGCTGACGCCCATGATCAGGAGCCGCGCACGGCCCACGTCGGTGGGGGCGGGTGTGCGGTCGTCGAGGTGGTAGCGGAAGCTTGGATGGGCGATCGCGGCCAGCACCAGCGCGGCAGCGAGCGAGTAGACGGTCGCACCCATCAGCGAGCCCTCGACGTCGACGGTGCCGACCAGCTGCAGCCGTTCGGCGAACGAGCCGGCGGCGAAGACGATGGCCGACAGGGCGCACAGCTGCATCGCCCGGTTGCGGCGGAGGCCGTGGTTCCACAGGTCGACCACGAAGGCGGCGACGAGCACGGTGACGGGGAGGAACAGCGACGAGACGAATGCTCGCGACGCGCTCTCGCCCTGATCGAGCAGGGGCTGGGTCAGCAGGACCCAGGTGGCGATCGACGATCCGATGAAGACGACGGCCACTTCGACGAGGTACCGGCCGGCGGGTGCGCCGAGGCGGCGGGCGGTCGAGAAGCCGAGTGCGGCCACCACACCGATCGCCACGGCGAGATCACCGAGCATCTCCGGCCAGGTGAGCGGGCGATCGACGGCGATGTCGCGCTGGGCGTCGGAGAGCACGAGATGGAGCACGGCGACGGTCATCACCACGCCGTAGATGGCGTGGATGCCGTTGACCGCCCGGCTGTAGACGGCGACACCGACGGCGACCAGCACCATGGTGACGTTCCAGAAGGGGGTGATCACCTGGCCGGTGATCAGGCTGGCCGTGAGCACGAGCGCGATGACGACGAGTGCCATCCACGGCACGATCGTCCTCCAGCGGGACACGGAGTCAGCCATCGCGTTCGACATGTGTACGTTCGGGCCGACCGGAGTCCGCTTCGGACCGGCCCACGCTTGTATCGGTCCGATCGTCAAGATTCCGTAGAAATTTCTTCCATGTCGCGGTTGGCCGGTCGCGATCCGTGACGAAACCGGGACGGAGTCGGGCTCGCGAGCCGCTACCGTGGAGGGACGAGCGCCAGTGCGCCGACTCACATGAGCACTACCGATACGTTCACCACCGTCGTCGTCCCCGGCCCGCACTTGATGGCGGCGCTCCTCGGCCCACGCGACCAACACCTCCGTCAGATCGAGGCGGCGTTCCCGACGACGCAGATGTCGGTGCGCGGCAACGAGGTCTCCCTGCGGGGCACCGACGCGGAAGAGGTCGGTCGACTGTTCGAAGAACTCGTCGGCCTGCTCGAACGTGGTCACGAACTCGACGAACGCACGCTCGCCCGAGTGATCGGCATGGTCCACGAGGACGAGAAGCCGTCCGAGGTCCTGACCCACCAGGTGCTCAAGGGCGCCAAGGGCCGCCAGGTCCGTCCGAAGACGGCCGGTCAGAAGCGATACGTCGACGCGATCCGCAACAACATCATCACGTTCGGCATCGGCCCGGCCGGTACCGGCAAGAGTTGGCTGGCCGTCGCGATGGCGGTGCAGGCCCTCCAGGCCAAGCAGGTACAGCGCATCATCCTGACCCGCCCCGCCGTCGAAGCGGGCGAACGGCTGGGCTTCCTGCCCGGCGACCTGATGGCCAAGATCGACCCGTACCTGCGGCCGCTCTACGACGCCCTGTACGACATGGTCGACCCCGAGGGCGCCGCCCGCCTGGTCGAGCGCGGCACCGTCGAGGTCGCACCGCTGGCGTTCATGCGCGGTCGCACGCTCAACAACAGCTTCATCATCCTCGACGAGGCCCAGAACACCACGCCCGAGCAGATGAAGATGTTCCTGACCCGGATCGGGTTCGGGTCGAAGGTCGTCGTCACCGGCGACGCCACCCAGGTCGACGTTCCCGACGGGCGTTCTGGCGTGAAGGGCCTCGAACGGATCCTGACCGGCATCGACGATCTCGCCTTCGTGCACCTGACCGCCGCCGACGTGGTGCGGCACCAGATCGTCGCCGACATCGTCGCCGCGTACGAACGCGGCGACGAACAGTCCGCGCAACGCGGCAAACAACAACGAACACCCTCGAGGAGGTCGTCGGCCGATGGCTGACCCTGTGAGTCCCACCGGCGTCGATGCGCCATCCGAGGTCGAAGTGGTCGTCGAAGACCAGCAGACCGACGTGGAGATCGACGCCCCCCGGTGGGCCGCCCTTGCGGCCCACACGCTCCGTGCCGAAGGTGCACGGGGTGAGTTGACGCTGACGTTCGTCGACGCCGACGAGATCGCGGCGCTGAACGAGGAGCACATGGGCAAGTCCGGCCCGACCGACGTGCTCTCGTTCCCGCTCGACGCACTCGATCCGCCCACGACCGGCGAGCCGATCCTGCTCGGCGACGTGGTGGTCTGCCCAGCGGTCGCCGCCGAGGCGGCGCCGAGCCACGCCGGTTCGCTCGACGACGAACTCGCCCTGCTCGTCGTGCACGGCTGCCTCCACGTCATGGGGCACGACCACGCCGACCCCGACGAGACGGAGATCATGCGTGCCCGCGAGCTCGAGGTGCTGACCGAGCACTACTGGCACGGTCCTGCTCCCGCAGGCTTCCGTCAGGAGCAAGGCCAGTGAACGGCACCGATATCGCCCTGATCGTGGCGATCGTGGTCATCCTGCTCGTCCTGATCGGCCTCGCAATCGCCGAGACGGGCCTCAACCGGATCTCCCACGTCAAGGCGCAGGCGATGGCCGAGGACAACCCGTCGAAGTCGACCACCGCTCTCCTCGAACTCACCGACAAGCCCGAGCGGTTCATCAACCCGGTGCTCGTCTCCGTGACGGCGCTGCAGACCGCGCAGGCGTTCCTGACCACGATCCTCGCAGCCCGGCTCTTCGGGGTGTGGGGCGTGGCCGGTGCCTACGTGCTCAACGTGGTGGTCTTCTTCGTGCTCGCCGAGTCGATGCCCAAGACGTGGGCGGTGCTCCACACCGAGCGGGCCGGACTGGCCACCGCTCGCCCGACCGCCTGGCTCACCTCGTTCTGGCCACTACGGATCGTGTCGCGAGGCCTGATCGGGCTCACGAACGTCCTCCTGCCGGGCAAGGGCCTACAAAAGGGGCCGTTCGTGAGCGAGCAGGAACTGCTCGGCATCGTCGAGGCAGCTGCCGAGGACGAGGTGATCGAGCACGAAGAGCGCGAGCTCATCGAGAGCATCATCGAGTTCGGCGACACCGTCGCCCGCGAGATCATGGTGCCGCGCCCCGACATGGTGATCATCCCGCACGAGGCGACGATCTCCGAGGGGCTCGACCTGGCGATCGCCAACGGCTACAGCCGCCTGCCGGTGTTCGGCCCCGACGACGCCGACATCGTCGGCCTCGCCTACACCAAAGACCTCATCCGAGCCGAGCGCGAGGGGCGCGGCGATCTGGCCGTGCTCGACCTGGCCCGCCCGGTCCGGTTCATCCCCGAGAACAAGCCGGTGAGCCGCCTGATGCGTGAGATGCAGGCGGGCAAGTTCCACCTGGCGATCGTGGCCGACGAGTACGGCGACATCGCCGGGCTGGTGGCGCTCGAGGACTGCCTCGAAGAACTGGTCGGTGAGATCGTCGACGAGTACGACATCGAGGAACACAACATCCAGCGGCTGCCGAACGGCGACTACCTCGTCGAGGGCGGCACGTCGATCCACGACGTCAACGAGCTGCTCGGTTGCGAGCTCCCGAACGACGACTGGGACACCGTCGGTGGTCTCGTGTTCAACATGCTCGAGCACGTCCCCGAGGTCGGCGAATCGATCGAGGTCGACCGGTTGCGTCTCAGTGCCGAGGAGGTCGAGGGACGCCGGATCCGGGTCGTCCGCGTCCACGAGATGGCGCCGCTGCCGGTCGACGACAGCGCCGAAGCCGTTCCCGCCGCCGACTGACGCGCCGACTCCGGGGCCCGTCGGGGCGGCCGCTAGGTTCGCCGCATGCACATCTCTCTGGAGGGCAAGGTCGCGCTCGTCACCGGCGGATCACGCGGCATCGGCAAGGCGATCGCCGCCGGCATGATCGAGGCGGGCGCCTCGGTGATGATCTCGTCGCGGAAACAGGACGCGCTCGACGCGACGGCCGCCGAGATCGGTGGCGACATCGCCACCTTCGCTGCCAACGCGGGCGAACCCGGCTCGGCCGAGGCGTGCGTGGCGGCGACCATCGAGCGGTTCGGCCGCCTCGACATCCTGGTCAACAACGCCGCGACGAATCCCTACTACGGGCCGACCCTCGAGGTCGACCGGCCGCGGTACGACAAGACCTTCCAGGTCAACCTGGCAGCGCCGCTGTTCTGGTCGCAGGCCGCCTACGAGGCGGCGTTCCGTGACGAACCCGGCGTGATCGTCAACATCGCCTCGGTCGGCGGTCTGCGCGCCGAGGCCGGTCTCGGTGTGTACAACCTCACCAAGGCCGCCCTGATCCACCTGACGCGGCAGTTGGCGAACGAGCTGGGCCCGAACCGGGTCGTCGGCATCGCACCCGGCCTGGTCGAGACCGACTTCGCGTCGTATCTGGTCGACAACTTCGGTGAACAGCTCGCCGCGGCGATGCCGCTGCAGCGCCTGGGCGACCCGGAGGACATCGCCAACCTGGCGGTGTTCCTGGCGTCCGACAAGGCGTCGTGGATTACCGGGGAGACCTACGTGATCGACGGGGGAGCGGGCGTCCGCTCGACCTAGCGCCCACGGAGCGGCGTGGCCCGGGCTCGCCGGTCAGCCGGGGTAGGAGGCGAGGAAGCGCTCGATGGCGTACTCGACGGTGAGGTCGATGGCACTGTCGTCGTCGGGGTGGGCTGCCAGCAGGGTGAAGAACACGGGACCGATCAGCTGGCGGGCGACGAGTTCCTCGTCGGTGCCGGCCGGCAGGCGGCCGGCGGCGATGCCGCGATCGACCACGTCACGGAAGATGGCCTTCTTCTCCTCGTGGTCGTCGTGGGCGATCTCGGCGAGTTCGGGCATGTGCTGCTGGAGCATCATCATCGCCGGCAGGATCGCTCGCCAGCGCGGCGTCGTCATGACGGCGGCGACCTCGGTCACGACAGCGCGGAGGGCCTCGTCGAACGACAGGTCGGGGCTGGGCGGCGTGATGTCGGGGATGTTGGCCCGCATCACGTCGACGAGCAGACCTTCTCGGGAATCCCAGTGCCGGTAGAGCGTCGACTTGGCGACGCCCGACCGCTCGGAGACGGCATCGACGGTGACCGCACGCGGGCCGGCTTCGGCCAGCAGTTCGGTGGCCGCATCGAGCATCTTGGCGCGGCTGCGCAGGACTCTCGGGTCGGTCGGGCGTTCGGTGCAGTCGGTCATCGGTCGTGGCAAGTCGTGGTCGTGTCGTGCTCGTGTCGTCGGTCACAGTGTGGCCGTTCGTGCGTCGACACCGTTGACTCTACCGTTTCGCTACGATACTGTTTCGTAGCGTTTCCACCTGACGGAACGACCACCCACCACCCCCGACCCCTCGAAGGATCCCCCCATGTCCACATCCGACACCCCACCCGTGCTCGGGGATGACCTCGCCCAACAGCCGAGCGGCGAGGAGATCACCACCGACGAGAAGCAGCTCCGCAACATCCTGATCGCGATGTGCACGGCGCTGATCGCCGTCATCGCCTCGGTCTCGGGCCTCAACGTCGCCCAGCAGGACCTGGCGGTCGACCTCGGCGCGTCCCAGAGCGAGATCCTCTGGATCATCAACGCCTACACGGTGGCGCTCGCCGCCCTCCTCATGCCGATCGGTGCGATCGGCGACCGCTGGGGTCGCAAGCCGATCCTGATGATCGGCCTCGTCGTGTTCGGCCTGGCGAGCCTCGGTGCCGCCGTCGCGACCACGACCGCCTTCATGATCGTCGCCCGCGTCGTCGCCGGTGTCGGTGCGGCCATGATCATGCCGGTCACCCTCTCGGTGATCACCTCCAGCTTCCCGCCCGAGGCCCGTACCCGGGCGATCGGCATCTGGGCCGGCTTCGCCGGTGCCGGCGGCATCATCGGCCTGTTCGTGTCGGCATTCATGGTCGACATGGTGAGCTGGCGTTGGCTGTTCGCCCTGCCGGTCGCACTCGTCGTGCTCGCCGGTGCGATGGCGTGGCGTTCGGTGCCCAACTCGCGGGAGCACAGCGAGCACCCGTTCGACACGGTCGGTTCGGTCCTGTCGGCGCTCGCCATCGGCGGCCTCGTCCTCGGTATCCACGAAGGACCCGAGCAGGGGTGGACGCACTGGATCACCCTGACGGGCATCGTCGTCGGCGTGATCGCCGCCGTCGCCTTCGTGCTCTGGGAGCTGCGCCGCCACGACCCGCTCCTCGACGTGACCACGTTCAAGAACCGTGGCCTGGCGTCCGGTTCGCTCACCCTCCTCATCGTGTTCGCCGTCATGTTCGGCATCTTCCTGGTGCTGTTCCCGTACTTCCAGGCCGTGATCGGCTGGTCGGCGCTGCGCTCGGCCGTGGCACTGCTCCCGATGGCGTTCGTGATGATGCCGATGTCGGCCGTCGCCCCGTTCGTCGCCGAGCGGATCGGCAGCCGCACGACGATGCTGTCGGGCGTGGCGATCTTCGCCACCGGCCTGGCGACGCTGGCGCTGAGGGCGTCGGTCGAGGGCGGCTACATGTCGGTCCTGCCCGGCCTCGTCATCATCGGCCTCGGCATGGGTCTCACCATGACCCCCGCCACTGCGGCGATCACGGAGACGCTCCCTGCCGACAAGCAGGGTGTCGCCTCGGCACTCAACGACACCTCTCGCGAGGTCGGCGGTGCCCTCGGTGTCGCCCTGCTCGGTTCGGTGCTGAGCGCCGGCTACGAGTCGGCCATCGAGCCCGACCTCGCCGGACTGCCCGAAGAACTCGCCGAACCGGCTCGTGAGGGCATCGGCGGAGCGCTCGCCGTCGCCGGCCAGGCCGGCGAGCAGGGTCCGCAGCTCGTCTCGGCCGCCCAGCACGCCTTCGTCGACGGTTGGGTGCAGTCGATGTGGATCGGCGTCGCCCTCGCCGGCGTCACCTTTGCCTACCTGCTGTTCTTTGGACCGAAGAAGCGCAACGAGACCGGCGACGTGCCCACCGCACAGGCCGAACTCGAACTCGCCCTCGAGGGCTGATCGTCACCCGTGGGCTGACGGTCACAGGTCATCGGTGTTCGCCAGGCCGGACAGAACCGGCTTGGCGAACACGATGGCGGCACCGAGCGTGATGCCGCCACCGAGCAGGAACGGCGCCTGCAGGTCGATGGCGTAGGCGACGAAGCCACCGGCCACGATGCCGAGCGCGCTGGCCGCAGCGCCGAACCAGCGGTAGGCGCCGTTCACCCGGCCGAACTGATCGGTCGGGATCAGGCGCTGCCGCACCGTGATGGTCGCCACGTTCCAGACCGTGATGCCGAACCCCATCACGAAGCCCGCCGTGGCGACCACGGCGACCGGTGGTGTCAGGCCGATGACGATCTGGGCGACACCGAACGCCAGGTAGGGCGCCACCACCGAATTCTTGAGCCCGATCGCACCGACGATGCGTGGCCCGAGCAGGCCGCCCGTCGCCGCTCCCATGGCCGTGATCGCGAGCAGGAGCCCGAACCCGAAGCTGTCGAGGCCGAGTTCGTCGACGGCGAACTTGGCGAAGATGCCCTGACCGAGCATCAAGCCGAGGTTCGTAACCGTGAACATGATGGCCAGCGTGCGGAGCAGCTGGTGACGGCCGAGCCATCGGATGGCCGAACGCAAACTGCGATCCTCGATCGGCACCATGGTGACCGGTGGCGCCTTGCGGATGCGGATGGTCAGCAGCAGCGCCGCCGCCACGGCGAAGCTCGCCGCATTGGCAGCGAAGGGCAGGCCGACGTCGATGTCGAAGAAGAAGGCACCCACGGCCAGGCCGGCGATCGAACCGGCGACGATCTCGGCGGCGAACAGCAACCCGTTCGCCCGGGCCAACTGGTCCTGCTCGACGAGCATCGGCACGAACGCCTGGGCCGTGCTGTCGAACAGCACCTCGCACGAACCGATCACGACGAGCAGCGCGACCAGCCACCAGATCGAGATGCCACCCTGGATCGCCCAGGCGGCGATGATCGAGTAGAGGCCGACGCGAGCCAGGTTCGCCGACACCATGAGCAGTCGCCGGTCGACCCGGTCGACCACGACACCGACGGGCAGCGAGATCACCAGCCACGGCACGAACGTCGCCACCGTCGTGAGCGCGAGCAGTCGTTCGTCGTCGGTCAGCGAGAGCGCGAGCAACGGCATGGCGACGAAGTTGATGCCGTCGCCGAGGTTGCTGATCAGGCTCGCCCACCACTGGCGCCAGTACGCCGTGGGCAACGGCTCGCGCGCGGTACTCACGCAGCCGTCACCACGGGGCGCTCGTCGTTCCCTGCCCGAGCCATCGGGGCGAACCTAGCCGTCGCGTTCGACCAGATCGGCTCGTTTCAGCTTGCCCAACGTGGTGCGTGGCAGCTGTGAGGCGATCACCACGTTGCGTGGCGCGCAGTAGGCCGGCAGCTCGGCACGGACCGCCTCGCGCAGCTCGTCGAGCGACGGTGCGTCGCCGTCGGCCGGGACGACGAAGGCGGTGACGACGTGGCCCCACTCGGGGTCGGGGACGCCTGCGACGCCGACGTCGGCGACCTTCGGGTGGCGGGCGAGGACGCGCTCGACCGGGTCGGGCCAGACGTTCTCGCCGCCGGTGATGATCAGATCGCCACGGCGACCGTGCACGATCAGCTGTCCGTCGACCGTGAGCTCGCCGAGGTCGCCCGTCGGGAACCAGCCGCCGGCGACGAACGGATCGGTGCCGTCGCGGTAGCACCGCAAGAGCATCGGGGCGCGCAGCTGGATCTCGCCGTCGATGATGCGCACCTCGACCCGGTCGAGCGGCACACCGTCGTAGACGACGCCGCTGCCGGTCTCGGTCATGCCGTACGTGGTGACCGAGTTGGCCGGCCGGTCGGCGGGGGCGTGGGCGCCGCCGAGGACGATCACGCGCCAGCGGTCGGTGTCGACCCGTCGCATGGCGGTCGCCACCAGGGAGACGAGCGTGGCGTCGCTCGAGTCGACGGTCTCGACGTCGAAGGCGGGGATCACGGTCAGCCGGGTGCCGGTGTGGAGGGCCCGGGTCACGACCGAGAGTCCGCCGACGTGGGCCAAAGGCAGACAGGCCAGCCAGTGGTCGTGTTCCGGATCGACGCCGAGTCGCGTCGACGTCGCCTCGGCGGAGGCGGCCACGGCCTCGTGGGTGAGGACGACCCCCTTGGGCGTGCCGGTCGATCCGCTGGTCGCCACGACGAGCGCGTCGCCGTCGTCGACCGGCCGGCCTTCGGCCAGCTCCGAGGTGCCGCCGGGCTCGACCACGGTGCTGGCTCCCATGGCGGCCATCAGCGCCGCCTTGGCAACCGGCGGGAACCGCTGGTCGACCGGCAAGACGGCGTCCCCCGAATCCCAGGCGCGCTGGAGTGCGTGCACGAACGCCGGACCGCCCGGCAGGTCGAGCGCGACGAGGCGCCGCACCGTCAGGCCGTCACCGGATCGATCGGTGCCGGGGCGCCTGCGGCGGCCTGGATCTGAGCGGCGACGTCGAGACAGCGGAGGTCGGTGAACCGGTCACCCATGACCTGCACGCCGACCGGCAACCCGTCGGCCGTGCCGCACGGCACGATCGCACCCGGGAGGGCGAGGAAGTTGGCCGGCAGCACGGGACGCAAGGTGTCGCGGATGAGTTGTTCGTTGTCGCCGATGTCGGCGTCGTGCTCGAACGGCGGCATGCCCCACGTGGGCGACAGCAGGATCGGGTGCTGCGCGAAGAACTCCGACCACTCCCGCATCAGGCGGAAGCGGGTGCCCTGCACGTGGGCGGAGAGCTCGACCGAGGTCTCGGGTGCCACCTCGGCGAACCCGTCGAGGATCTTGCGTGCGTCCTCGCCGAGGATCTCGTCGAGGAGCGGCCGTGTGACCGACAGGTCGGAGAGCAGGAGCGCCGCCCACATCTCGATCGCCACCTCGTAGTCGGGCGGTGTCGCCTCGACCACGTCGTGGCCGGCATCGGCCAGGATGTCGGCCGCAGCACGGACCGCCGCCGCGATCTCCGGGTGGGTGTCGCCGCCGGGCGGGTCGGCCAGGACGGCGATGGTGAGGCGCTCACCGTCGGCGAGTTCGGTGAACGTCGCCGGGACCGATCGCGGGTCGCGCGGGCTCGGCCCGGCGATCGCCTCGAACGCGGCCCGCACATCGGCGACGCGTCGGGCCATCGGGCCCTCGACCAGCATCTGCTGCGAGCTCAAGAGCTGGTCCTGCGGCGGGATGACCGTCGCCATCGGCACGGCGCCGACCGTGGGCTTGATCGATGCGATGCCGCAGCAGTGCGCCGGGTTGCGGAGCGAGCCGCCGATGTCGTTGCCGAGTCCGAGCGGGCTCATGCCGGAGGCGATCGCCGACGCCTCGCCACCGCTCGAGCCGCCCGCGGTGCGGCCGGGGTGGTGCGGGTTGCGGGTGAGGCCGTGCAACGTGGAGTGGGTGTGGACGCGGAGCCCGAGATCGGGCAGGTTGGTTCGTGCGAACGGGATCGCACCGGCGGCCCGCATGCGGGCGACGGTCGGGGCGTCGATCGGCGCGACCGCCTCGGCCAGGGCGGGGAGCCCCTGGGTCGTCGGCGTGCCGGCACAGTCGATGTTCTCCTTCACCGTGATCGGCACGCCGTGGAAGGGGCCGAGCTCGTCACCACGGCCGACGGCGGCGTCGGCCGCATCGGCGGCGGCCAGCGCCTCGTCGTCGAGGCGGCGGACGATCGCGTTCAGGTCGCCGTTGACGGCGTCGACGCGGGCCAGGTGGGCCTCGACGACGGCCCGGCTCGTGGTCTCGCCCGACCGGATCTTCTCGGCCAGTTCGAGGGCGCCGAGTTGCCAGAGTTCGCTCATGCATCCATCATGACCGACGCATGTCGACCGCCGAGAACACGCCCGCCCCGACCCTGTCCGACTGGGTCGCCGGTGCCCGCCCGCGCACCCTGCCCGCCGCCGTCGTTCCCGTCGCCGTCGGCGCCGGCGTCGCCGCCGGTCTCGGCGAGTCGTTCGGTGACGGCGTCGTGTGGTGGCGCGTGGTCGCGGCGCTCGTCGTGTCGCTCCTGCTCCAGATCGGCGTGAACTACGCCAACGACTACAGCGACGGGGTGCGCGGCACCGACGACGTGCGGGTCGGCCCGATGCGGCTGGTCGCAACCGGGACGGCGTCGCCGTCGGCGGTGAAGAAGGCGGCCCTGCTGTCGTTCGGACTGGCAGCGGTCGCCGGACTGGCGCTCGCCATCGCCACGTCGTGGTGGCTCGTGCTCGTCGGCGTCGCGGCGATCCTCGCCGCGTGGGGATACACGGGCGGCCCGAAGCCCTACGGCTATCTCGGGCTGGGCGAGGTCTTCGTGTTCGTGTTCTTCGGGTTGGTCGCCACGGCGGGCACCACCTACGTGGCGATCGAGGAGGTGCCGTGGGTGACGTGGCCTGCGTCGACCGGCGTCGGCTTGATCGCCTGCGCCCTGCTGGTCGTCAACAACCTGCGCGACATCCCGACCGACACCGACGCCGGCAAGCGGACGCTGGCCGTTCGGCTGGGCGACCAGCGGACCCGCTGGTTCTACGTGTTGTTGATCGCGCTCACGTTCGCGTGCGTCGTCGTCAGCGCCATCGACCGTCCGTGGGCGCTGCTCGGCCTGCTCGGCATCCCGGCGTCGATCGGCCCCGTCAAGCAGGTGCTCGGCGGAGCGACCGGCCCGCAGCTGATCCCGGTGCTCGGCGGGACCGGCCAGACCCAGCTGGTCTTCGGCCTCACCTTCGCCTTCGGCCTCGCCCTCGGCTGACCACACGCTCCCGACGTGCGATGATCGGCGGATGCCGATCGCCAACTGTTTCGTGCGGAGCGACATCGGCCCGATCGACGTCGACCGAGTGGTCGAGGTGTGGTCGGTGGTGTCCGGCGTCGCCGACGAGGAGATGACGGTCAACGTCGTGCGCGGTGAACAGGGCGGCAAGCGTTACGCGGCGACGGCGTCGCTGACGCTGCCGTCGCTCTGGAGCGGCGACGACGTCGAACGCCTGGCGACGGGTCTCTCACAGGCCTTGGCGGATGCGACCGGCGCCGCCGCCGACTCGATCCTCGTGATCACCACACTGATCCCGTCCGGCTCCGTCGTCGAAGCCGGCCACCTCGTCCACTGGTGACGTTAGGACGCATGGGGTCGGATACGTCTCGTCGGGACCGACGAGACGTATCCGACCCCATCCGTCGCTTCACCAGTCGGCGCCGGGACGGGCCCGTTCGGCGTTACGGGAGCCAGGTGGCGATGGTGTCGGCGACCGCCCCGGGGTGTTCGGAGTGGGCGGCGTGGCCGGCGCCGTCGATGGAGACGAACGTGGCGTTCGGGAGCGCCTCGGTCATCCGGAGGCCGATGACGGTGAACTTGGTGTCGAGCGCGCCGGCGATCACGAGGACCGGCACGGTGATGCGTTCGAGCTCGCCCCACCGCGAGCGCTGGACACCGGTGCCTGCGGTTCGCAGGCTGTGGGCGAGTCCCGCCGCGGTGTTGCGTCGACGGTGGAGCAACCCGTCCGGGTCGGGCGGCAGGGTCGCGAACAGGGGAGCGGCGAGCCACTCGTCGAGGAACGCATCGACGCCGACCCGCTCGATGTGGTCGGCGCGTTCGTCGTCGAGACGTCGGCGCTCTTCCCGCTCCGCCTCGTCGGCGATCCCCGGCGTCGCCCCGATCAGCACGAGGCGCTCGACCGGCGAACCGTCGAGCAGCGCAGTGTGGAGCGCGATGCGGCCACCCATCGAATAGCCGACGTAAGTGGCGGGTCCGATCGACGTCGCGAGCGCCGCTGCCGTCCGATCGATGTCGCGCTCGTCGGCCGCGCTCAGGCCGTGACCGGGCAGGTCCGGGAGGACCAGGGTGCTGTCACCGACCCGTTCGGCGACGGCGTGGGCGACGTGGTGCCAGTGGTGATGGGTCTGGGTGAAACCGTGCAGGAAGGCGATGCGCCGCATCACTCGGTGGCGCAGGCGTCGCCCTCGCACGAGTCGCCTGCGTCGACCGAGGCCTCGGCTGCGGCTTCGGCCTGCTCGGCGACACGCATCTTGTCGGCGAGGCGACGGAACACGTTGACGAAGGTGTCGGTGTCCTGAGCACCGGGGATCGCCCACTGGCCCTCGATCACGAAGGTGGGCACCGCGGAGATGCCGTGGTCGGCCGCCTGCGACAGGTCGTCGCCGACCGCACCGACACCGGCATCGCTCGACAGGAACCCCAGGATCTCGTCGCGTTCGGCGCCGAGTTCGGCGGCGCAATCGGCGAGGGTTTCGGGCAGGCCGATGTCGAGCCCGTCGACGAAGTAGGCCTGCAGCAGCCGCTCCTTCATCGCCTCTTGGGTGACGGGTGTGGCCGGCTGGTCGGCCCACCAGAGCAGGCGGTGGGCGAGCAGCGTGTTGGCGCGCAGCGCCCGGTCCATGTGGAACTCGAGGCCTTCGCCGGCGGCGGTGTCGGTGACGCGGTCGATCAACATCTGGGCCTGCTCGGGGCCGCCGAACTTGCGGGCATACGCGTCGAACACCGGACCCGACTTGCCGGGCGACGCCGTCGGGTCGAGCTGGTACGGGCGGAAGTGGACCTCGAGATCGAGTTCGCCCTCGAGCTCGGCGGCCGCCTTCTCGAACCGGCGCTTGCCGATGTAGCACCACGGACACACCACGTCCGACCAGATGTCGACTCGCAGTTTCGGAACGGTCGTCGCCTCGTCGTGAACGGTCATGGGTCGAGCCTACGGGGCGGCGGCTACCGTCGCCGTCGTGGAGCCGAAGCGACGTGTGGCACTCGTCGAGCCGTACCTCGGTGGGTCGCACCGTGCCTGGGCCGAGGGATACGCCGAACGGTCGGCGCACGACGTCGAGGTGTTCGGGCTGCCGGCCATCCACTGGAAGTGGCGGATGCAGGGCGGGCACGTCACGCTGGCGCCACGCCTCGCAGAGGCCGCAGCGGTGCAGCCGTTCGACGCCGTCCTCACGACGAGCATGTGCAACGTGCCGGCACTGCTCGGGTTGTGTCGCCGGTCGCTCGGAGGCGTACCCGTCACGCTGTACATGCACGAGAACCAGCTGACGTTCCCGCTGTCGGAACACGACCGGGTCGACCTGACGTACCCGATGATCAACTGGACGTCGATGGTCGCAGCCGACCGGGTCGTCTTCAACTCGGCGTATCACCGCGACGAGTGGTTCGAGGCACTGCCGGGGTTGCTGGCGCGGTTCCCCGACGAGAAGCACGGGCGCTTCGTCGAGTCGGTGCGAGCCAGGTCGACCGTGCTGCCGGTCGGGGCCGACCTCGCAGCGCTCGACGCCGTGCCCCGGGCGCGACGTGAGCGACCGCTGGTGCTGTGGAACCAGCGGTGGGAGTACGACAAGGGACCCGAGGAGTTCGCCTCCGCGATCACGACCCTGGCCGACGAGGGCGTCGAGTTCGACGTGGCGTTGGCGGGGGAGCGGTTCGTCGACGAGCCGCCGTCGTTCGAGGCGCTGCGGGCGCGGCTGGGCGATCGTGTGGTGTACGCCGGCTGGGCCGAACTCGACGAGTATCGGCGCCTGTTGCGCAGCGCCGACGTGGTCGTGAGCACGGCGCACCATGAGTTCTACGGCATCGCCGTGGTGGAGGCCATCGCCGCCGGTGCGTGCCCGGTCGTGCCGAACCGGCTGGTGTACCCGGAACGCGTCCCACCCGAGTGGCACGACCGCTGCCTGTACGACGACGCGTCCGGGTTGGTCGAGCGCATCCGCTGGGCCGTGACGAACCGCGACGAGTCCGCCGCCGTCGCCACGGCGCTGCGCCCCTCCCTCGCCGACCACGACTGGTCCGCCGTCACCCCGTCCCTCGACACCCTGCTCCTGTGACCGTCGGATGACGAGGTATGGGGTCGGATACGTTTCGTCGGTACCGACGAAACGTATCCGACCCCATCTGCGCCGTATCGTGCTCGGCGTGATCGGGGATGCGAACGCCACCTGTTGTGCGACGTTGGTCGACGAGTGGATCCGGTGCGGGGTGCGGCACGCCGTCGTCGCCCCGGGGTCGAGGTCGACGCCGCTCGCGATCGCCCTGGCCGAACGCGACGAGCTGCAGGTGCATGTCGTGCACGACGAGCGGGTCGCCGCCTTCGTGGCACTCGGGCTCGGGCTCGACGGGATCCCGGCCGTCCTGACGTGCACCAGTGGGACGGCCACCGTGAACTTCCACCCGGCGGTCGTCGAGGCCGGACTGTCGAACGTGCCGATGATCGTCGCAACCGCCGACCGCCCGCCCGAGCTGCGGGGTGTCGGCGCACCGCAGACGATCGATCAGCTCGAGCTGTACGGCCGATCGGTGCGCTGGTTCCACGACGCTCCGGTACCCGACGAGGCCGACCCGGCCGGCTGGCGACCCCTCGCCCAGCGCGTCTTCTCGACCGCCGACGCAGGGCCGGTGCATCTCAACCTGCCGTTCCGTGAACCGTTGCTCGGCACGGTCGGCGAACTGCCCGAGCCGATCGGGCCGCCACTGCCCGTGCCGCGTGGCATGGCCGCGAGCGGTCCGGCGACCGAGTACGACCGGCAGCGCGGCGTGATCGTCGCCGGTGGACGCAGCGGGGTCGACCCCGACGACGTCGTCGCCCTGGCCGAACGGTTGGGCTGGCCGATCCTCGCCGATCCGTGTTCGGGGCTGCGCGGCGCCGCCAATGCGGTCGACGCATTCGAGTCGATGCTGCGGTACCGCGAGTTCGCCGACGCGCACGCACCCGAGGTGGTCGTCCGTGTCGGACGGGCACCCGCGTCGAAGACGCTGTCGCAGTGGATCGCCCGCAGCGATGCACCGGTGCTGCAGGTCGGTGGCCCGGGTGTGGTCGATCCCGACCGCAACGTGGCCGCCTTCTGTTCGCTCGACGACCTGCAGGCGCTCGCCGGGGCCGGCAACACCCCGTGGATGGCGCGGTGGCGGCACGCCGCCGATCGAGCCGAGGCCGCGATCGCCGCAGCCCTCGAGACCGAGCTCTCCGAACCGTCCGTCGCCCGCGCCACGGTGGTGGCGAGTTCGTCGGTCGACGGCGAGCTGGTCGTGTCGTCGTCGATGCCGATCCGCGACGTCGAGTGGTTCGGTGGAGTGACCGCACGGGTGCACGCCAACCGTGGCGCGAACGGGATCGACGGGGTGATGTCGACGGCGGTCGGTCGGGCGCTGCTCGGTGGGCCGGTGTTCGTCCTGATCGGCGACATCGCCTTCGCTCACGACAGCAACGCGCTGCTGGCACTCCGCCACCGTCGTGCCGATGTCAGGGTCGTCGTGATCGACAACGCCGGCGGCGGCATCTTCAACTTCCTCCCGCAGGCGACGGCCCTGTCGACCGAGCGGTTCGAGCAGCTGTTCGGCACCCCGCACGACACCGACCTCGTCGCGCTCGCGTCGGCCCACGGCCTCGACGCGACGACGGTCGACTCGCTCGAGCAGCTCCGCGAGCGTCTCGCCGTGTCCGGTCCGACGGTGACGCGGGTGGTCTCCGACCGTGTGGAGAACGTCGCCTTGCACGACGAGCTCCATGCGGCGGTCGCCGCCGCGCTGTCGACGCGCTGATGGCGTCGGGCGAAGTCGGTGACGGCTTGGATTGGATGTCGGATCGCCAGCGTGACGGCGGCGTCGACTCCATCTCGTTGCCGGCACGGGTGCCGGGCACGCTCGAGCTGTGCGGCAAGCACGCGGTGGTCACCCGCTACGCGTCGGATCGTTGGGACGCCGTGGTGTGCCTGGTCGAGCGACACGAACTCGACGGCCGCTACGGCGACTATCTCGCGTGGCTCGACTCGTCGCCGCCGGGCGCGACCTGGCTGCCGATCCACGATCTGCATGTCCCGACGACCGACGCGATGCGTGAGCTGGTCGAGTCGATCGTGTCGCGGCTGATGGCGGGGGAGCGGGTGCTCGTCCACTGCGCAGCGGGAATGGGGCGAGCCGGGACGACAGCCGCGTGCGTGCTGGTGCGGCTCGGCTCGACGGTCGACGACGCACTCGCCACGGTCACCCGCTGTCGACCCGGGGCCGGACCCGAGGCGGGTGTCCAGCTCGACCTGGTTCGGGAGTTCGCCGCCGGTCTGCGATGATCGCCGACGTGAGCGAGATGGTGACACCCGACGACATCGAACGAGCCGCCGAGCGGATCGGCGACCGTGCCCGTCGCACACCGGTCATCGCCCACGGCCAGCTCACGCTGAAGCTCGAACTGATGCAGCACGCCGGGTCGTTCAAGACGCGCGGCGCCTTCAACCGGGTGTTGGGCGAGGCCGACCTCCCCGACGCCGGCCTGATCGCAGCGAGCGGTGGCAACCACGGCGCGGCCCTCTCGTACGTCGGCGGCTCGCTCGGGGTGCCGACGGAGATCTTCATGCCGTCGACCTCGCCCGACATCAAGCGTCAGAACATCGAGCGGTTCGGTGCCACGGTGCACGTGATCGAGGGGTACTACGACGACGCCCAGGCCGCCGCCGACGAGCGGCGTGCGGAGACGGGTGCGATCCAGATCCACCCGTACGACCACCACGACACGGTCGCCGGTCAGGGCACGATGGCGCGAGAGCTGGAGGAACAGGTCGACGGCGTCGACACGATCATCGTGGCTGCAGGTGGTGGGGGCTTCATCGCCGGCCAGGCCGCTTGGTTCCGAGATCGGGTTCGGGTCGTCTGCGTCGAACCCGAGTCGAGCCAGTGCGTGCGCGCAGCGCTGGCGAACGGCAAGCCCGTGCCGGTGCCGGTCAGCGGCGTCGCCGCCGACTCGCTCGGAGCGAAGCAGGTCGGTGCGGCGCCGTGGCTGGTGATCCGCCAGTTCGTCGACGAGGCGGTCGTGGTGGCCGACGCATCCATTCGTGACGCGCAGCGAGAGCTCTGGAACGAGTGCCGCCTGATCGTCGAGCCGGGTGGGGCAGCGGCGCTGTCCGCGGTCCGGTCGGGTGCCTACGTACCGAGCCCGGGGGAGCGGGTGGTCGTCGTGGTCTGTGGGAGCAACGCCGACCCGGCGACCATCGTCGACTGATCGCGCTCAGTCGCCGCCGGCGTGGCGCGTCGAGTACTCGACCGACTCGCGGAGGAACGCCGAGATCAGATCGTCGACCGTCTGCGTTGCCGACAGTTCGTGTACCGACGGCACGTCCTGCTCGGTCGTCTCGTCGGTTGCCGAGCCGGGCGCAGCGAGCTTCGCCGCCAGTTCGTCGAGGCTGTCGGCGAGCACATAGGCGGCAGCACCACTGCGCAGGATGCGCTTGACGGGCCCCGAGAGTTCGATGTCGAACTCCCAGTCGTCCAGCTCGACGACGACGACCCGCGCCCCGTCGTACTTCTCGCCGAGTGCGGCGATGAGTTGCGGGCTGCACGCCGGCGTCAGGACGAGGTCGGCGTGATCGCACGGCGCTCGCACGTCGAGCACCCGGGCGTCGAGGAGTTCGGCGAGTCGCTCTCGGGCCGGTCGCTTCAACGGCAGCGCCGTGACGATCGTGCGCCGTTCGACGACCTCGTCGGCCGTCTCGACCCGCTCCATCTCCATCGTCGGATCCTAGAACGGCACCGACGCTGCTGGGGCGCGTGGCCGCATCGATCGACTACCACGTCCTGTCGTTGCGTCAGCACGAACATTACTGCGATATATGCTGCTCAGCGGTTGCTCACAAAACGCATGTTCGGTACCATTGGGTCATGTTCGCCGAGCTCATCGAGAACAACCTCGCGTTGTCCGATGCCGAGCTCGATGCCGCTATCCGAGCCAACGAACTCGAACAGCGGCGACTCGCCGCCGAACACGCCGCACTGCTGTCGGTGTCCTCGGCGCGCGGCGCCTACCGGCTCGACGGGCAACGCACAGTGATCTCGTATCTGCGAGCGACGGAGAACCTGTCGAAAGGCGCAGCGTCGCAACGCCGCCGGGTGGCCGAGGTGTGTGATCTTGTACCGGCGCTCGGTGATGCGTTGCTCGCCGGTCGGGTCGGTGTCGACCAGATCGTCGAGATCGCCCGGATCCATGCCAACCCGCGAACTCGTGACCACTTCGTCAAGGTCGCACCGATCTATCTCGAGTTCGCCGAGCATGACTCGCATCTCGAACTGAAAGGCCGGATCGACGATTTCGTGCAGCTCGCCGACCAAGACGGTGCGTTCGCCGACCTGGTTTGTGACATCAACGAACGCGTCGCTCACGTCCATGTGGTCGGTGGCACCCTCGACGTGAGGGTGCGTGGTGGTGACCCGTTGGTGGCCGATGAGTTCGTGGCGATCTTCGAACTGTTCGTCGACGAAGAGTTCCGTGCCGATGTCGACGCTCGTCGTGCCGAACACGGTGATCGTGCCGACGAGTTCCCGTTGCCGCGCACCGATCGGCAGCGTCGCTATGACGCGATGATCGCGATGGCCCGCCACGCTCGCGCTCATCTCGCCGAGGGGAAACCAGCCGGGGCTGCGGAGGTCGTGACGAACATCGTCGCTGATCTCTCGACGTGGGGTGAAACGCTCGAACAGGCCGGGATGATCGCGACCGGTGACGGACAGGTCGTCGAACTCGACGACGACACCATCGACGACATCATCGACACGGTTGCTGCCGATCCCGAAGCGTGGATCGATCGGCAATGCCACACCGCCGACGGCACCCCACTGCACCCGATCACGGTGCTGCAAGCATCGTTGACGGGGCTGGTGCGTCGGGTCGTGGTCGACTCGGCCGGTGTCGTCATCGATCGGGGTCGGGCGGCCCGCTTGTTCGAAGGCGAAGCCCGAGCCGCCGCCAGGTTGTTGTATCGGGAGTGTTCACACCCCGGATGTTCGGTCAAGGTGCAGGCCTGTGACGTCGACCACGTCATCGAATGGTGGGCCGGAGGTCGCACCAACCAGAACAACGCCGACATCCGATGTAACACCCACAACCGGGACAAACACCGTGAACGATGGTCGAGCCGACGCGACGAACACGGCCGACAATTCACCATCCGACCCGACGGCAGCATCATGCTCCCCGTCGGCGCACGCCCACCCGACCTCACCCAAGACGAACTCGCCCACATCATCCGCCTCCGCCTCTACAACCAACTCGACCGAGCCAGCTGACCAGCGGTCGAGCCGACGGCAGAGTGCCGCAATCGGCGATGTTCGGGGTATCCGATCCGACGCATCGGGGCCGCCCGATGCTGCTCGTCCATGTTGCGCTCAGCTCCGAAGAGGGAACTGAGCGCGACATGAACGTGAACCGGAGAGTGCCCCTGAACTCCGGGGCGATGGCCGGCGTTATGGGCGCTCAGCCAGCGCGCAGTCTGCCGGATCCCGGACTGGTCTGGACGCCTTGCGCGCTGCGCAAGACAGGGCGGTCACAGGGGTCCGAAGCGTTCTCGAGCTGTGGTTGACCGCGGGTCGTCTGGGTTGGACCGGTTTGATGTCGGTGACTGCGGTGTGACCCGTTCTCAGACGTCCTCGAGGAGCCGCTTGGGATGCATGCCCCGGACGAATCCCATGAAGGGCGGATGGATGCTGTAACCGAGGAGCCGCTGGATGTGCTCGGACGAGCGAGCGACTCGCTGCTTCGACACCGACAGTGAGAAGTTCTCCTGGGGACGGCACCAGGGACGGCAGTACTGGGCGGTGACGCACATCCGTGACCGGTCGGTGTGGTTGGCGCCGCCGCCGTGCCAGGTGGTGCCGAGGAAGAACAGCATCGAGCCGGCGGGCATCACAGCCGGGATGGCCGTGGCTTGTTCTTCTTCGGTGGGGAAGTGGTCGTCCCAGCGATGGGAGCCGGGGATGACGACTGTGGCGCCGTTGTCGGCGGTGAAGTCGTCGATCGCGAAGATCGTGGCGGCGCCGAGCGGCGGTCGGGGGCGCGGCCAGGGGTAGAAGTTGTCGTCTGGGTGGAGACCCTGAGCGGATTCACCGGGGGCGATGTCGATCACCTGGAGTTGCGACAGCAGATAGTTGGGCTCGAACAGTTCGTCGAGCAGGCCGAGCGCCAGCGGGTGCTCGACGATGTCGTCAAGCACGTCGGTGTCATCGATCGGTGAGTAGAGGCGACGCGTGCGGTATCCCTCGAACGCGTTGCGCCCGCCTTCGTGGACGAACAGCGGCTCGACCGACGAGCGGATCTCGGCGACCGTCGCAAGGTCGAGGACGTTCTCGACGATGGTGTACCCGTCGCGGTCGAGATCGTCGAGACACCGACGGAGCTGCCTCTGGTCGGTGCTCGGTTGTGAGCCGGCGGTCGAGCGGTACTTCTTGGCGTGGTCGCCGGACAGGTACGCGTTGCTCGCGGACGCAGCGTCGGTGGATGTGCTGACGGTCGCGGCGCGGGTGGTGTGGGTCATCGTTCCTCCTGTCGTGAGGGTTCAGAGATGCGTGTGGCTCGAGCCTCGACCAGCGGGCGGGACATCTCGCGGTAGGTGACCGTGCCGAGAAGGTCGACGACCGTGGCCGTCGCATCGTCGAGTGATGCCCTGTCATGGGCGACCAGTTCGATCATCCGCTCGACCGGGGCTGACAGGGCCCAGCGGCCCGGTTGTTCGGGGAGGCGGAGCAAGCCGTAGGCCATCACCCGGCAATCGCCGGGGTGTTCGTCCGCCCACGACTCCAGCGATGCCCGAAGATCGTCGACCGGATCGCCCGAGCCGACGACTCGATCGACGACCTCGTGCAAATGGGCGTCGATGGTGTCGAGACACGCTGCGTACAGGCCGTTCTTCGATCCGAAGTGATGCATCACGTTCGCTTTCGACACGCCGGCCGCGAGCGCAACCTCCGAGATCGAAACGCCGTCGATCCCGCGGCGTGCGAAGAGTCCGAAGGCGACGTCGACGATGCGGGAGCGCATGGCGACATCCTACTGACCGAACGATCGGTCAGTCAAGGTGTGCTTGAGTCACCCAGAGACGTCGTCGCTCGGTATCGCCCAACCGGGCGAATACGCCCGACCGCTCCAGTACGGCACGACTACGGCGCTACTGGTGCTCGGTATCGCCGAGGAGGGGCAAGTCTCGAGCATCGGCGAGGAGTCGGACGACGGGTGGCGAGACGAAGGGAGGCGTTGCCCGGCGCGGCACTAGTTTGTTCGTCGACGACGGGAGGGGAGCCGTGTACGAGGAGCTGACGACGCTGCGAGTCGACGTCGCCGACCGGGTGGCGGTGGCGACGATCGATGCGCCGCCGATCAATGTGATGACGGTGCCGATGCTCGTCGACCTGATGCGGTTCGGAACAGCCGTCGCCGACGACGACGAGGTCGGCGTCGTCGTGTTCCGCAGCGCCGATCCCGACTTCTTCATCGCTCACTTCGACGTCGAGTCGATCCTCGCCATGCCGACGGACGAGCCGGCGGAGCGGTCGGGTACGCCGAACGGGTTCCATCGGATGTGCGAGATCTACCGCACGATGCCCAAGCCGACGATCGTCGAGATCGCCGGACGGGTCGGCGGCGGTGGGAACGAGTTCGCGATGGCCTGCGACATGCGGTTCGGGGCCGTCGGGCGAACGATCATCAACCAGATGGAAGTGCCGCTCGGCATCCTGCCCGGCGGTGGCGGAACTCAACGCCTGCCACGCCTCGTCGGGCGCGGCCGAGCCTTGGAGATCATCCTCGGCGGCATCGACGTCGATGCGGTGACCGCAGAGCGGTGGGGATTGCTCAACCGCGCACTCGCCCCCGACGAGCTGACGCCCTACGTCGACGGTCTCGCCCGTCGGATCGCCTCGTTCCCGCCCGAGGCCGTGGCGCTCGCCAAGGAGTCGGTCGGCAACGTCGACACCATGACCATGGCCGACGGTCTCGCGGAGGAGGCCCACCTCTTCGAGCGCACGTTGCGGATTCCGGGAACGGCCGAGCGGATGCGCAGCTTCCTCGAACGCGGCGGTCAGACACGTGAGACCGAGCTGAACATCGCCGACGCGTCCGGTCCGTCGATCTGACGTCGGGTTTGCGGATCGTGCGATTCACACAGCTCGGCGAGCAGATCACCGACCGTCCGGGCCCGGTCCGGTTGGTGGCGATCGACGGGCCGGGCGGTGCCGGGAAGTCGACGTTCGCCGCTCACCTCGCTGCCGCGCTCGACGATGCGCCCGTCGTCCACACCGATGACTTCGCCAGTTGGGAGGAGCCGATCGACTGGTGGCCACGGCTGCTCGAGCAGGTGATCGAGCCGTTGGCCGCCGGACGCGCCGCCCGTTACCAGCGATACGACTGGGCGTCTCGGTCCCTCGCCGAGTGGCTCGAGGTCGAACCCCACCCCGTGGTGATCATCGAGGGCGTGAGCTCAGGCCGGTCCGAGTGGCGTCACCACCTGTCGTTCGTCGTGTGGATCGAGACGCCCCACGACGAGCGTCTGCGACGCGGTCTCGAACGCGACGGTGCCGACGCGCTCGACGACTGGGAGCGATGGGGCGCCGCCGAAGACGCCCACTATGCAGCCGACCCGACGCGACCGATCGCCGACGTCGTCGTCGACGGCACCGTGCCGGTCGTCGCCGGCGAGTTCTCGGTGATCGAGTTGCCGCGCTGATCTAGCGTCGCCAGAACACGTGGTGGACGACGCCGCTGGGGCTTGCCGTGGACTCGTGATGGAACCGGTCGTCGAGCTCGTCGGGCGAGTGCCAGAGTCGCTCACCCCGCCCGAGCTCGACCGGAACGACGGCGACGTGCAGGGTGTCGACGAGATCGGCGTCCAGGAATTGTCGAACGGTCGCGACCCCACCACCGAGGCGGACGTCCTTGCCATTCGCAGCTGAGCGGGCCTGCTGCAGCGCCTCGGCAGGGGTGGCGTCGATGAAGTGGAACGTCGTGTCGTCGAGCGTGAAGCTCGGACGAGGATGGTGCGTGAGCACGAGCACGGGCGTGTGGAAGGGCGGTGAGTCACCCCACCAGCCGGTCCAGTCGTGGTTCGCCCACGGTCCGCGCTGCGGGCCGAACTTGTTCCGGCCCATGATCTCGGCTCCGATGCCGTGGTGGAAGTCGCGGACGAAATAGTCGTCGATGCCGCGGGTGCCGCCCGGTTCGGTGCGTCCTGGCCAGCTGGCGGTGGGAATCGCCCAGGCAGCGAGTGCGGTCGGGTCGGCGTGACCGAACGGTCGATCGATGCTCTGTCCCTCGCCCGAGCCGAACCCGTCGGCCGACAGCATGAAGTTCTGCACCCGCAGCAGTTGTCCCATTCCGTGATTCTTGCTCAACCGTGACTGGTCCGCCTCCGCCGCTTCGCCGCCGGCGAGTTCTCGCCCGTCAGGGGCGGATGAGGGCGCTGAGCATCGCCTGGAACTTGGCTTGGGTCTCGGCGAGTTCGCTCAGCGGATCGCTGTCGGCGACGATGCCGCCGCCGGCGACGAGGCGCGCCGACCGGCGATCGTCGGACAGCTCGGCGCAGCGCAGCGATACCGCCCAGCGGCCGTCGCCGTTGGCGTCGCACCAGCCGACGGTTCCGCCGTACACGCCACGCTCGAACCCTTCCACCTGTTCGATGAGCTCGATCGCGGCCTCCCTCGGGTGACCCCCCACGGCCGGTGTGGGCTGGAGCGCACGCACCAACTCGATCACGGTGGCGTGCGGCTTCGACAGCATGCCCTCGGCGCGTGAGCCGAGGTGCTGCACGTTGGCGACCTTGACGATCTCGGGCTCGGGCGCCCAGTCGAGGTAGCTGCAGAACGGGAGCAGGGTGTCGCGCACCATCTCGATCGCAGCGGCGTGCTCGATCCGGTTCTTCTCGCTGGCGTGCAACTCGGCGGCCAGCTTCGCGTCGAGTTCGTCGTCGCCGGTCGTGCGAGTGGTGCCGGCGAGCGGGAACGAGCTGACGACGCCTCCGTCGACCGCGACGAGCAACTCGGGCGACGCCCCGATGAACCCGTCGATCGAGAACCGGTGGCTCGAACCGAACGTCGCCTTCAACCGGCGGAGGACGGTGTGCACGTCGATCGGCCGATCGGCACGAACCTCGATGGGGCGAGCGATGACGGCCTTCTGCAGCGTGCCGGCGCGTACGGCGTCGCGAGCGGCGGCGACGGCAGCGAGATAGCGGTCGGTGTCGACGAGCGGCTCGATCGTCCAACTCGCTGACGTCGGCTCGGGCTCGACCTCGGGCAGGAGCGGTCCGGCATCCCGAACGTCGTCGTCGTCGATCTCGGTGATCCATTGGCGACCGTCGGCATCCTTGCCGACGACGACGGCCGGGACGATCAGTTCGGCGTCGGCGCCCGGTCGGAAGGGGAGTGCACCCAGCGCGATCGGCCCGTTGACGCCACCGGCCCGGTCGTCGTGCTCGACGGCGGCGAGGAACTCGACCGCCTCGTCGGCGGGCACGCGAGCTGCGACGCCACGACCGGCGAAGCCGACGCCGTCCCGCACGAACAGGTAGCCGTCACCTCGGGCCACGTCGTTGAGGTCGACCGGCCGGTCGACCACCTCGGCGAGCGGGCGCGAAACGGCGCGCACGTCAGTTCCGGGTGCCGGTCAGCTGCTGGGTGAGGCCACCCGACAACAGTGCGTGCTTCGCGTCGGCGAAACCCGAGCGTTGCAGCATCGCCACCATCTCGTCGGGTTCGGGCAGGTACGCCACGCTCTTGGGGAGGTAGCGGTACGCCGGTCCGTTCGACAGTGCGGCGCCGATCTTCGGCACGACCTTGCCGAAGTAGATGTCGTTGCCGAACTTCAGCACCTTGTTGCGCGGCACGCCGACGTCGAGCAGGGCGATGCGGCCACCAGGTCGGACGACGCGAGCCAGCTCGTCGAAGAAGGCGCCGAGGTCGACCAGGTTGCGCAATGCGAAACCACAGATCACCCCGTCGACCGAGGCGTCGGGAACCGGCAGGTTCAAGATGTCGGCCTGCATGCGCGGGGCACCCGACCGGTCGGCAGCGAGCATGCCGTACGACAGGTCGACCGAGATCGGCACGAGCCCTGCATCGCGCAGGTCGATGCACAGATCGCCGGTGCCCGACGCCAGGTCGAGCACGGTCGCACCGGCGGGCAGGGCGAGGTCGCGGACGGTCTTGCGGCGCCAACGCACGTCGAGCCGGAACGTCATGATCCGGTTGACGAGGTCGTAGCGCGGGGCGATGGCATCGAACATGTCGCGCACCGCCGCCTTCTTCTCGTCGCCCTCGGGCAGGGTCTCGGTGTCCCACGAAGCAGGTTCGGTCACGTCTCCCGAGGCTACCGAGCGCCCGACCGAGCACGGTTCGTCCGCTGTCTCACTCGGTCGTCAGACTCGACGGATGATCGATTTCACGTTCCCACCCGAGGTCGAAGAGGTCCGGCTGAAGGTCCGCGAGTTCATGGACACCCGGGTCCGGCCGGCGTGGGAGGCGATCGATCAGGACAACCGCGACGAGGTCGTCAAGACGATCGTCGAACTCCGCAAGGAGGCCCACGACGACTGGGGCCTGTGGCTGCCCCACATGCCGCCCGAATGGGGCGGGATGGGGCTCGGGCCCACCGCCATGGCCGCCGTCAGCGCCGAAGCGTCGAAGGTCGGGATCGGCCCGTTCGTCATCAACGCCCAGGCCCCCGACGAAGGCAACCAGCACACCCTCCTGCACTGGGGCACCGACGAGCAGAAGGAGAAGTACCTCAAGCCGCTGTGCAACGGAACCGCCCGCTCGTGCTTCGCCATGACCGAACCCGAGGTCGCCGGTTCCGATCCGACCCTGATCAAGACCTTCGCCTACCAGGACGGCGACGAGTGGGTCATCAACGGACACAAGTGGTTCATCTCCGGTGCCCGCGGCGCCAAGTTCGCGATGCTCGTCGCCCGCACCGAGGAAGACCCCGACATCCCGCAAGCCGCGAACTCGTGCTTCATCGTCGATCTGCCGTCGGAGGGCTGGAACGTCGTCCGCGACGTCCACACCATGTCGGGCGGACACAACCACTGCGAGATCCTCATCGAAGACCTCCGGGTGCCGGCCGAGAACATGCTCGGCGGACGCGGTCAGGGACACCTGCTCGGCCAGTACCGGCTCGGACCCGCCCGACTCGCCCACTGCATGCGCTGGATCGGCCAGGCCGAGATCGCTCTCGACATGATGGTCGAGCGGGCCATGGAGCGCTACAGCCACGGCTCGATCCTCGCCGAGAAGCAAGGCATCCAGTGGCTGATCAGCGACTCGGCCGTCGAGCTGTACCAGTGCAAGCTGATGGTGCTGCACGCCGCGTACCAGATCGAGCACGGCATGGACTTCACCGCCGTCGTGTCGATGGCGAAGCACTTCGTCGCCAACAGCCTGTGGCGGATCATCGACCGGGCGATCCAGGTGCACGGCGCACTCGGCTACTCGACCGACACCCCGCTCGCCGGCATGCTGCAGCAGGCCCGCTGGGCCCGCTTCGCCGACGGCGCCGACGAGATCCACCAGATGCGCATCGCCCAGCGCACGATCGCCGCCTTCAACGACGACGGCACCACCAAGAAGGCGACCGGCAACCTGCCGCTCTGACATGACGCGATGATGGCGTGATGGAACTCGGCATTTCGCTCGCCTCGTTCACCGCCCGTCCCGGCGCCGGCGCGGCGCGCCATCTGGTCGCCATGGCGCGGGCCGCCGCCGACGGTGGGCTCGCCACGCTGTCACTCGGCGACCAGCACCTCGTCGGGGCGGGTGCCGGCTACTTCCAGAACACACCCGCGCTCGGACGACTGCTGGCCGAGTGGTCGTCGACCGGTCGACCGGCCGGCTGCCTGTTCCTCCTGCCGATGTGGTCGCCCGTGCTCGTTGCCGAGCAGGTGGGCACGCTGGCGGCGCTCCACGACGGACCGTTCGTGGTGCAGACCGGCATCGGCGGGTCGCCGCACCAGTTTGCAGCACTGGGTGCGTCGACGGAGCACCGGGTGTCGGTGTTCGAGGAGGGCGTCCGCGTCGTGCAGGCGTTGCTGGCGGGGGAGACGGTGTCGAGCGAGCGGTTCGGCTTCACCGACGTGTCGATCGGCCTCGTCCCCGAACGACCGATCGAGTGGTGGATGGGAACCGCCAACCCCGCCGGGCTGCGTCGTGCCGCCAGGTTCGGGGCCGCGTGGTACGCGTTCCCGTCGGCCGACTCGGCGGTGTTCGACGAACACGCGGCCGTCTACCGGGAGGCGTGTGCCGAGTACGGCACCGAACCCCGCATCCACATGCGTCGCGACGTCATGGTGCTCGCCGATGGCGACGAGGCCGAACGGTTGGGGAGCGGCCTGATCGAACTCGGCTACCGGGGTCAGCAGCGCAACCAGATCGACTGCGGTACCCCCGACCAGGTCGCCGAGTCGCTGGCGGTGTGGGCCGAACGCGGTGTCGACCAGATCGTCACCCGCACCATGGGAGCGAGCGACCCGACCTCGAGACGGTCCGGAACCTGGCCGCGGTCGCGCGGCTCCTTGCCTGACTCGACGCGTTCAGCGGCGGGAGCGGATGGTCTGGCCGAGCACGGCGCCGCCGATGGCGGCGAGGACCATGAAGCCGGCGTACCAGGCGTTCATCGCGTCGCCCCGGGCGCGGGCGATCATGCCGACCACGACCGCACCGGTCACGGCGACCCACACCACGAACAACCGGGAACGCGTGTCGACCTGCACGACGCGAGCCTGCCACGCCGGCGTCTTCGGTCGCGGCCGACCGCTGTGTCACACTGTTATCGCAGTCGGTGAGCGGCATCGGCTGCGGCGGAAAGGAATGTGACATGGCGGATATGCGGACGGTCCTCGTGGGCTGGAAGAAGGGCATGACGAGCATGGCCCAGACGTATGTGGTGGAGATCGAGGGTGACACCGCCCACTTCACCCGGGTCGGGCCAGGTGGTGCGCACTGGAGCCCCGACTACCTCTCGCTCGGCATGGCGGCGAACGGGGTGAACCCGAACAACCCACTCGAGCGCTCGTACGCCCGACTCGATCTGCAGATCGGGATGGGCTCGAAGCTCGGCGAGGTTGCCGGCGAAAAGATCCTGGCCAAGTACCGCAAGGAGATCGAGACCAACGTCGCGCTCTTCGACGAACAGGGCCGTGATGCGGTCCGGCACAAGTCGAACATGTCGGTGCCGGCGTCCGAACTCGCCGCTGCGACCTTCGTCGACAAGTTGCCCGGCGGCGCGCCGCCCGCATTGCGAGTACTCGAAGGCCCCCACGCCGAGGCCAAGATCGGCGGCAAGCGCTGGTTCCTGTTCCAGCTCCCCGACACCCCACCCCTGAGCGACCTGTTCGCCGCTGCCTCGACCTGAACCGACCGTTCCGAACCAGCGGGCGCCCGCCGGTCCGACGGCGTAGCGTGGCCATGTGGCCCCGCCGCACCGAACCATCCTCCACGTCGACATGGACGCGTTCTTCGTGTCGGTGGAGTTGCGGCGGCGGCCCGAACTGCGGGGGCAGCCGGTCGTGGTGGGCGGGACGGGGAACCGGGGGGTCGTTGCTGCGGCGTCGTATGAGGCCCGTCGGTACGGGGTCCACTCGGCGCTGCCGTCGGCGATCGCTCGTCGACGCTGCCCCCATGCCGTGTTCCTGCCGGGCGACCACGAGTTGTACGCCGAGGTGTCGGGCCAGGTGCACGAGATCTTCGGCCGGTACACGCCGTTGATCGAACCGCTGTCGCTCGACGAGGCGTTCCTCGACGTGAGCGGCGCGATCCGGCTGTTCGGCGAAGGCGTGGCGATCGCGCAGCGGATCCGCGACGACGTCCACCGCGAACTCGACCTGACCTGCTCCGTCGGCGTCGCCCCGAACAAGTTCCTCGCCAAGATGGCGTCCGTCGAGGCCAAACCCCGCGCCAAGCCGGAAGGGATCGAACCCGGCGCCGGCGTCGTCGAGGTGCGGCCCGGGGAGGAGACCTCGTTCCTGCACCCCCTGTCGGTCCGCCGACTGTGGGGCGTCGGGCCGAAGACGTACGAGAAACTCGACCGGATCGGCGTCCGAACGATCGGCGATCTGGCTGCCCTGCCGGAATCGACCCTCGTGTCGGCCCTCGGCCCGGCGAGCGGTCACCACCTCCTCGCCCTGTCGCAAGGCCTCGACAGCCGACCCGTCGAGGTCGAACGCGACCCGAAGTCGATCGGGCACGAAGAGACCTACCCACACGACCTGTACGAGCTCGACGACCTCGACCGTGAACTGGTCCGGCTCTCCGACGCGGT
Source organism: Ilumatobacter fluminis (assembly GCF_004364865.1). Classification (NCBI taxonomy): domain Bacteria; kingdom Bacillati; phylum Actinomycetota; class Acidimicrobiia; order Acidimicrobiales; family Ilumatobacteraceae; genus Ilumatobacter; species Ilumatobacter fluminis. The sequence goes on from NZ_SOAU01000001.1 coordinate 1,947,914, forward strand.
CGCCGGTCGGCTCCGCAAGTTCGGCAACGGCGCCAAGACCCTCACCCTCAAGGTCCGGTTCGCCGGATTCCGCACCGTCACCCGCTCGGTCACCCTGCCCGCCGGCATCGACACCGCTCCGGAGATCGTCGCCGCCGTGAAACCCCTGCTCCACGCACTCGACGTCTCAGCGGGCGTCCGCCTGTTGGGGGTGTCGGGCAGCAACTTCGGTGGTCGGTCGGAACAGCTCGACCTGTTCAGCGCGATGGCGCCCGAACCGGCCCCCGACGTGCAGCGGTCGTCGGCGGCGATCGACGAGATCCGGGAGAAGTTCGGGGCGGCCGCGATCGGCCCGGCGAGCTCGATCAGCGGCGACAAACTCAGGGTCGTCCGGCGTGGCGCGCAGCAGTGGGGACCCGACCAACAACCCGGTTCGGAGCCCGGACCCACCCGTTCGGGCGACACCGACGGGACGAACGACCCGAATTGAGCCCGGTCGCGTTGAGACTGCGGCAGAAACCTGCGATGATGATGCCGTGCCACTGTCCGAAGACGAGCAACGGATCCTCCGTCAGATCGAGCTCGATCTGCAATCCGACCCGACGTTCCAGCAGCGCGTCCACCGCGTCTCGCGTCGTCGCCTGATCGGACTCTCGGTGGCACTGGTCGTCGGACTGGTGCTCACCATCCTCGGCCTGGCACTCCACTTCTGGCTCGCCTTCGGTGGCTTCATCGCCGTTCTGGTGATCGCGATCATGCTCGAACAAGAGGTTCGAGTCGTCGGACGCGACAAGATCGGCCAGCTACCGATCAACGCCTGGCTCACGGGTTCGGCCCGAGAGCAACGCCGCCAGGACTGAACCTCCCCGTCGCCGCTCTGCGGCATCGTGTCCCCCGCCGTCGATCTCGATGGTCCGCGGTCGCCCTCGACACCGCTCGGCCGCGCTGCGACCGAGCGTCAGCGGTACGCCGTGAAGTAGCGCTCGACGCGCTGCGTCGCCGTCATCGTGTCGGTCGTGATCTTGTCGATCTGGGTGGCCCAGAGCTCGCAGTCGTCGGCGATCGAGTCGCCGAACGTGCCGCGCCGCTCGACGTCGAGTTCGTCCGGTCGGGCGAACGACACGAGATCGACCACTTCGGCGAGCGAGGCCATCGGCCTGGCGGCAACCGGCATCACCGCAGCCGTCGCCGTCGCCCATTCGGTCGCCGTCATCGCCGGCGACCCGACGACGCCGACATCGGAGGCGGCAGCGCACGCCCGTTGCCAGGCCGCCGCGATCTGGTCGCGGGGTCCGTGCACCCGTGACCGCAAGCGCAGCAGCCGTCGGATGATCGCCGGTGCTGCGATCACCAGAACCACCAGCGAGATCACGACGATCGGAGTCCACGGGAATCCGCCGCTCCCGTCGTCGTCACCGCTACCGACCGGGACCGGTTCGATGTTGGGGTCGGGGTCGGACGGGATGCCGGCGTCGGCCGGCGTGTCGGGCACGGCGTCGCCGGGGATCGTGGTGGTGGTCACGGCGGGGGAGTCGTTCTGCACGACGGTCGGCGGAGCAGTCGGCGTGGGGCCCGGCAGCGGATCGGCACCGGAGCCGTCACCGCCGCCGGTTCCCGACTCGTCCTGCTGCGCCGGCACGCCCGTGTACGACTCGGCGCCGGGTGCGCCACGACCCGGTGTCGGTTCGAAGGCGACCCAGCCGATGCCGTCGAACCACAGCTCGGGCCAGGCGTGGGCGTTCTTGCCGATCACGGTGAACCATCCCGGCTCCTCCTGCGTGCCGGGGGTGTATCCGACGGCGACCCGCGACGGGATCCCGGCGACGCGTGCCATCGCCGCGAAGGTGGCGGCGAACTGCTCGCAGTAGCCGGCGCGGACCTCGAAGAAGCTCTCGATCGCATTGGCATCGTGACCCGACTGCACCTCGAGGCTGTACGTGAACTGGGTCGGATCACGGAACCACGACTGCAGGGCGAGCGCCTGCTCGTACGGCGACGTGATCCCGGCGGTCAGCCGTTCGGTCTCCTCGAACAACACGTCGGGGAGGTTGTCGGGCAGTTCGAGATAGATCTCGTCGGGCACCGCTGCGACACCGGCACTCGCCAACGTCTCGGGATCGGCGTCGGGGGCGACGGAGACGATGTCGAACAGGTCGCCGGGCTCGAAATCCTGTGGCGACAGCAAGGTGCTCGAATCGTCCTGCTGGCGCAGCCGCAGCTGTTTGCCGTCGGACACGCCGGAGGCCTGCACCGGGTCGGCGGCTGCGGGCACCACGTCGCCCTCGAGGGCGAGGATCTGGATCTGCTGGCGGATGCGGGTGCCGTCCCCGCTCGTCGGAGCGTCGACCGGGTCGAGATCGCTCGGCGGCAGCGTGAACCGCTGACCGTCGAACGCGGCCAGGGTGATCAGGCGCCAGTACGCCTCCTCGTCGGCGTTCACCCGGAACAGTTCGACGTTGCCGAGGTTGGTCAGCCGACTCCGGATGTCGACGAGCGGGTTGTCGATCAGGTTGGTGCCCGACCGTCCCTTCGTCTCGTAGAGCGGCTCCTCACCGGCACCGGGGAGTCGTGGGCCGATCGCGCCGGCGAGCAGTGCGATGACGAGCGCCGAGGCGAGTGCCACCGGCGCGGCGAGCGACGTGGCACTCCGGCGCGCCGACAGCACGGTCGCCCGATCACGGTCGTGGAGCTGTCGGAGCGCGATCACGGCGAGCACGCCGGTGCCCACCAGGAGCGCCGTCGACGCGATACGCAACCGGTCGTCGCCGAGAGCGGCGATGAAGACGAACAGCACGCCGCCGGGCACGAGTGCTTCGCCCCTCGCCTGGGCGCGGAACGCGAAGGCATCCGACATCGAGATGACGAGCACGAGCGACAGCGCCGACAGCGACGCCCAGCCGACGACGTCGTACAGCACCGGCGCCACCGCCGTGGGGAACTGGTCTCGGACGAGCGACAGCTGGTTCTGAACGGCATCCCAGGTCGTGCCACCCGGGATCAGCAGGTTCAGCGTGTCGCGGTAGTAGACGACGCCGAGCAGCCACACCAGCACGAGTGCCTGTGCCGGGATCGCCAGCCAGCCGCTCACGCCGGCTCGCCGGAGCCCGAACGAGAAGCCGTGGCCGACGACGGCGAGCAGGACGAAGTCGGACAGGAACGCCCACCCGGAAAAGACCCGGGCGAAGCCGACCGCGACGGCGATCGTGTACCCGCACAGGGCGACCGTGGCGAGGGCGTCCTTCGTCAACGAGGTCGAGGGGCGACTCATGCCGATGCCGCCGTGTGGAGTTCGTGGGTGAGGCCGCGCGTCCCGGCCAGGCGGTTCCACTGTTCGCGGAACGACTCGAGCGTCGACGCGTCGACCGTGAGCCGACTGCCGCCGTCGCCGCCCGACCCGGTGAAGATGCCGATCCGAGTGAGTGTCGGGTCGGTGCTCCGGTCGGTCTGGCGCCACGCGGGACGATCGGGCGAGGAGGTGACGATCACCACGAGCCCGAGCCCCTCGCCGGGGTCGCGCTCGACGTCGTCGATCGCAGGACCCGGCTCGAGGCGTGCGAGCCGTTCGAGCGCGTGGGTCGCTACATCGGGACCCCGGAGGTCGATGTCGCCGCCGGTGACGAAGCGGGTGGTCAGCCCGGCCCGTTCGGCACTGAGTGCGATGCTCGCCGAGATCGTGACCGCCCGCTCGAACACGTCGGCCGCGGCGTCGTCGACAGGAGCCGGGTAGGAGGCGGCCTCCCGGTCGAGGATCACGATGCAGCGCCGAACACCCTGCGCCTCGTGCTGTCGCACCTTCAGATCCTCGGACCGCGCCGACGCCCGCCAGTGGATCGACCTCGGCTCGTCGCCGGGCACGTAGTCGCGCAAGCTGTGGAACTCACCGACGCCGGTTCGCTGTGCGAGCGCGAGGAGGTGGCGCCCGAGCACACCGTGGCCGAGCGACGGCATGGCGACCTCGATCGTCTGCGGCGCCACGGTCACCTCGGTGGCCGGGGCTGCGATCGTCGTGCCGCCGGCCAGCCCGAGCAGGTCGTACCGCTCGAGGGTGGTGGGGCCGATCGTGAGCACGCCGCGTCGCTGCGCCGGCACGCGATAGCCGGCGTCGACGTGCTGCCCGGCGCCGAGGGTGGCGATCGTGAGCCGTGCCGAACTGGCGGTGCCGACCGGCTCGACGAGCGACACGCGCGGCGACCGGACCGAGCCACGGTTCTCGATCGTCAGGTCGACCCGCCCGGCGTCACCGACGGTCAGCATCGAGGGGTGCACCCAGCGGTGGACGTGGACTCGGGGGCGGAACAGCTGCACGACGAGCACCGCCAGGACGACGGCGACCGCGAGCGCGGCGCCGATCACGAACAACTCGAGGATGCCGAAGACGCGTCCGACGACGATGGCCACGACCGCCGAAACGGCGATGGTCCAGCCCTGACGAGTGGGCATCTGCCCCGCCGTCAGCCCGCCGCCGGGACGGCGACGTCGGCCAGGAGCTCGTCGATCGCCTCTTCGGCCGAGGTGCGTGCATTGCTCCCCGAGCGCAGGAGGATGCGGTGGGCGAGCACGGAACGGGCGACAGCCTTGACGTCGTCGGGGGTGCCGTAGTCGCGCCCTCGCGCCGCAGCGTGGCCGCGAACGGCGGCCGCCAGCTGCAGCGTCGCACGGGGCGACAACCCCAACTCGATCGACGAGTGGCGCCGGCTCGCCTCGGCGAGATCGATCAGATACGACTTGAGCGCCGGCGCGAGGTACACCTGCTTGACGGCGTCGATCATCTGCATCACCTCGTCGGACGACACGACCGGTTCCATCTTGTGGAGCGCGTCGATCGAGCCCTGTCCGTCGAGGATCGCCATCTCGGCCGTGCGACCGGGGTAGCCGAGCGAGATGCGGAGGAGGAAGCGGTCGAGCTGGCTCTCGGGCAGCCGGTAGGTGCCTTCCTGCTCGACCGGGTTCTGCGTCGCGATCACCATGAACGGTGGGTCGAGCCGGTGGGTCGTGCCGTCGGCCGACACCTGACGTTCTTCCATCGCCTCGAGCAGCGCCGACTGGGTCTTGGGCGAGGCACGGTTGATCTCGTCGGCGAGGACGATGTTGGCGAAGATCGGACCGGGCGTGAATCGGAACTGCTCGGTCGAGCGCTCGTACACGCTGACGCCGACGAGGTCGGCCGGCAACAGGTCGGGGGTGAACTGCACTCGCTTCCACGTGCAGTCGATCGAGCTGGCGAGCGCCTTGGCCAGACTCGTCTTGCCGACGCCGGGCACGTCCTCGATCAACAGGTGGCCCTCGCCGAGCAACGCGATCAGAGCGAACTCGATCGCCTCCCGCTTGCCGTGGACCACGGTCGAGATGTTGTCGACGATCGCCTCGAACAGATCGGCGAACGTGGGCGCAGGGACGGTGGAGTCGCTCACGGGGCGTCAGGCTAGACCCTGGCCGGAGTCCGTGTCGTTCGGCCCGTCGGCGCTACCGTTGCCCGCCGTGACCGAACCCGCCGATGCGACCGACGCCGGATTCCTGGCGATCGACCTCGGTCCGTCGCGTCTCACGTGCGGCGTCGTCGACGAGCGCGGCGACGTCGTCCTCCGAGATCGCATCGCGACACCGTCGCGCAACGTGTGGCCGGCGCTCACCCAACTCGTCAAGCGTGTCCTGGCGGCGAAGCCGTCCGACGTCACCCCGATCGCCGTCGGACTGACGTGCCCGGGGCCGATCGATCACGGCACCGGGTCGATGAAGCCCGTCGGCATGCCGACGTGGCACGACTTCCCGCTGCGCCGCGAACTGTCGGCCATCACCGACCTGCCCGTGTACATCGACACCGCCGGACGCGGTCTCGCCCGGGCCGAGCTCTGGCGAGGTGAGTTCGCCGGGGTCCCGTTCGCCGACCAGAACTTCGCGACCCTGTCGGTCGGCGACGAGGTCGACGGCGCACTCGTGAGCGGCGGTCGCGTCCTCGAGGGCCTCACCGACAACCTCGGACAGTTCGGCCATCTGGTCGTCGAACCCGACGGCGCCGAATGCGTCTGCGGTGCGGCCGGCTGCCTCGCCGCCTACGCGAGCGTCCGTGCGATCGAGGCGTCCACCGGACGCGAGTTACGGCGCACGCCGCCGGCCCGGATCGACAACGTCGGCACGATGCTCGCCCGCGCCTGCGCGTCGCTCGCCGCCATGCTCGACGTGTCGGAGATCGTCATCGGCGGCGTCGTCCCCGAGGTGCTCGGTCCGCCGATGTTCGACGCCCTCGCCAAGGAGTTCGAGGTGCGCAGCTGCTTGCCGCACCTCGAATCGGTGCGGGTGCGCGGGGTGAGCTCGCGGCAGGTCGGTCCGCTCATCGCCGCGGCCGCGGTCGCACTGGCGCAGCACAGCGTCGACGCGGTCGCTCCGGACTGAAACCGCGCGCCGACCGAGGAGTAGCGTGATCGGCATGCAGCCGACCTATTCCGCAGACGCCGAGGCCTACCGCCAGAAAGTGCAGGCCTTCCTCGCCGAGAAGCTGCCGTCCAACTGGGGCGGCATGGGCACCCTCGAGGGCGATGCGCTCACCGAGTTCGTCACCGAGTGGCGCGGCACCCTCTACGAGGCCAACTACCTCGCCCCGGGCTGGCCGGCCGAGTACGGCGGCGCCGGGCTCACGGCGCTCGAGCAGGTGATCCTCGCCGAGGAGTTCGCCAAAGCCGGCGTGCCGACCGGCGGACCGAACGATGGGTTCGGCATCCAGATGCTCGGCAACACGCTGCTCATGATGGGCAGCGAGGAGCAGAAGCAGTACTACTTGCCGCGCATCCTCTCCGGTGAGGACACCTGGTGCCAGGGCTACTCCGAGCCCAACGCCGGTTCCGACCTCGGCAACGTCGGTCTGCGTGCCGTCCTCGACGGCGACCAGTGGGTGCTCAACGGCCAGAAGATCTGGACGTCGGCCGGCCACCTCGCCGATCACATCTTCACCGTCGCCCGCACCGACCCCGACGCGCCGAAGCACAAGGGCATCTCGTTCCTCCTGGTCGACATGCGTCAGCCGGGCATCGAGGTGCGCCCGATCAGGATGATCTCGGGCGAGTCCGAGTTCAACGAGGTCTTCTACACCGACGCCGTCACGCCGAAGGACCACGTCGTCGGCGGGGTCAACGACGGATGGCGCGTCGCCATGGCGCTGCTCGGGTACGAGCGCGGCGAGGCCGCGGCCACCCAGCCGATCCGGTTCCAGGCCGAAGTTGATCGACTGTTCATCCTCGCCAAGGAACGCGGCGTCGCCGACGACCCCGTGATCCGCCAGAAGCTCGCGTGGGCCTACTCGCAGGTCCAGATCATGCGCTACAACGGCATGCGCGTCCTCACCCAGTTCCTCCAGGGCCATCACCCCGGCCCCGACGCCGCGATCGGCAAGCTGTTCTGGAGCGAGTACCACCGCATCGTCACCGAGCTCGCCGTCGACATCTACGGCGCCGAGGCGATGGTCGTCGACGGGCGGGAGCCCTCGTCGGCGTTCGGTGCCGACGACGCGGGCGCAGCGAACTCGACCGGATCGTGGGTGAACACGTTCCTCAACGCCCGCGCCGGCACGATCTACGCCGGGTCGTCCGAGATCCAGCGCAACATCATCGGCGAGATGGTGCTCGGCCTGCCCAAGGAGCCTCGTCCGAAGTGACCTTCTCGACGGTGCTGGCGGTCGTCCGGCGACCCGATCTCTGGACGACCGCTGCCCGTCAGGCACGTCGCACCGCGCCGCCCGGTTGGTGGAAGCACCGGCCGTTCCTGCCCGTCCCGTCGGGCGACTACCTCCGTTTCCGGCTGACGACGCAGTACGGCGATCCCGACGCCCGTCCCGATCCGTCCGACACCATCGCCTATCTGGAGTGGTGTCGTGAGTGGGACCGGGCCGCTTGACGAACGACCGCATCGGAAGCCGCTGAATCGCGCTCATCGCGCGAAGTCGCCGCAGATCACGACGGCGTGAGGTTTTCGAACAATTTTTGCTCAAGGCGCTCATGCAATGGGACGAAAGATCCGGCATGTTCGCATCACGACGGTTTCTTGCCGCCAGCGTCGCCTTTCTGACCGCATCCACCTTCGCCTTCACCGACTCGGCCGCTGCGGCCGGCGACACCTACGTCGTCCGGTCGGGCGACTCGATCTACGGCATCGCCTACGACCAGGGCGTCTCGGTCAACCAGCTCATGTCGGCCAACGGGCTCGAGATCACCAGCGTGATCCTGCCCGGCCAGCGCCTCACGATCCCGGGCGGCGTGACCCCGGCCCCGTCAGCGACGAACTCGGGCGGCTCGTCGGGCGGCGGCACGACCACGTCGTCGAACGGCACGTACACGATCGTCGCCGGCGACTCGCTGTCGCGGATCGCCTCGAAGCACGGCGTCACGCTGGCCGCCCTGCTCACCGCGAACGACCTTCAGATCTCGAGCCTCATCCTGCCGGGCCAGCGCCTCACGATCCCGGGCGGTGGCTCGTCGAGCGGCTCGACCGGCAACTCGTCGAACAACGCCTCGAGCGGCTCGTCGGGTTCGGCCTCGGCGGGCACGGCGACGTACAAGGTCCAGTCGGGCGATTCGCTCTCGCAGATCGCGTCGCGTCACGACGTGCGCCTCGCCGACCTGTTGACGGTCAACGGTCTCCAGATCACGAGCGTGATCCACCCCGGCCGCCTCCTCAAGCTGCCGGCCGGAGCGACGGTCGCCGAACCCGCCGCCACGCCGGCTGCGGTCGCCCCGAGCGCCACGACGACGTCAGGGTCGAACCCGACGTCGTCGGCCACTCACACGGTCGTCGCCGGCAACTCGCTGTCGGGCATCGCCGCCTCGTACGGCGTGACGCTGGCGAGTCTGCTGTCGGTCAACGACATGCGCGTCGACTCGTTGATCCTGCCCGGCCAGACCCTGCAGCTGCCCGCCGGTGCCTCGGCGCCCACGGCGGCGCCGACCCCTGCGCCGACCTCGACGGCGCCGGTCTCGAACGCCGCCCAGTCACGGATCGACACGGTCGTCGCGTACGCCCTGGCGCAGGTCGGCAAGGAGTACGCCTTCTTCACGAAGGGCCCCGACTCGTTCGACTGCTCCGGGCTGACCTTGGCGGCGTACCGCGAGGTCGGCATCAACCTGACGCACTGGAGCGCCGCTCAGGCCAACCAGGGCGTGCGGGTCGATCTCGACACCGACGGCATCCGTGCCGGCGACCTCGTGTTCCAGCAGCGCAACGGCTCACTGGTGATCAACCACGTCGGTATCGCGATCGACGGTCAGCGGTGGGTCCACGCCGTGGGGACGGGCAAGGGTGTCCGGATCAGCGCACTGCCCGACGCCAGCACGATCACGACCGTGCGTCGCTACATCGACGGCTGACGGGGCTCGGCCCGCCGACGGCCGTAGCGTGGTCGGCATGGTGATGGTCGACGAGCGCCGTGACACCGCCGAGGTGTTGCACGGCACCGACCCGTTCGCGGACGGAACGATCACCGAGCCCGTCGTCCGGGTCTGCGAACCGACCCGCCCGGCGATCGTGCTCGGATCCCGCCAGACCGACGAGCTGCTCGATCTCGCCCGGGTCGCCGACGCCGGTCTCGAGGTCGTGCGGCGCCGGTCGGGTGGGGGAGCGGTGTTGCTGCGTCCCGAGGCGATCGTCTGGATCGATCTGGTCGTGCCGCACGGGACGGCACCCGACGACGTCCGTGGATCGATGATCTGGGCCGGCGAGCGCTGGCGTGAGGCACTCGTCGCTCGCGGCGCCGAGCGGCACCGGCTCGACGTGCACGACGGCGGCATGGAGTGCACCCCGTGGTCGGGCCTGGTGTGCTTCGCCGGTCTCGGGCCCGGCGAGATCACCGTCGAGGGGCGCAAGCTCGTCGGGCTCAGCCAGCGGCGCACCCGCCACGGGGTGCGCATCCAGGGGCAGGTGCACCGACGGTCGATCCTCGGTGAGATGCCGGCTCTGTTCTCCGTCGATACGCCGAGCGTCCCGATCGCCGAGGTGGCCACCCTCGCCGACGCAAACCTCGCCGACACAGCCCTCGCCGACGTCACGGCGCACGAGCTGGCGGTGTCGCTGGCCGAATCGATCGCCGGGCCGGCCGGGGCCCGAACGACACCCGTGTAATTCGCGCGCTCCGCGCGAACAGCCGTTCGGCACTCGCGGTGAGATTCTCCCTGCTCACGGCACGTAGCGGGCGATGCTCGGTGAGAATTGGGGGCAATTGGGGGTGAATGGTTGACTTCGGTGAACACTGACGGTCATACTTCGGGCCACGGAAGTGCGACCCGCCGCCTTCCGGGAGCAGGCAGCACGCGCGGGACGAGGCCCAGGAAGGTGTGGAACGAACGTGTTCGTCGGTGAATTCGACCGCAGCGTCGACGGCGCTGGTCGCGTCGCGCTCCCGGCCGAGTTCCGTGAGCGGCTCGGCTCGAGCTGCTACCTCACCGCCCACCCCAAGGGCTACGTGTCCGTGAGCACCGTTGCCGACTTCGACCGCAAGGCCGCCGAGATGCTCGACAAGTACAGCCGTGGCGAGGTGACCGAGGCCGCCGTCCGAAAGATGGGGCGCGACTCCAACCTCGTCTCGATCGACAAGCAGGGTCGCATCACCATCGACGAGGTCAACCGCGGCCGCGCCGGCATCGAGACCGGCGGACAGGCGAAGCTGGTCGGTGCCCTCGACCGGCTCGAGATCTGGCGACCCAGCCGATACGACACGATCACCGACGAAGACGACGTCACCGAACCCAACCGAGTCTGGAACGACACGTGAGTGACGCCGCTCGGACCTTCGACCACGATCCGGTCATGCGAGACGAGATCGTGGAAACCTTCCGCGACGTACCGCCCGGTGTGATCGTCGACGCGACACTCGGCGGCGGCGGCCACAGCGAGGCCCTGCTGGAGTCGCGCGCCGATCTCCGCATCCTCGGACTCGACCGCGATCCGGCGGCGCTCGACGCGGCCACCGCTCGGCTCGAACGCTTCGGCGACCGACTGATGACCCACCGCTGCCGATTCGACGAACTCGACGCCGCCATGGCGCAGCACGAGGTGAGCGAGCTCTCGGGTGCACTGTTCGACCTCGGCGTCTCGTCGCCGCAGCTCGACCGCGCCGACCGAGGGTTCTCGTACCGCAACGACGGCCCGCTCGACATGCGCATGGACACCGATGCGCCGTGGTCGGCGGACGACGTCGTCAACGGCTACGACGAACGCCGTCTCGCCGACGTGATCCGCCGGTTCGGCGACGAGCGCTTCGCGAAGCGGATCGCCGCTGCCATCGTCGAAGCCCGCCCGATCGAGACGACCACCCGCCTCGCGGAGGTCGTCACCACGGCGATCCCGGCGCCCGCCCGCCGCACGGGCGGCCACCCCGCCAAGCGCACCTTCCAGGCGATCCGGATCGAGGTCAACGGCGAACTCGACGCGATCCCCGACGCCATCGACGCAGCGATCGACTCGCTGGTCGTCGGCGGCCGGATCGCGGTTCTGGCGTACCACTCGGGCGAGGACAAGATCGTCAAGGACCGCATCCGTGAGGCGGAGACCGGTGGCTGCGAATGCCCGCCGGAGCTGCCGTGCGTGTGCGGGGCGGTGCAAACCGTCCGCATCGTGCGGGCGCCGAAGCGACCGACCGCCGACGAACAAGCCCGCAACCGACGTGCCACGTCCGCACGGTTTCGCGTCGCCGAGAAGATCGCCGACCGACAGGTCGAGGAGGTCGACTGATGGCATCGCCACTCCGCTCCCTCACGTCGATCCGGTCGACGCCCGGCCGGGCTGCACCCCAGTCGTCGCGCTCGCAACGACCCGACCTGCGCGTGGTGCCCGGCCGTCGACGGTTCGCGTGGTTCGCGATGTTCCTGATGGTGCTGGTCACCGGGCTCCTGCTCGGTGCGACGTATCTGCACACCCGCATCGCCGAGCGCCAGCTCGAGATCGACCGGCTCGACGCCGCGATGCGGACCGCGCAGGAGGAGTTCGACGTGTTGCGAGCCGAACGCGCCGTGCTGCGTTCGCCGACCCGCCTCGCCGACGAGGCGACGGCGCTCGGGATGCACGCCGGTGAGGAGAGCGAGTTCGTGCCGATCGATCCGATGCTGCTCGCCGTCACGATCGCCCAGACCGGACGGCTCCCGACCGCCGACGCGATCGACCCCGGCTCGTACGCCCGTCTCGAACCGCTCGACCAGTTCCGACTGGTGAAGAACGTCTCCCAGGAGGCACCGTGAGTCGCCGCACGCCACCGCCCCGCCCGACCCGTCGGGCTGCGCCACGGGTGCAACCAGCGACTCGACGCGTCCGCGACGACGGCAGCGCCGGCGCGGCCCGCTCCGATCGCCGACCCTCCGGTCGCCGTGACGACGGACGCCGCCCCGACGACCGCCGATCGTCCGGACGCACCCATCGCTCGCCCGAGCCCGACCCGCGCCGTTCCGGCTCCAGCCGGTCGGCTTCCGGCCGCTCGAACGCGAACCGGTCGGGTTCCGGCCGGTCCGACACCGGGCGCTCGACTCCTGCACGTTCGAACCCGGCACGTTCGACGTCGAACCGCAGCCGTCAGGCGCCGCCGCCACGCCGCAAGCGTCAGGTGCGTTTCAACGAGCCGTCGACCGCACCGTCGCGGCTCCACCGGGCGCTGGCTCCGCAGCCTCGCAAGAAGCGTCGCCGCAACGTCGTCGCCGATCAGCCGGCGCCGAAGCGACGGACCGACCGGTTCGGCTTCGGCAGCAGCGCGATGCGCCTGCGACTCCTGCTGCTCGTGCTCGTGCTCGTGCTCGGCTACGTCCTGTTCCGGGTCGGGCGGATCCAGAGCTCCGATGGCGAGTCGTACCGCGTCGCCGCCGCCGACATGTGGCAGCGCGACCGCGAACTGCCCGCCGACCGGGGGACGATCTTCGATCGTGACGGTGAAGAACTCGCGCTCTCGATCCCCGGGTACTCGATCAGTGTCAACCCGAAGCTCGTCACCAACCCCGACGCCACGGCGAGCATGCTGCAAGGGGCACTCGGCCTCGACGAGGACGAGACCAACAGCCTCCATCAGGAGCTGATCGCCCAGACGAAGGGGTTCGTCTACGTCGAACGACAGGTCGACCAGCAGACCGGCGAGGCGATCGCCGAACTCGGGATCAACGGCATCAACGTCGACGCCGAGCCGATCCGCGTCCTGCCCGGTGGTACGACGGGGTGGAGCGTCATCGGCCGCACCAACATCGACGGTGAGGGCATCGCCGGCCTCGAGGCCCAGTACGACGAGCTGCTCACGGGCCAGCCCGGCCAACTCCGCAAGGAGGTCGCACCCGGTGGGCGTTCGGTCGCCGGTTCCGAGGAGATCATCGCCGAACCGGTCCCGGGCAACGACCTGATCCTCACCATCGACCGCTCGATCCAGTTCCAGGCCGAGGAGCAGCTCCGCAAGCGGGTCGAAGAGGTGTCGGCGAAGTCCGGCACGATCGTGATCATGGACACCGACACCGGCGACCTGCTCGCGATGGCGTCGGTCGACCGGAACGACGACGGTGTCGTCGAGGTGACGTCGGGCAACTTCACCGCCGTCAACGCGTACGAGCCGGGCTCGGTCGCCAAGGTCATCACCATCGCCGCCGGTCTGAACGAGGGCTCGGTCGACTCGCAGTCGACGTTCGTCGTGCCGTGGCGCCGCCAGTACGCCGACGACCTCCTGAAGGACTCGCACCAGCACCCCGACGAACTGATGACGGTCGAACAGATCCTCGTCGAGTCGTCGAACATCGGCACGATCGACGTGCAGGAATCGCTCGGCGGCGGCAACTGGGAAGCCGCTCGTGAGACCCACTGGGACTACATGCGGGCCTTCGGCCTCGGCGAGAAGACGGCGCTCGACTTCCCCGGTGAGTCGGCCGGCATCCTGAAGCACTGGACCGATCTGTGGGGTTCGGAGCGAGTCACGGTCGCCTACGGCCAGGGCCTCGCGAGTACGTCGATCCAGCTCGCCACCGCCGTCAACGTGATCGCGAACGACGGCACCTATGTCGCGCCGCGGCTCGTCCAAGGCGTCGTCGGCCCCGACGGCACCGTCACCGACGCCGATCCGTCGGTGACCCACGAGGTGCTCTCGACCGAGACGGCCGAGGAGATGCAGCGCATGATGCGCCAGGTGGTCTGCCGGGGTACCGGGACCCGGGCCCAGCTCGGCTTCGACAGCTTCAGCGTGGCGGGCAAGACCGGTACCGGCCTCAAGTCGCAGCCCAATGGCACTTACCTCAACGAACGTGGCGAGCGCGTGTACTACGCCAGCTTCGTCGGGTTCTTCCCGGCCGAGGACCCACAGATCACGATCCTGATCTCGATCGACGAGCCGCCCGCCGGCGACATCAACCGCTTCGGCGGTACCGCCGCCGCCCCGGTCTTCGCCGAACTCGCCCCGACGATCGTGCACGAACAGGGGCTGCAGCCGCCGCCCGAGGACCAGATGATCGCCTGTTCGTGACGACGATGGCCGAGATCTCACGAAGCCTGATCGAGGCGCTTCCGACCGGAGACGTGGTCGACACCGTCGGCGACGTCACCGCCGTGGTGCCGGTCGACCTCACCCACGACTCCCGTGACGTCGAGGCCGGGTGGGCGTTCGCCTGCGTGCCGGGCGACACCCACGACGGACACGACTTCGCGCCCGCCGCCGTCGACGCCGGCGCGAGCCTGCTGATCGTCGAACGTCGCCTCCCGCTCGACGTCGCACAGCTCGTGGTGACCGACGTCCGTCGCACGATGGGACCCCTCGCCGCGCACGTGCACGGCCGACCCGCCACGAAGCTGCGGATGGTCGGCGTCACCGGCACCAACGGCAAGACCACGACGACCCACCTCGTCGGCTCGATCATGCGCGCCGCCGGCTGGAACGAGCGCGAGATGGGCACCCTCTCGGGCGCCCGGACGACGCCGGAGGCGCCCGACCTACAACGCCGCCTCGCCGGGTACGTCGCCGACGGCGTCGACGCCGTCGTGATGGAGGTCTCGTCGCACGCACTCGCGCTGCACCGCGTGAACGGGGTGCGTTTCGACGTCGCCGGCTTCACCAACCTCGGCCGCGACCACCTCGACCTCCACGAGTCGATGGAGGCGTACTTCCGCGCCAAGGCGTCGCTGTTCACCGTCGATCTCGCCGAGTCCGGCGTGACCAACCTCGACGATCCGTACGGCCGGCTCCTGCTCGATGCCGCTGACATCCCGATGGACGGATACCGGCTCGACGACGCGGTCGACCTCGACGTCACCGTGGGCCGCCACTCGTTCCGCTGGCGCGGGACCGACGTCACGGTCCCGCTCGGCGGTCGCTTCAACGTCTACAACTCGCTGTGCGCGCTCGCGATCGCCGAGCTCCTCGGCATCGACGCCGAGACCGCAGCACACGGGTTGGCCACGATCCCACCGGTGCCCGGGCGCTTCGAGGTGGTCACCGCCGCCGGTGCGCCGTTCGTCGCAGTCGTCGACTACGCACACACCCCCGACGGGCTGGTCGAACTCCTGACGGCGGTGCGTCGCGACGCCGGGTCGGGCCGGGTCATCTGCGTCTTCGGATGCGGCGGCGACCGCGACCGCGAGAAGCGCCCGCTGATGGGTGCGGCGGCTGCCACCCATGCCGATCTCGTCGTGGCGACGTCGGACAATCCGCGACGCGAAGACCCGGAAGCGATCATCGACGAGGCCGTCGGCGGCATCGAACCCCGATACCGTGAGCGAGTCGTCGTCGAAGTCGACCGCCGTGCCGGCATCGCCGCAGCGCTCCGGGCCGCCCGTCCGGGTGACGTCGTGGTCATCGCCGGCAAGGGGCACGAGACGACTCAGACGATCGGCGACACCGCCTACCCCTTCGACGACCGCGCCGTGACGCGCGAACTACTCGCTGACATGAACATCCCGCCATCTCCCGCCCCCGATCCGACCACCGCCAGCAGCGAGGAGGGCAGCGCATGATCGCCGTCATCATCGCCGGCTTCGTCGCCACGCTGATCTCACTGTTCGGCACCCGCTTCCTGATCGTCTACTTCCGCCGCCGCGGGCAGGGTCAGCCGATCCTCGGCGACGAGATCGACATGGGCCCCGACTGGCACAAGCCGAAGGAGGGCACGCCCACGATGGGCGGCCTGGCGATCGTCGTCGCCGCTTTCGTCGGCTGGGTGGTCGCCCACGTCCGCGACCTCGCGTTCTCCGACCAGGCGATGATCGTCTGGGTCGGCATCCTCGCCATGGGTGCGATGGGTTTCCTCGACGACTTCATCAAGGTCCGCAAGCGCCACAACCGGGGCATCTTCTGGAAGCAGAAGAACTACATCACGATGCTGATGAGCTTCGGCATCGCCTGGGCGCTCATCGGCGTCACCGGGATCTCCGAGACGATCTCGCTCGCCCGTGCCGAGGACGGCATCGACGTGCCGGGCTTCGTCTGGGTGATCTGGGCCGGCATCATCATCTGGGCGACGACCAACGCCGTCAACGTCACCGACGGGCTCGACGGCCTGGCCGGCGGCTCGGCGCTGATGGGGTTCGGCGCCTTCACGATCATCGGGTACTGGGCGTTCCGCAACCCCGACGTCTACGCCGAGGTCGTCAACCCGCTCGACATGGGTGTCATGGCGGCCGCCTTCGCCGGTGGTTGTCTCGGCTTCCTCTGGTGGAACGCCGCCCCGGCCCGGATCTTCATGGGCGACGTCGGCGCGCTCGCCATCGGTGCGGCACTCGCCCTGATGGCGCTCACCCTCAACACGCACCTGCTCCTGGTCTTCATCTGTGGCATCAATGTGATCGAAGCCGGGTCCGTCGCCATCCAGATGGGCGTGTTCAAGGCATCGGGTCGCAAGAAGCGTCTGTTCCGCATGTCACCGATCCACCACCACTTCGAGCTCGGCGGCTGGCCCGAGACCACCGTCATCATCCGGTTCTGGCTGATCTCGGCGATCAGCGTCGCCATCGCGCTCGCCATCTTCATCGCCGACTACACCCGGGTGGTCGGCTGACGTGCGCGCCCTCGTGCACGGCCTCGCCATCACGGGGGCATCCACCGTCCGCGCGCTGCAGCGCCACGGGCACGAGGTGGTGGTGACCGACGACTCGATCGACGACGAGAAGCGGGCGCTCGCCGCCGGCCTCGGCGTCGAACTCTCGTCGCCACCGACCGACGGACTGGGGGAGTGGATCGCGGGATTCGACCTGTTCTCACCGGCACCCGGGGTGCCCGAGGGGCACCCGCTCGTCGTCGCGGCGCTCGACGCCGGTGTCCCTGTCGAGAGCGAGATCGAGATCGCCTACCGCTGGGAACAGCAGCGCGCTGCCGGGCCGCGACCGATCCTCGCGATCACCGGGACCGACGGCAAGACGTCGACGACCGAGTTGACGGTCGCGATCCTGCGTGCCGCCGGCCTCCACACCGCCGCGCTCGGCAACACCGACGTCCCGCTCCTCGACGCGATCGACGACGACGCCTACGACGCCTTCGTGGTCGAATGCACCAGCTTCCGCCTCGCGTTCACCACGACGTTCCGCGCCGATGCCGCGGTCTGGCTCAACCTGGCCCCCGACCATCTCAACTGGCACGCCTCGATGGACACCTACGAGGCCGCGAAGGCCAAGCTCTTCGCGCAGCAGCGGGCCGACGACGTCGCGATCGGCTTCGTCGACGATCCCGTCGTCATGCGTCATCTGGCCGCTGCACCGTCGAAGCAGCGGACGTTCGGCACCACGGGGGCCGATTATCACGTCGACGGCGACCGGCTGGTCGGCCCCGCCGGACCGATCGTCGACGCGTCCGTCATGAAGCGCAGCCTGCCGCACGACCGGACGAACGCACTTGCCGCCAGTGCCCTCGTGCTCGAGACCGGCCTGGCCACGACCGACGACATCGCGACGGCGCTGGCCGGGTTCGTGACACCCGAGCACCGGCTCGAGCCGATCGTCGAGGACGACGGCATCGCCTGGTACAACGACTCGAAGGCGACCACACCACACGCTGCGGCGACTGCGATCCGGGCATTCGACTCGCTCGTGCTGATCGCCGGCGGGTCGCGCAAGGGTGTGTCGCTCGCGCCGATGGCCGCCGAACCGCAGCGGTTGCGCGCCGTCGTGGCGATCGGTGAGGCGGCACCCGACGTCCACGACGCGTTCGACACGGCCGTCGATGCCGCCGTGGAGGTCGTCGACGCCGCCTCGATGCCCGAGGCCATCGCGACCGCACACCACCTCGCCCGGCCCGGGGACGCCGTCGTGCTCTCGCCGGGCTGCGCCAGCTTCGACTGGTACCGCAACTACACCGAACGCGGCACCGTCTTCAAGCAACTCGTGCACGACCACCTCGCCGCCCACGCGGCGCGAACCACCGAAACCGACCGTGACGAAACGGACGCCGGAGCCGACCCGATGACGGAGGACCTCACATGACGATCGCGATCAGGCCCGACACCGCCGATGTCCGGGCGCGCCGCGAGGCGGCCCTGGAACGCATCAACGGTGGCCCGAGTCGGCAGAAGCGCTCGGGCGCGCCGAAGCGCGCCAAGCCCTCCCGCCGTGTCGTCAAGACCTCGAAGCCGGCCGAGCGCGAAGTGCTCGGCCCGACGCCCGGCATCTACTACTGGATCGGGCTCACCGTCGCCGCGTTCGTGATGCTCGGCCTCGTGATGGTGCTGTCCGCGACGTCCGCTCGTGAGGTCGCCAGTTCGGAGACGCCGTACGACACGTTCATGCGGCAGTCGATGTGGGCGGCGATCGGCCTCGTCGGCCTGGTGATCGCCCTCAAGGTGCCGTACCACCGGTGGCGCGCCCTGGTGATCCCGCTCGCCGTCATCGCCGCCGGCCTCATGATGCTGCCGTTCGTGCCCGGTGTCGGCGTCACCGTCAACGACGCCAACTCGTGGGTGCGGTTCGGGTCGTTCGGCTTCCAGCCGTCGGAGTTCCTCAAGCTCGCGGCGATCGCGTTCCTGGCCGACCACTTCACGCGCCACGAACACGATCTGCACCTGCCTCGCCACGGGCTCATCCCGCTCGGACTGGTCACGTTCGGCTGCGCCGGCGTCAGCTTCATGCAGGGCGACCTCGGTGCCGCCATCGTCCTCACCGCGGTCTCGCTGTGCGTCGCGCTCATCGCTGGCGTCCCGTTCCGGCACATCGGAGCGATCACCGCAGTCGGCGCGATGGGCGCCATGATCGCCGTGATGTCGAGCCCGTGGCGGTTCAACCGTCTCACGGCGTTCCGCGACATCGAGGGCAACAAGGAGCATCTCGCCTTCCAGTCGTGGCAGGGACTCCTCAGCATCGCCAACGGCGGATGGACGGGCTCGGGCATCGGCGGGAGCCGATCGAAGCTCGGCTACCTCCCGTACGCCCACTCCGACTTCATTTTCGCCGTGATCGCCGACGAACTCGGCTTCATCGGTTCGGTCGCCGTGATCGGCGGATTCGGCCTCATCGTGTGGTTCGGCGTCCAGGCGGCCCTCGCCGCCCCCGACCGCTTCGGCATGTTGCTCGCCGGCGGCATCGCCTGCTGGCTCGGCGTGCAGGCGATCGTCAACATCGGCGGCGTCGCCGGCGTCATCCCGGTGACCGGACTCACCCTGCCGTTCTTCTCGGCCGGTGGTACGTCGCTCAGCGTCTCGATGGTCGCCGCCGGACTCCTGCTCAACGTCGCCAGGCGAGCGATCACCGCACCCCGCCCACGCCGTGCGGCGAAGCGGGCCGGCCGCGCCCACGCGTCGACCCGCACCGGGCGCCCGACCCGTTCGACGGCCCGTGTCTGACGCGCCGTACGCCGTCGTTACCGGCGGCGGCACCTCGGGACATGTCCTCCCGGCGCTGGCCGTGGCGGAAGGGCTCGTCGCACGCGGCCACGACCCGTCGACGATCCACTACGCCGGGTGCGAACGCGGGATCGAGACGCGACTGTTGCCCGACACGCCGTTCCCGCACCACTTCTACGACGTCGACGGGTTCCAACGCAGCCTCTCGAAGCGCAACCTGTCGTTCGTGCCGAAGATGTGGCGCGCCCGCCGCGAGGCGATCGAGCGATTCCGGCCGGCGCCCCCGAAGGTGGTCGTGAGCGTCGGCGGCTACGCATCGATGCCGAGCGTCTTCGCCGCCCGCAAGCTCGGCATCCCGGTCGTCGTCGTCAGCTACGACCTCAAACCCGGACGCGCCAGCCAGGTCGCAGCGAAGCGTGCCGCCGCGTGCGCCGTCGCGTTCCCCGATTCGCCGCTGCCGCGCGCCACCCGCACCGGGGCACCGGTCCGCCGGTCGATCCTCGACGTCGACCGTGTCGCCGACCGGTCCGCCGCTCGGGCCGAACTGGGGCTGCCCGATGATCGGTTCGTCGTCGCGATCATGGGCGGTTCGCAGGGCTCGGGCGTGCTGAACGAGGCGGTGTGGAGCTGGCTCGATCGGGTCGGCGACGACGCGACGCTGGCGATCCGCCACGCCGTGGGTGAGCGCTTCATCGAACGGGCGCCCGACGCCCGCAACGGCGCCGACGGGGTGCTCTACCAGCCGATCGGGTACGAGCCCCGCATGCCGCTGGTCTACGCCGCGGCCGACGTGCTCGTCGGACGCGGCGGGGCGAGCACGGTCCACGAGGTCGCCGCCACCGGGACTCCTGCGGTGCTGGTTCCGTGGGCCGCCTCGGCCGACGACCATCAGACGCTCAACGTGCGGTGGCTCGCCGACGACGGCGCCGCCGTCATGCTGCCCGAGTCCGACGTGGCGCGACTCGGTGACGTCCTGGACGAACTCCGCGGTGACGACGCACGTCGTGACGAGCTCGCCCGCCGTGCCGCCGAGGCCGGTGAGGTGCATCGCAGCGGCGCGCTCGCACGCCTCGTCGAGTCCGTGGCGGACGGCACGGACTGATCGCTCGAGATGCCCGGTGTGCGGGTGCCGATGCCAATAGCCTGATCGCCGTGGTGAACCCCGTCGCCCAGCCCACCCCGCCGCTCGACCTGTCGACGCCGCGCCGCCTGCACGTCATCGGTGCTGCCGGACCCGGCATGTCGGCGATCGCCTTGGCGCTCGCCCAAATGGGCCACAACGTCTCCGGCGTCGATCTGCGCGAACGCCAGGTGCTCGACCGGCTGCGGGCCGCCGGCGTCATCGTCAACATCGGCCACGACCGGAACCACGTCGTCGGGTGCGACGCCGTCACCGCCTCGTCGGCGATCCCCGACACCCTCAACGAACTCGACGAGGCCCGCAAGCTCGGCATCCCGACCCTCAGCCGGGCCGGGATGTTGGCGTCGATGTGCGCGCAGGCGAAGTCGATCGCCGTCGCCGGGACGCACGGCAAGACGACGTCGTCGTCGATGCTGATGCTGATCCTGGCCGAGGCCGGCCTCCATCCGAGCTTCGTGATCGGTGGTGACGTCAACGACATGGGCACCGGCGCCCAGTGGACCGGCGGCGAATGGTTCGTCGTCGAGGCCGACGAGAGCGACGGCACCCACCTCGAACTCCCCCTTCACGGCACGATCATCACGAACATCGACGTCGATCACCTCGACCTGTACGGCACGATCGACGGCGTCGAGGCAGCGTTCGACCAGTACCTCGCCCAGATCCCCGGGCCCAAGGTGGTGTCAGCCGACGACGAGCGCAGCCGCCGCGTCGCCGACCGCCACGGGGCACTCACCTTCGGCCTCACCGAACACGCCGATGTCCGCGCCGTCGACCTCGTCGCCGAGCATGGATCGTTCCGCTTCCGGATCGAGCGCGACGGGCGCGAACTCGCCGCGATCGACCTGCCACTGCGCGGCGAGCACAACGTCGCCAACGCGACCGGCGCGTTCACGATGGCGGTCGAGATGGGCGTCGATCCCGAGGTCGCGGCACGAGCGCTCGCCAAGTTCGGCGGTGTCGCCCGCCGGTTCGACGTTCGCGGCGTCGATGGAGGAGCGACGTTCGTCGACGACTACGCCCACATCCCGACCGAGATCGATGCCGCGCTCCGCGCCGCCCGCGACAGCGGCGACGACTGGCAGCGCATCGTCGCCGTGTTCCAGCCGAACCGCTACCACCGGATGGCGATGATGTGGCGCGACTATGCCGACTGCTTCGAGGTCGCCGACGTCGTCGTGCTCACCGACATCTACGCGTCGGGCACGACCCCCATCCCGGGTGTGACCGGGAAGCTGGTCGTCAACGCCGTGCTCGACGAGCACCCCGACAAGCGGGTCGTCTGGTTGCCGCGACGCGACGAACTCATCGACTATCTCGCTCGAACCGTGCGTGCCGGAGACGTGTGCATCTCGATGGGCTGTGGCGACATCGCCTCGCTGCCCGACGAGGTGCTCGCCGCACGCCGAGGCGACGCATGACCGACCCGACGGCGCCCGCCGACGCGGGCGAGTTCCTGCGGGAACGGTTGGGTGATGCCGTCGTCGCCGATCGGCCGCTCGGGCCGCTGACGACCTACCGCGTCGGGGGTGCCGCCCGCTGGTTCGTCGACGCCCGGTCCGTCGACGACCTGCTGGCCGTCGCAGACGCGCGTCGTCGCACCGGTGTGTCGGTCCTCATGATCGGCCGCGGCTCGAACATGCTCGTCGCCGACGAGGGATTCGACGGCGTCGCCGTCTCGGTCGCCGGGTTCGCCGGCGAGGTCGAGCTCCCCGATCGTGTCGAGAACGGCATGTCCGTCGCACTCTGCGACGACGGCGACCCGGTCGAGGTTCGCGCCGGCGGGGGAGCGGCGCTGCCGGTCGTCGCCCGACGGACCGCCGCTGCCGGCATCCGCGGCTTCGAGTGGGCCGTCGGCGTGCCCGGCTCCATCGGTGGTGCCGTGCGGATGAACGCCGGCGGGCACGGGTCCGACATGGCGGCCTGCGTGATCGACGTCGGATTGATCGACCTCGACGACCCGGATCGTGGCCGCTTCCGAACGGCGGTTGCCGATCTCGGCCTGCGCTTCCGGGCGTCGTCGCTACCGCCGGCGCAGATCGTGCTCGACGCTCGGCTCGCGCTGCACGTCGGCGACCGGGCCGCAGCGGAAGCGGAGATCTCCGAGATCGTCCGCTGGCGTCGCGAGCACCAGCCGGGCGGCCAGAACTGTGGATCGGTGTTCGTCAACCCGGTGCCCGGCGAGGTCACCTCGGGTGGCTTGATCGACGGGCTCGACCTGCGCGGCTTCCGGATCGGGACGTCGTGGGTGTCGGAGAAGCACGCCAACTTCATCCAGGCCGACGACGGCGGGTCGGCCGCCGACGTGCGCGCCGTGATCGAGGCGGTGCGCCGTCGCGTCGCCGAGGCCACCGGCTATCACCTGCGCAGCGAGGTCAGGCTCGTCGGGTTCGACGACACCGACCCAATGTCGTTCGAGGAGGCGCATCCGTGAGCGATCTCCCCGGACACGATCACGATCCCGACCCGGCCGCGCTCGACGAGTTGCGGCGTGCGTTCGGCGACGAGGCGACCCGTCCGACCCAGCCGAACCCGGTCGTCCGTCGAGACGACGAGCCATCCGGTGGCGACCGCACCGAGGCGACGCCGGACGAGCCGGTCGGATCGCCCGAGCTCGCGGCGCTGGCTCGCGGCGTCCGCACCGACCACGAACCCACGCCACCCGGACTCGCCGAGGAGCCGGACGAATCTCACGAGTCGACCTCGGACCCGGAGGAACAAGCGGCCGGCGAGACGATCGAGACCGTCGAAACGGTCGAATCGGTCGAGACGAGGCCCGCGACGCGCTCCGACGGCGAGGAACACGACGACGAACACGGCGACGAACACGACGACGAACACAACGCCGAACCCGGGACCCGGCGTGACGCAGGTCTCGACGACGACGCTGCCGCCGATCAGGACGCGGAGCATCACACGGACGATGACGGCGGCTCCGGCCGCGAGTCCGCCCGCGAGCCCGCCCGCGAGTCAGACGGCGAACACGTCGAGCACGATCCGACCCCGGAAGCCGAGCCTGCGGCCCTCCCCGAGGCCCCCGCACCGACGATCATCCGGATCGACGACTACAGCGGTTCGACCACCATCGATCCCGACGACCCTGGTCCGGCCCGTCTCGGCGAACACACCACGACCGATCGAGCCGACCGCGATGCAGATGGCCGCGCCGATGGTGATACCGCCGGCGGCGGCGTCATCTCGATCTCGGTCGACGACGACCTGCCCGATCCGGTCTACGTCGAGGGCAACCTCGATCGCGACGGCGGCGGCACGATCGTCTTCATCGAGAACGACGAAACCGGTGACACGTTGGCGCCGGAGTCCGAACGCGACATGCGTCGTGGCATCGAGCCTCGCATGCGGGAGCGGCGTGTCGCCGTCAAGCGCGCCCAGGGGCGCCGGCGGCTCAAGCGGGTGCTCCTGATCGTCGGGATCGTCGTGATCGTCGTCGGCGGACTGGCGGTGCTCGGTTCTCCACTGTTCGCCGTTCGCGAGGACAATGTCGAGATCTACGGCGCCGTCTACTCCCGCGGTGAGGAGTTCGATGCCGTGGTCGACGACGCCGTCGGCACGCCGGTGCTCCGCGTCGACACGACCCAGCTCGAAGACGACCTGGAGGCGATCCCGTGGATCGAACAAGCCCAGGTCACGACCCAGTTCCCGTACGGGCTGACGATCGACGTGCGCGAGCGTGCCGCCGTCTCCACCTACCAGGGGCCCGACGGGCGGTTCCGGGTGCTCGACCGGGACGGCCGGGTGCTCGACGTGATCGAGGACGGGTACCCGTACGCCTACGTGCTGATCGGTGGTCCGGACGCCGTCGATCTCGAACCCGGCGAGTTCGCCCCGCAGGGTTACGCCGCGGCGTCCGAACTCGCCAAGAACCTCACCAGCTCGGTGCGCGGCAACGTGGTGCGCATCGAGGTCTTCTCCGACGGGTCGCGCCTCGAACTGCAACTCGACGACGGCTCGACGATCTTCTTCGGTGAGGCGCGCGACATCCTCGCCAAGCTGGTCCGACTCGAGGCGGTGCTCGCCAACGGCGAGGAACGCGAGCCCGGTCTGATCGACGTCTCGACGTCCGATGTCACCCGATGATCGGGTGTGAACCTGACGTTGACGGTCAGGTGACCGTCACGTGGAGGTCGGCCGATGGCGAGGTCGAGACGACCACATCGTCCGACGTCATCGCGGTTCGCGCGGGTTCGGGCTAGCATCCCCCGAAGTACCTGGGGAGACGTGGCAGGATGAAGCGCGTCTGTCCAGGACGGAAACGAACACCCCATGCAGCCGAAGTTCTCTCTACTCTCATCTGACCGCAACCCTCGCCGGAGGTTCTCCTGATGTCCTCGCCACAGAACTACCTCGCGGTCATCAAGGTCGTCGGCGTCGGCGGCGGCGGTGTCAACGCCGTCAACCGCATGATCGACGCCGGGCTCAAGGGCGTCGAGTTCATCGCGGTCAACACCGACGCACAGGCGTTGCTCATGAGCGACGCCGACGTCAAGCTCGACATCGGCCGCGACCTCACGCGTGGGCTCGGTGCCGGCAGCGACCCCGAGGTGGGGCGTTCCGCAGCCGAAGCCCACGACGACGAGATCGACGAGATGGTCAAGGGCGCCGACATGGTGTTCATCACCGCCGGTGAAGGCGGCGGCACCGGCACCGGTGCCGCACCGGTCATCGCCGAGATCGCCCGCAATGCCGGCGCGCTCACGATCGGCGTGGTCACCCGCCCGTTCGGGTTCGAGGGACGCCGTCGTGCGGTGCAGGCCGACAGCGGCATCCAGCGTCTCAAGGAGAAGGTCGACACCCTGATCGTCATCCCGAACGATCGGTTGCTCACCGTCGCCAACGAGAAGACGAGCGTGCTCAATGCGTTCAAGATGGCCGACGAGGTCCTCCTGCAGGGTGTCTCGGGCATCACGAACCTGATCACGACGCCGGGCCTGATCAACACCGACTTCGCCGACGTCAAGATGGTGCTCTCGAACGCCGGCTCGGCGCTCATGGGTATCGGTCAGGCGAGCGGCGACGACCGTGCGGTCGCGGCCGCCAAGCAGGCGATCAGCAGCCCGCTGCTCGAGTCGGCCATCGACGGCGCTCGCGGCATCCTCCTCAACATCACCGGCCCGTCGAGCATGGGTCTGTTCGAGATGAACGCTGCCGCCGAGATCATCCACGGTGTGGCGCACCAGGACGCCAACATCATCTTCGGTGCCGTCATCGACGACGAGATGGGCGACGAGGTCAAGGTCACCGTCATCGCCGCCGGGTTCGACCGGCTCGACGCACCGTCGTCGAGCGGCGGCCTCCAGCTCGGCAACGGTGGCAGCTCGACGCGTATCACCGAGCTGTTCGCCGAACCGGCAGAGACCGACGAACCCGACGATGACGACGACGACGATTTCGACGTCCCGTCGTTCCTGAAGTAGTCGCCGCCGCGACGGCCCGAACGTCACGGTGAGCACCTTCTCCGTCGACTCGGTGCGGGCGGCCCTCGACGAGCTGCACGCACGGATCGAACGCGCCGGTGGCACCGACGTCGAGATCGTCGCGGTGACCAAGACGTTCGGCCCCGAGGCGATCGAGGCGGCGCTCGCCGCCGGCTGCCGGTCGATCGGGGAGAACTACGCCCAGGAACTGCTCGACAAGCGCGAGGTGGCCGCGTCCGCCGAGGTGCACTTCATCGGCCAGTTGCAGAGCAACAAGGTGCGCCAACTCGCCGGCGTCGTCGACGTCTACGAGACCGTCGACCGGGCCAAGCTCGCCCGCGAGATCGCCAAGCGCGCGCCCGGTGCCCGGATCCTGATCCAGGTCGACACCACGGGCGAGCCCGGCAAGGGTGGCGTCCCGCTGGCCGACCTCGATCCGCTCGTCGATCACGTGCGTGATCTCGACCTCGATCTCATCGGTCTGATGACTGTCGGGCCGACCGAGGGTGGGCCTGCTGCCGCGGCGCCCGGCTTCCGGCAGGTTCGTGCGGCCGTCGACCGTCTCGGACTCTCGGTGTGCTCGATGGGCATGACCGCCGACCTCGAGGTCGCAGTCGCCGAGGGCAGCACCCAGGTCCGTGTCGGCACCGCATTGTTCGGGCAGCGTGTCCGCACCCGGAGTGACCAGGAGCGATAGGCTCTCGGGCCGAGGAGGAAGCATGTCTTTCTGGAAGCGTTCGATGGACTATCTGGGACTCGGACCCGATGATGCGTACGACGACTACGACATCGAGGACGACTACGAGCCGGCACCCAACCGTCGACGCGCGCCCGAGCCCGAGCCGCGCCAGCGACCGCCGCGCGAAGACACCGGGTCCGAGGGTGTCGTCCGCACGCTGCCCAGCCGACCCACGTTCCCGTCGCGAGACTTCGATCCGTCCCAAGCCCGTCGTGCTCCCGAGCGAGCCGACGATTCCGGCGTCCAGCCCCGACCGCAGCGCACCACTTCCGGAGGCAACGTGGAACCCACGACCGTTCGACCCCGCCGGTTCGATCAGGCACAGGAGGTCGCCGACAAGTTCAAGGACGGCCAGCCGGTCATCATGAACCTCGAAGGCTCCGATCGCGAGGTCGCCCGACGACTGATCGACTTCGCGAGCGGGCTCTGCTACGGGCTCGACGGTTCGATGGAGAAGGTCGCCAACGGGGTGTACCTCCTCAAGCCTGCGGCATCCCGCGGCGGGCGCTACGACGAGTACGACGACTGATGAGCATGGAACTGACGCCCAGCCAGATCAGCGGTGCGACGTTCCGCACCGTCCGCAAGGGATACGACCCCGCCGAGGTCGACGCCTTGCTCAACGACGCAGCAGCCGCCCTCGAGCAGGCCCAACAGCAGGCCACGGCAATGGAAGCCCGCGCCCGTGCCGCCGTCGCCCGACTCCAGGAACAGCAGCAGGCGGCGTCGCCCGCCGCCGACCCGGCACCGGTCGCCGCGGCACCCGAACCCGACGCACCCCGCACACCGGTGCAGATGGGCGCCGACGAGGCCGAGACGATCTCGCGCACCCTGCTGCTCGCCCAGCGCACCGCCGACACCACGATCGCCGAAGCCGAGACCGAGGCCGACCGGATCCGCACCGCCGCTCGCACCGAAGCCGACGCCACACTCGACTCGACCCGCGAGATGTCGTCGCAGCTCATGGAAGAGGCTCGCACCGAGGCGCGCAAGGCCAGCGAGGCCGAGCGGGTCGCCGCGGCCAACGAGGTCGAGTCGCTCAAGGCCCGCCGTGAGTTCCTGCTCGGCGACGTCGATCAGCTCGAAGGGTTCCTCATCGACCAGCGCGAACGCCTCCGTGGCGCCGCGCGTCAGATCGAGGCGTTGTGCGACCGAGTCCCGTCCGGACTCGGCCAGGTCGCACCGCCGATCGTGTCGGCCTCGAACGACGAGCCGGGCGACGAGACCGGCGAGTTGTTCCTGCCGCCCGAGGCGCGGATGCCCTTCGCCGGGCCCGACGAGCTGGCCGACGCATTGGGCGACACCGAGCTCGCCGACACGAGCGCCTCGAACGGCGACGTCGACACCGGCGAACTCGACGTGACGCAGGCCATCGAATCGGTCGATGCACCCGACCTCCCGGTCCGCGGCCAGTCCGACGGCGAAACGCCCTCGTCCAACTGACCCTCCGGTCCGTTAACCTGGACCGTCAACGGCAACGACGAGGCCATCACCTCCGAGCCTCCGGAAGAACGGCGTCGCACCCCACCGGTGCGTCGCTCACTAGAACCGGACGGGACCAGCCCGTCAACGCTGGCGCAGCCGAGTGGCCGCCCTCTGCGGAGAGCGGCAAGCAGGGTGGTACCGCGGGCACGTCCCGTCCCTGGTGATACGACGACACACGTCCGCCAGGAGCCCCCGTGAACACCACCCGCCGATACCCGACCGTTCCGTCGCAGCCGAAGCTGCCGGCGATCGAGCGCGACGTCCTCGACCGTTGGGAGCGTGACCAGACGTTCCAGGCGTCGATCGACGCCCGCGACGCCGGCACCGACGGCGACAACGAGTACGTGTTCTACGACGGCCCGCCGTTCGCGAACGGTTTACCGCACTACGGCCACCTGCTGACCGGTTACGTCAAAGACGCCGTTCCGCGCTACCAGACGATGCGCGGCCGCAAGGTCGAGCGTCGCTTCGGCTGGGACTGCCACGGCCTGCCGGCCGAGGTCCAGGTCGAGAAGGAACTCGGCATCTCCGGCCACCCGGAGATCCTGCAGTACGGCGTGGGTGCCTTCAACGACGCCTGTCGTACCTCGGTGCTCCAGTTCACCGACGAGTGGCGCGATTACGTGACCCGTCAGGCTCGCTGGGTCGACTTCGACAACGACTATAAGACCCTCGACACCGACTACATGGAGTCGGTCATGTGGGCCCTCAAGACGCTGTGGGACAAGGGCCTGATGTACGAGGGCTTCCGTGTGCTCTGGTACTGCTGGCACTGCGAGACGCCGCTGTCGAACACCGAGACCAAGATGGACGACACGTACCGTCCCCGCCAGGATCCGGCCGTCACCGTGTCGTTGAAGCTCGACGCGTCCGGCACCGACCTCGACGGCGTGAACATGCTGGTGTGGACGACGACGCCCTGGACGCTGCCGTCGAACCTGGCCGCTGCCGTGCACTCCGACGTCGAGTACGTCGTCGTCGAGTCGGACGAGCACCCGGGCGAACGCTTCCTGCTCGCGGAGGCACGCGTCGCCGCCTACGCACGCGAGCTGGGGGAGGAGCCGACGGTCGTGTCGCGCCACAGCGGCGCCGACCTCGTCGGCGTTCGGTATCACCCGCCGTTCGACTTTTTCGTCGGGCGCGACAACGCCCACCAGGTGCTGACGGCCGACTACGTCACGACCGACGACGGCACCGGTGTCGTGCACATCGCTCCCGCCTTCGGTGAGGACGACAAGCTCGTCACCGACGCGGCCGGCATCGAGGTCGTCAATCCCGTCGACCAGGGCGGCAAATTCACCGCCGACGTCCCGACCTACGAGGGCGTGCACGTCTTCGAGGCGAACAAGACGATCATCGCCGACCTCAAGGCCGCCGATCTGCTGCTGCGTCACGAGACGTACGACCACCCCTACCCGCATTGTTGGCGCTGCGACAGCCCGCTGATCCAGCGCGCCGTGTCGTCGTGGTTCATCGAGGTGACCAAGTTCAAGGACCGGATGGTCGAGCTGAACCAGCAGATCACCTGGGTGCCCGAGCACATCAAGGACGGCCAGTTCGGCAAGTGGCTCGAGAACGCCCGCGACTGGAACATCTCCCGCAACCGGTTCTGGGGCTCGCCGATCCCGGTCTGGAAGAGCGACGATCCCGAGTACCCGCGCATCGATGTCTACGGCTCGATCGCCGAACTCGAGGCCGACTTCGGCGTCGAGGTCACCGATCTGCACCGCCCGACGATCGACGACCTCGTGCGCCCGAACCCCGACGACCCCAGCGGTCGGTCGATGATGCGTCGCGTCCCGGAGGTGCTCGACTGCTGGTTCGAGTCGGGCTCGATGCCGTTCGCGCAGGTGCACTACCCGTTCGAGAACGCCGACTGGTTCGAGCATCACTATCCCGGCGACTTCATCGTCGAGTACATCGGCCAGACCCGCGGCTGGTTCTACACCCTGCACGTCCTGGCGACTGCGTTGTTCGACCGGCCTGCGTTCAGCACGTGCGTCAGCCACGGCATCGTGCTCGGCGACGACGGCCGCAAGATGTCGAAGTCGCTCAAGAACTATCCCGACCCGAACGAGATGTTCGACGTCTACGGCGCCGACGCGATGCGCTGGTACCTGCTGTCGTCGCCGATCCTGCGCGGCGCCGACTTCTCGGTGACCGAGGAGGGCATGCGCGACACGGTGCGCCACGTCGTGCTGCCGTTCTGGAACGCCTACTACTTCCTCACCCTCTACGCGAATGCCGGGGGCGTGGTCGGCTCGTTCCGAACCGACCAGACCGACGTGCTCGACCGTTACCTGCTCGGGGAGCTGCGCGAGCTCGTCGACGGTTCGACCGAGCGGATGGAGCGCTACGACCTGTTCGGCGCCTGCGAGCAGGTGCTGACGTTCCTCGACACCCTCACGAACTGGTACATCCGCCGCAGCCGCGACCGGTTCTGGGCCGGTGACCAGGACGCCGTCGACACCTTGCACACGGCGCTCGTGACGCTGTGCCAGGTCGCTGCGCCACTGCTCCCGATGGTGACCGAGCACGTGTACGAGGGCCTCACCGGCGGTGAGCAGAGCGTGCACCTGACCGACTGGCCGTCGGCCGACGTGTTCCCGCACGATGCTGACCTGCACGCCGGCATGGCCCAGGTGCGCGACGCCTGCTCGACGCTGCTCTCGCTCCGCAAGGCCGAAGGGTTGCGCGTCCGTCTTCCGCTCGCGAAGGCCGTGGTGGCCACGCCCGACGCGGCGCTGGTGCAGCCGCACCTCGCGATCTTGCGCGACGAGCTGAACGTGAAGGACGTCGAGTTGACGACCGACGTCGACGCCTATGGCTCGAAGGAACTCGTGCTCAACCCGAAGGCGCTCGGCCCCCGGTTGGGCGGCCAGACCCAGCAGGTGATCAAGGCGCACAAGGCCGGCGACTGGTCGATCGACGGTGACGTCGCAATCGTCGGCGGGATCGAGCTGCAGCCGGGCGAGTTCGACTTCCGTCTGGTCTCGTCCGGCGACGGCGCCGTCACGACGCTGAAGTCGACCGACGGACTCGTCGTTCTCGACACCGAGGTCACCCCTGAACTCGAACGCGAGGGCGTCGCTCGCGACCTGGTGCGCAAGATCCAGCAGGCCCGCCGCGACGCCGACCTCGACGTCAGCGACCGCATCGTGCTGACCCTCGTCGGCCCGGCCGACGAGATCGAGGCGTTCGAGACCCACCGCGACCTCGTGACCAAGGAGACGCTCACGGTCGACGCGACCGCGTCGGTCGGTGAACCGTCGATCACGGTGGTCCGTTCGGAGGGCTGATGGCCCGCCTCGTCGTCCGTGTCCGGCCCGGAGCCCGCCGCAGCGGGTTCACGGGCTGGTACGGCGACCACCCGAAGCTCGCCGTGGCCGCACCGCCGGTCGACGGTGCCGCCAACGACGAGTGCGTCCGGGTGATCGCGACGACGTTCGGGGTACGCCCGCGCGACGTCCGCCTCGTGATCGGTGCGGCGTCGCGGACGAAGCACTTCGAGATCGACGGTGTGGACGACGCCGAGGTGGCGGACGCGCTCGACCGTCTGATCGGCGCAGGATGAACGATTTCGGGCTCCGGAGACGGTAGAGTCCGGCGTCCAGAATCCCCGGAGGTGAGCCGGATGGCTGCGAAGAAGAAGCCCGCCACGAAGGCGGCGGCGAAGAAGAAGGCTCCGGCCAAGAAGGCCGCCGCCACGAAGGCAGCAGCGAAGAAGGCCGCCGCCAAGAAGGCCGCCGCCAAGAAGGCTCCGGCCAAGAAGGCAGCCGCCAAGAAGCAAGCAGCCTCGAAGAAGGCTCCGGCCAAGAAAGCCGCTCCGGCCAAGAAGAACGCAGCCGCGAAGAAAGCCGCTCCGGCCAAGAAGAACGCAGCCGCGAAGAAAGCCGCTCCGGCCAAGAAGGCTCGCGCCACGAAGGCGACGTCCACGTCCACGAAGGCGTCGGCTCCGAAGAAATCTCCGGCCACGAAGACCACGGCCGCGACCAAGAAACCGTCGACCTCGAAGAAGTCGACGACGACCACATCCACCCCCAAGACCGACGGCGCCAAGAAGGCAGCCGAGGAGGCCTCAGCAGTGCAGGATTTGCCGAAGCCCCGCTTCAACAAAGACGGATTCGGATACACGAAGGACTTCGACCTGTCGTTCGTGAAGGAAATGTACGACTTGCTCCAAGAAGAGCGGGTCTCGCTCACCGGCCAGGTGAAGCGACTCGAAGACGAAGCCCATCAGCTCGTCGAAGAAGCCGAGATGGGCGATGTCCAGTTCGACGACGAGGGAGGCGAAGGCGACACCATGGTCGTCGAGCGTGAGCGTGATCTCGCCCTCAGCGCCCAGGCTCGCGAGGCGGTCGAGGAGATCGACGCCGCCATCGAGCGCATCATGCAGGGAACGTACGGCTACTCGACGGTGTCGGGGAAGCCGATCCCACGTGAGCGCCTCGAGGCGATCCCGTGGTCGAGCGTGCTCGTCGAGGAGAAGGTCGGCGGGATCGGCCGCCGATGAGCCTCCTGCCCAGCTCCGCGCGGCGCTGGGCTCCGATCGCCCTGGCGGTCGTCGTCCTCGATCAGCTCACCAAGTGGTGGGCGCTCAACACCCTCGACGACCGCGACATCGATCTGTTCTGGACCCTGCGGTTCAACCTGTCGTTCAACAACGGCATGGCGTTCAGCCAGGGCGAAGGGCTCGGTCCCGTGATCGGGGTGCTCGCGCTCGTCGTCATCGTGGCGCTGGTGCTCAGCGTTCGACGTGAGGACAATGCGCTCGCCGACGTCGCCGTCGGCCTGATCGTCGGCGGCGCGATCGGCAACGTGATCGATCGGCTGTTCCGCGATCCGGCCTGGATGCGCGGCGCCGTGGTCGACTTCATCGACTTCCAGTGGTTTCCGATCTTCAACGTCGCCGACATGGGCATCACGATCGGCGGCATCTTGCTGATCGCCGTGTCGTGGTGGTCGGCCCGACAGGCCGAACAGGCCGAACAGGCCGAACAGGCCGACGGCGTCGCTGGTGACGGTGCCGGTGAGACGAACGACTCGCCGGAGTCGAAGGACGCATGATCACCGAGACCGTCCCGTCGGCGCTCGCCGGTGAGCGGGTCGACCGCATCGTCGCATTCGTGCTCGACGTGAGTCGATCGGTCGCCACGTCGGTGATCGAGGCCGGTGGCGTGCTCGTCGACGGTGCGCCGGCGACGAGCGGCAAGGTCCGCCTCGAGGAGGGGCAGGTGGTGTCGGTCGATCCGGACGCCGTCGAGGACGAACAACCGCCGGGTCCCGACCCGACGGTGACGTTCGGGGTGATCCACGTCGACGACGACGTGATCGTGGTCGACAAGCCGGCCGGACTCGTCGTGCATCCCGGTGCCGGCAACACCGACGGCACCCTCGTCAACGGGTTGCTCGCCCGCTTCCCCGAACTGGCCGGCGTCGGCGGCGACCCGATCCGACCCGGCATCGTCCACCGGCTCGACGCCGGGAGCTCCGGCCTGCTGGTCGTCGCTCGCACCGACGCCGCGGCCGAGGGCCTGATCGAACAGTTCGCCGATCACTCGGCGACGCGCGTCTACCGGGCGCTCGTCTGGGGGCATCCTGACGCGCCGCACGGCATCATCGATGCGCCGATCGGCCGCTCGAAGCGAGATCCGCTCAAGATGGCAGTCGTCGCCGACGGGCGCTGGGCCCGCACCGAGTACCGAGTGTTGGAGCGATTCGACGGGCCGGCCGAACTGGCACTGCTCGAGTGCGAACTCGAGACGGGGCGCACCCATCAGATCCGCGTCCACCTGAGCTCGATCAACCACCCGCTGGTCGGCGATCCGGTCTACGGCCAGCGCCGACCGAAGCTGGGGGTGGAACGACCCTTCCTCCACGCTGCACAGCTGGCGTTCGAACACCCCGGCACGGGTGAGTCGGTGCGGTTCGAGAGTCCGCTGGCCGCCGACCTCCAGCAGCGGCTCGACAGCTTGCGTCCCGTCGTCGACGACGACTGACCCGTCCGGTCGGGCGTGCGACGTCAGGCGGGGGCTTGCGGCCAGGGTGCCTCGCCGCGGCTCACCGCGGCGATCGAGGCGAGCGTGTAGCCCTCGAGGTGGCGACGCATGACGTCGCCGGCGACGTTCCAGATCGCGAGCAGCACGCACTGCCCCTCGTGATCGCAGGCGCCGTCCTGGTGTGGTTGGCCGAAGTCGCCGAGGGTGATCGGCCCGTCGACCGCGGACACGATCTCCGACAGCAGGATCTCGTCGGCGTCGCGGGCCAACACGTAGCCGCCGCCCACGCCGCGCTTCGAGCGAACGAGGCCGGCGCCCTTCAGCGCCAGCAGGATCTGCTCGAGGTACGGCTGGGGGAGGCCGGTGCGCTCGGCGATGTCGCGCACCGAGGTCGGGCCGGACTCGTCGTGCAGCGCCAAGGACAGCAAGGCACGACAGGCATAGTCCCCTCGGGTCGACACACGCACGGCGCACAGGGTAGCGCTCGACCGATCGGCCGACGCGGAGCGGACGATCTCGCGGGGTCCGGTTGGCGAACGAGGGTGCGAGGTGGTGGACTGGTCGGTGCGTGACCACCGAGACCCCCACTCCGATCATCCCCGACTACGGCGGTGCCAACGTTCGCGGCATCGTTCCGGCGTTGCTCGGCCCGGGTTCGTGGGCCGATTCGCTGCCGTCGTGGTTCCCCGAGCCCGTCCGCCACGCCGACCAGGTCGTCCTGCTGGTCCTCGACGGCCTGGGCTGGGACCAGCTCCAGGAGCGTCCCGACATCGCACCGACGATCGCGGGCCTCACCGGCGGACGGATCTCGACCGTCGCCCCGACCACGACCGCAACGGCGCTGTCGTCGATCGCCACCGGTCTCACGCCTGGCGAGCACGGTCTGATCGGCTACCGCATGGTGCTCGGCGGCGAGGTCATGAACGTGTTGCAGTGGGCGGTCGACGGCGAGCAGCGTCGTCGTTCGCAACCGCCCGAGCGTGTGCAGTCGTATCCGGCGTTCCTCGGCGATCCGGTTCCGGTCGTGACCCCGATGGAACTCGTCGGTTCGGCGTTCTCGGCGGCGCACCTGCGCGGGAGTCGCCCGGTCGGCTGGCGGGCGCTGTCGTCGATGCCGATCGAGATCCGTCACCAACTCGACGACGGTGAGCGCCTCGTCTACGCCTACTACGGCGGCGTCGACAAGATCGCCCACGAGCGAGGGTTCGGCGACTTCTACGACGCCGAGCTCCGCGCCGCCGACCGGCTGGTCGGCGACATCCTGGCGGTGCTGCCGGCGGGCGCCGCACTGATGATCACGGCCGACCACGGCCAGGTCGAGATCGGCCCCAACATCGTCTATCCCTCGAACGGTCTCCTCGACCATGTCGCCTTGCAGTCCGGCGAAGGCCGCTTCCGGTGGCTCCACGCCCACAAGGGCGGCCTCGACGACCTCCTCCAGGCGGCGACCGACGAGTTCTCCGACACCGGCTGGGTCCTGAGCCGGGAGCAGATGATCGACGAGCGGTGGTTCGGCCCGAACCTGCCGACCCCGGTCGCATCGCGGCTCGGCGACGTCGCCGTCGTCGCCCGCGAACTCGTCAGCTACTACGACCCGCTCGACTCCGGGCCCTTCGAGCTGATGTGCCGTCACGGATCGATGACCTCCGCCGAGGTGTACGTCCCGCTCCTGGCGGGAATGGCCGAGTAGGCCGATCCGTTACACAGCCCAGGAGCTGATTCGATGACCGACACCAACACCACCCCCGACACGCCGACCACCGAGCCCGCCGACGAGACGTCAGATGCCGCCGGCACCAACGGTGCTGACGGTGTGGAGCGTGGCGAGCTGGTCGGAGTCCGGGACGGTGAGGGCGGCGACGACGGTGACGAGAGTGGTGACGTCGAGCCGTCCGGTGCGATCACCGAGCCGGCCAAGGTCATGCGGATCGGTTCGATGGTCAAGCAACTCCTCGACGAGGTGCGCGACATGGAACTCGACGAGCCGAGCCGCGAGCGGCTGGCCGAGATCTACGAGCGTTCCGTCGTCGAGTTGAGCGAGGCGCTCTCGCCCGACCTGCAAGAGGAGCTCCGCATGCTCGCCCTGCCGTTCGACGAGGACACCGTGCCGACCGAGCCGGAACTGCGCATCGCCAAGGCCCAGCTGGTCGGCTGGCTCGAGGGGCTGTTCCACGGCATCCAGGCGTCGCTCGTCGCGCAACAGATGGCGGCCCGCCAGCAGCTCGAACAGATGCGCCAGATCGGCCCCGGCGGCCAACCGCAGCCGGGTCAGCCGATGCCCGGCCAGCCGGGCCAGCCCGGGCAGGGCCTGCCGCCGCAGAGCGACCGCCCCGGCACGTACATCTAGAACAAGCTCGACTGCCCGGTCGTCTCGCCACGAGGCGCGACCGGGAGCGGGTCGGGGAGCGGTTCGAGTCCGGGAACGAGTTCGCGCACCGCGGCATGGAGTCGGCGGGCGAGGTCGGGCGAGTCGAGGTTCTCGGGCTGGTGCACGAACACGTACGGTCGGCGCCCCTCGGCGAGCCAGTCGACGAGCTGCGGTACCCACGCGGTCAGACCGGCCAGCGAACGGTCGGACGGGTCGGCGCCGATCACCCGCACCACCGGCTCGTCGCCCATCAGGTCGGTGACGACCGGCAGCTTCGGCTTCGTGCGCCGCTCGTCGACCGACGCCTCCGACCTGGGTGATTCGGCGTACAGCGGACGGGTGTCGAGCACGACCCGTCCGATCGGTCCGGTCGGAGCGTCGCTCAGGATCGAATCGACCGCCCGGTGTGCGGCGCCGCCGTCGAAGAACGCCGGGTGCCGCAGCTCGACGACCCATCGGTGCGTCGCCGGGAGGCGCCCGACGAACTCGGCGAGCGCCCGCAGGTCGTTCGGTCCGAACGAGGGCGGCATCTGCAACTGCACCGGGCCGATCCGCTCACCCAGCGGCGAGATCCGGTCGAGGAACTCGGCGAGCGCTGCGTCGGCCCCGGCGCGGAGCCGGAGGTCGTGGGTGACGGTGCGCGGCACCTTGAACGCGAACCGGAACTCGTCCGGCGCCTGTGCCGCCCACTTCTCGATCGTCGACGCGGCCGGCACGGCGTAGAACGTCGTGTTGCCCTCGACGGCGTTACACCAGCGTGCGTACTCGGACAGTTCGTTGCCCTTGTTGCCGGGGGAGAGGAACCGGCCGACCCACGGCCCGTGAGCCCACATCGGACAACCGACGCGCAGGACGGGTCGGGAGGACGGTGCAGTCACGGGGTGCCGTACGCCTCGACGATCGGTTCGAGCTCGGCCGGGCTCGCCCCGTGCATGATCACCGCGTCGGCGCCCAGGTCGAGCTGACCTCGCACCGACGCAGCGCACTGCTCGGCGGTGCCGGTGGCAGCCGGGGCCAACCACTCGTCGGGGAGCAGCCCGGCGATGTGCTCGAGCTGCTCGGTCGAGGCCACGACGTCGATCGCGCCGCCGACGCCCTGTACGACCTCGTCGGCGCGGAACGCGCTGAGGACGGCCGGGTCCCACCGATTCGTCTCGACCATCAGGTCGCCGTACGCCTGCAGGTACGTGGCGAGTCGTCCGACGGTCTTCTTCAACCGGGTGGGTTGGTCGAGGTGGTCGCCGACGGTCGCGTAGCACGACCAGACCGTGACGGTGTCGGGGTCGCGGCCGGCCCGCTCGGCCGCCTGCTTCACCGTGGCGACGCACCGCTGGAGCGTCTCGTCGGTGAAGAAGGTGTGGAGGACGACGTGGTCGTAGGCGCGCCCGCCGAGTGCGAGCGAGTTCGGGCCGAACGCGACGAGGCCGAGCGGGATGTCCTCGTCGAAGGTCGGGTCGAGCCGCAGGAACGGGTAGCTGCCGATCGCTCCGTCGTGGCCGAGGATCGTCTCGCCGTGCCAGAGACGCCGCATGACGTCGGCGAACTCCTCCATCTGGGCGGTGGTGATGCGGGGCAGCCCGTAGGCGTCGAACAGGGGAGCGATGCCTCGGCCGAGGCCGAGCACGAATCGGCCGCGGGTGAGGCGGTGCATCGTGGTGGCGTACGACGCGGTGACGATCGGGTGTCGGGTGTTGTGGTTCGTCGCCGCCGTCATGATCTGCAGGCTCGACGTGGCGGCTGCTGCGGCGCCCGAGAGGGTGACGGCTTCTTTCACGTTGAAGCGTTCGCTGATGAACACGGTGCCGAGCCCGAGCCGTTCGGCGTCGTGGCACTCGTCGATCAGTGCCCGAGGGTCCTGCGCCCCGCCGGCCAGCGTGTAGAACCCCAACTCCGGAAACCGCACCGTCGCCGCATCGACCATGCTGCCGAGTCTGCCCCATCCCCGGTCCACCCCTCGCACGCTGCTCGACGAGGCGGACAGCGTGCCCGCGAATGCACCCATCGCCGTGGGATGATGCGGCGGTGGGAGCGCCGTTCGATCCTCGACAGCAGTGGCTCGACGCCGTCGAACGGGCAGGGTTCCCGGTCTACGCGGCCGTTGCCGACGGCGGTGTCGCGATCACCGGCGGCATGGGTAGCGACCCCGACGCGACCCGACACCTCGGCGTCGACACGATCGTCGGCGACACGACGATCTCGGTCGACACGAGCCGGCGCCCGGCCGACGGCGACCCCGCCCTCCGCCGCCAGCTGATGGCGATAGGCATCGTCGACCAGGCCCTCCTGCGACCCGGACCGCTCCCGCTCCCGTTCACGATCGCGGTCGTGGGCGACGATCGCACGATCCCGGTCGACGGGGTCGATCGCGTCTTCGCCGGGATGCGCGTCGAGGGCGAGCCGGCCTGGGCGGGGGAGTGCGAACTCGACGTCGTCGTCATCCGTGTCGAGACGACCTTCGACGGCCCGTTCGTGCTCGACACCGTCGCCGACGCAACCCTGCTCCCCGAGACCCCACCGGCGTGACGCCAGGGCACCGTCGACGGTGATGGCGGCCGTCGTGTCGAACGTGACGGTGACGTCCGGCGGGCCGGGACCGCGCGTGGGGTTGTCGTGGTAGCGTCGCGAATCACGTCCCTGTAGTTCCTCCGACCGTTCGCGAGCCGCCAGCCCAGTGTCCAACGATTCGTTCACGCACCTCCACGTCCACACCGAATTCTCGATGCTCGACGGGGCGGCGCGCCTGGACGAGATGGTCGCGAAGGCGGTCGGCGACGGCCAGCCGGCGATCGGCATCACCGATCACGGCAACATGTACGGCACCCTCGAGTTCTACAAGGAGTGCAAGAAGCAGGGGATCAAGCCGATCATCGGCACCGAGGCCTACATGGCCCACGATCACCGCTCCGAGCGCCCGACCCGTCGCGGTCGTGTCGACGACTCCGGTGGCGAGACCGACGGGGGCAAGAAGCTCTACTACCACCTCACACTGCTGGCCGAGAACGAGGTCGGGTACCGCAACCTGATCCAGCTCTCCAGCCTGGCGTTCCTCGAGGGCTACTACTACAAGCCCCGGATGGACTGGGAGCTGCTCGAGAAGTACTCCGACGGCCTGATCGCGACGACCGGCTGTCTCGGCGGTCACGTGCTCCAGTCGCTCCTCAACGGCGACGAGAAGGGCGCCCTCGACAAGGCCGGGCGCCTGCAGGAGATCTTCGGCAAGGACAACCTGTTCGTCGAACTCCAAGACCACGGGATCCCCGAGCAGCACACGACGAACCCGCAGCTGATGGAGATCGCGCAGAAGATCGGCGCCCCGCTGCTGGCGACGAACGACCTCCACTACACCCATCGCGAAGACCACGAGAGCCACGACGCGCTCTTGTGCGTCCAGACCGGTGCGCTCATCTCCGACCCGAAGCGCTTCAAGTTCCACGGCGAGGAGCACTACCTGAAGTCGGCCCAGGAGATGCGCTACCTGTTCCGGGAGGTGCCCGAGGCCTGCGACAACACGCTCTGGATCGCCGAACGAGCCGACCTCGACATCACGTTCGGTGACGCCCTGCTCCC
Source organism: Ilumatobacter fluminis (assembly GCF_004364865.1). Taxonomy (NCBI): domain Bacteria; kingdom Bacillati; phylum Actinomycetota; class Acidimicrobiia; order Acidimicrobiales; family Ilumatobacteraceae; genus Ilumatobacter; species Ilumatobacter fluminis. Next base: position 1,988,372 of record NZ_SOAU01000001.1, read on the forward strand.
GAACTTCCCGCTGCCCGAGGGATTCGCCGACGACAGCGCCTACCTCGACCACCTCACCTGGGAGGGTGCCAAGAAGCGGTGGGGCGACGATCTGCCCCCGTCGGTCGTCGAGCGGGTCGCGTACGAACTCAAGGTCATCAACGACATGGGGTTCGCGTCGTACTTCCTGATCACCTGGGACCTCATCAACTACGCCCGAGAAGCCGGCATCCGCGTCGGCCCGGGTCGTGGGTCGGCCGCCGGGTGCGCCGTCGCGTACTGCCTCTGGATCACCGATCTCGACCCGATCAAGTACGACCTCCTGTTCGAGCGCTTCCTCAACCCGAGTCGCGTGTCGATGCCCGACATCGACATGGACTTCGACTCCCGCTACCGCGATCAGATGATCCGGTACGCAGCCGACCGCTACGGACGCGACCACGTCGCCCAGATCATCACCTTCGGCACGATCAAGGCCCGCAACGCCGTACGCGACGCCGCCCGCGTGCTCGGCTACCCGTACGGTGTGGGCGACAAGATCGCCAAGGCGATGCCGCCGCTCGTCATGGGGCGCGACACCCCGCTGAAGTACTGCTTCGAGCAGACCGAGAAGTACGCCGACGGCTTCAAGGCGGCCTCCGACCTGCGTGCCATGTACGACACCCAACCCGACGTGAAGCGGGTCGTCGACGTGGCCAAGGGGCTCGAGGGGCTGAAGCGCTCCGACGGCATCCACGCGGCGGCCGTGGTGATCACCAAGGAACCGGTCACCCACTACCTGCCGATCCAGCGCAAGCCCGAGTCCGGCCAGGATCCCGAGGACGCGCCGGTCGTCACCCAGTACGAGATGCACGGCGTCGAAGAGCTGGGCCTGCTCAAGATGGACTTCCTGGGCCTGCGCAACCTCGACGTCATCACCGACGCCCAGGCGATGATCCGGGCCAACCGCGACCCGAACTTCGACATCGACACCGTGTCGCTCGAAGACCAGAAGACGTTCGACCTGCTCGCCCGCGGCGACACGATCGGCGTGTTCCAGCTCGAGTCGCCGCCGATGCGACAGCTGCTCAAGGCAATGGCGCCCACCACGTTCGAAGACGTGAGCGCTGTGCTCGCGCTCTACCGGCCCGGGCCGATGAGCGTGAACATGCACTACGACTTCGCCGATCGCAAGAACGGTCGCAAGCCGGTCGAGTACTTCCACGACGACGCGAAGGAGGTGCTCGACGACACCTACGGCCTGATGATCTATCAGGAGAGCGTGATGCGAGTCGCCCAGAAGTTCGCCGGCTACTCCCTCGCCGAAGCCGACAACCTCCGCAAGGCCTGCCTGCCTGCCGGCACCCGGCTCCTCACACGGAGCCGTGGCTACGTGCCGATCGAGAAGATCATGTCGCTGCGCGACCGTCGGGTGCAGACGATCGACACCGACACGTCGGCGACCCGCCACGAGGTGGTCGACGACGTGTGGTCGGTCGGCGTGAAAGACGTCTGGCGGCTCACCACCGCAACGGGCTACACCATCGAAGCCACCGACGATCACAAGTTCCTGCTCGAAGGGGAGTGGGTCGGGCTCGGCTCGCTCGCCCCCGGCGACCTCGTCGGCGTGGCCGGCCGCACCGTCACCCACGGCGGTGCCAAGGTCGATCCGGCCGAGGTCGACCTGGCGGCGCTGCTCATCTCCGAGGGCTACCTGCCCGATCCCGACGGCCCGCCGCGGACCGCTCACTTCACCAACACCGACCCCGAGCTCCTCGACGCCTTCCGGGCGGCGTACGAGCGTCGCTTCGGCGAGGCGCACCACCGCGAGTCGACCTCGGCAACAGGCGTCACCCAGCTGCGGCTGACGCGAGCCGAGCTCCGCGACCTCCGACCGGTGGTCGGCGCATACGGCACCTCGGAGGCGAAGGTCGTCCCCGAACGCTTCGTGAACGCCCCGGCGGTCGCCGTCGAGCGCTTCCTCGGGCTGTACTTCTGCGCCGACGGCTGGGCCGACGAGAGCGGCGTGCACTACGCGTCGAAGAGCCGGGCAGTGGTCGGTTCCCTTAAGCGGATGCTGCTGCGGTTCGGCATCGTCGGCACGATCCGGTCGCGCGACATCGACGGACACGGGCGCCACTACACGTTGTCGGTGCGCGACAAGGGCCACGCCAAGGCGTTCGCACGTGTCGTCGAGCCGCACCTGACCACCGTCAAGTACGACAAGGTCCGGCACTGGCTGCACGAGTGGGGAAACACCGCCGGTGCCAGTGCCACCCTGATCGGAATCCCGACCTCGTTCGTCCGCAGCGAACTCGACCGGCGCGTCGAAGCGACGGGGCGCTCGAAGCGAGCGCTCGGGGTCGACGGCGGCGGCCTGCTCTCGACCCGCCTCGTGCACCGGAACACGCTCGACGGGTTGCTGTACTCCGAACGGCTCGAAGACCTCCGCTCCGGCGACCTGTTGTGGGACACCGTCGAGTCGATCGAGTACGCCGGTCAGAAAGAATGCTTCGACTTCCAGATGGCGAACGGTGATCGGCCGTACGCCGTCGCCGAGGACTTCCTCGTCCACAACTGCGGCAAGAAGATCCGCGAGATGATGGCCAAGGAACGCGACGCATTCGAGGACGGCGTCGAGCGCACCGGCTACGGACGCGAACTGGGCAAGAGCCTGTTCGACATCATCGAGAAGTTCGCCGACTACGCGTTCAACAAGAGCCACACGTTCGGGTACGGCCTCGTCACCTACCAGACCGCATACCTGAAGGCGCACTACCCGGTCGAGTACTTCGCGTGCCTGCTCACCTCGGTGAAGTCGAACCTCGACAAGGCGGCCGTGTACCTGGCCGACTGCCGCTCGGCCGGCATCAAGGTGCTCACCCCCGACATCAACCGGTCGGTCATCAACTTCGACGCGATCGCCGCCGACAAGGTGCCCGACGACGTCGCCCTGCCGATGGGCAGCCCGGGCGCGATCACGTTCGGCCTGTCGGCCGTGCGCAACGTCGGCGAGGCGCTCGTCGAGCAGCTCCTCACCGAGCGGCAGGAGAACGGCGAGTTCACCGACTTCTACGATTTCGCCGAACGAGTCCCCGAACCCGTGCTCAACAAGCGAACCGTCGAGTCGCTGATCAAGGCGGGAGCGTTCGATCGCCTGAACCACCCCCGGCGCGGGTTGCTCGCGGGTTACGAACCGATCCTCGACACCACGATCGACCGTCGACGCGAACGCGACCGTGGCGTCATGTCGTTGTTCGGCGACTGGAACGACGACGCACCGGCCGACGAGGGCGGCGGCTTCGACGAGCGACTCCCGATCCCCGACATCGAGTTCGACAAGAGCGACAAGCTCCGCAACGAAAAGGAGATGCTCGGCCTCTACGTGTCCGACCATCCGCTGTTCGGTGTCGAGTCGGCGCTCAAGCGGCGGGTCGAGCACTCGATCTCCGACCTCGAGACGATGGACGACGGCGCCCAGGTGGTCGTCGGCGGCGTCATCACCGGGCTCGCCCGCAAGTTCACCAAGAAGGGCGACCAGATGGCCGTGTTCGTCCTCGAAGACCTCGAGTCGTCGATCGAGGTCACCGTGTTCCCGCGGACCCTGCTCGAACAAGGCCACAAGCTGCAGGACGACGTGATCGTCTCGGTGAAGGGGCGGCTCGACAAGCGCGACGAGTCCCGCTTCGGGCTGATCGCCCAGTTCGTCGAGGTCCTGTCGGGGCTCGGCGACGGGCCGGCGGCACCGTTGCGGCTCCGCCTGCCGAGCCACGCCCTCGACGAGTTGAAGATCCAGCGTCTGAAGCGGATCCTGCGCGACCACCCGGGCGACTCCGTCGTCCAGATCGACATCGGTCAGGGCCAGGTCGTGCGACTCGCCGACGAGTTCCGCGTCGACATCGACCGAGCCATCGGCGAACTGAGAATGGCCTTCGGCCACGACGCGGTGGAATTGTGATCCCGCATCGCCCCAGCTAGCAGCCCACGACGGGTTGCGTTGTGCGCCGCACTCGGAACAGTGGCACAATAGAAGCTCCGAAATCGTCACGGAGAAGGGTCTTCATGCCGCTCGAAGTAGCTACCAACGATGCCGTTGCACTGACCGACACCGATCTCGATGAGATGGGGTCGATGGAGGGAGCGTTCGACATCGGCGCGCTGTCCAAGGCGAAGGAAGACTGGGTGCTGGCCACCACGGCCCGCATCGACGGCAAGCTCCACGGCTTCATGTTCTCGACTCTCGAGCGCATCGGCGGCACCCCGTGTGTGCTGATCGGCATGCTCTCGGTGCGGCGCCACAGCAAGCGTGACACCGTGCTCCGTGGTCTGATGGGGGAGGCGTACCACCGCGCCCTCATGGCCTTCCCCGACGAAGACGTCGTCGTCGGCTCGCGTTTCGTGGCCGCCGACGGTCTCGAGGCGTTCGACAAGCTCGACGAGGTCACGCCCTCACCCGGCACCCGTGCCGTCGGTGAAGAGCGCGCCTGGGGGCGCCGCCTCGCCAAGCGGTTCGCGGTCGACAGCAAGTACGAGGCGCAGAGCTTCGTCGCGAAGAACGGCCAGTCGGGCTTCCTCGACTTCGAATCGACCAAGCCCGACGATCTCGACCCTGAGATCGTCGAGATGTTCGGAGCCGTCGACGCCGACGCGGGCGACGTCATGGTCGTCTACGGCTGGACGATGGCCGAAGACCTCGTCAAGCTCGGCGCCCGCTGAGCTGCACCTGACGCACCGGTGACCGAGTTCGCCGACGTCGTTCGTCGGCGGCGCATGACCCGCGCCTTCCGGAACGACCCGCTCGAGTCGGGCACCATCGAGCGACTCGTCGACCTCGCGTCCCGTGCCCCGTCGGCGGGCAAGACCCAGGGGTGGCACCTGGTGGTGCTCGAGGGCGACGACACCGCCCGGTTCTGGGACATCACCCTGCCCGACGAACGGCGGGCGACGTTCCGGTGGCAGCGTCTGCTCGACGCTCCCGTGATCGCACTCCCGTTCGCCGACCCCGAGGCCTACGTCGCTCGGTATGCCGAGCCCGACAAGGCGGCCACCGGACTGGGGGAGAGCACCGAGGCATGGACGACGCCGTACTGGACGGTCGACGCGTCGATGGCGCTCATGACGTTCCTCCTCGCCGCCGAGGACGAGGGCCTGGGCGCGCTGCTGTTCGGCGTGTTCCGTGGTGAGACCGAACTGCGCGCCGAACTCGACGTCCCGCCGCATCTCGAACTGCTCGGGGCCGTCGCGCTCGGACACCCGGCCGACGTCGGTCCGACGCCGGAACGGCGCGGCGACGCAGGCGCCGGACGCAGCGCCACACGGCGCCGACGGCCACCGTCGGAGATCGTGCATCGGGGTCGATTCCACGCTGGGTGACACCCGTCGCCCAGCGGCGTGAAATCGGTCACGGACTGTTCATGCCAGTGTCAATTGACCGTCGGAATACGTTTGCCAGACCGTCGGTTGACGGTAGGTTCGCCACGGTCCGGAATGCATCGGTCTGCGGCGTGAACGCAGGTCGCACGGACGCACCGGCGGGGCCCTGCCCCTCCTGTGCTGCACAGAGGACTGCTGTTGCTTTGCAGCAGTCCGCGACCCAACCAAGAATGAGGTAACCAGTTGAAGCGACGTTCTCACAGCAGAACCGCTGCAGCCCTGATCACGGCAGCGCTCGTGGTCTCGGCGTGCACCAGCGACGACGATTCCGGTGACGACGAGGTCGAGACCTCCGACGTCGCCGACGACGACACCGAGGGGGAGGGTGACGACGCCGACGGCGACGACACCGACACCACCGAGGCCGAGGGTGACGACACCGACACGACCGAGGGGGAGGGTGACGACACCGACACCACCGAGGCCGAGGGTGACGACACCGACGGCGACATGGCCATGGACGACTCCATGGTCGGCGTCGAGGGCGGCTCCGGTTGCGGTATCCCGCACGGCCCGTACGAGTCGGCCGAGGCCAGCGGCGAAGTCCGCGTCGCCTGGAACGACCCGCTCCTGTCGTTCAACCAGAACACGACCCACGCCAACGCCACGGCCAACGCCAACGTTGCGTACCTGATGCACTCCGGCTTCTCGTACTACGACGGTGATCTGAACCTGGTCAACAACGACCAGTTCGGTACCTGCACCATCGAGTCGCTCGAGCCGCTCACCGTCACGTACCGCATCAACGAGGGCGTCGCCTTCAGCGACGGCACGCCGATCACGGCCCACGACCTGATCCTGGGCTGGGGCGCCGTGTCGGGCAACTTCAACGAGGGTGGCGTGGCCTTCCTCGAAGACGGTTCGGCCATCCAGACCGACGAAGAGGGCAACTGGCTCGTCCTGACCCCCGAGGGTGACATCGTCCCCGAAGAGGCCGGCGTGCACTACGACCCCGAGACGTTCGAGCTCTTCGAGGGCTTCGAGTACGTCCCCGCCGAGTCGGTGAACTTCGACGCCGCCAGCGAGCAGTTCGAGCTCGTGACCCAGTTCCCGGAGATCTCCGAGGACGGTCAGGCCATCACCATGGTCTACGACTCGTTCTACGTCGACTACCAGAACGGCACGCCGTTCCTGGGCAACCCGGCCGCCCACGTCGTGGGTCGCCTGGCGCTCGGCATCGAGGACCCGACGGAGGCCAAGCAGGCCGTCGTCGACGCCTTCCAGAACAACGACGGCGAGGCGCTCGCGCAGATCGCCACCGTGTTCAACACGGCGTTCGACTGGGATTCGCTGCCGGACGACGAGGGCATCTACCTCAGCACCGGCATGTACACCCTCGAGGCGTACGAAGAGCGCGCCGAGATGACCCTCGTCGCGAACCCCGACTACACCTGGGGCCCGCAGCCGAAGGTCGAGACGATCATCTACCGCATCATCGGTGACCCGACGGCCGCCGTCCAGGCGCTCGCCAACGAAGAGATCGACGTCATGCAGCCGCAGGCGACGGTCGACTCGGTCGCCGAGCTCGAGGGCTACGCCGACCGTGGCGTCGAGCTCGCATTCGGCGACACCGCCGTCTACGAGCACGTCGACTTCGCCGTGGCCAACGGTGGTCCGTTCGACCCCGCCGCCTACGGTGGCGACGAGGCGACGGCCCTGGCCGTCCGTCAGGCGCTCATGAAGACGCTGCCCCGTGCAGAGATCGTCGAGCGTCTGATCGCCCCGATCAACCCCGAGGCCGAGGTCCGTGACTCGTTCACCCAGACCCCGGGTGCCCCGTGGTACGACGGCATCGTCGCCGGCAACGGCACCGCCGACTACGCCGAGGTCGACATCGAGGGCGCCATCGCGCTCCTCGAGGAGGCCGGCGTGGAGACCCCGGTCGACGTGCGTGTGCACTTCGCCGACAACAACCCCCGTCGTGCGAGCGAGTACGAGCTGATGGCGGCGAGCGCTGCCGAGGCCGGCTTCAACCTCATCGACGGCCGTAGCCCGACCTGGGGCTCGGAGCTGTCGAACCCGTCGATCTACGACATGGCGTTCTTCGGCTGGCAGTCGACCGCCGTCGCCGTTGCCGACACCGAGGCGAACTTCGTCACCGGTGGCGCCAACAACTTCTACGGCTACGCCAACGCAGACGTCGACGCCCTCTACGAGGAGCTGAAGGGCACCACCGACCCCGCCCGTCAGGAAGAGATCCTGACCGAGGTCGAGGCCCTCCTCGTCGAGACCGGTTTCGGTCTGCCGCTGTTCCAGCACCCTGGAGTGACGGCGTTCAACAGCAACTACGTCACCAACGTGGACCCGATTGCCATCTCCCCGACGATCTTCTGGAACGTCTGGGATTGGGAAGCGGCCTGATCCACTGATTCCCGTTCGAGGCGCCGGGACGCGAGTCCCGGCGCCTCGGCGCGGCCGCACAACCTGCCATGCTCCTCTTCATCGTGCGCCGACTCATCGCGTCGGTCCTGCTGCTGCTCGTCGCTTCGTTCGCCGTCTACATCATGATGGCGTACGCCGGTGACCCGTTGGGCTTCCTCAACGAGATCACGAACCCGACCCAGCGCGCGGCGATCGAACGCGACGTCACCAATGCGCTCAACCTCGACACCCCGCCCGTCCTGCGCTACTTCCAGTGGCTCGGTGACGCCCTGACCGGCGACTTCGGCATCTCCGCCCAGACGCGACAGTCCGTCAACGACGAACTCGCCACGCGCATCCCGGTCACCCTCAAGCTCGTCGCCGCCTCGTCGCTCCTGTCGATCGTGATCGGCGTGACCGTCGGCATCGTGACGGCCCTGCGCCAGTACACGGGCTTCGACTACATCGTCACGTTCTTCACGTTCGTGTTCTTCTCACTGCCGGTCTTCTGGGTCGCCGTCATCCTCAAGGAGTACGGCGGCATCCGGTTCAACGACTGGTTGCGTGACGGTGCGAGCATCTCGGTGCCCGTGATCGTCGTCCTGTCGATCTTCGTCGGCATCGTCGGCTACTCGATCGCCGGCGGGCGCGCGCCACGCCGGCTCGTGATCGCCGCCATCTCGGCTGCGGTCGGTGCCGGCCTCCTGATCTATCTCTCTGCCGCCCAATGGTTCCTGAAGCCGGGCATCGGACTGCCGGTGCTGATCCCGATGGCGATCGGCATCGCCGTCGGTGTCACGGCGATCTTCGCCGGCATCGCGAACCGCAAGGCGCTGTTCTCGGCGCTGACCACCGCCGCACTCGGCTGCGTGCTCTACACCCCGCTCCAGACACTCTTCGACGAACAGGGCATGGGCTGGTGGTGGACGTTCCTGCTGCTGATCGCCACCCTCGTGTCGAGCTACCTGATCGGCATCGCCTGGGGCGGCTACGACAAGGGGCTGTCGGCTCGGGTGTCGATGCTCGTCGGCTTCCTGGTGGCGCTCGTCATCTTCGTCGATCGGCACCTGCAGTCGTGGCAGGAGTACTCCAGCAACTCGGTCATCCGCAACCGTCCGATCAAGACGATCGGTGACAAGGAGCCCCGTCTCGAGGGCTCGTTCTGGGTGCTGAACAACGACATCTTCAGTCACCTCATCCTGCCGACCATGGCGCTGATGCTGATCTCGCTCGCCGCCTACACCCGGTACTCGCGAGCCAGCATGCTCGAGGTCCTGAACCAGGACTACATCCGCACCGCTCGCGCGAAGGGCCTGACCGAGCGCACCGTGGTCGTCCGCCACGGTCTGCGCAACGCCCTGATCCCGCTCGCCACCGTGATCGCGTTCGACATCGGTGGCCTGCTCGGCGGCGCCGTCATCACCGAGACGGTCTTCGAGTGGAACGGCATGGGACGACTCTTCATCGAGGGCCTCCAGGCGCTCGACCCGAACCCGGTGATGGCCGCCACGATGGTGGTCGGCGCCACGGCCGTCGTCGCCAACATCCTCGCCGACATCATGTACTCGGTCCTCGACCCACGAATCCGGATCCACGACAAATGAGCGACGACCATCTTCTCCCGCCCGATCCCGACGAAGTCGGCGAGATGGACGACCTCCGCGTCGATCCGCATCGCGAATCCGACTTCGAGAAGTTCCCCGACGAACTGACCCACGAGCAGCGCGAGGTCGCCGGCCTCAGCCAGGGCCAGATCGTCCGCAAGCGCTTCATCCGCCACAAGGGCGCGATGATCTCGCTCGTCCTGTTGGCGTTCATCATCATCGTCGCCGTCACGAGCGTCGGCGCCGGCCCGATCCCGGGCTGGTACCAGTGGGAACACACCGACCTGATCCCGCCCGTCCAGGACGAAGGCCCGACGATCTCGATCATCCCGTCGTTCCTCGGCGGAGACGGCCTCGCCTGGGGCGATCACCCCTTCGGGGTCGACAATCAGAACGGCAAGGACCTGTTCGCGATGACGATGCGCGGCGTCCAGGTGACGCTCGTGGTCATCCTCGTGCTCGCGGTGTTGTCGGTGACCCTCGGCGTGATGATCGGTGCGCTGGCCGGCTTCTACGGAGGCTGGCTCGACTCGATCCTGATGCGTATCACCGACGTCATCCTGATCCTGCCGCTGCTCGTCATCGTCTCGGTCGCCGCGTTCTCGTTCGGTGCGTCCGGTCTGTGGAGCGTCGCGCTCGCACTCGGCCTGTTCTCGTGGACCGGTCTCGCCCGACTCGTCAGAGCCGAGTTCCTGGCGTTGCGTGAACGCGAGTTCGTCGACGCCGCCCGCGTGGCCGGCGCCTCGCCGCGCCGCATCATCTTCAAGCACATCCTGCCCAACACGGTCGGCACGATCGTGGTGTCCACCACCTTGCTGATGGGCGCCGGCATCCTCACCGAGGCCGCGCTGTCGTTCATCGGCTTCGGCATCCAGGCGCCCAACGTGTCGTTGGGCGCTCTGGTGAACGACTACGACACCGCGTTCGGCACCCGCCCGTGGCTGTTCCTGTTCCCGGGGCTCATGATCGTCACGATCGTCCTGTGCCTGCAGTTCATCGGTGACGGCCTCCGCGACGCGTTCGACCCTCGCCAGAAGCGCATCCCCAAGTTCAAGGACCTGGCGAAGAAGCAGGAAGAGGCGAAGGCCGACATGGCGACGCGTCCCAACCGCATGCACCTGGGCGGCTGATCGTGCTCGTGTCAGCGCAGGAACGTGCCGTACACGACGGCGACGGTCAGCAGGGCGAAGCCGGCGATCGTCTCGACGTGCCAACGCACGGGCATGCGGTCGTGCTCGACGCGCGGGTCGGCCAGGAAGCCGGCCTCGCGTATGCGCAGCCAACGTTGCCGCACGACGAGTGCCGCCGCCCCCGACTCGGTCTGGGGCAGATCGCTCGGGCGCACCATGTCGCCCTTGCCGGCGCCGCCGAGGCGCAGATCTTCGGCCTGGCTGCGGCGCAGCACCTGACGACCCGGAGCCGGTGCCGCCCAGGCACGGACGGTGCCGAGCGTCGTCACGAGGGTGAGCGCCCACTTGGTCTCGATGTCGGTGATCGCCGGCCACGGCACGTCGAGGGTGCGGAACACGTTCACGACACGGACGCCACCGGCGTTCACCTCGACCTCTGGACGCCAGTAGAGCGCCCACGCCCCGAAGGCCACCAGGGCCAGCCAGGGCCACACCTGCCAGAGGGCGTCGGCACCGGCGCCGACCACACTCAACCCCGCCAGGGCGCAGATCGTCATGAGCGCGCCCGCCAGCACCCGGCCGAACGCCGGACGGAACGTCTCCTCGTAGAACAGGTCCGACACGTTCGCCATCGTGCCAGGAACACGGAAGGAATCGCACGCCGATGAGCACTCCTGTCCTCTCGGTCGATCAGCTCAACATCGACTTCTGGGTCGACGGCGTCTGGTATCCCGCCGTCGTCGACGCCTCGTTCGACCTCAACAGTGGTGAGGTGCTCGCAATCGTCGGTGAGTCGGGCTCCGGCAAGTCGACGACCGCCCTCGCCACGCTGGGTCTGCTGCCCAAGAACGCCAACGTCCGCGGTTCCATCGTCGTCGACGACACCGAAGTCGTCGGACTCGACCAGCGCACCCTGCGTTCGATGCGCGGCCGTCTCGCGTCGGTCATCTTCCAGGAGCCGATGACGGCACTGAACCCGGTGTACACCGTCGGGTTCCAAATCGCCGAGATGCTCCGCAGCCACCAGTCGATGGCGCCCAAGGCCGCCCGCAAGCGAGCGATCGAACTGCTCGACCTCGTCGAGATCCCGAACCCCGAGGTTCGCGTCGACTCGTATCCGCACCAGCTGTCGGGCGGCCAGCGCCAGCGCGCCATGATCGCCCAGGCCCTGGCCCTCGAACCCAAGCTGCTGATCGCCGACGAGCCGACGACCGCGCTCGACGTGACGGTCCAGGCCGAGATCCTCAAGCTGCTCCGCGACCTCCGCGACCGGATCGACGCCGGCGTGCTGCTGATCACCCACGACATGGGCGTCGTCGCCGACCTCTCCGACCGTGTGCTCGTGATGCAGAACGGCGAGATCGTCGAGCGCGGCACTTCGGCGGACGTGTTCTACCGACCCCAGCACTCGTACACCCAGCAACTGCTCGGCTCGGTGCCGCACCTCGGCCGACTCGTGAACGCCGTCGTCGCCGGTGACGAACAGCAGGCCGAGCAGATCGCCGAGGCGATCGACGAGACCGCCGACCAGCCGACCGCGACGTCGGTGACCACCGAGCGGATCGTCGACCTGCGTGGCGTGTCGGTCGAGTACCCCAAGCGTGGCCGGACGCCCGCCTTCCGGGCCGTCGACGGCATCGATCTCGACATCGCCCCCGGTGAGGTCGTCGGCCTCGTCGGCGAGTCGGGCTCGGGCAAGACGACCGTCGGCCGAGCGATCGTGGGCCTGCTGCCGTTCGTCGAGGGAGAGGCCGACGTGCTCGGCACCCCGATGGTCGGCGTGTCGAAGGACGATCTCCGAGCGGTGCGCCGCGACCTGAGTTTCGTGTTCCAGGACCCGGGTTCGTCGCTGAACCCCCGTCTGCCGATCGGTGAGTCAATCGGTGAGCCGATGCTGCTCGCGGGCTTCGACGCGAAGGCTCGTGAGGCCCGCATCTCGGAGCTGCTCGACCAGGTCGAACTCGATCGCTCGCTCCGCAACCGCTACCCGCACGAACTGTCGGGTGGCCAGCGCCAGCGAGTCGGCATCGCCCGCGCGCTCGCGCTGCGCCCGAAGCTGTTGATCGCGGACGAGCCGACCTCGGCGCTCGACGTGTCGGTGCAGGCGAAGGTCCTCGACCTGTTCCAGGAACTGCAGCGAGACATCGGCTTCGCGTGCCTGTTCATCAGCCACGACCTGGCCGTCGTCGAGATCCTCGCCAAGCGGATCGCCGTGATGCAGCACGGCAAGCTCGTCGAGTTCGGCCCACGCGAAGACATCCTGACCCGGCCCACCGACCCGTACACCAAGCGCCTGCTGGCCGCCGTGCCGGTGCCCGACCCGGATGCCCAGCAGCTCCGCCGTCAGGAGCGCGACGCACTCATCGCTGCCGGCGCCGACGACTGAGCGGCGATCCCGGGTTCATCGCCGCCGTCGATAGGGTCGGCTCCGTGAACCGACTCGCCACCGAGACGTCGCCGTATCTCCGCCAGCACCGGGACAACCCGGTCGATTGGTACCCGTGGGGTGAGGAGGCGTTCGCGGCAGCGCGCGAACGCGACGTGCCGATCCTGCTGTCGGTCGGCTACTCGGCCTGCCACTGGTGCCACGTCATGGCACACGAGTGTTTCGAGGACGACGAGGTGGCTGCGGCGATGAACGCGGCGTTCGTGAACGTCAAGCTCGACCGCGAGGAACGCCCTGACGTCGACGGCTTGTACATGGAGGCGCTCACGGCGCTGACCGGCCGCGGTGGCTGGCCGATGACGATGGCGCTGCACCACGACGGGCGCCCGTTCTTCGGCGGCACCTACTTCCCGAAGGATGCCTTCCTGAAGGTGATCGAGGGGCTCACCGAGGTCTGGACGACGAGGCACGACGAACTCGACAAGCAGGCGACCCAGCTCACCGAGAAGCTCACCAAGGTCGCCGAGACGGTGGCCGCCAAAGACGTCCCGGGCGTCGAACTGGTCAACGAGTCGCTGAAGAAGCTGGGCGGGGCCTTCGATCCCGAGTGGGGTGGGTTCGGCAAGGCTCCGAAGTTCCCGGCGACGTTCCACACCGAACTGATCCTGCGTGCCTACATGACGTCGGGTCGTGACGAGGCCCGCAACGTCATCACGACCACGCTCGACGCGATGTGTTCGGGCGGCATGTACGACCACATCGGCGGTGGGTTCGCCCGGTACTCGACCGATCGCGAATGGCTCGTTCCTCACTTCGAGAAGATGCTGTACGACCAGGCGTTGCTCGTCGGCCTGTACCGCCAGAGCTATTCCGTGCTCGGGCAGCCCCAGTACAAGCAGGTCGTCGAGGAGACGATCGCCTACGTGCTGCGCGAGCTGCGGCTGCCCGGTGGGGGGTTCGCCTCGGCGCAGGACGCCGACTCGCTCGACGCCGAGGGCAACAGTGTCGAGGGCGCGTACTACACCTGGACGCCCGACGAGATCCGGGCGGCGCTCGCCGACGTCGACGCCCAGGCGGCCGGCGTCGCGCAGCAGTGGTGGGGCATCACCGACGAGGGCAACTTCGAAGGACGTTCGATCCCCAACCGCAGCGAGGCGCGAGGCAAGCTGGCGCGCCCACCGGCGCTCGAGGCGGTCCGGCGGCGCCTGCTGCAGGTTCGCTCCGGCCGTCCTGCCCCGGGTCTCGACGACAAGGTGCTCACCGAGTGGAACGCGCTGTTCCTCTACGCGCTCGCCGACGCCGCGACCGCGTTCCAGCGGTCGGATTGGAAGCAGGTCGCGGTCGAGACCGGCGAGTTCCTGCTTCGCGAGTTGCGCGACGACCGCGGTCGCTGGTTCCGTTCGTGGCAGGCCGACGGCGAGCCGCAGGCACGCCACGCGGCCCTGGCCGCCGACCACGCCGCACTGGTGCAGGCGTTCATCCGGCTCGCCGAGGCGACCGGCGAGGCGCGCTGGATCACTGCCGCTCGCGAGACCGCCGACACCATGCTCGACTGGTTCTGGGATCCGGTGGAGGGCGGTCTCTACACCACGGCGGAAGACGCCGAGCAGCTGATCGTCCGACAGAAGGACGTGTACGACAACGCGACCCCGTCGGCGAACTCGGTCGCTGCCAACGCGCTGCAACGCCTTGCTGCGCTCACCGGCGACTCCCGCTACGCCAACTTCGCCGACCGAATCCTGCAGTTGCTCGCCCCGATCTGCGAGCAGTCGCCGGGCGGCACGTCGAACGCGTTGCTGGCGGTCTTCCTGCGCCAGCGCGGCATCCTCGAGCTCGTGATGGTCGGTGACGTCCCCGAACTCGTGCGGGTCGGACAGGTGCTGTGGCGGCCCGACCTCGTGATGGCGTGGGGCGAGCCGTACGACTCGCCGTTGTGGGAGGGCCGCACCGAGGGCAACGCTTACCTGTGCCGCAACCATGTGTGCGAGCGACCCGTCACCGAGCCGGAGCAGCTGTACGAACAGCTCTCGGGGCGTCCGGTGCCCGAGGGCATGAACATCCGGGCGACCACGTCGTCCGAGGGCTAGCCGGAGCGCCGATCCGCAGTGTCCGTGATCGCCGCCGCGTGGCTGTTCCTGGCCGGGATCGTCTCGCTCCCGATCGTGTGGAACGCGGCCAAACCGGTGATCGACCCGACGCGTCGGTACTCGCCTTGGTGGCTGCCGGCGATGGTCATCTCCGAGACGGCGCCGCTGTGGCTGGTGCTCCATCTCGCTGCCATCGCGGTCGGCGTGGTCGGCGGTGGGCTCGACTCGGCGTTCGGCGTCGTCGGCGCCGCGATGCTCGGCGTCTCGTCCGTGCTGCTCGTCTGGGTGCTGACGAGGACGGCGATCGGCGTCCGCCGGCTCCGGCGACACGTGAGCGGCGCGATCCACCGGGCGCGCGGACCCGGCCGCTGGCGCGGGCGCCCCATCCCGACACCGCCCGGTGTTCGCGAGCAGCATTCGATCGAGTGGCGTGGGCCACTCACCCTCGACCTCACCCGCCCCGACGACGACCGGCGCAAGCTCCCGGTCGTCGTGTACGTGCACGGCGGGGGCTGGACCGGCGGCGATCCGCAGCGTCAGGCCCGAGACCTCTACCACGCCCTCGCGCTCGACGGATGGGCGTCGCTCGGCATCCGCTACCCGTTCACCCCGCACGTCACCGTCGAAGACCAGATCGCTGCGGTGCGCGAGGCCGTCCGCTGGGCGCGCACCGAACTGAGCGCTCACGGTGTGGAGCCGTCGACCGTGGTCCTGGCGGGCGGTTCGGCCGGTGGCCATCTGGCGGCGATGGCGGCGCTCACGGCCGACGGTGACGACGAACGCGTCGCAGCCTGCGTCGGCATGTACGGCGTGTACGACATGGCCAATCGCAACCGGACGCGAGCGCACTGGGACAAGATCCGCAACGAGGTGATGCTGTCGACGGTCGACGAACAGCCGGAGCGCTACCGGGCCGTGTCACCGATCGACCGGGTCCACGACGACACGCCGCCGTTCCTCATCGTGCACGGCACCCACGACACCTTGGTGCCGGCGGGGGAGGGGCAGCAGTTCGTCGAGGTGCTGCGAGCCGCAGGGCGACCCGTCGACTACGTGCCGGTGTACGGCGCACAGCACGCGTTCGACGCACTGTCGGGCGTGACCAGCCGCACCGCAGCGGCCGTGATCCGGGACTGGTTGGGTGTGACGGTGCTGCGTCAGGCACCGACGGCGTGATAGCCGCCGTCGACGTGGATGATCTCGCCGGTCGTGGCGGGGAACCAATCGGACAGCAGCGCCACGCACGCCTTGGCCACCGGCTCGGAGTCGTTGACGTCCCAGCCGAGCGGTGAGCGGCCGTCCCACGTGTCCTCGAACAGGGCGAACCCGGGGATCGACTTGGCGGCGATCGTGCGGATCGGGCCGGCGGCCACGAGGTTGCACCGGATCTGTTGCGGGCCGAGTTCTTTGGCGAGGTAGCGAGACACACTCTGGAGGGCCGACTTGGCGACGCCCATCCAGTTGTAGGCCGGCCACGCCTGCTGGTTGTCGAAGTCGAGTCCGACGATCGACCCACCCTCGCTCATGAGCGGCAGGAATGCCTCGGCAAGGGTCTTCAGCGAGAACGCCGAGATGTGCATCGCGACGGCGACGTCGTCCCACGGGGCGTCCATGAAGTCGTCACCGAGACACGACTCGGGAGCGAAGCCGATCGCGTGCAGCACGCCGTCGACGTGGCCGAGCGTCTCGGCGACCGACGCCCGGACCGACTCGACGTGCTCGGGCACGGTGACGTCGAACTCGAACACCGGCACGTCGGCACCGTTCACCTGGCCGAGCTTGCGCGCCGTGCGCTTCGTGAGGCTGAGGGCGCGACCCGCCCCGGTGAGCACCACCTCGGCGCCTTCGTCGATGGCGATCTTGGCCACGCCGAACGCCAACGACGCGTCGGTGAGCACACCGGTGATCACGAGCTTCTTGCCCTCGAGGATTCCCATGCCGTGCAACGTAGCCCGTGTGACCTTCGCCCGTCACGGTTGCCGGACGTGGTCGTCCGACACCCGATGTGCAAGGCTCCCACCATGCGTATCGGAGTGATCGGGGGCAGTGGACCGGCGGGCAGCAGCCTGGCCGCCCGTCTGGCGAGTGTCGGCTACGAGTCGGTGATCGGCTCGCGCTCGAAGTATCGGGCGATGGAGTCGCGCGACGCTCTGGTCGAGCAGTATCCCGAGCTCGACGAGCTCCTCGGGTACGGCGACAACGCCTCCGCCGCGGACTGCGACATCGTCGTGATCGCGACGCCCTGGGACTCGGCCGCCACGATGGCCCAAGACCACGAGCGCTACCTGCGCGGCAAGATCGTCGTCAGCATGGCGAACGCCCTCGTGCGGGTCGGCAAGGAGTTCCAGCCCCTCGTCCCGCCCCGCGGCAGCGTCGCGGCGCACGTGCAGGCCGCCGTCCCGAAGAGCCGCGTCGTCGCGGCGTTCCACCACCTGCCGGCGACCGAGCTCGGCCACATCGGCGAACCGATCGAGAGCGATGTGCTCATCTGCGGCGACGACCCCGAAGCGGTCGGCGCCATCAGCGAGATGGTGTCGAAGATCCCCGGCTGTCGGCCGCTCGACGCCGGAGAACTCTCGAACGCGACGGCGATCGAAGCCTTCACGGCCGTGCTCCTGCAGCTCAACGTGCGGTACAAGACCCGGGTCGCTCCCCAGCTGTGGGGAATCAAGTCCGACCCGCGCACGGTTGCATCCTGACGCATGACCTTCCAGCTCTACGACACCGCGCGGCGCGCCATCGTGCCGTTCGAACCCGGCGACGACGTCCTGATGTACACGTGCGGCATCACGCCGTACGACGCCACCCACCTCGGGCACGCGAACACGTTCATCGCCTACGACGTGCTCCAGCGGCACCTGATCGACAAAGGACACCAGGTCACCTGTGTCCGCAACGTCACCGATGTCGACGATCCGCTGTTCGCCAAGGCCCGTGAGCTCGGCGTGCACTACCTCGACCTCGCTGCGGCCGAAGAAGCCCGGTTCGAGCGCGACATGGTGGCGCTCAACGCGCTCCCGGTCGCCAGCACGCCCCGGGCGTCGTCGGCGATCCCCGACATCCGCGGGTTCATCGGCATGGTGCTCGACGCCGGCTTCGCCTACGAGGCGGGCGGCTCGGTGTACTTCGACGTGTCGAAGTTCGACTCGTTCGGTTCGCTGAGCCACTACTCGGAATCCGAGATGATCGAGCTCGCTCGCGAACGCGGCGGCCAGGTCGACGACCCGAACAAGCGACACCCGCTCGACTTCGTGCTCTGGCACCCGTCGGCCCCCGACGAGCCGTCGTGGGACACGATGTGGGGCGCCGGCCGACCGGGCTGGCACATCGAGTGCAGCGCGCTCGCGTTGCGCGAACTCGGCACGACGATCGACCTGCACGGCGGCGGCGCCGATCTGATCTTCCCGCACCACGAGTGCGAACGGGCCCAGTCCGAGGCAGCGACCGGCGAGCTGTTCGTCACCCATTGGATGCACGCCGCGCTGATCAGCATGGACGGCCACAAGATGTCGAAGAGCCGCGGCAACCTGGTGTTCGTCGACAAGCTGCGCGAGACGTACGACCCGATGGCGATCCGACTCGGCCTGATCGAGCACCACTACCGCACCGAGTGGGAGTGGGACGACGGCCTCATCGACCGCAACGTCGAACGATTGACGGCGTGGCGGTCGGCCGCCGACGGTGCGCCGGGCGACGTGATCGACGACGTCCGTCGACTGCTCGACGACGATCTCGACACCCCGGGTGCCGTGGCAGCGATCGACGCTGCCGCCGCGTCCGGCGAGCGGACCCGCGACGCCGCAGCCCTGCTCGGTGTCGAACTCAGATAACGACGCTCCACCCCCGACGGAAACGCAACATTCATCGTCAGTGCACGGTTGCGTCGCACATGTGACCCCCGTCATGTCTACGATGGGGCCATGACCGAGTCGGCCGGCGCCAACAAGCTGCAGGCCCGCTCGCGCACGATCGTCAAGCCGATCGCCAACAAGCTGTGGACCATCCACCAGGAGGGCTACGAGCGGCTTCCCGACGACGGCCCGGCGATCCTGTGCCCGAACCACATCAGCTTCCTCGACTCGGCGTTCCTGATGCTCACGGTGCCGCGCAACATCAGCTTCGTCGGCAAGGCGGAGTACATGGACTCGTGGAAGACCAAGTACGTGTTCCCCGCGCTCGGCATGATCCCGATCGACCGCTCCGGCGGCGAGAAGAGCCAAGCCGCGCTCGACACCGCACGGGCCGTGCTCGAACGAGGTGAGCTGTTCGGGATCTTCCCCGAAGGCACCCGCAGCCGCGACGGCGACCTCTACAAGGGGCGCACCGGCGCCGCCCGGCTCGCGATGGACCTCGGCTGTCCGATCTTCCCGGTCGGGATCACCGGCACCGACGAGATCCAGCCGATCGACGCCAAGATGCCCAAGCTCCGCAAGGAGTGCACGATCTCGATCGGACGTGCGATCAAGCCCGAGCGCTATCGGGGCCGTGGTCCGGAACACCTCGCGTGGCGGTCGATGATCGACGAGGTCATGTTCGAGATCCGGGAGATGACCAAGCAGCGGTACCACAACCGCTACAGCGGTGAGCCCGAGGTCGAACCGACCCAGCCGTCCGTCGTCGCCAACGTCGGCGACGAACACGCCGAGGGTCACCGCCACCTCGTCGCCGTCTGACGCCGCCGATCCGACACGACACCCGAAACCTGCTCCGAACAGGGGAGTCGCGCTCGTAGGCTGGTGCTCGTTATGGCCAACATCACGGTGTCACTCCCCGACGGATCCGAGCGCGAACTACCCCAGGGCTCGACCGCGCTCGATCTCGCCGGATCGATCGGAAAGCGGCTCGCCAAGGCGGCCGTCGCTGCGACCGTCGACGGAGCCGAGACCGACCTGACTGCACCGCTCCCCGACGGGAGCGTCGTCTCGATCATCACGGCCGATACCGACGACGGGCGCCACGTGCTGCGGCACTCGACGTCGCACGTGATGGCACAGGCCGTCACCCGCTTGTTCCCGGGCGCCAAGTTCTCGATCGGCCCGGCCATCGAGAACGGCTTCTACTACGACTTCGAGCTGCCCGGTGGCAAGACGTTCAGCGACGACGACCTCGCCTCGATCGAGGCCGAGATGCGCTCGATCATCGCCGAGAACCAGCCGTTCGAGCGCATCGAGATGACGATGGACGAAGGGGCCGACCTGTTCGCCGACCAGCCGTACAAGGTCGATCTGATCAACCGGTTCCGTGAGCAGGCGAGCGACGCCGAAGACGCCACCGAGATCCAGGGCGGCGTCGTCAGCGCGTACCGCAACTCGCCCGAGTTCGTCGACATGTGCGTCGGACCGCACGTGCCCTCGACCGGCAAGCTCGGCCATTTCAAGCTGCAGAAGGTGGCCGGCGCCTACTGGCGCGGCAACGAGAAGGGCCCGATGCTGCAGCGCGTCTATGGCACGGCCTGGGAATCGAAGGAGGCGCTCGCGCAGCACCTCCACCAGCTCGAAGAGGCCGCCAAGCGCGACCATCGCAAGCTCGCCACCGAACTCGACCTGCTGAGCTTCCCGAGCGAGCTGGGCGGCGGGCTCGCCGTGTGGCACCCGAAGGGCGCCATCGTCCGCAAGATCATGGAGGACTACAGCCGCCTCCGTCACGAACAGGGCGACTACGAGTTCGTGTTCACGCCGCACCTGGCGAACGCGAAGTTGTTCGAGACGTCGGGCCACCTCGACTTCTATGCCGACGGCATGTACCCGCCGATGGAGATGGACAACGGCACGTACTACATGAAGCCGATGAACTGTCCGATGCACTGCCTGATCTTCAAGAGCCGGCAGCGCAGCTACCGCGAACTGCCACTGCGGTTGTTCGAGCTCGGCAACGTGTACCGCTATGAACGAGCCGGCACGCTCCACGGCCTGCTCCGCATCCGGGGATTCACGCAGGACGACAGCCACATCTACGTCACGAAGGAGCAGATGGCCGACGAGGTCGCCGGCCTGCTCGACTTCGTGCTGTCGGTGTTGCGGGCGTTCGGTTTCGACGACTTCACGTTCAACCTGTCGACGAAGGACCCGGAGAAGTACGTCGGCACCGACGAGATCTGGGACGAGGCGACCGAGGCGCTCCGCCAGGCGCTCGAGACCCACGGTCTCGAGTACGCCGTCAAGGACGGCGACGCAGCGTTCTACGGCCCCAAGATCGACATCGACGTCCGTGATGCGATCGGGCGGTCGTGGCAGCTGTCGACGATCCAGGCCGACTTCCAGCTCCCCGAGCGCTTCGATCTCGAGTACGTGGGCGCCGACAACAACCGGCACCGGCCGATCATGTTGCACCGGGCGCTGTTCGGCTCGATCGAACGCTTCTTCGGCGTGCTGCTCGAGCACTACGCCGGCAACTTCCCCACGTGGCTCGCACCACTCCAGGTGCGGGTGCTCCCCGTCGCCACCGCCCACGAGGAGTACGCCCAGCAGGTCGTCGACCGGCTCGGTCAGGCCGGGGCGCGCGTCGACATGATCGGTGCGGGTGACGCGCTCGGCAAGCGGATCCGCTCGTCGAAGCTCGAGAAGATCCCGTACATCCTCGTCGTCGGTGACGACGACGTCGAACACGGCACCGTCGGCGTGAACCCTCGCGGCGGCGAGGTCGAACGCGGTGTCGACGTCGGCGAGTTCATCACCCGCTTCACCGACGAAGTCGCCGAGACGACCGAGCAGGCACTCACCGCCTGATGACACCGCTCGAACGACTCTGGAACGGGTGGCGTGCCACCTACGTCCAGTCGCTCGGCACGTCCGAGGTGCCGGCGGGGGAGGGGAGCATCTTCACACGCATCCTGGCCTCCGGCATGTCCGACGAGGACGCCAACATCGTCCACCGGGGCGAGACGTGCTTCGTAATCCTGAACGCGTTCCCGTACGGCACCGGCCACGTGCTCGTGCTGCCGTATCGGGAGGTCGCGAACCTCGAGGACCTCGACGCCGCCGAGACCGCCGAACTCTGGCCGACCGTCACCGACGCCGTCCGGGCCATCAAGTCGGCGTACGAACCCGAGGGCGTCAACGTGGGCATCAACCTGGGCCGTCCCGCCGGCGGGTCGATCAGCGAACACCTCCACGTGCACGCAGTGCCGCGCTGGACCGGTGACGGCAACTTCATGACGGCGGTCGCCAACACGCGGACGCTGCCCGAGCCGCTGGTCGACACGGCGGCCAAGCTCCGCGCGGCCTGGCCGACCGGCTGACGCCCCGATCCGAACCGGTGCGGGCCGGTTAGGCTGGGAGGACCATGAATTCGACCGACCCGGTCGCCGAATCGTCCGTCGCCCCCGCCGACGACATCCGCGACGAGCTTCCCGAAGATCTCCAACCCGAGTTCGCCGGCGCCTATCAGTTCCCCGACAACTCGCGTCGCCGGATCCCCGGCTACATCTACCTCACGCTGGCCGCCGGCTGTTTCGCCTGGTACGCCACGAGCGCCGACTCGTCGGCCATCGTGAACGGCGGCACGCTGTGGGCCGGGATCCTGCTCACCGCCGTCGGACTGTTCAGCATCTCGTCCGGTTGGCGGATGCACGTCGACGAGCGCGACGCCCTCGTGGCGGCGCAACAGGCGATCGGTTTCCCGGTCGGCCACGCCTCGGCGCAGCAGGTCTGGCACGGCATCCGCAGTCGCCCGACGTGGCGCGTGTTCTGCTACTCGGCCGAAGAACCGCCGCTCCAGCGCGGCTTGGTGCTCGTCGACGCCGTCGACGGGCGGGTGCTGCAGCATCTCGCCGAGCCGAACCCCGAGCTCGACACCGTCGACGGGGCCGCCTGATGTTCGACGGCAGCTTCCGCAAGCCGGTCGACGCAGCGGTCAAGCCGATCGGCGCAGCGCTCCGCAAGACCGGCCTCACGCCCGACCACCTCACCATCGTCGGGTTGCTGATCGGCGCCGGAGCGGCCGTAGCGGTCGGAGCGGGCCGGCTTCGTCTCGGCCTGCTGCTGGTGATCCTGGCGGCGCTGCCCGACCTGCTCGACGGCGCACTCGCCAAGGCCTCCAAGTCGGCGAGCCAGCGCGGCGCCTTCTTCGACTCCACGGTCGACCGCATCACCGATGCCCTCCTGCTGGGCGGCATCACCTACTACTTCGCCGAGACCGAAGACCCGCGACTCACCGTCCTGCCGTTCGCGGTCATGGCGGTG
Organism: Ilumatobacter fluminis; assembly: GCF_004364865.1. Classification (NCBI taxonomy): domain Bacteria; kingdom Bacillati; phylum Actinomycetota; class Acidimicrobiia; order Acidimicrobiales; family Ilumatobacteraceae; genus Ilumatobacter; species Ilumatobacter fluminis. The sequence continues at coordinate 2,011,511 of NZ_SOAU01000001.1, forward strand.
TCGTCGGTGATTTCGTACCAGCGGGCCAAGGCCGAGTCGCTCGGGCTCGACGCCAAGGGCGGCTTGATGGAGCGCGCCGAACGAATCGTGGTGCTCTGCGTCGGTCTGTTCCTCGAGCCGTGGGTCGACGGCGCACTGGTGTGGATCCTCTGGGGCATGCTCGTGCTGTCGACGATCACCGCGATCCAGCGATTCGTCAAGGTCTGGACGCAGGCCGAGGTCGCACCGGTCACCCAGGCCCGCATCGATCTGCGGCGTGAGCGCCGCGAGGAGCGCCGCGAGGCCCGCGTCGCCCGGCGCCGCACCCGGGTGCCGTTGCGAGAGCGCGTGCCTCGCCGACCGCAGTAGCCGGCACGAACCCGATGGTCGATCCGCGACGCGAGATCCAGAACGCCGCCACCGTCGGCGGCTTCCGTTTGGCAGCGCTCGCTGCCCGGGGATTGCCCGGCTTCGCCGCACAGGGCATCTCGCCGGCGCTCGGGTTCGGCGCCAGCTTCGCCAACGCCGAGCGGCGGGAGATGATCGAACGGCACCTCCGACGTGCCGACCCGACCATGGGTGGCGCCCGGCTGCGCCGAGCGGTCCAGCTCGCCTTCGACAGCTACACCCGTTACTGGCTCGAGAGCTTCCGGTTGCCGCACCTGCCGCGCCGCACGGTCGATCGCGGCATGACGGTCGACGGATACGAACACGTCGAAGCAGGGCTTGCCCAGGGAAACGGGATCATCCTCGCGCTGCCGCACCTCGGCGGATGGGAATGGGCCGGTCGCTGGTTGGTCGACCGTGGGCTCGGCGTGACCGCGGTCGTCGAAGCCATCGAGCCGCCGGAGCTGTTCGACTGGTTCAAGCAGCTCCGCAACGAGCTCGGCATGAACATCGTGGCCCTCGGCCCGACCGCCGGCAAGGAGGTGCTGGCGGCGCTGCAACGCAACGACGTCGTGTGCCTCCTCAGCGACCGCGACATCCAACGCACCGGCATCGAGGTCGAGTTCTTCGGCGAGACGACCACGCTGCCGGCGGGCCCGGCCACGCTCGCGCTCCGCACCGGGGCGCCATTGCTGCCCACGGCCGTGTACTTCACTGATCGCACCGACGGCCACCTCGGCGTCGTCCGCCCACCGATCGACCTGACCCGATCGGGGGAGCGGCTCCGGGTCGACATCGCGCGCGTCACGAACGATCTCGCCGGCGAACTCGAGCACCTCATCCGCCGCGCCCCGTACCAGTGGCACCTGTTCCAACCCAACTGGCCGTCCGACCCGGGCTATTGATAACGACCGTATGGTGCTGACGTACACTCGGGGGCAGGCGCCGGCGGCACTCAACATCGACGCGTCGGATGCCGATGGACAGACGATGAGGCGGACATGGATCGCACCGGTGCTCGCGGCGGTCGTCGCCGTGGCCTGCACCGTCGCGTACGTGCTGCTCGACGGCGTGGCGTGGGCCGAATGGCTGCGCGTCGGCGTCGTGGCGGGGGCAGCGGCCGCCGTCCTCGCCGGCATCGCCGTCGCCCGACCCGCCCGGCCGGTCCCGTGGTGGATGTGCTCGCTCGGGCTCGCCACGCTCGCCGGAGCCACCTGGGTGCAGGGCGAGCAGATGCTCGACGGCACGCTCGTGTTCCCCGGCGACGTCGAGGCGATCGCCGTCCTGGCGTACCCCGCCCTGTTCGCCGGGATCGCCGGCATGACGTCGTCACGACGGCAGTCACGCGACATCCTCAACGGGTCCGAGCCGATCATCTACTCGATCGCCGTGACGGCGCTGGTCTGGGTAGCCGTCTCCGGCCCCCACTTCGACGGCGAGGGTTTCCCCCTCGATGCTGCCGCATGGGTGTGGGCGTTCCCCTTGCTCGACGGTCTGCTGGCGACGATCGCCTTCCGCCGACTCGGCGATCGCGACCAACGATTCGGCATCCTCACCCTCGGATTCCTCCTGCTCGGGGCGGGCCATGCGATCTCCGGCTGGGCGGCCTACGACGACGCCCTGACGCCCGGCGTCTGGCAGGCCGCAGCGATCCTCCCGGGCGCCGCGCTCGTCGGTGCGAGTGCACTGATGGCGACGCGAATCAGCGTCGTCGACCAGGCTCCCAAGGTCCACTGGACCCAGATCTTCGGGCTCCTCTTCGCTGCGCTGGTGCCGCTCGGCGCCCTCCTGCTGATGCTGGCGACCGGGTTGTCGTCGCGTTCGTCGTCGGTCGTCGTCTCCGTGTCGACCGTGCTGGTGATCGTGCTCGCGCTCGCACGGATGTGGAAGCTCGTCGACCAGGTCCGCAGCCTGAGCGAGCAACGCGGCCGCGACCGTCTCGCCGCGATGGTGGAGCACTCGACCGATGCCGTGGTCCTCGCCGACTCGACCGGCCGGATCAACTACGCCAGCCCCGGCCTGCGGGCGATGCTCGGACACGAGCCCGACCGGTGGGTCGGTCGCCCGGTCACCGATCTCGTCGTTCCGGCCGACTTCGAATCGTTCCGGCACGAGCTGCAACGGGTCGTCGAACAGGGGAGCGGCACGACGATCGAGGTCGACGCCTCGCTCGCCCACGTCGACGGCCAGCAACGCAAGGCGACCATCGTCGTTGCCAACCTCGTCGGCGGCAGCCCCGTCGACGGCGTGGTGGTGACGATCCGAGACGTGACCGAGCAGCGCAACCTCGAGCGCCAACTCAGCCATCGTGCGTTCCACGACGAACTGACCGGACTGGCGAACCGGGCGCTGTTCCTCGACCGGATGGACCACGCGCTCCGGATCGCTCGCTCCGACGCCGACCCCGTGATCGTCCTGTTCGTCGACCTCGACGACTTCAAGGCGGTGAACGACGACCTCGGCCATGCCGCCGGCGACCACGTACTCACGTCGATCGCCGACAAGATCCGGCGCGCCGCCGGCAGCGGCGACACCGGGGCGCGACTCGGCGGCGACGAGTTCGCCCTGTTGCTCGAGGACCGTGGCGGCATCGAACGGGCCATCGACGTCGCCGAGCGCCTCCTCGACTCGATGCACGAGCCGATCTCGGTCGGCGGGAGCGAGGTCGTGGTGCTCGCGAGCGTCGGCGTGGCCGTCGCCACCTCGGGGATGTCGACCACGAGCGTGCTCCGAGACGCCGACATCGCGATGTACGAGGCGAAGCGGGCAGGCAAGGGGCAGATCCGCCTGTTCGACCCCGCGATGCGGATGGTGGCGACGACCCACCTCGAGTACCGCAGCGAACTCGCCCGGGCACTGGAACGCGATCAGATGCGGATCGTGTTCATGCCGTTCGTCGAGTTGGCGTCGGGGCAGGTCGTCGGTGCCGAGGCGCTCGTCCGGTGGCAGCACCCCGAGCACGGCGACGTGCCCGCATCCGACTTCCTCCCGATCGCCGATCGCAGCGGCCTCATCGTGCCGATCGGATACTGGGCGATCGATCAGGCGCTCGGGCAGGCGGCCAAGTGGCGCGCCGGCCTCACGCTCGGCGTCAACGTGTCATCGGTACAGCTCCGCCAACCCGACTTCGCCGATCGGGTGATCGCGATCGCCGACGGTCATCACGTCGATCCGACGGGCATCGTCTTCGAGATGAACGAGTCGGCACTCGTCGACGAGGGCGATCGGGCCGCGTCGTCGATCGACCGACTGCACGCCGTCGGCTTCCGCTTCGCCGTCGACGACTTCGGCACCGGTCAGTGCTCGCTCGCGACGCTGCAGCGACGCCCGATCGACCTGCTCAAGATCGACCGCTCGGCCGTCGCCGAGTTCGGCGCCGACCCGCACGGACCGTCGCTGGCCCGAACGATCCTGCAGACCGCCACCTCGCTCGAACTGTTGACGGTCGCAGAAGGGATCGAGAACGCGACCCAGCTCCGAGAGCTCCGCAAGCTCGGGTGCCAGCTGGGTCAGGGCTATCTGTTGTCGCAGCCGATGGAGGCCGGTGAGATCGAGCGCCGCTTCGGGCACCCCGACGTCGCCGTCGTTCCCTGATCGCGCCCGCCTCCCGATCGCGGTCGTCCGGTCCTGTCGACGGCTCGGGTACGGTCTCCCCTCGTGAGCTTCCGGATCGGGATGGTCTGTCCGTACAGCCTCTCCATCCCGGGAGGAGTCCAGGCGCAGGTGCTCGGGCTCGCTCGCGAGCTGCGACGGGGCGGCCACGAGGTGCGTGTGCTCGGACCCTGCGACGGCCCGCCACCCGAACCGTTCGTGACTCCGCTGGGCGACAGTCTGCCGACGGCCGCAAACGGATCGGTCGCGCCATTGGCACCCGATCCGGCTGCCGTGTTGCGCACCGTCCGAGCGCTGCGAGACGAGGACTTCGACGTCGTCCACGTGCACGAACCCTTGGCGCCGGGCCCGTCGATCACGACGGTGACGCTCCACGCGGCACCCACGGTCGGAACCTTCCACGCCGCCGGGCACTCCACGAGCTATCAGGTGTTCGCCCCGATGCTGCGACGCCTGATCGAACGGATCGACCGCAAGGTGGTCGTCTCGAAAGACGCGCTGGCACTGGTTCGCGACCACCTCGGTGGGGAGTACGACCTGCTCTTCAACGGTGTCGAGACGTCCGAGATCGCTGCCGTCGAGCCGCTGCGGTCGGCATCGGGACGCCCGGCGATCTTCTTCCTCGGCCGGCACGAGGAGCGGAAGGGTCTCGAGGTGCTCCTCGCCGCGTTCGCACGACTCGACCTCGACGTCGAACTCTGGGTGGCCGGCGAGGGTCCCGACACCCACCGGCTCCGCTCGCTGCACGACGGCGACGACCGGATCGCCTGGCTCGGTCGGATCGACGAAGCCGACAAGGTCGCACGCCTGCGTGGCGCGTCGGTGTTCTGTGCGCCGTCGCTCCACGGTGAGTCGTTCGGGGTCGTGCTGATCGAGGCCATGGCGGCCGGGACGCCGGTCGTGGCGAGCGCACTCGACGGATATCGCAATGTCGCGACCGACGGCGTCGACAGTGTGCTCGTGCCGCCCGGTGACGCCGACGCCCTCGCCGGCGCGCTCCGACGCGTGCTGGCCGATCATCACCTGGCCGACCGGCTCGTCCGCGCCGGCGACCAGCGGGCCGACCACTTCGCGATGAGCCGTCTGGCCGACGAGTACGTCGCGCTGTACGAGGCCATCGCGCGCTGACGAAGCGGTGCGGAAGTCCACCGGTTGCGGGGTGGCCACCCCGTAGACTGGTCCTCCATGTTGCCCCTCGTCATCGTGCTCGTGCTCCTCGCGGCACTGGTGATCTACCTGATCGTCGCCTACAACGGCCTGATCCGTCGTCGGAACCAGATCGAGAACGCCTGGTCGCAGATCGACGTCCAGCTGAAGCGTCGGCTCGACCTGATCCCGAACCTCGTCGAGACCGTGAAGGGTTACGCCGCACACGAGCAGGAAACGCTCGATGCCGTCATCACCGCCCGCAACGCCGCCGTCGCGGCTCCCGACACTCCGGAAGCCCAGGCCAAGGCCGAGAACGCCCTCACCGGTACCCTCCGACAGCTGTTCGCACTGGGCGAGGCCTACCCCGACCTCAAGGCGAACCAGAACTTCCTGGCGCTCCAGGAAGAACTGACCTCCACCGAGGGTCGGGTGGCGTACGCCCGCCAGTACTACAACGACAGCGTGTTGGCCTACAACAACAAGCTGCAGCAGTTCCCGACGGTGATCTTCGCCCGGATGCTCAACTTCCAGCGTCGTGAGTACTTCGAGGCCGACGAGGCGGCACGAACCACGCCCAACGTCGAATTCTGAACCCCCCACATGCATGAACTGATCCGTTCCAACAAGCGCCGGAGTGCGCTGCTCGTCGCCGGCTTCGTCATCGTCGTCACCCTGATCGGTGCGCTCGTCGGCTGGCTCCTCGGCGGTGGCATCGTCACGACCGTCGTCGCGCTCCTGATCGCCGCTGCGGTGGCGTTCACCTCGTACTGGAAGGCCGACGCCATCGCACTGCGCGTCAGTCGGGCACGCCCGGCCGACGAGCACGAGTACGCCCGGCTCCACAACCTCGTCGAGGGCCTCTGCATCGCGTCGGGGCTCCCCAAGCCCGGTGTGTACGTGGTCGACGACCCCGCCCCGAACGCGTTCGCGACCGGCCGGAACCCCCAGCACGCCGCGATCGCCGTGACGACCGGCTTGCTCGACCAGATGAACCGGGTCGAACTCGAAGGCGTCGTGGCGCACGAACTCAGCCACATCCGCAACTACGACATCCTGGTCTCGACCCTGGCGGTCACGATGGTGGGCGCGGTCGCACTCATGACCGACCTCACGATCCGCATGATGTGGTGGAACGGCGGCCGAGTTCCCCGCCAGGGCGACCACGCCGACCGCAACAACCCACTCGGCTACGTCGGGCTCGGACTGCTCGTCCTCGCCCCGGTCATCGCCAAGGCGATGCAGGCGACGATCTCACGCCAACGCGAGACGCTCGCCGACGTGAGCGCCTGCCAGATGACGAGGTATCCGCCGGGTCTGATCTCCGCGCTCGAGAAACTGCAGGCCGATCAGACCGCGACGCATTCTGCGTCGACGGCTACGGCACACTTGTGGATCGAACAGCCGATGAGCGGTCTGGGCGACGACGGTCGCCTCGAGGGCGCCCATCACTGGTTCGCCACCCACCCACCACTCGAAGAACGCATCGCACTGCTGAGGGAACTGTGAACCGAACGAAGATTGCGGCTGCGGCCGTCTCCATCGCCCTGTTGGTCGCCGCCTGCGGCGGCGGTGGCGACGACGAGGCCGTCGAGACGACCGTCGAGACGACTGCCGCCCCCACCACGGTCGAGACGACGTCCGCCCCGACCACCGAGGCGACGACGACCACCACCGAGGCCGAGGCCACGACGACCACCACCGTGCCCGACATCTTGCGGATGCCGCTGACGGGGTCGCCGATCGCCGACGAGGCCGAGATCCCCGATCGTCCGGCGCTGATCGTCAAGATCACCAATGCCGGGCCGACCGACACGCCCCAGGCCGGTCTCAACAGCGCCGACATCGTGATCGAGGAGATCATCAACGACAGCGTGACCCGACTCGCTGCGGTCTTCCACTCCGACGGCTCCGACCCGGTCGGCCCGATCCGGTCGGGCCGCGCCCAAGACGTCAACATCCTGCGGATGTTCCAGCAGCCGCTGTTCGCCTGGAGCGGCGGCAACGCATCGGTCACCCGCGCCATCCGCGACTCCGACATGATCGACCTCGACGCCCGCTACACACCGGGTTACTACCGGCGATCCGGTCGCACGTCGCCGAACAACCTGTACTCGAGCACCGACGTGCTCTGGGACCAGACGACCGAGGAGGCGGGCCGACCCGTCACGGTGTTCCCGTACCTCGGCCTCGACGAGGTCCCGACTGGTGAGTCGGCGACCGAGATCCAGATCGCGCTCGACTCGACCGACGCCGTGTGGACCTACGACCCCGAGTCGGGCCGCTACTTCCGCGACCAGGACGGCCAGGAGCACAATGCCGAGACGTCCGACGGTGTCGAGCAGATCTGGACCGACAACGTGGTCGTCATGCTCGCCGACTACGGCGTCAACGTCTTCGACGGCAACCCCGACGCCCAGACGCAGGGAACGAACCCGGTCTACGTGTTCAGCGGCGGCACCGTGCGCGAGGGCGTCTGGTTGCGCTTCGACCCGACCGACCCGGTCGGCCTGTACGACAACGTCGACGATCTGAACGAGATCGGTCTCCAGCCCGGTCGCACCTGGCTCGAGATCCCCCGCAACGACGACGACGTGCTCAGCTGGAGCTGACGAGGCGACGCGCCGCCTCGACCACGGTCGAGACGGCGTTGGCCTCGACCACGTCGTGCACCGACGGGTCGGGGATCTCCTGCGTGTTCCGGTTGACGAGCACCCCGGCGACCATGCCCGCACGCCACCCGTTGGCTGCGCACTGGGTGAAGAGGGTCGCTCCCTCCATCTCGTAGTTGAGGACGTGGAGCCTCGTCCACTCCTCGGCACTGCCCTGGAACTCACGCCGCACATAGCCCGACACGGTGTCGTACCGCTCCTGCCCGGGGTAGAAGGTGTCGGACGAGGCGGTGACGCCGGTGTGCACCGTCAGGTCGAGCGAACGCGCCGCCTCGACCAGGGTGGTCGCGCACGTCAGGTCGGCGACCGCCGGGTACTCGAGCGGGGCGAAGTGGCGGCTTGCGCCGTCGAGTCGGACGGCGCCGGTGGTCACGATCACGTCGGCGACCGCGATGTCGGGCTGGAGGGCACCGGTGGTGCCGACACGCAGGAACGTGCGGATACCGAGCTGGGCGAGTTCCTCGACCGCGATCGACACCGACGGGCCGCCGATGCCGGTCGAGCACACGACCACCGGGGCACCGTCGGCACGCGCCAGGTGGCTCGTGTACTCACGATTCGACGCGAGGTGGACGTGTTCGTCGAACCGTTCGGCGATCTTCGGGACACGACCCGGGTCACCGGGCAGGATCGCCAGGGTCGCACCGTCGAGGTCGGCTCGGGTCAGGTCGAGGTGGAAGACATCGGACACATCGTCACCGTACTGCCCGCACGGTGGCATACGCTCACCTGCATGCCGATCGAAGGTGAGTACGAACCGTCCCAGCTCGAGTGGGTCCGCGACCAGGTCGAGGCCTACGAGGCGTCGGGCGGGACCGAGGCGAACACCCTGCGCGACACGGGGATCCCGGTGATCATCGTGACGATGCGCGGCGCGTCGTCGGGCAAGGTCCGCAAGATCGCGCTCATGCGAGTCGAGCACGACGGGGCCTACTGCCTGGTGGCGTCGTACGGTGGCGCGCCCAAGCATCCGGCCTGGTACGCCAACCTGGTGGCCGACCCGATGGTGATGATTCAGGACGGCCCCGAACCCCACGACTACCGGGTGCGAGAGGTCAGCGGTGACGAACGTGCCGAGTGGTGGGAGCGCGCCGTGAACGTGTTCTCGCCCTACGCCGAGTACGAGGTGAGCGCCGCCGAACACGACCGGATCATCCCGGTGTTCGTCGCCGAACGGGTCTGATCCGTCGCCGTCGCCGGCGATAACCACAGTTCACCAGTTCACAATCCCCAGGAAATTCACACGGTTATGGGGCTGACGTTCCACAGGCACCCTCGTTCACAATGGTGGCCGTGGCCAGCTCGATGCGCAGACCAGGGTTCCAGCGGGAGCGCCGACACGGCGCGCTCCTCGAGCCGGCCGATCGTCGCCAACTCGAGCGCGACGGATGGCGAACGACGCTCGACTTCCGGGAGAACCACGTCCGCGGACTCGACGGGCGGCTCCTGCGGGTCGAGCCGGTCTGGATCGCCGAGGCCGAGCGCTTCTCCGGTCAGGTCGAGGTGGCCTGCGCTGAGGGGTCGACGGCCGAGGAGGCCTGGGCCCAGCTGGCGGCCGACGTCGCCGCCGACAATACCCGCACCTATCAGCGCGTGCGCGTCGCTCGGGCCTGATCGGCCACGTTGCAGCCCCGTGAGGGGCTGACGTTCAGCGGCGCGAGAACCGGCGGCGGCGCCGCTCGACGTCGCGCTTCGACGCCGGCTCGGGAGCCGGCGGCGGCGCGTGGGGTTGCTCCGAGTACACCGGGCCCGGGTGTCGGCCGTACGGATCGCCGTCGGCGTCGTGGCCGGGCCACACGACCATCTGGGGGAACGCGATCGTGATGCCCGCGTCGGCGAGCGCCTGATGGACCGCGAGCATCAGATCGTGGGTCGCCGCCAACTCGGCCGGGACTTCGGAGCGGTGCCAGTAGTAGATCGTGATGTCGATCGTCGACTCACCGAACTGGGTGAGCAACACCATCGGCTCGGGAACGTCGACGATCCGCTCGACCCGGCCGACCGCCTCGAGCAGCACCTCGGTCGCCCGTTCGAGGTTCGAGTCGTACGCCACCCCGACGACCAGCTCGGACCGGCGCAGTCGCTCGCGGGTGAGGGTGACGATCGGGTTCTTGAGCACGTCACCGTTCGGGATCCGGATCATCGTCCCGTCGAGACCCCGCATCACCGTCGTGCGCGAGTCGATGTCGGTCACGACGCCGACGTGGTCGTCGAGTTCGACCGTGTCGCCGATCGTGAACGGGCGGCGTGCCTGCAGGATGAGACCGCCGACGAAGTTCTCCGCCACGCTCTGCAACGCCAGCGCCAGGACGAGGGTGGTGATGCCGAGGGCGCCGAGCAGGGGCCCGACGCGGACGCCGAGCGAGCTCATCGAGTAGACGAGCCCGACGGCGAACACGGTGTATGCGCAGAGCCGCGCGGTGATGATGACCGCGAACTCGTTCGCGACCGATCGCCGCATGACGGCGCGGACGATCCGGTTGACGATGACCGCGACGACGATCGACCCGACGAAGATCCCACCGGCCTGGAGCCAGTCGCTGCCGGTGAGACCGTCGGTGTCGATGACCTCCTCGACGTCGGGAGGCTCCGGGAGCGTCGAGACGAGGAGGCCGGCGAGGTGCATCAGCGGATCAGATCGAGGCGATGATCCCGTTCAGCGTCGGGCTCGGACGCATCGCCGCGGCGGCGAGATCGGGTTCGGGCATGAAGTAGCCGCCGAGGTCGTTCGGATGACCCTGCGCACCGATCAGCTCGTCGTTGATCTGCGATTCGTGCTCGGCGAACTGAGCAGCGACCGGAGCGAATGCGGCGGCCAGTTCGGCGTCGTCGGTCTGGGCGGCGAGCGCCTCGGCCCAGTACTTCGCCAGGTAGGCGTGGCTGCCACGGTTGTCGATCGAACCGAGCCGGCGGGCCGGCGACTTGTTCTCCTGGAGGAGCTTGCCGGTGGCCGCGTCGAGGGCGTCGGCGAGCACCTTCGCCTTCGGGTTGTCGGTCACCTCGCCGAGGTGTTCGAGCGACACGGCGAGGGCGAGGAACTCTCCGAGGCTGTCCCAGCGGAGGTAGTTCTCCTTCTCGAACTGCTGGACGTGCTTGGGTGCCGAACCGCCGGCACCGGTCTCGAACAGGCCGCCACCGTTCATGAGCGGCACGACCGAGAGCATCTTGGCGCTGGTGCCGAGTTCGAGGATCGGGAACAGGTCGGTGTTGTAGTCGCGCAGCACGTTGCCGGTGACCGAGATCGTGTCGAGCCCCTGACGGATGCGATCGACCGAGAACTTGGTCGCCTCGGCCGGTGCCATCACGTGGATCTCGAGACCCTCGGTGTCGTGGTCTTCGAGGTAACGGGCGACCTTCCTGATCAGTTCGGCGTCGTGTGCACGCTGCTCGTCGAGCCAGAACACGGCAGGGGCGCCGGTGGCACGGGCCCGGGTCACGGCGAGCTTCACCCAGTCCTGGATCGGCAGATCGCGAACGTTGCACATGCGCCAGATGTCGCCTGCGTCGACCTCGAAGTCGAGCACGGTGTCGCCCGCCTGGTTCACGACCCGCACCGTGCCGGCGTCGGCGATCTCGAACGTCTTGTCGTGGCTGCCGTACTCCTCGGCCTTCTGGGCCATCAGACCGACGTTGGGAACCGTGCCCATCGTCGTCGGGTCGTAGGCGCCGTTGGCCTTGCAGTCGTCGATGACGGCTTGGTACACGCCGGCGTAGCTCGAGTCGGGGATGACGGCGAGGGTGTCGCGGGTGTCACCGTTCTTGTCCCACATCTGGCCACCGTTGCGGATCATCGCCGGCATCGAAGCGTCGATGATGACGTCGCTCGGCACGTGCAGGTTGGTGATGCCGCGATCGGAGTCGACCATCGCCAGGTCGGGACCGTTGGCGTAGACGGCATCGATGTCGGCGTGGATGGCGGCCTTGGTGTCGTCGTCGAGGCCGTCGATGACGGTCAGTACCTGGTTCCAGCCGTTGGCCGGGTCGGCGCCGGCGGCCTCGAGGACGTCGCCGTACTTCTCGAAGATCGGGGCGAAGTAGGTGACGACGCCGTGGCCGAAGATGATCGGGTCGGAAACCTTCATCATCGTGGCCTTCATGTGGAGCGAGAACAGGACGCCGGCGTCACGCGCGGCGTCGACCTGCTCGGCGAGGAAGCGGTCGAGGGCGTCGCTCGACATGAACGTGCCGTCGACGACCTCGCCTTCCTGCACGGGCACCGACTGCTTGAGCACGGTGACCGTGCCGTCGGCGGCGACGTGCTCGATGCGCAGCTCGTCGGCCGCGCCCATCGTGACCGAGCGCTCGTTCGACCGGAAATCGTGCTCACCCATCGTGGCGACCGTCGTCTTCGAGTCGGACGACCAGGCGCCCATCGAGTGCGGGTTGACCTTGGCGTACTCCTTGACCGCACGCGGCGCCCGTCGGTCGGAGTTGCCTTCGCGCAGCACCGGGTTCACGGCCGAACCCTTCACGCGGTCGTAGCGGGCCTTGATGTCTTCTTCCTCGGGCGTCGACGGCTCGTCGGGGTAGTCGGGGAGGTCGTATCCCTTCGCCTGGAGTTCGGCGATCGTGGCCTTGAGCTGGGGCATCGAGGCCGAGATGTTCGGGAGCTTGATGATGTTGGCCTCGGGGGTGGTGGCCAGCTCGCCCAACTCGGCGAGATGGTCGGGGATGCGCCGGTCTTCGGCGACGAACTCGGGGAACTGCGAGACGACGCGCCCGGCGAGCGAGATGTCGCGGGTCTCGACGTCGATGCCGGCGGCTCCGGCGAACGCCTCGATGATCGGCAGGAACGAGTACGTCGCCAATGCCGGGGCTTCGTCGGTGTGGGTGTAGATGATCTTCGACTCGGTCACGGGTCCGAGCGTACCGGGCGGGGGAGAAGCCCAACGAAGAGCGCTACACCGTCATCGGTCGTGCCACGATGGGGCGATGCGAACGGTGCGGTTGTTCGGAGCCTTCGTCCTGGCGGCAGTGGTGCTGGGGGTGTCGGCGTGCGGCGCCGACGGCGAGGGCGCAGCCGGGATCTACCGCACCAACGGCTGTTCGGCATGCCACGGTGCCGACCTGGGAGGCGGTGCACTCGGTCCGGCACTCACCTGGTCGGAGGGAGACACGGTCGAACTCGCCGACGGGAGCACGGCGACGATCGACGCCGACTACGTCGAGCGGGCGATCGTCGACCCGTCGGCCGAGATCGTGGCGGGGTGGGAGGACACGATGCCGGTCGCATCGCTGTCGGCGTCGGAGGTCGACCTGCTGGTCGACTACCTGCTGGCCGGTCCCTGACGGCGACCCGTCGAGCGAGCGCCGCGATCAGGTCTCGAGTTCGACGATGTCCTGCGGCGGGCTGACCGGTGTCTTGGTCTGGGTGACCACGACCACCCACAACGCCCCGATGACGACCGCCATCGCCACGAGCTGTGGTGCCGTGAGCGCCTCGTCGAGGAAGATCCACGCGGCGAGCGACGAGACGACCGGGATGAGCAGCGTCATCGTCGACGCGAGCCAGACCGGGAGGCGCGGGATGCCCCAGTTCATGAGCGAGTGACCGACCACGCCGCCGACGAGGATCAGCGCTACGACCGGCAGCCAGTCGTCACCCGACGGGGGAGCCATGTCCTGACCGGCGACGAGGCCGACCGCGAAGGCGAACAGACCGACCCACCATGCCGTTCCCGTGGTGAACTCGTGGGGCGTCAACTTGCCCGCCGTGCGCTTCGCGACGATGAAGTAGCCGCTCCAGGCGAATAACGCACCGAGTGCAGCCAGGTCGCCGGCGCCGCTCCATTCCGGGGTGCCGGACGACTGCGTGATGACGACGACGACTCCGACGATCGCGACCGCCGCAGCCAGCAGGTCGCGTCGCCCGATCTTCTCGCCCATGAACCGGGTCGCGTAGACGGCGATCACGATCGGCTGCATGGCCCCGATGGTCGTGGCGTTCACGATGTTGGTGGTCCGGACCGCGACGAAGAACAGCATCACGTCGGCGGCCAACAGGGCGCCGCCCGGCAACGAGGTCCACAGCAGGTGCTTGGTCAGCCGGTTCCCCCGGACGAGCAACACGATCGTCATCAGGACGGCGTAGATCGAGAACCGCCACGCCGCAATGGCGATCGCGTTCATGTCGATCACCTTGATGATGACGCCGGTCGACCCCCAGGCCGTGACGGCCGCCGCGACGGCGATCAGCCCGGCGCGCACGTCGCCGGACGAGGACTCGTCGTCGGTCACGAAGGTGCGACCGTGCGGTCGAGCCACGCCACGAGGTCGCCGAGGACCTCGTCCTGCTCGGGCTCGTTGAAGATCTCGTGTGCGAGGCCCTCGTAGTAGTGCGACTCGATGTCGGCGTTGGTGGCACCGGCCTCGAGCTCGTGCGAACCGGCCACGTCGGCGAGCTGGTCGTCGGTGCCGTGTCCGATCCAGATCGGCAGGGCCAGGCTCGGGTAGCGGTCGGGGAAGCTGTCCATCGCGTCGAACAGGGCGGCGCCGAGCCCGGCCGAGATCTTGCCGGTGTACACGAGCGGGTCGGCGAGGTAGGCCTCGACGACGGCCGGGTCGTGGCTGATGCTCGACGCGTCGAGGCCCTGCGGGCGGAAGCCGGGCGCGACCTTGGCGATGCCGCTGAAGATCTTGCGCTGAATGGGGGAGAAGTCGTCGCCCACCTTGAGCGCGGCACCCGACAGGGCAATGCCGGTGATGCCGGACTGGTTGCCGAGCGTGTGGCCCATCACCAGGTTGCCGCCCATCGAGTGACCGAGCAGCACGAGCGGGAGACCGGGATGCTCACCTTCGACCTGGCGACGGAACTGGGCGAGGTCGCGCATGAACTCGTCGTACGACTTGACGAAGACGCGCTTGCCGCCCGACTTGCCGTGGCCGCGGTGATCGAGTGCGGCGACGACGTAGCCGGCGTCGGTGAGGCGTCGGGCGACGTGCTGGTAGCGGCCGAGGTGCTCGCCGAGTCCGTGCACCAGCAGGACGACCGCTTTGGCGTCGCCGTCGGGTGTCCACGTGCGATGGAAGATCGTGGTGCCGTCGAATGCCGTGAAGGTGCCCTCGGTCTGCTGCATGCGGGCAGTCTCGCACCTGTCGGGCGCGAACGCCTCGCCGGAACAGCAGCGGCGTCAGACGAGTTCGGCGGTGATCAGCTCGAGCAGATCGGCGTACTCGTCGACGGCCGGGAACTGGGGGAACTCGGCGATCACGTTCTCAGGAGCGTGGAACAAGAAGCCGGCGTCGGCTGCCCCGAGCATGGTCGTGTCGTTGTACGAGTCCCCGGCCGCGATCACCTTGTACTCGAGCGAGTGGAACGCCTCCACCGACTTGCGCTTCTGGTCGGGCTGACGCAGGCGGTAGTCGGTGATGCGATCGTCTTCGACGACGAGTCGGTGGCAGAACACGGTCGGCATGCCGAGTTGGCGCATGAGCGGAGCGGCGAACTGTTCGAACGTGTCGGAGAGGATGATCACCTGGGTGCGCTCGCGCAGTTCGTCGAGGAACGCCTTGGCGCCGGGGAGCGGTTCGAGCCCGGCGATCACGTCCTGGACGAGCGGCATGGTGAGGCCGTGCTCGGCCAGGATGTCGAGCCGGTACCGCATGAGGACGTCGTAGTCGGGCTCGTCGCGGGTGGTGCGGGTGAGCGCCTCGATGCCGGTCCGTTCGGCGACGGCGATCCACACCTCGGGGACCAGGACCCCTTCGAGATCGAGGGTCACGATCGTCTGCCGCTGGCTCATGGTCGGACAGTCTGCCCCAGGTGTCGCCGTCGGGCCCAACGGTGGCGTGTCACACTGTCGCCGTGACGCGCCCTCCGGAACCCGCCGTGTACGACGTGTTCGACGATCGATTCGTCGACCTGATCGCCCCGTCGGGCGAGTTGGAGCACCTCGCCGACGGTTGCGCGTGGGCCGAGGGGCCGGTGTACGTCGCCGCCGAACGGGCCCTCTACTGGAGCGACGTCCGCAACGACCGCCGGATGCGGTTCGACGAGGCGACGGGTGAGGTGAGCGAGGCAGAGCGGCCTGCGAACTTCTGCAACGGGCACACGCTCGATCGTGACGGGGTGATCGTGGCCTGCGAACACGGCACCCGCTCGGTGGTGCGCTGGTGGCCGGACGGTCGACGCGAGACCGTCGCCGACTCGTTCGACGGCAAGCGTCTGAACAGTCCGAACGACGTCGTGGTCGCGAGCGACGGCGCCGTCTGGTTCACCGACCCGACGTACGGCATCGACTCGGACGCCGAGGGGTACGCCGCCGAGAGCGAGATCGGATCGAGCAACGTGTACCGGGTGCATCCGGCGACGGGCGAGGTGACGGTGCAGATCACCGACCTGGTCCGCCCGAACGGGCTGGCGTTCTCACCGGACGAGACACGGCTGTTCGTGTCCGACACCGGTGTGAGCCACGTGGAGGGCGGCCCGCGACACATCCGGGTGTTCGACGTCGACGAGCCGGTCGCACAGGTGACCGGCGGGGGAGGGGTGTTCGCGACCTGCCCGGCCGGGGTGTTCGACGGCTTCCGCTTCGACGACTCGGGTCGGCTGTGGGCCAGCGGCGAGCAGGGCGTGCACGTCTACACCACCGACGGGGTGCTGCTCGGCACCATCCGTCTGCCTGAGACGTGCGCCAACCTCGAGTTCGCCGGCGACCACCTCTACATGACGGCGACCACGTCCCTGTACCGCCTCCGCCTCCGCTGACCTGCGATCGCTCAGCCGGGTGCGGCGACGGCGATGACCGCCAAGACGTCGACGACGAGGTCGGTCTCCATGTGCGTCGCGATGCAGATCTCGCCCGACGGCGACAGTCCGACGAGGGCCGTGTTGGCGACCGTCTCGCCCGTGGCGACGTTCGACGTACTCGCCGTCGGTGTGGCGCCGTCGCACCCGAACACGGTCGTGTGTCCGTCGGTCGCAGCGTTCACCGCGGTGACGTTGACGAGGACGGCCCGGGCGCCGTCGGGAACGCCGCCCCGACCTGCGACCTGGATGCGAGTCACGCCACCAGCGTGGGTCGGTCCGCTCCCGACCTGTCGACCGTCGACCGTCTGCCTGCCAGGTCGGGAATCGAACAAACGCGCCGGCTCGAGCGTCGCGAGCGTTGCGATGTCGACGGGCGGAGCCGTGAACGGGTCGACGCCGACGACGTCGACGATGACATTCGGCCAGCCGACCGTGTCGATGCAGATCCTCCCGTGGATATCGGGTGACACCACGAGGCCGTTCGCGACCACCTGCGAGCGTCCGAAGTTCACGGTACTCGTCGACGACTCGGCGCCGCACGGCCGAAGGGTCACGTGCCCGGCGTCACCGGTGCTGATCGCCGTCACGTTGAGTGCGACGGCACCGATCGGTTCACCCTCGTGTCCACTCACCCCACCACGGCCGAACACCATCACGCTGCCGTCGGGTCGAGGACCTTGTCCTCGGAACGTGCCGTCGTCGGTGTCGCCGTTGGGCCGGCTGTCGTACAAGCGGGAGGGCCAGAGCGGTCTCCATTGCGACTCGTCGGGAACGAAGGCAGCCACGTCCACGATGACGTGGGCTGCTGCATGGCTCGCAACGCAGAAGCCACCCGAAGCGTCGAGCCCGGTCATCGTCGCGTTCGCCACCGTCTTGTCGGCGGTGTAGTTCAGGGTGCTGGTGTGCGGTATGTCGCCACATGGGTACACGGTGGCGTGGCCGTGGGACCGGGGGCGAGTGATCGTGATGTTCGCGAACACGGCGACGGCGTCGGCGGGTATTGCACCTCGACCCGTCACCTGGACGCGGATCGAACTGCCCGCAGGCACCATCCCGGCGCCCGCTTGGAGGCCGTCGACGGTCGAGGCGCCCGGGCGTGTGTCGATCATCCGGCTCGGCCTGATCGGTACGACGGTCGAGTCGACGCCAGTGGACGGTGGAGGAGCGTCAGCGAAGACGGCGCCGGGCAGGCCGGCGCAGGCCAGGAGTGCGACGACGAGCGCACTCCGAACTCGACAGGGTGCGTTCATCAGCGGCGAAATCTAGCGCGGGCGTGCCGCCTTCGTTGCGCACACGAGTCGCAGCGTGCCGTGCATGGAACTCACCAGCGGCCACCCGGGTCTGGATCGCGGCATGTACGTGGGGAAGTAGCCACCAATTATCACGATCTTTGCACTCGAGCGCTGTCATATCGAACGTGTGTCTGCTACCATGGATCCATGTTCGAGGCCGTCCTCGACACCGTGGTCGGCATGACCGACAACGAGATCACCGAAGCGCTGCGTGCCAACGAACTCGCCGCCCGCTCCGCCGCTGCCGAACGAGCCGCCCTGATCGCCGTTGCCGAGAACCGCGGCATCTACCGCATCACCCACCGATCGTCGGCCGGCTGGCTCCGAAGCGAACTCGACTGCGGTGACGGCACCATCGGCCGCGACCGCGCCCTCGCCCGCCTCCTCGACACCCACCCCTCGATCGCCGACGCCCTCGCCGCCGGACGGTTCTCGACCGACCACGCCCTCCAGATCGGCCGCATCTTCCAGAACCCGCGCATCGCGAACCTGCTCGGCACGATCGTCGACGTCCTCGTCGAACTCGCCGAACACCGCTCCTACGCCGAGTTCCGCGGCGACATCGACGCCCTGATCGAACAACTCGACACCGACGGCGCGTTCGCCGACCTCGCCGACGCCGTCGAATCACGCGACGCCCGCGTCGTCGACCTCAACGGCGAAGTCGTCATCGAGGCCTCCGGCGGCGACCCGATCCAAGCCGCCCAACTCGTTGCGGTGTTCGAAACCTTCGTCGAAGCCGAATACCAACACGACCTCACCCAACGCCGCGCCGAACACCCCGACGACCCCGAACAATGGCCACTGCCTCGCACCGCCGGCCAACGACGCTTCGACGCCCTCATCGCCATGGTCGCCGCCGCCGCCGCATCACCCGACGGACGCGCCCTGCCCGAACCGACCGTCGCGATCATCATCGACGACCACTCCACCCACGAAGTCCTCACACACGCCGGCATCACCCTCCCCTCCGGCGACATGATCGACGACCAACCAATCATCGCCGACCCCGACACCGGCGAACAGCTCGACGCCACCATGAACGGCCTCGCCGAAGCACTCCTCGACGACCCCGAAGCCTTCCTCGAACGCCGCTGCGAAACCTCCACCGGCTCGAAAATCCACCCGATGATCGCACTCCGGGCCCTCCTCACCGGCCACGTCCGCCGAGTCGTCGTCGACTCCAACGGTCACGTCATCGACTACGGCACCAAACAACGCCTCTTCACCGGACCCGCCCGACAAGCAGCACTCCTGCTCGCCAGCACATGCATCTACCCCGGCTGCCGACTACCCGCACGAATGTGCCAGGTCGACCACAACGAACCGTGGTCGACCGGAGGCCCCACCGACCAAACCAACGCCGTGCCACTCTGCGGCGTCCACAACCGCATCAAACACCGTGACGGCCTCACCATCGTCCACGACGACCACGGCCGCCCCCACACCCAACGCCCTGACGGAACCATCATCCTCCCCGTCGGCGAACGCCCACCCGACATCGCCCCCACCAACCCCATCGACACCATCCTCATCCACCTCAAACAACTCCCCGCCGCCTGACGGCAGGCGTGCGTGGAGCGTTCAGAGCACCCTGGTCCGATCTCGAGCGGCGTCGAGTCGAGCAACCGCACCCCGCCACGACCCGAGTCCAGCTCCGCCGATGGAGTTCACGATCGGGAGAACGTTCGAGGAAGCGATTGTCGGCGGGGCCGGGTCGAGCTACTCGGCGTCGGGGCGGGTGCCGGTGCCGACGGGTTCGCTGCTGCGGACGTAGCCGAGGAGGGGCGTGGCGCGAACTCTCGCCTGGGCGCCCTGCGGGGCGGCGCCGCGCTCGTTGGCGAGCCACGCCCACACGGTGCGGCGGTTGCCGTCGTCGACGGCGAGGTAGGTGCTGAACCTGTCGCGCTCGGCGAACGGCTTGACGACGTTCACGAGGAGCGGAGGGAGCACGTCGGCCGGTCGGCGTGCGCGCACGACCGACCCGATTCGGACGCGGGTGGCGATCGAGTCGACGACGCCGGCGATCACGGCCCACGCGGCCCACACGATGGGCAGCCAGCAGATGAGGGCGAGGATGTCGGCGATGTCCTGGATCAGCTCGACCTGGCCGGGCACCCGATCGAGCAGCGACGTGAGCGCCTCACCGTCGCCGATCCGCTCGAGATAGCCCTGGAGCCAGCGGGCGGCGAAGAACACGACCAGGCCGACGGCGCCCACCTTCATCGGGTGCTGGCCGTAGCCCGGACGGAACGGGTAGCGGATGCGCACGAGGTGCGGCACACCGCCTGCCTCCGACCAGGCGAGTCGTGGGTGCTCGGGCGCCGCCGGGAACTCGGCGAGCACCTGGGTGGCGACGCCCATCACGCACGCTTGCGACAACGCCTGCTGCTGGGGCGGAGGCGCCAGCACGCTGGCGTCGGACGGGATGCGTTCGCGAAGTCGCTGTCGGAAGCCCATCCAGGCGTTCTGTCGATCGCGTCCGAGGTCGGTCGGTCGTTGGGCAGCGCCCATGAAACGGAGCGCCGTCACCCAGCCGAGCCCGGCGATCGCGCCGAGCGTCAGCACCCAGACGGTGCGCGACTGCCACGATTCCGACAAGGCGATCTCGTCGCCGTTGCGGCCGGCGAACCACCAGGCGAGCAGCGCGATCGCGGCCAGCGCGGCCGGCGGTGCCAGTTCGAGCGGGGTGTAGCGGGCGGTGCTCAAGCCACGGGCCTGGGCCTCGTCGCCGACCGACCGTTGGAACCGCAGCCACCACCGGCGGTTGAGCCGGTGGTGCGACAGGGCGAGCGTGCTCGCCGAACTGACGTCGTTGAACGCCCGGGACGCGAGATGGTTGAGCACCTGCTGCTCGAACGGCAGGAGCGAGTCGCCACCGGCCGGGTTGCCGCGGGTCACCACGACGAGTTCGCCGTCGGTGCTCGTCAACCGGATCCAGCCGCGAGCGGCGAGATCGAGCGAGGTGGCGGTCACGGCGCTCTGCGGCGCGGTGAACTCGTTCGTGATCAACCCGACGACGGCAGGCGGCTCGATCGTCTGGCCCTCGACCGGTTCGGGGCGTTGCTCACCGTGCGGGTCGGCGCGTTCGGACCGGGTCGAGTACTCGAACCACCAGTGCAACGCCCAGCCGATCGCGGTACACGCGATCGCGATCGCGACGGTGTTGGTCGACGGGCGGTCGAAGATGCCGGCGAGTTGCATCACCCCTCGCTCGTGGTCGCTGCGGCCTCGTCGGCGCGCATCCAGACGGTGCGCTGGGGGAACGGGATCTCGATGCCGTCGGCGTCGAACACATTCTTGATCTCTTCTCGCATCTCGCGTTGGATCTCCCATTGCGCGCCGGGCTCGACCCGGGTGATCACACGGATGGTGATGCCGTCGGCTGCCAGGGCCTCGACACCCAGGACCCTCGGCGCCTGGATGATCTGCGAGACGTGCTCATCGCGCTCGCACACATTGTTCGCGGCGCGCTCGAGCAGTTCGCGGGCACGATCGAGGTCGGTGTCGTAGGCGACGTCGACGTCGACGAGGGCGACCGACCACAGCTGGCTCAGGTTGCCGACCCGCTGCACGACACCGTTCGGGACGTGCCACACGGTGCCGTCGACGCCCCGGAGCACCGTCGTGCGGAGCGACACGTTCTCGACGGTGCCCGTCGCCTCGCCGAGGTCGATCACGTCGCCGATGCCGTACTGGTCTTCGAGCAGCATGAACAGGCCCGAGATGCAGTCCTTGACCAGTTGCTGCGCACCGAAGCCGAGTGCGACGCCGGCGATGCCGGCACCGGCGATCAGTGGTGCGAGGTCGACACCGAACTCGCCGAGGATGATCAGCACGGTGATCGTCCAGATGATCACCACGGCCGTGCTCGTGAGCAACGTCGAGATCGATTCGGCCCGAGACGCCTTCCGGGCCGAGGGCTGGGCCGCGATCTGGCTCGGTACGTCGATGCCGAGCTTCTCGAGCTTCTGCGTCGGCGTCGACTTCGGCGCGATGACGCCGGCGACCAGCCCCTTGATCCATCGTTTCGTCAGCCGGGTGGCGATGAACGCGATGGTGAGGATCAGGATGATGCGCAGCGGGCGGTCGACGAACCAGCTCGCGAAGTTGGCGGCGGTCTCGTTCTCGCCCGTGCGTTCGTAGACCCAGGTGCAGAGGTTGCCGCCCCGTTCCCAGCACTCCTCGTCGACGGCGCGCACGAACTCCACGACGTCGAAACGTAGTGCTGGGCGCCACCCGATGGTTGGACCCCCGGCCCGATGAGGACGCGGGCCGGGTGCGCCGAACGATCTGGCTGGGTGCCGGGATCATCTGGCTGGGTGCGCCGGACGATCTGGCTGGGTGCCGTGATGATCTGGCTGGGTGCCGGACGATCTGGCTGGGTGCGCCGTGTGGACGACCCCTACACTCGGGCGACGTGTGGCGCCGACGGATGATGAGGGCATTGCGCCCGGAATCGTTCGAGGTGCGACGGGACGAGCTCCGTGAGCTGGTCCGACGCTCACGCGAGATGGTGCTGCTCGCAGCGATCACCGGCGTCCTCACCGGACTCGGCGTGCGCGGCTTCGAGTGGGTCGTCGAAGAGATCTTCCATGCCGTGCTGGAGGCGCCGCTGTGGGTCACGGCGACCGCGCCCGCAGCGGGTCTCGTCGGGTCGGCGATCGTGCTGAAGTTCATGGGTGGCGGCGCGTCACCGTCGACCTCCGACGAATACCTGCGAGCGTTCCACGATCCGGCCTATCGCCTCCGACCCCGCCATCTGGCGGCCCGCATCAGCGCGTCGGTGCTCACCCTCGGGTCCGGCGGCTCGCTCGGCCTCGAAGGCCCCTCGCTCTACGGCGGTTCGGCGCTCGGGTCGTTGCTCCAGAGCAAGTTGCCGCGACCGTTCCGAGGGAGCGACCACCGCACCCTGCTCGTCGCCGGTGCGGCCGCCGGCGTGGCAGCGATCTTCAAGGCGCCGGCGACCGGAGCGATCTTCGCGCTCGAGGTGCCCTACCGCGACGACATGGCACGCCGCATGCTGCTGCCCGCGCTGGTCGCCAGCGCCTCCGGGTATCTCACCTTCGTGACGCTGAGCAGCACGACACCGCTGCTCAGCTTCGGAACCTTCTCGGTGCAGGGCTTCGAGCTGATCGACTTGTTCGGCGCCGTCGTCGTCGGTGCCACGTGTGCGATCGGCGCCCGCTTCTTCGCCAAGGTGATGCGGATCGCCAAGGGGTTCTCGCTCCGAGCGCTCCCGTTCCGCCTCGTCTTCGCGTCGCTGTCGCTGACGTGCCTGTTCTTCATCAGCCGTGAGCTCACCGGCATGCCGCTCAGCATGGGGAGCGGCTACGAGGTCTTCCGCGAGTGGCTCTTCGTGGAGAGCGACATCGCCATCTGGCTGCTCGTCGCGATGTTCCTCATCCGCTGCTCGGCGTCGGCGTTCACCGTCGCCGGCGGCGGCGTGGGCGGGGTGTTCGTGCCCCTGGTCGTCGCCGGCGGTATCACCGGACGCGGCATCGCCGAGGTCCTCCACGACGGCCGTGAGCAGCTCTACACGGGCCTCGGCGTGGCGGCGTTCCTGGGCGCCGGCTATCGCGTGCCGCTCGCCGCAGTGATGTTCGTCGCCGAGACCACCGGCACGCCCGGCTTCATCGTGCCGGCGCTGTTCGCGGCGGTGGCGGCCGAGCTCGTCATGGGCGAGCAGTCGATCACCGCCTACCAGCGACGACCCGGCACCGACTGACGCTCCGGTTCTCCGCGGACCGGAGGCAGGCTGCCATCATCGGCGGATGGCTCAAGCCGTCCACTCCGAACTCCAGGGCACCATCGTCTCGATCCTCGTCGGCGAGGGCGACGTCGTCGGCGAACGGACGGTGGTCGCCCTCGTCGAGTCGATGAAACTCCACCACGACGTGGTCGCCGGTGTGGCCGGCCGGGTCTCGTCGATCGCAGTGGCCGAGGGCACGACGGTCCAGGCAGGCACCCCGATCGTCCACGTCGAACCCGTCGGTGAGGACGAAGCTGTCGCCGCGGACGAGATCGTCACCGCCGGTCCCACCGGCACCGACCGCCGTGATCTCGCCGACGTGATCGCCCGACACGAACTCGGCCTCGACGAGGCCCGGCCCGAGGCCGTCGCCAAGCGACACGGTCGCGGTCACCGCACCGCACGCGAGAACCTCGCCGACCTGGTCGACGACGGCACCTTTGTCGAGTACGGCCCGCTCGCCGTCGCGGCGCAGCGAAAGCGACGGACCCACGACGACCTGATCGCCAACACGCCGGCCGACGGCATGATCGGCGGTATCGGCACGATCAACGGCGCCCTGTTCGAGGGACGCGACGCCCGCGCCGTCGCGGTGTCGTACGACTACATGGTCCTGGCGGGCACCCAGGGCACCCGCAACCACATCAAGAAAGACCGCCTGTTCGAGGTGGCCGAACGACTCCGACTCCCGGTCGTGTTCTTCACCGAGGGCGGCGGTGGCCGTCCCGGCGACACCGAGACACCCGGTGTGTCGGGTCTCGACTGCCTCGCGTTCTTGTGGTTCGGCCAGCTCTCGGGCACCGTGCCCCTCGTCGGTATCGCGTCCGGCTACTGCTTCGCCGGCAACGCGGCGATCCTCGGCTGCTGCGACGTCGTGATCGCCACCCGTGACGCCAACATCGGGATGGGTGGCCCCGCGATGATCGAAGGCGGTGGCCTCGGCGTGTACGCGCCGACCGAGGTCGGCCCGATCGAGGTCCAGCGAGCGAACGGCGTCGTCGACGTCGTCGCCGACGACGAGGCCCACGCCACGGCGATCGCCAAGCAGTACCTGTCGTACTTCCAAGGGCCGGTGGCCGACTGGACGTGCCCCGACCAGACCGCGCTCCGCGACGTCGTCCCCACCGACCGGTTGCGCAGCTACGACGTGCGGGCGGCGATCGAGGCCCTGTTCGACACCGACTCGGTGCTCGAACTCCGGCGCGACTTCGCGAACGGCATGATCACGGCGCTGGCACGCGTCGAGGGGCGACCGGTCGGCGTGATCGCCAACGATCCAGCGCACCTCGCGGGCGCGATCACGTCCGACGGTGCCGACAAGGCGGCCCGGTTCATGCAGCTCTGCGACGCCCACGGCATTCCGATCGTCAGCCTCGTCGACACGCCCGGGATGATGGTCGGCCCCGAGACCGAGGAGACGGCGCTCGTGCGGCACTGCTCGCGCCTGTTCGTCACCGGCGCCAACGTGACGGTACCGATGGTGTCGATCGTGCTGCGCAAGTCGTACGGCCTGGGCGCCCAGGCGATGATGGGCGGCTCGACCAAGGCGCCGCTGGCCTGCATCGCGTGGCCGACCGGCGAGTTCGGCGGCATGGGGCTCGAGGGAGCGGTCCGGCTCGGGTACCGCAAGGAACTCGATGCCTGCACCACCGATGCCGACCGCGACGCCCTGTTCGCCGAACTCGTCGGCCGGCTCTACGAGGTCGGCAAGGCCCTGAGCGTGGCCGAGTACTTCGAGATCGACGACGTGATCGATCCGGTCGACACCCGACGGTGGATCAGTGCGATCCTCGAGTCGGCGCCGCCGCGGCCCGACGGACCGGTGCGGCCGAACGTCGACACCTGGTGACGGGGGAGTGGGCGATCAGGTGCCCAGGATCTGATCGAACACCCAGTTCGACTGCTTGACCTGCGCCATCCCGGCGCTGCTCGCGAGCGAGTAGCGGTGACCGGGGTAGAGCACCACGTCGTCGTCGACCTTGCTGAGCCGCTTGAGGCTCTCGACCATCAACTGCGGATCGCTGCCCGGGAGGTCGGTGCGGCCGCAGCCGTCGAGGAACAAGGTGTCGCCGGACACGAGCTTGTTGCGCACGAGGAAGCACTGGCTGCCGGGCGTGTGGCCCGGCGTGTGCACCAGCTGGATCTCGACGTCGCCGACCGTCACGACGTCGCCGGAGTCGTGCGCCACGAGTTGGGCCTCGTCGACACCGGTCGTCCGGGTCACCCACGGCACCTCGTCGCGCTGCACGTGGATCGGGCACGACACCCGCTCGAGCAGGCCGCCGATGCCGTCGATCGAATACCCCATCATCGAACCGCCCACGTGATCCGGGTGGTAGTGGGTGGCGAGGACACCGGTGACCGTCATCCCGTCGGCCTCGACCGCGTCGACGAGGCCTGACGGGTCGTAGGCCGGGTCGACGAGCACGCACTCGCCGGTCGAGCGGTCGCCGATGGCGTAGACGAAGTTGACCATCTGCTGCGCGATCTGGTCGTCGGTCGCGAAGTCGCGACCCGACAGCAGCTGACGGAAGTACAGGCGGTCGTCATTGGGCTCGGCCATGAGCCGAGCGTACGCTGGTCCGCCATGACCCACGCACCCGGGCAGCTCACGTCGCTCACCGCCGGCCAGCCGATCGTGTACGGCGGCGACCGTGTCACCGAGGTTTCCGCCGAACTCGCCGCGGCGTTCGAGCCGGGCGATCGGGTGATCGTCGATCCGAACTCCGGCCAGTTGCTCCACGTGCCTGCCGCCGAGCACGAGCGTGCCGCGACTGCCGTCGGCGCAGCGGTCGGCGCCTTCGCAGCGCTCACTCGTTGCAGCGACGAACAGATCACCGCCTTCTTCGACGAGTTCGCCGACCGGCTGGCCGACGACGCCGCCTTCGCGCCGATCAGCGCCGCCAACCAGGTCGACATCGAGCGGGCTCGAGCGCGCGGCCGCTCGACGACACGGCTCGAACTCTCGGCGACGATGCGCGACGACATGATCGCCGGACTGCGTGGGTGGGCGTCGGCGGCGATGAGCCGCGACGAGATCGTCCGCACCGTCGACCACGACGGGTGGAGCGTCGAGGCCCGTCGTGCCCCGCTCGGGGTCGTCGGCTTCGTCTTCGAGGGGCGGCCGAACGTGTTCGCCGACGCCGCCGGCGTCGTCCGCACCGGCAACACGGTCGTGTTCCGGATCGGCTCCGACGCACTCGGAACGGCACAGGCGATCGTCGAGCACGCGCTCGACCCGGCCCTCGCAGCGTCCGGACTCCCGGCGGGCACCGTGTCACTCGTTCCGTCGGCCGCGCACGCCGCCGGCTGGGCGCTGTTCTCCGACGACCGGCTGTCGCTCGCCGTCGCTCGCGGGTCCGGACCCGCGGTGGCGCAGCTCGGTGCCGTCGCCCGGGCATCGGGCATCGCCGTCAGCCTCCACGGCACCGGCGGCGCCTGGATGGTCGCCGCGTCCGACGCCGACGCCGAGCGGTTCGAGCAGGCGGTGCGGTGGTCGCTCGACCGGAAGGTCTGCAACACCCTCAACGTGTGCTGCATCGTCCGTGAACGGGTCGACGACCTGATGCCACGGTTCGTCGCCGCGGTCGACGCGGCGGGGGAGCGGCGGGGCGCCGACGGACGGATCCACGCGACCGGCGCGGCGCTCGCTCATCTGCCGACCGACGTCACCACCCGCACCGCCCGCGTCGAGCGGGCCGATGGTGTCCACGACGAGCCCTTCGTCAGCGAGTACGCGGTCGACGATCTCGGCCACGAGTGGGAGTGGGAGGGGTCACCCGAGGTCACCCTGCACGTCGTCGACTCGGTCGACGAGGCGGTCGAACTCTGCAACACCCACAGTCCTCGCTTCGTCGCGGCGCTGATCAGCGAGTCGGACGACGAGCACCGGCGTTTCTTCGACACGG
The DNA here is from genome assembly GCF_004364865.1 of Ilumatobacter fluminis. Classification (NCBI taxonomy): domain Bacteria; kingdom Bacillati; phylum Actinomycetota; class Acidimicrobiia; order Acidimicrobiales; family Ilumatobacteraceae; genus Ilumatobacter; species Ilumatobacter fluminis. The sequence goes on from NZ_SOAU01000001.1 coordinate 2,039,008, forward strand.
TCGACGCCCCGTTCGTCGGTGACGGCATGACCCGCTGGGTCGACGGTCAGTACGCCCTCGATGCGCCCGAACTCGGGCTGTCGAACTGGGAGGGCGGCCGGATGCTCGGCCGGGGTGGGATCCTGTCGGGCGACTCCGTCTTCACCGTGCGGTACCGGGCTCGGATCACCGAGCCCGGCCTGCACCGGTGATCAGGACCAGACGCCGTTGATGTCGACGATGAGGTGCGTGTCCTTCAGGCTGGTCACGCACACCTGACCCTTGCTGGACAGCTTGACCATCGCCCCGTTCGCCACCGTCTGACCGGCACCGGCGTTCAGGTTCGACGTGCTGGGCTGGCTGCCGCACGGGAAGACCGTGACGTGCAGCCCGGCGGTCGGCTGGGTGACGGTGACATTGACCGACGCCGCCTTGGCGTTGCTCGGGATGCCTCGCTCGCCGGCGACTTGCAGCTTGACGACCTGACCGGCCCGCACACGCTGACCCTTCGTGACCTCGTTCAGGCCCGAGAACGCCTTGCGGCTGTCGAACAGGCGGATCGGGTCGAGGGCGGTGAACTCGTAGCCGGCGCCGGTGTCGAAGTAGCCGGTCACGTCGACGGTGATGTCGAGGTCGGTCAACGCCTTGGCGCACACCTGGCCCTGGCTGTCGGTGCCGACGACCACACTGTTCGGGCGGGCTTCGCCCGGCACGTAGTTGACGGCCGAGGTCTGCAGCGAGCTGGTGGCACCGCAGGGGTACACCTGCAGGTGGCCGGCTCCGGCGCCGCGCACGGCGGTGACGTTCAGGGCGACGGCGTCGGCGCCGACCGGGGGACCGCCGACGGTGCCGGTGATGCGGATCTTGCGCTCCACACCCGCCTTCAGCCGCTTGGTCTCGCGGGAGTCGTACAGACGCTTGGGGTCGAGCGGCGTGAACTCGGCCGACTCGGTGCCGGGACGGTAGTAGCCGTTCACGTCGACGATCACGTCGACCGAGGCATGGGCGTAGATGCAGAACTTGCCCTGCTCGAGCGGGACGATCGCCTGGTTGGCGACCGACGTGCCCGGCGTGTAGCCGAGCGTGCTGACCTCGGGCACCTTCGACGAGCAGTTGAAGACCGTCAGGTGGCCGGCCTTCGACGAGTTGACGGCGACGAAGTTGGCGCTGATCGCAGCGACATCGGCGCTGGCGGCGTTGATCTTGACCGTCTGGCCCGAACGGATGCGGGTGGCACCCTGGCCCTTGCGGGTGTCGACGAGGCGGAAGGGATCGACCGGCTCGAAGTTGACCGGAGCGGCCGACGGCTCAGTGTCGGGCAACGGGGCGGGGGTTGCCATCAGGTCGGCCGAGGTGTCGACCTCGAACTGCCAGCTGACGGCGCCGCCGTTCGAGTTGACCGTGACGTTGTAGGCGCCGTTCGGGAGCACCGTGCGGGGCATGACGATGACGGCGTTGTCACCGTCGAGGATGGCCTGGGCCGTGCCGTCGGCGCCGGTGTTGCCCTTGTGCAGCACGCAGGTGTCGATCGGGCCGTTGGGGCCGGTGATCGTCGCCGAGGCGTTCGTGACGTCGTTCGGCATCATGGCGATGAGGGGGAGACCGGCGCTGCCGCTCCAGCCGCACAGGGTCATCGGGTTCGGGAACTCGGTGATGAAGGCGTTGAGCGGCACGGTGGCGCCGTTGCCCGGGAAGGTGATCGGCGTGGAGGGGCGGGGGATGCTCGTGTCGATGCCGCGGATGACGTCGAGCGTTCCGGCCGACGCCCACGGGGTCGGGGTGTTCGAGCTGGTGGCCAGACCGAAGCCACTCACCTTGAGATTGTGACGGAGGATGCCGATCGCGTGGAACGGCCCGGTCATCCAGAGATCGATGTGGTTGCGGGCCTTGGCATTGATCGAACTCGACACGGCGACGTTGCCGCTGTTGCCGGCGACGTCGCCCCCGGCGGTGTACCCCGCACGGCCCGGGACCTCGTCGTGGCTGATGCCGTTCAGCAGCATGTAGTTCGAGTGCGCCTGACCTTCGGCCGACCACTGGGCGTTCGCCGTGACCGGAGCGAGACCCGACATCGCCCGGTACGTGTTGACGACGCCGAGCCAGTCGTCGTCGGCCGGACCGCCGGCCGACGCGGTGCCGGGGGCGCCGGCGACACCGGCGATCGTGGCGACGACGAACGTCGCCATCATGGTCAGGACGGCCAGCAGGCGGCGGGAACGCTGCGGCGAGGTGGAGGGGTCTTCGATCACGTAGGGGTCATCGGCCCTCCCCGGGGGACCCTCAACCGACCTGATTCGTTCTTGAGGAAAGCTTGCTCGGAGCACGACCGGGCGGGTCCAACGCCCTCATGCAACGGGATAGTTTCGGCACCGTGCGTGGTAGCGGGCGAACCCTCTCGGTGGTCGTCTTGACGGCGATTTCGGCCTCGTGCGCCGCCGACGGGCCCGAGAACGCTGTTGTCGCAACCGTCCCGGCGCCCGTCGAGACGACCGTGCCGGCGAGCGCCACGCCGACGACGTCGATGGCGGCCCCGTCAACGACCACGACGACGACTGCGACGACGACTGCGACCACCATGGCAACGACACCGACCACCGTGCCGGCCGTGGAGCGGTCGACGTCGGTGGGCGATCGGCGCTATCCGACGCTCGGTGCGACCGGTCTCGACATCGAGCACTACGACGTCGAGCTCGAGATCGATCCCGCTCGCCGGTCGATCGACGGCGTCGTCGAGATCTCGGGCCGCACCGAGGCGCCGACCGACTTGCTGGCGTTCGACCTCGACGGCCCCGACGTCGATTCGGCGGAGGTCGACGGCGCGTCGATCGATGTGCTCGTCGAGGATCGTGAGCTCCTGCTGCCGCTCGATCGGGTACTCGCACCGGGCGACGAGTTCACCGCCGTCATCGAGTTCGGCACCTCGGTCGACCCCGGGCCGTCGTTCGGGCCCGACGCCGGCATCTTCGTGTCGGCGGACGGTCTGTGGAGCGTCAACGAACCCGACGGGGTGAGCACGTGGATGCCGGCCAACGACCACCCGACCGACAAGGCCACGTGGTCGTTCCGGCTCACGGTGCCGGCCGGCGACGAGGCGGTTGCCAACGGCGCGCTCGTCGACATCGTGGCCGACGACGACACGACGACGTGGGTGTGGGAACAGGACGAACCGATGGCGAGCTACCTCACGCTGCTGCTCGTGGGCGACTACGACTTCGTCGACGACGGCGAGATCACGGTCGCCGGTGACACGGTGGAGCTGCGGCACGTGGTCCTGAGCGACGACGTCGACGCCCTCGACCGCTACCTCGGCGTCACCCGCGACCAGATGCGGTTCTTCGCGGAGCTGTTCGGTCCGTACCCGTTCGACCGCTATGGCCTCGCCCTCGCCGACTCGCAATCCGGCTTGGCGATGGAAACCCAGGGCCTGTCGCTGTTCAGCGTCGACGACCTCGACGGCACCCTCGGGCCGCTCCAGCAGCTGCTCCTGTCGCACGAACTCGCGCATCAGTGGTTCGGCAACGCCGTGTCGCCGTCCACGTGGGACGACATCTGGCTGAACGAGGGATTCGCCACCTACGCCCAGATGCTGTGGTTCGACGAGATCGGCCTGTCGACGCTCGACCGAGAGGCCGAACTCGCCCTCCTGTCGCTCCCGCCCGATGGTTGGCCGCTGTCGCAGCCGACCGATCTGTTCGGCTCCGTCTCGTACAACGGCGGGGCGGTCGCGCTGCATGCGCTGCGCCAGGTGATCGGCGACGACGCCTTCTTCCTGACACTGCGCACGTGGGTCGCCGAGCACCTGGACGGGTCGGCATCGACCGACGACTTCCAGCGAGTCGCCGAGCAGGTGTGGGGCGGCGACCTCGACGACTTCTTCGCCGTCTGGGTGCACGACCCCGACGGCCCGCCCGACCGGTACCCGCTACCGGCCGAGGATCAGTGACATCGCCCGTCCCCACACGCGCGACTCGCGCCCGTGTGCGGCCTCCGATTCGTCGGCTCGCCGTGCCGCCGTCCGCCCGGCGTTGACACCCAACCATCGCAGCGGCTCGGGCTCCCACCGGCGCGATCGATGTCCGACCCACGGCAGACGGACCAGCTCGTCGTCACCGTCGCCGTGCTCGCCGCCGATCAGCGCAGCGAGCGTGCGGCCGGCCAGGTTGGTGGTGCTGACCCCGTCGCCGGCGTAGCCGCCCGCCGACGCCATCCCGGTCCGAGCGTCGTAGCGGACGGCGCAGTGCCAGTCGCGCGGCGCGGCGAGCACGCCTCCCCAGTGGTGGGTGATCGCAGCATCGGAAATCGCCGGGAACAGGCGACGCAGCGACGTCGACAGCAGCTCGGCGATCCGATCGTCGTGATCGAACTCGGGCGAGATCCGTGAGCCGAAGTGGTACGGAGCGCCACGGCCACCGAACGCGAACCGCCCGTCGGCGGTCCGCTGGCCGTAGATGATGAGGTGGCGGCCGTCGGCGAATGTCGGCCGCTCGGCCAAGCCGATCTCGGCCCACACGGCGTCGGGGAGCGGTTCGGTCGCGATCATCAGTGAGTAGATCGGCAGGAGATCGCGCCGGTAGCCCGGCAACCGTGACGTGTAGCCCTCGGTCGCCCGTACGACCGTGTCGGCGCTGATCGTGCCGTGCGAGGTCGTGACCCGACCCGGCTCGATCGACTCGACGCGGACGCCTTCGACGATGCCGACCCCTGCGCTCGCAACGGTGCGTGCCAGCGCGTGGACGAGCCGGAGCGGGTGCACGGTGCCGCAGTGCGGGGTCCACACGGCACCGATCGCGTCGGTCATGCGGACCCTCGCTTCGGTGTCGGCCCGGCCGAGCCAGCGGTAGTCGTCATCGGAGAATCCGTGGCGGTGCATCTCGCCGAGGTGTTCGCGCAGCCGTTCCTCCTGCGGCGCCGAGCGGGCGACGTCGAGCGTTCCGCCGCGATGGAACACCCCGTCCGCGGCGTGTTGCACGGCGAACCGTTCGATCTCGTCGACCGTGCGGTGCATCGCATCCTGCATCCGGTGTGCCGCAGCAGCGCCGTGGCGGTGGGCGACCGCATCGAGACTCATCGGCAGGATCGCCGACGACCAACCACCGTTGCGGCCCGATGCGCCGAACCCGACGTGCTCGGCCTCCAGCACGACGACCCGGAGATCGGGCCGACGTTCGTGCAGGTACCAGGCGGTCCAGAGTCCGGTGTAGCCGGCGCCGACGATCACGACGTCGGCGTCGCCGGGCGGCATCGACGCGCCGCCGGCGAATCGCTCGTGGTCGGGGAGGGTGTCGACCCAAACGGATCGGCGCGACGGTGACGGCACGCCAACACGCTACGCGCCAATACGATGCGAGGTGGTGAGTTCCCTACCCCCTCCCACCACGGCCCCCGCCGGCTGGTACCCCGACCCGTACACGGGTGGGTTCCGCTACTTCGACGGTCGTGCCTGGGTGGGTGCCCCCGTCCCGGTGGTGCCGGGGGTGGCGCCGACGATGCCGCCGTTGCAGCAGCGCGAGCCGCATCCGACGCTGCCGCTCCGCGCCGCGATCGGCGCCCTGGTGGTGCTGACGGCGTCGCTCGTCGCCGGCAAGGTGGTGCTCGACCTCGTGGTCGACGAGGACTGGCCGCTCGCGGTGTACATCGCCCTCGCCGCTGTCGTGTCGTACGGCCCGTCGCTGTGGTGGGCGTGGCGGGTCCGCCGCCGAGACGGCGACGGATCGTGGCGGGCGCTCGGCTGGCGCCCGCGGTGGAGCGATCTCGGATGGGGACCGCTCACGTGGCTCACCGCGGTGCTGTGTCAGGCGATGATGGCCGCCGTCATCCTGGCGCTCGACATCCCGTTCACGTCCAACATCGAAGACGGCGAGCTGACCGGCGACGACCGCACCTACGTGGTGGCACTCCTGGTCGCCGCCGTCGTCGCCGCACCGCTCGTCGAGGAGCTGATCTTCCGCGGCATCGTGTTGCGCGGCTTCATCGGCCGGATGCCGCTCGCCGTCGCGCTGGTGCTGCAGGGCGTCCTGTTCGGCGCCGCCCACGTCGACCCGTCACGCGGGATCGGCAACGTCGGCCTCGTGATGGTGCTCTCGACCGTGGGCGTGGTGCTCGGCGGTTCGGCGTATCTGTTCCGACGCCTCGGACCGCCGATGCTCGCACACGCGATCCTCAACGGCGTCGCGTTGACGCTGGTGCTCTCGGGCTGGCTCGACGACGTCGAGAGCCCGTTCGAGTTCGTGCTGTTGCTCGCTAACGCGGGTTGACGCGCCGCAAGCGCGCGATCCGATCGGTGCTGGCGGCGATCTGCATGCCCGGACCGACCGCGTCACGCCAGAAGGCGTTGGGGTTGACGGGGGCGTGGGGCAGCGGGGCGGGGGTGTGACGACGACGCATGCCCTCAGTATCGGGAGCGATTCGCCATGACGCAAGCAACGGAAATCTCTGATTTCATGACAGATTGTCATAGGGCGGGATCGGTCCGTAGGGTGAGACCGTGCGGCTCGACACCGAATCCCTCCGAACCCTCATCGCCGTCGTCGATCTGGGCAGCATGACCCGCGCCGCCGAACAGCTGGAGATGAGTCAGTCGGCGGTCAGCTGGAAGATCAAGCGGTTGGAAGAACACGTCGGTCGGGCCTTGCTGATCCGCGACGGACACGATCTGCGCCCCACACTCGACGGTCGAGAGTTGCTGGTCGACGCCCGCAACATCGTCGCCGTCCACGACCGGGCGGTCGCCCGGCTGTCCACGTCGACGCTCACCGGGCGCGTCCGCTTCGGCACCAACGCCGAACTCACCGCGTCGAACGTCACCGAGCTGCTCAGCCGCTTCAACGTCAACCACCCCGGCGCGACGATCGAGATCGTGTCGAGCGGCAGCGACGAACTGGCACGCCTGCTCGACCGCGGCAAGCTCGACGTCGCCACCTTGCTCGTCACCGCCTCCGAACGGCGCTCGGACGACCGCACCCTCTGGGCCGACGAGCTGATCTGGGTGTCGTCGTGGGCGTGGCCGTTCGACGAGGTCGACGAGGTGCCGATCGTGTCGTCGGTGCCCCAGCACCACAGCTACGACCGCCCGCTCGAGGCGCTCAGCCGAGCCGGCATCGATCACTACACGGCCTTCTCCGGATCGTCGACCGGCGCGATGCTCGAAGCGGTGTCGGCCGGGCTCGGCGTCGCGATCCTTTCCGAGTCGTGGGTTGACGACAACATCGTCCCGTGGCAGCGCGGCAACGAGCTCGCGCCCGTCGAACGGGTGCACCAGGTCGTGCGAGCCGCATCGGGGGAGCGACGGGAAGTCGCCGACGCACTCGTGGCGACACTCGTCGCCGATCTCGACGAGCCGACCGCCTAGCCCGCTTCGAGCGGCAGGTTGTCGATCAGGCGGACGTCGCCGAACCAGGCGGCCGTCAGCAACACGCTGTGGTCGTCGGCCCGGTCGACGTCGCGCAGCGTCGCCGAGTCGACCAGTTCGACGTACTCGAGCCGAGCCCGGGGCTCCGCCTCGATCGAGGAGCGGACGAGGTCGATGAGCGACGAGGCGTCGGTGTCGCCGCGTTCGTACGCAGCGCGGCCGCTCTGCAACGAGCGGGACAACACGAGGGCTGCCGAACGATCGCGATCGGTGAGTCGGACGTTGCGGCTCGACAGTGCGAGCCCGTCGTGTTCGCGCACGATCGGCACGCCGACGATCTCGATGCCCATGTCGAGGTCGGCGACCATCCGGGTGATGATCGCGAGCTGTTGGAAGTCCTTCCGGCCGAACATCGCGACGTCGGGCTCGACGGCGCCGAACAGCTTGGTCACGACCGTCGTGACCCCGCGGAAGTGACCGGGGCGCATCGGACCCTCGAGCCGATCGGCGAGATCGCCGGGTTCGACATGGGTCTGGAAGCCGTCCGGGTACATCACCGATGCCGTCGGGGCGTAGACGGCTGCGACGCCCGCCGCCTCGCACTGGCGGACGTCGTCGTCGATCGGTCGCGGGTACGAGTCGAAGTCGGCCGACTGGTTGAACTGCAGCGGGTTGACGAAGATCGTGACGACGACGTCGTCGGCACGTTCGGCCGCCGCCCGCACCAACTCGAGATGTCCGGCGTGCAGCGCGCCCATCGTGGGGACGACCCCGATGCGGCGACCGTCACGGCGTCGCGCCCGTGACCAGGCGCGCATCTCGTTCGGCGTCGTCAGGAGCTGCATGGGCGCAGACTAGGGGCGCCGTGCGCCGGGGCACAGATCGAGGTACGCCGGTGCCGACCCGAGTGTCGTCGCGCTGACGACGGCGTCGACGCAGGCCAGGGCGAACACTTCCGCCGATGCCGCAGCGATCGCATTCAGGTACTGGACCCGCGACGTCGCGGTGCGGACGAGACCGTCGCTGTCGGTCGGCAGCGACCGGTCGGCGGTGGCGAGCGCGAAGACGGCGTCGCCGTCGGTCAGTGCGTGCGCCGGACGGATCGCCCGTGCCAGCCCGTCGTGTGCCCCCATCGCGACACGGCCCGCCTCGGCGCGGTCGAGTGCCGCGTCCGTGGCGACCACGCCGATGGTGGTGTTGAGGGCCTGACGTTCGACCGTCTGCTCGTGCACCCAGGCCCGCCACGCGCGGCGATCGTCGGCCGTCGGCCGTCGGACCGCCGGGTGGTCGACCCACGGTGCTCCGGACCGTGGATCGACGGCGCAGCCGGCCGCGTTGACGACGGCGAGTGCACCGACCCTGATCGCGACGTCGCCGACGGTGACGATCGCGCATGCCATGCCGACACCACCCTGCAGGCCGCCGGCCCGTGCGCCGGTGCCTGCGCCGATCGATCCGCGACGCGAGGTTCGCTTCGCCGACCGCAGCGCTCGGGCGCCGAAGTCGGGTCCCGGCCGCGCGCCGAACCGGCCGCCCCGGCCGAGGTCGAAGACGACGGCGGTCGGCACGACGGGCACCACGTGGGCCGGGTCGTCGCCGACCGGCACGCCGAGTCCGCGGGTCTCGAGCTCGGCCATCACGCCGTCCGCGGCGGACAAGCCGTAGGCGCTCCCGCCCGACAGGCACACGGCGTGCACCCGATCGACCAGGTTGCCGGGTGCGAGCGCATCGGTCTCGCGGGTGCCCGGGCCGCCGCCTCGGACGTCGACCGCGCACACGGCGCCCGCCGGGACGTGGACCACGGTGGTGCCCGTCTGCCAGCCCCGGCCCGTGCGCTGGTGGTGTCCGACGAGCACACCGTCGACGTCGGACAGGCTGCCTGGGTCGCGGGCGCTGCTCACACGACGACGGTAGCGTGCCGCCGATGCGTCGTCCGCCTCCGCCCGACACCCTGTGGGTCCGCTACGCGGGCCGGGCCAAGCTCGCCGTCGGCGAGGTGATCAATCGGGCCTACGACGTCACGAAGGAATGGGCGTCGATCGGTCCCGGCACCCGTCGGGCCGATCGTTTCGGTGCGTTCGGCGAGCGCAGCGTGATCTGCTTCCCGCCGACGACGATCATGAACGAGCACTACATCCGGATCGGCGACGACACGGTGATCGGTCCGCACGTGGCGCTGTCGGCCGGCATGGCGCCGGGGCAGACGTGCATCACCGACCCGGTCGTGTCGATCGGCGACCGGTGCCTGATCGGGCGGGGGAGCGGCATCGTCGGCCATCTGTCGATCGAGATCGGCGACGACGTCTTTACCGGTCACTACGTGTACATCACCGACCAGAACCACGGCTACGCCGACCGCAACGTGCCCGTGTCGTTGCAGACGATGCCGGAACGCCCGGTGTCGATCGGGCGCGGTTCCTGGATCGGGCACGGTTCGGTGGTCTTGCCAGGCACCCAGATCGGGCGCAACGTCGTGATCGGTGCCAACAGTGTCGTGCGCGGCACCATCCCCGACTACTCGGTGGCAGCCGGGGTGCCGGCCAAGGTGATCAAGCGGTACTGATCGGCGGATTCAGCGAGACAGGTCGATCGGCGGGGCGCAGGTCGACATCTCGTTGTCGCCGGCGAAGGTCGCCAGGCGCTCGCTGATCGGCAGTTCGTCAACGGCGCTCTCGTAGAAGGCGCTGTTCTCGCCGGTCTCGCGGAGCGTGTCGGCGTAGGCCCGCCGGTCGTCGAGGTAGATGCGGTACTCCTCTTCCCACAGTGGGACGATGCCCTGGCCCTTCTCGTCGGTGGGCTCGACGGCGACGACGTCGTCGAGCATCTGCTCGAGGATGTCGGTCGACTCGTCGACGATCTCGGCGCGTCGGTAGATCAGTTCGGGGCCCGCCTGGTCGATGCGGGTGAGGTCGGCGAGCTGGATCCGTTCTTCGGTGGCCTCGAGGCAGATCGCCTCGGCCCGCTCGGCCCACGCCCGGTCGTCGATCCGGTTCACCGCTTCCTTCGACGCGAAGAACAGCGCCCAGATCCAGAACGCGGCGAACAGGGCGAGAATGACGAGCAGGAACCCGCGCAGCCACGGGTTCGGGCGGCGTTCGTCGGCCTGCCGCTCGTCGGGGGTCACGGTTGCCGTCATCACCCGTCACGCTACCGACGAAGCGGCGGTACGGTCGTCGGCCATGGAGATCGTCCTCGTCCGACACGGCCAACCGGAATGGGTACGCGACGGCCGCAACGTGGTCGACCCGCCGCTCACCCGACTCGGGCTCCGACAGGCCGACGCGATGGCCCGGCGGCTCGCCGACGAATCGTTCGACGCCGTGTTCGTGTCGCCGTTGCAGCGGGCGCGCCAGACCGCCTCGCCGCTCTACGAGCGTCTCGGCCGCGACGAGGTGATCGCCCCCTGGCTGGAGGAGATCCGCGACCCCGACTGGCACGGTGAGCCCGAGGAGATGGCGCAGCAGGCATACCGTGAGCTGGGAGAACGTCCCGTCGCGCAGCGGTGGGACGGCCTGGTCGGCGGCGAGTCGATCCGCGAGTTCACCGACCGCATCCATCGTGGCGCCGACGAGTTCTTCGCAGCCTGTGGGGTTCGGCGGATCGACGGCGATCACGGCCTGCCGGTGTGGTCGATCGACGAACCCGATCAGCGGATCGTCCTCGTCGCCCACGTCGGTACCAACTCGATCACGATGGGACACCTCCTCGGGCTGACCCCGACGCCGTGGGAGTGGGACCGGTTCGTCATGGGACACGCGTCGGTCAGCCGGATCGAGGCGATGCCGGTCCACGACGGCTACACCTTCTGTCTCTCGTCACTGTCGAGCCTCGAACACGTCGACCCGGCCGACCGCACCCGGTAGCCCGTAGCCTGTGATGGCGATGCAGATCACTCCCGCTCGGTACCGCACGATCGCGATCGGAGCACTGGTCGCGCTGTCGGTGATCATCATCACCGGTGCCTCGGTGCGGCTGACCAACAGCGGCCTCGGCTGCGACGACTGGCCCAACTGCAACTCGCAGCGCCTGATCGACGTGTCGTCCAAGCACGCAGCGATCGAGCAGGTCAACCGCCTGTTCACCGGCATCGTCGGTGTCGCAGTGATCGCCGCCGTGCTCGGTTCGCTCTGGCGGGTGCCACGTCGCTCCGATCTGACCTGGCTCTCGGTGTGGCTCGTGGTCGGTGTCGTCGCGAACGCCGTCCTCGGCGGCATCTCCGTCATGGTCGATCTGCACCCGATCGCCGTCCAGGGCCACATGCTGCTGTCGATGATGCTGATCACCGCCGGCAGCATCCTCGTCCGTCGTTCCGGTGAGCCCGACGGCGTGCCGCGGCGCCGGACGGTGAGCAAGCCCACCGAGCGTCTCGTGTGGCTCCACTTCGTCGTCGTCACCATCGCGATCGTCACGGGCACCGTCGTCACCGGCGCCGGACCGCACGCCGGGGACGAGAATGCCGAACGGCTCGACATCGCCATCCCGACCGCTGCCCGGCTGCACGCCGTGACGGTGCTCACGGCGATCGCCATCGCGTTGCTGATCGCCTGGCGACTCCGCACGGTCGCCACCGACCGGCAGGCCCTGATGACGCCGCTGTCGCGATGGATCGGGATCGGGCTGACCCAGGCGGCGCTCGGCTACATCCAGTACTTCAGCGACGTGCCCGAGCTGCTCGTGGGTATCCACGTGCTCGGCGCCACCCTCGTCATGATCGCCACCACCTTCCTGGTGCTCGATACCCGCCGAGCGGTCTCGCCCGACGACGAGACCCGACGAGCCGATGGCGTTCCGTCGCAGCCGGCCGTCGTCTGATCCGTTCGCCGAGCTCGGTCTCGGCCCCGGAGCGACGGCCGACGACGTCCGTCGCGCACGGAACCGGCTCGCCAAGCGGGCCCACCCCGACGTCGGCGGATCCGCCGACGAGATGCAACGGGTCAACGCCGCCGCCGACGCCGCCCTGCAGCGCCTCGGCGCCGTCACCGAGTCCGCGCCGATCGAACCCGAGACAGCCGGCTCGGCACCTCGACCGCCGCGTCGACCCGGGGGGCGCGTCGGGCGTGATCATCCCTCGTTCACGATCGAAGCACTGCCGGCCGAGGCCTACGAGGCCCTGCTGATCGTGGCCAACGTGCTCGGGGTGGTGCTCGACGACGAACCGCCGTACCGGCTCGAGGCCCACCTCACCGACGAGCCGACGGCCTGGTGCCGCCTCGACGTCGTGCCCGACGGTGGCGGCTCGACCGTGAGTCTGACCGTCGCCTCGCCCGACGGCGCGACGGTGAATCAGGTGCGCGACCGGTTCGTGGTGGAGCTCAACCGTCTCGACTGGGGCGACGACGGGCCCCGCCCGCCGCTGCCTTCGTGAGCCGGTCGCGGATCGCGACGCCGATACCGGTCGCCGGGGGCAGGACGACGACGAGCTCGGCGAGGCCGCGCCGGTCGGCGTCACGCAGGTCGGCGTAGAGCAGCTGGGCGGCGAGCACGACGTCGTCGGTGCGATCGAGCAGGTCGGCGGCGAGCCCGTCGGCTCGGGCCGCGTCGACCCGGCGCTCGGCGGCTTCGACCGAGTCGGCGAGCACCACCAGGCAGTCGGGTTCGTAGTGGGCTTCGAGCATGCCGCTCGCCCGGCTCGGTCCGGTCGCCTCGGCGACGGCCGTCGCGAGGAGTCGACCGATCTCGTCGGCGTCGATCGCTCCGGCGCGCAGTACCTGCGGCGGCTCGACGGTGAGATCGACGATCGTGCTCTCGACGCCGACGAGTGACGGGCCCCCGTCGAGAATCGCGTCGCGTCCGGGAACGAGGAACTCGGCGAGGTCGTGGAGCACGTGTTCGGCCGAGGTCGGGCTGACCTTGCCGAAGCGGTTGGCCGACGGTGCCGCGAGCCCGCCGCCGAAGCGCTCCAGGAGCTCGTGGGTGAGTGGGTGCGCCGGCGCACGCAGCCCGACGGTGGGTCGGCCGCCCGTGACCGCGTCGGTGGCCCGTTCGCCGCGAGGGAGCAGCATCGTCAGCGGGCCGGGCCAGCACGTCCGACCGAGGGTGCGGGCGGCCTCGGGCACCGAACTCGTCCAGCCGTCGATGGCATCGAGACCCGCCACGTGGACGATCAGCGGATGGTCGCGAGGGCGGCCCTTGACCTCGAAGATCCGCCCGACGGCGTCGGGCTGCTCGGCGTCGGCGGCGAGGCCGTACACCGTCTCGGTGGGGATCGCGACGAGACCGCCGTGTCGGAGCCGGTCGAGCGCGACGTCGAGGTCGGTGGTGATCAGTCCGTCAGCCGGGGACGGCATCGAGGAACTCCAAGGTCGCGTCGATGAAGTCGAACGACTCCGGTGTCGCGAAGTGGTCGGTGCGCTTCAGCGACACGAATCGGGCGTCGGGGAGCGCGTCGACGAGCGGATCGGCCGGCAGGACGAAGTCGCGATCGCCGACCGCCACGAGCGTCGGGCAGGTGATCGCCGCCAGGTCGTCGGGTCGGAGCGGTGTCGACGGGGGGCGCTTCATGATCGCCGCCAACGCCACCGGGTCGTTGCCGGGCTGGTGCGCGTACTGGGCGAACAGCCGGGCGCGGTTGTCGGTGTCGTGGTCGGCGGTGTCGCTGTCGGTCTCGATCGCCTCGACGATGGCGGCGGTCGCCGCGTCGTCGCGCACGAACACGTTGTTGCCGACGCCGGCCAACACGAGCCGACGGAAGCGCTCGGGGCGACGGATCGCAGCCCTGATCAGGGTCATCGCGCCGAGCGAGAAGCCCACGGCGTCGACCGGTCCGCCGTCGTCGCCGACCGCCTCGTCGATCGCCGAGAGCACGCCGGCCGACAGGTCGGCGTAGGCCTCCGGGTCGTGGGGCTTGTCGGCGTCGCCGTGGCCGAGCAGGTCGACGCCGATCACCGGCCGGTTCGCGTCGGCCAGCAGCATCGTGAACCCCGAGCGTTCCCAGGTGGTGGCGAACGATCCGCCCCATCCGTGCACGAGTACGACCGGTGTCGAATCCATCGTGTCAGCGTAGGTCGGGCATCGACGTCCGGAGGTGGTCGGCGCCGTTAGCCTGTGTCGGCCGCGATCGCGGAGGTTTGCGATGAAGATGCTCCACCCCAACCCGCCCCACGACCTCACGTACAACGACGTGTTCATGGTGCCCAGCCTGTCCGCCGTCGGCTCGAGGTTCGCCGTCGACCTGACGACGCCCGACGGGATCGGCACGACCATCCCGCTCGTGGTCGCCAACATGACCGCGGTCGCCGGACGGCGCATGGCCGAGGTGGTCGCCCGTCGGGGCGGCGTCGTCGTGCTGCCCCAAGACATCCCCGTCGACGTCATCGAGACGGTCGTGTCGTCCGTGAAGAGTCGCCACCCGGTCTTCGAGACGCCGATCACGCTCGGTCCGAAGGACACGATCGGTGACGCGCTCGCGCTGATCCACAAGCGCGCCCACGGCGCCGTGATCGTGGTGAACCGCGACCAGCACCCGGTCGGCATCTTCACCGAGCACGACGCCGCCGGGTTCGACCGGTTCACCCAGCTCCAGCACGTGATGTCGACCGAGCTCGACACCCTGCCCGCCGACGTGACGCCGGAGCACGCGTTCGAGGTGCTGCACGGCGAACGCCGCAGCATCGCGCCGGTCGTCGACGACGACGGCCGCCTGCTGGGCGTGCTGACCAGCAAGGGTGCGCTCCGCTCGACGATCTACCGGCCGGCGCTCGACGCCGATGGGCGCCTCCTCACCTCCGTGGCGGTCGGCATCAACGCCGATCCGGTCGGACGGGCCGAGGCGCTGGCGGCGATGGGCGTCGACGTGCTCGTGATCGACACGGCGCACGGCCATCAGACGACGATGCTCGGCGTGGTCGAGCAGGTGCGGGCTGCGTGCCCCGACGCCACGATCGCTGCCGGCAATGTCGTGACGGCCGACGGCACCCGTCAGCTCGTCGAGGCAGGTGCCGACATCGTCAAGGTCGGTGTCGGCCCCGGTGCGATGTGCACGACCCGCATGATGACCGGCGTGGGTCGACCCCAGTTCTCCGCCGTGGTCGAGTGCTCCGACGAGGCGGCTCGCCTCGGGCAGCACGTCTGGGCCGACGGCGGTGTCCGGTTCCCGCGCGACGTCGCGCTCGCCCTGGCTGCCGGCGCCGGCAACGTGATGGTCGGATCGTGGCTCGCCGGCACCCACGAGTCGGCGGCAGACGCCCGTCGCGACACCGACGGTCGCCTCTACAAGGAGAGCTTCGGCATGGCGTCGAACCGCGCCGTGCGCAACCGCACCAAGACCGAGACCAACCTCGACCGGGCCCGCAAGGAGCTGTTCGAGGAGGGCATCAGCACGTCGCGCATGTACCTCGACCCCGAACGCCCCGGCGTCGAGGACATCATCGATCAGATCGTCGCCGGTGTCCGGTCGTCGTTCACGTACGCCGGTGCGGCGACCGTGCCCGAGTTCCACGACCGTGCCGTCGTCGGCGTGCAGAGCCACGCCGGCTACGACGAGGGCCGCCCGCTGGGGACGTCCTGGTGAGCGGCGCCTCACCGCTCGTCATCGCGATCGACGGGCCCGCCGGGGCCGGCAAGAGCACCGTCGGCCGGGCCCTCGCCGACCGGCTCGGGCTCGAGTACCTCGACACGGGCGCGATGTATCGGGCGATGACCTTCGCCGTGCAGCAGCGCGGCGTGCCCGAAGGCGACCTGGCCGATGTCGCAGCGGTCGCACCGCTCGTCGACATCCGCATCGACGACTCGACGGTGACGGTCGACGGCGTCGACGCCACCGAGGCGATCCGCGGTCGCGACGTCACCGAAGCCGTGTCGCAGGTCGCCGCCAACCCGACCGTCCGTGAGGTGCTCGTACAGCGCCAGCGCGACTGGGTCGCCGACCGTGACGGCGGCGTCGTCGAGGGGCGTGACATCGGATCGGTGGTGTTCCCCGACGCTGCGCTCAAGCTGTACGTCACCGCATCACCGCGGGTGCGTGCCGAACGACGCGTCAACCAGGTCGGCGGCGACGTCGACGAGGTCGAGGCGTCCATCATCAAACGCGACCGGTTCGATTCGAGCCGCGAACACAGTCCACTCACGGAGGCGACCGGGTCGAAGGTCGTCGACACGACCGGCATGAGCATCGACGAGGTGGTCGACCACATCCTCGAACTGCTGGAGGCAGCGCGGTGAGCGACACCGACCACGACCTGTTCCGACCGGGCGGCACGTTCTGGACACGGACGCTGTACAAGATCGGCTGGTTGCTGGTCGCGTTCCCGCTCAAGCTCTGGACCCGCACCACCGTGTCGGGTCGCGAGAACCTGCCGACCGACGGGCCGTACATCGTGTGCCCGAATCACCGCTCGTACCTCGACACGCCGTACGCCGCACTCGTGCCCGGTTGGGGCCGGATGCGGTACATGGGCAAGCACACGATGTTCAAGGTCGCTCGCCTGCGTCCGTTGTTCTATGCGCTGGGTGCGTTCCCGGTGAACCGGGGCAAGGCCGACCGTGAGGCGCTGAAGCGCGCGATCCAGGTCCTCGACGCCGGTGAGGCCCTGGTGTTGTTCCCCGAGGGCGAACGCAAGTCGGGCCCGATGGTGCAACCGTTGTTCGAGGGAGCGATGTTCGTCGCGGCCAAGGCCAACGTCCCGATGGTGCCCGTCGGCATCGGCGGCAGCGAACGCGTGATGCCGAAGGGCAAGAACTTCATCTACCCGCGCAAGGTGCACATCGAGATCGGTCCGCCGGTGCCGCCGCCGACCGCCCCCGACGGCAAGCGGGTGCCCCGCGAGGCATACGCCGAACAGACCGAACGGTTGCACACCGAGATGCAGCGGGTGTTCGACCTGGCGATGGAACGGGTCGGCTGGAGCTACCCGGTCACCGACTGAGCCAGCGCGCCAGCAGACGCGTGAGCGGCGGCATCAGGAACCACGTCAGGATGATGACGCCGATGATGTTGCCGATCAGGATGTCGATCGCGAGCGGCGGATCGGGGAGGATCCAGTCGTCGATCAGTGTGAGCGCCAACACGGTGGGGTACAGCGCCATCAACACGACGACCGCCTGCTTCCACCTCTTGGGCTCGGTCGCCCCACCCAGGTCGAACCAGCCTCCGAAGCCACCGACGACGTTGATCAGGTGCGGCGACTCGATGAACGGCTGCATCCGCTCGATGATCGCCCGGCGTTCGGGAGAGTCGAGCCACGCGTCGAGGTGGTCTCGGCCGTCGAAGGTGAAGACGACGACGTGATCGTCCTGCGTGCCGGGCACCGGTTCGAACAGCTCGGTGCGCACGAACCCGGGCGCGCGTGACATCGCGTCGTCGATCTGGTGGTACAGCTCGAGATACTCGTCGAGGTGCTCGGGGTCGACACGGACCGAGATGATGGCCGTCACCGGGTCGAGGTTGCGCTCGATCACGACGACCTGCTCACGGGCCGGCCCCTCGGCGAGTTCGGCGCCTCGGGCGATGATCGCCTGACGGCGCGGGGAGTCGAGCCAGCGGTCGAGCAGCTCGGCCGTCTCGAACCGGTACACGGTGATCCACTCGTTCGGCTTGCCGGTCCGCGGCTGCTGGATCTCGGCGCCGATGAATCCGGGAGCGCGCGACGATTCGTCGACCAGTTCTTCGAGCCAGACGGCGAACGCCCGCTCGCTGCCCGGCCGGGCGCTGCGAGCGACGATCACCGTCGGGGTGCCGGCCCGTCCGCTCATCGCCGTACAGCCGTCACAGCTCGAACGACGCCCGGAGCGCTTTCGCCAGGCTGACCGGGTCGTCGGTGCCGCACAGCTCGCGGGCACTGTGCATGCTCAGCTGCGGCACCCCGACGTCGACGGTGTCGATGCCGAGACGGGTGGCCGTGATCGGTCCGATGGTCGAGCCGCACGGCATGTTGTTGCGCGAGACGAAGGTCTGGTGGGGGACCCCGGCGGTGTCGCACGCCCGGGCGAACAGCGCAGCGGTCGACGACGAGGTCGCGTAGCGCTGGTTGCTGTTGATCTTGATCGCCGGGCCGCGGTTGACGATCGGGCCGTGGGCGTGATCGTGGCGGTCCTGGTAGTTCGGGTGGATCGCGTGGGCGTTGTCGGCCGAGATACAGCTCGACGCCACGAACGCACGCAGCAGGTCGGCGCGGTCGCCGCCGCGGGCGGCGACGTGACGCTCGAGGACCTGCTCGAGGAGCGGTCCGGCGGCGCCGGTGGTCGACGACGATCCGACCTCCTCGTGGTCGTTGAGCACGATCACGGCGATCGCCTCGGTCGGGGAGGCGGCGACGAGCGCGTCGACGGCCGCCCAGCACGAGAGGAGGTTGTCGAGCCGGCCGCTGGCCAGCAGCGACTCGTCGCCGCCGAGCACGGCAGCCGGCTGGACCTCGTACAGGCACAGTTCCCAGAACGTCGGTGTCGTGCTGCCGGCCTGCTCGGCGATCCACTCGGCGAACTCGCCTCGGGTGCCCGCGCCGGTGCCCCACACGGGGTGGAGGTGCTGCTGGGCGTCGAGCTTCAGACCTTCGGCGTTCACGCCGCGGTCGAGGTGTACCGCGAGCTGGGGGACGCGTGCGATCGGAC
The DNA here is from genome assembly GCF_004364865.1 of Ilumatobacter fluminis. Lineage (NCBI taxonomy): Bacteria > Bacillati > Actinomycetota > Acidimicrobiia > Acidimicrobiales > Ilumatobacteraceae > Ilumatobacter > Ilumatobacter fluminis. The sequence goes on from NZ_SOAU01000001.1 coordinate 2,057,879, forward strand.
GGTTTACGTCGACGAGGACGTGGTCGCCGGTGGAGGTCGTGAGGCGACCGGCGACGCCGAGGTCGCGGTCGAGCCACGTGTTGTTCAAGATGCCGCCGTACACCTCGACGGCGAGCTGCTTCCAGCCGACGGCCGAACCGTCGGGGTTCGGCTTCACACGGAGACACGGCGAGTCGGTGTGTGCACCCGCGAGGCGGAACGGTGTGGTGACGCTCGTCGTCGCCGGCGAGCGCCAAGCGATCACGGCACCGTCGCGTCGGACGTAGCCGTCGTCGGGCAGGTCGCCCCACTCTGCGGTGAGTGCGACCTCGGTGAAACCGGCGGCGTCGAGCCGGCCGGCGGTGGTCTCGGCGGCGTGGAACGGCGAGGGCGACGCATCGAGGAAGGCGCGGAGATCGTCGATCATGATCCTCCGTTCTACACGGTCGGCGTCGCCATCGGGCCCGTCGCTGCGTCATCGCTCACGTCGCGTCGCCGATCGTCATATGCTCGGCCCCGCCCGCTCGCGGGCCGTACCGATCCATCCACCCCCCACCCACGGACGTGACGACATGACCAGGCGAACCAAGATCGTGGCCACCATCGGCCCAGCCAGCGAGAGCCCCGAGGTGCTCGAGGCGTTGTTCCGAGCGGGGGTGAACGTCGCCCGACTCAACCTCAGCCACGGCCCGGTCGAGTCACACCTCGACAAGCTCCGGCTCGTGCGCGCCGCTGCGGAGCGGGTCGATCACGAGGTGGGCGTGCTCGCCGACCTGCCCGGTCCGAAGGTTCGCGCCGGCAAGTTCACCGAGGGCGGCATCGCACTCGACGCAGGTGCGCCGGTCCGGCTGCGCCCCGGCGTCGACCCGAGCGACGCCGACCTGATCCACGTCGACTACCCGACCCTGCTCGAAGATCTCCGCCCGGGTGACCCGATCATCATCGGCGATGGTGGCATCTGTCTGCGGGTGGAAGCGGTCGGCGACGAGGTCGACGCGATCGTGCTCACCGGCGGCAGCGCGCAGGGCCGGCCGGGTGTGCACATCCCGTCCGAGAACCTGCGGTTGTCGACGCCGACCGAGGACGATCTGCGCCTCGCCGAGACGATGGCCGAGGCCGGCGTCGACTTCATGGCGGTCTCGTTCGTGCGCACCGCGGCCGACATCGAGCAGGTGCGCGAGGTCGTCGGCAACCGGGCCAAGCTGATCGCCAAGATCGAGACGAGCACGGCGTTGGCGAACTTGCAGGAGATCATCAACGTCAGCGACGCGATCATGGTCGCCCGTGGCGACCTCGGCATCGACTGTCCGATCGAGGATCTTCCCCACCTCCAGAAGTCGATCGTGCGTCAGTGCGTCGAGTACGGCATCCCGGCGATCACGGCGACCCAGATGCTCGAATCGATGGTAAGCGCCCCGTCGCCCACCCGAGCCGAGGTCACCGACGTCGCCAACGCGATCTTCGACGGCACCGACGCTCTGATGCTGTCGGGCGAGACGGCGATCGGTCACGACCCGGTCTTGGTCGTCGAGACGATGGACGCGATCGCGGCGCGTGCCGAGGCCGAGGCGTCGTACCGGCAGTGGGCGCAGCGGCTCGGGCGTATCCAGCGAGCCCAATGGGATTCGACGGGCGACCGGATCACGGCGGCGCTGACCCACGCGGCATCCGAGGCGGCGGTCGACGTCGGTGCCTCGGCGATCATCTGCTGCACCCACACGGGTCGCACGGCGATCGCCATGGCGCGGTTCCGTCCGGAGGCCCCGCTGATCGCATTGTCCAACGACCCGAGGACGGTGAAACAGCTGTCGCTGTTGTGGGGCGTCCAGACGCTCGGCCTCGACACGTTCGAGAGCACGGACGAGATCGTGTGGCACGGCGTCGAGCGGGCCGTGCAGGCCGGGCTCGTCGAACCAGGGGGCACCGTGGTCGTGCTCGCCGGCTCGCCGAAGAAGTCGGCCGACACCGCCGCCGACGTGCTGCGCATCGTGCAGGTCGACTGAGTGGTCTGGACCGCAGCGGCCGGCGACGGCCCCGACGTGGTCGTGCTCGTGCACGGCTCGATGGATCGTTCCGCCGGACTGCTGAAGCTGAGCCGCCGACTCGACGACCGGTTCCGGGTCGTCCGGTACGACCGCCGTGGGTATGGGCGGTCGACGCCGCACGACGGTCCGTTCGGGATGCCCGATCAGGTCGACGACCTCCGTCGGGTGATCCTCGAGGCCGAACCGGAGCGCTGCGTCGTCGTCGGCCACAGCTACGGCGGCAACGTCGCCCTCGCGCTCGCCGACCACCACCCCGACCTCGTCGATGCCGTCGTCACCTACGAGTCGCCGCTGTCGTGGCTGCCCTGGTGGGGCGGCTCGGCCGGTTCGAGTGCGATGGAGGCTCGGGACGACCCGGCGGCCGCCGCCGAACGGTTCATGCGCAGCCTGATCGGCGACGAACGTTGGGAGCGGCTCCCGTCGGGCACGCGTGCGGCGCGCCGGGCCGAAGGTGCACCGATGCTGGGCGAACTCGCCGACCTGCGGGCGGCACCGCCGTGGCGGCCCGACCGGGTGACGGTGCCGGTGCTCGTGCTGTTCGGCGAGCACGGGCGACCGCATCACCGTCGGGGCGCCGAGCACCTCGCCGACATGCTCCCCGACGCTCGACTCGAGATGGTGCCCGAGGCCAAGCACTTCGGGCCGAACACCCACCCGGACGACGTCGCCCAGCGGGTGTTGCGCTTCATCGACGCGTCAGGCTGAACGCGACGAACGCCACGCTCGCACACACGGCGACCATGCCGAGGGTGCCGGTCATCCCGTACGCCTCGTAGAGCTGTCCGCCGATGAAGACCGCCGACGCTCGGGCGACGGTGCCCATCGCGTTGCTCAGCCCGATCGCACGCCCGCGCGCCTCCGGGGCGGCTTCGGAGACGAGGGTGAGCGACGACACGAAGCCGAACTCGAAGCCGGTGAGGAACACGAGCAACCCGGCGATCGCGATGGCCCGGCTGTCGCCCGCCGACAGCATCGCGACCGCACCGACGGCGAGCACGATCAGCCCGGCGATGACGGAGCGGCGGGCGCCGATCCGGTCGCCGTGGGTCGCCACGGTCGTGGACGACACGAGTTCGACGAGACCGAACGCCGCCGCCACGATGCCGAGTCCTCCGGTCGACAGGCCGTAGGCGTCGTCGAGCCAGGCGCCGGAGACGACGAAGGTGCCGATGCCGGCTGCAGCGGTGAGCGCCGATCCGATCATCGGCGCCCATGCGGTCGCCGGCAGGGGAGCGCGCCCGGTCGTGGTGGTGGCCGTGGTCGTGGCGGTCGTCGTGGTCGTGGCGGCTCGTTCTGCGAGGTGCGGCGCGTCGGCACCGACGAAGACGACGACGACGATCGCTGCGACGACGGCGCCGATCGCGAGCGCCACGTACGGGCCTCGCCATCCGACCCAGGCGATCAGCGCGGCGAGCAGTGGTGCGCCGACGAGCAGGGCGATCGCCCATGACGTCTCGAACGTGCCGATCGCCCGTCCGCGGGCGGCGAAGGGGACGCGATGCCCGATCCAGGCGTGACCGGCGACGGTCAGGTTGCTGACGCCGAGGATGAGCACGAGGAAGGCGATCGCGAACGACGGAACGGTGCCGTACAGCGCGATCAGCGACGACACGGCGACGGCGGCGAGTCCGGCGACGAAGACCCGCCGCTCGTGCCCGCGGTCGAGCGACGGTCCGGTTGCGACCGTCGTGAGCCCGCCGAGCTCGCACACGCCCATGATGCCGGTGAGGGTGCCGGTGCTGGTGGAGAACGCCCGCTCGAGCGTGGGGAGGAACGGCCCGACCCATCGCAACGCCGTGTTCGAGACCACTTTCGCGCCGGTGAGGACGGCGAGTTCGGAGCGGGGGGTTCTCGGCATCGGCGAGCACCCTAGGTGCCGCTCGTGCCGATCGTCCCGCTCGTGCCGATCGTCGGGATCGTGGGATCGGCGTCAGCGACGGGGGATCGAGGTGGGGGTGGCGTCGCGGGCGTCGTCGTCGGTCGCGACCCGGACCTGGTTGCGTCCGCCCCGCTTCGCTGCGTACATCGCCCGGTCGGCGGCGCCGACGACGCGTTCGGGGCCGGTGTGAGGCGTCGACGCGATGCCCATGCTGACGGTGAGGCGACGGCCGGCCGGGAGATCGGCCCAGACGTGTTGCTCGATGACCGAGCGGAGGCGTTCGCAGCGGAACGCCGCCGTGTCGGCGCCGGCGCCGGGGAACACGATGACGATCTCCTCGCCGCCGTACCGGACGACGACGTCGTCGTCACCGACCCCGTCGAGCAGGATCTGGGCGAGTTCGACCAGCACACTGTCGCCGACGGCGTGACCGAGTTCGTCGTTGACCGACTTGAAGTGATCGACGTCGACCATCGCAAGGGCGTACGGCGCCGGTTCGTCGGCGGCTGCGTTGAGCTCGGCGAGGACCCGGTTGAGGCGGCGGCGGTTGGCGAGGCCCGTGAGCGGATCGCGTTCGGCGCTGTAGCGGTGGCGTTCCGCCTCGGCCTCCGCCTCGGTCCGGGTCACGAACAGTTCGGAGGCCGACCGCAGCTGGCTCGTGGTGCGTTGGCGTTCGAGCCGCTCGTACTCGGTGAGATGGTCGAGTGCCCGGTCGTACCAGCCGAGCTCTCTGGCGGCGAGGTGGGCGGTGTGATGGGCGCGGACCCGAGTGCTGTGGGTGCCGTCCTCGTCGAGGTCGTCGACGAGCTGCTCGAGCCACTCGAGTGCCTCGTCGGCCTGACCCGACGCCAGCAGCCAGGCGCCGATCGATGCGCGGATCCGGTCGCGGTGAGCGGTCGCATCGATCTCCTCCGCCCAGGCCAGCGCCCCTCGGAGGTGGTGGTCGGCGGCGTCGAGCTCGCCCTGGTAGATCAGGATCTCGCCGAGGTTGCCGGTGAGCGCCGCCCGGTACAGCTGGTTCGCGAACTGATCGAGCATCGGCACGGCTCGCTCGGCTGCGTCGCGGGCGGTGATCAGGAGGTCGACGGCCTCGCCGTCGTCGAGATCGCGAACCCGGTGGAACGCGCCGATCGCCGTCGCGACGATGCCGTTCAAGGTGTAGAGCATGCCGAACGACGGTGGGCCGTCGCCGTGCCGGGCCATCACGTCGTTCAGGACGCGCAACGCCTGCCAGCTGTTGCCCATCCGTTCGAGACAGATGGCCAGTGAGAACGCGGCGTCGAATGCAGCGTCGGCGCGGGTGTGGACGTCGGGGTCGTTGGCGAGTTCTTCGGCGGCGTCGATGCCGATGTCGAACTCGCCGGCCTCGCTCGCCGCGAGCGCCGTCGTGCGCAGCAGTTCGAGGCGGAGGTCGCCGAGCCGGGTGCCGGGCCGCTCGTCGGTGAGTTGCGGGCGCAACACCTGGGCGAGGCTGATCGCCTGGTGGAGCTTGCCGCGCTGGTGCAGGTTGATGCACAGCCAGACGTGCGCCACGAGCGCCAGTTCGTCATCGTGGGCGTCCTCGGCGATCGCGATCAGCTCGCGCGAGGCCTGTTCGGCCTCGGACGCGTCGCGCTTCGTCGCCGGGTCCGCGGCAGCGGTCAGGCGCTCGATGATCTCGCGCTGCTGCGCGCTGACGGACGACATAGTGGTGCTTTGGTTCTATCGGCTCCGGGGGCCGCTCACCTGAACCGGAATCGGCGCTCACCGGAATCACCGGGCCGATGTCCGGGTACTGTCGAACTCGTATGTCCGACGAATCCGAACCGATCCGCATGAGTGTCTCCGGGCCGACCCCGTTCGTGCTGCCGCCCGAACCCGACGCGCTGATGGCGGCGATCGACGCCGCAGGGGGCGACCCGGCGGCGCTGCGCGATGTGGTTGCCTCGGCGCCGACGTCGCTGTTCGCATGGGCGGCGCTCGGTGACGCGGAGCCGGAGACGATCCACCGGTACGCCGCGTATCGGATCGGGTACCACCGAGGGCTCGATGCGCTGCGCGGCAACGGGTGGCGCGGTACGGGCGACGTCCGATGGTCGGAGCCGACCAACCGCGGTTTTCTCCGTTCGCTGCTCGGGTTGCACCTGATGTCGCGGGCGATCGGTGACGTCGCCGAGTCCGACCGGACGATCCAGTTCCTGCACCAACTCGACCGGGGCGGTCCGCCGCAGTCGGAGATCGACGCGATCGTGCGGCCATGAGCGGGCATCCCGGCGTCGTGCTCACCGGTGGTGGGAGCCGACGCATGGGCAGTGACAAGGCGTTCGTGCTCGTCGACGGTCGGCCGATGGCGATCGCCGTCGCCGATGCGTTGTGGGAGGCCGGGTGCCACCCGGTCGAGTGCCAGGGCGGCGATCTCCCCGGGCTCGCCTCGCTCGGACTCGACGGGTTCGCCGACGAGCACCCCGACGCCGGACCGGTCGACGCGATCCGGACGGCGTCCGCTCGTCACGACGGCCCGATCGTCGCCGTGGCCTGCGACCTGCCGTACCTCGACGCCGCCACCGTGTCCGCGGTGATCGAGGCGGGCTCGCGCGAGCAGCGGCTCGCCGTCGCGACCGCGGACGGGCATCATCACCTCGTGGTGTACGTGCCACCCGACGCTGTCGCGTCCGAGGCGGTCGGTGCCTCGGTGCGCGAGTGGGTGTCCGGCGCGATCGGCGTGCCGGTCGACCCCGCCGTGATCCGCAACATCAACACGCCCGACGATCTCCGTCGCGACGACCCCGGCCGGTAGTGTCGTCCGATATGACGATCAAGGAGATCTCGGTCGACGAACTGGCCGAGCTGCTCGAACAGGGTGCGCCCCTGGTCGACGTCCGTGAACCCGACGAGTACGCAGCCGCGCGGGTGTCGGGCGGCGTGCTCGTGCCCCTGGCCACCGTGCCCGACCACCTCGATGCCTTCGCCACCGAGGGGCCGACGTACGTGATCTGCCGATCGGGCGGCCGCAGCATGCGGGCGTGCGAGTTCCTCGCTGCGCAGGGGCGCGAGGTGGTGAACGTCGCCGGAGGAACGCTCGCGTGGATCGAGTCGGGTCGCCCGGTCGACTCCGACGCGTGACGGCCAAGCTCGAGTACCGGTGGGTCGACGACGACGCCGGGCTCCACGAGGTCATCGACGCCGTGCTCCGCGAGGAGCGGTACGCGATCGACACCGAGTTCCATCGTGAACGCACCTACTTCCCGGCGCTCGCACTGGTGCAGCTGGGCTGGGGCGACGACGAGATCGCCCTGATCGACCCGCTCGCCGTCGACGTGTCGGCATTCCGTCGGCTGTTCGACGCCGACATCACGGCCGTGTTCCACGCCGCGCAGCAGGATCTCGACGTGCTGACCCACGCCGTCGGGGCCGTGCCGCGTCACTTCTTCGACACCCAGATCGCCGGCGGGTTCGTCGGGTACGGCACACCGTCGCTGTCCGCGCTGCTCAACGGTGAGCTGTCGATCAACCCGCCGAAGGGCGATCGGTTGACCGACTGGCTGCGACGCCCGCTCACCGATGCCCAGCGTCAGTACGCCGCCGTCGACGTGGCCCACCTCCTCGACGTGCACGACCGGCTGCTGGCCCAGCTCGACGAGCTCGATCGGGTCTCGTGGGCCGAAGAAGCGTGTCGTGAGTTGGCGGCGCGCCCGGTCGGGGCGATCGATCCGATGATCGCCTGGACCCGGCTGAAGGACGTGAAGGGGTTGAGGCCCCGGCCGCGAGCGGTCGCCCAGGCGGTCGCAGCGTGGCGTGAACGAACCGCGGTCGAGCGCAACTCGCCGGTGCGTCAGGTGCTGCCCGACCTCGCCGTGCTCGGTATCGCCCAGCGGCAACCGTCGAACGCGAAGGAGCTGGGCCAGGCGCGCGGTGTCGACGACCGGTTCAGCAAGGGCAAGATCGCCGATCAGCTGTTGAAGGCGGTCGCCGAGGGCAAGGCTGCCGATCCGCCCGAGCAGGTGCGTGGCACCGACGATCTCGACCGCGATCTGCGTCCGGCCGTCACCTTGATCTCGGCCTGGGTCAGCCAGGTCGCGAAGCGTGAGCGGATCGACACGGCGATGCTCGCCACCCGTGCCGACCTCACGGCGTTCCTCGCCGGCGACCCGTCGGCCCGCTTGGCCCACGGTTGGCGCAACGAGTTGTTGGGCGAGGGGATCGGCCGGCTGGTCGAGGGGCGCGCTGCGCTCACCTTCGACCGCGGCAACGGGCTGCGCCTCGTCGACGTCGCCGACTGAGCGACGGCATCAGGAGCGGACGAGGCCGCGCACCTTGCGCCAGAGGCTGTCGAACACGGCTGCGGTGTCGGTGGCGCGGCTGCCGTAGGAGTGGACCGGGCGGCGGGCGCCGACGGCTTCGTTGATGATGACCCGCTGGGGGATCGATGGCGACCAGATCGCGCGGCGCGACACGATGCGGGCCAGTTCGTCGATCCGGCGTTCGGCCTCTCGCGACACGGCGGGGACCCGGTTGAGGATGACACCCGACAGTTCGAGGTCGGGATTGTGCGAATCCCAGATCTCGTCGATCACGTCGGCGACGCCGCCGATGCCACGAAGGCCGAGCGAGGACGGTTCGACCACGATCAGTGCATGTGCCGACGCGACGAGCGCGGACCGGGTCAGGTCGCCGAGCGACGGCGGACAGTCGACCAGGACGGCCTCGTAGTCGTCCTCGACCTGTTCGAGCAGGGCGCGTAGACGCTTGACGTGGCCGTCCTCGAGTCGTTGTAGGTCGGCCGACCCGGGCAGCACGTGGACATGGTCGGACCAGGCCGACGGCACCACGAAATCACGCGTGTTCGCACGCTTGGACGCCAACGCTTCGGCGGCCGACGGACCGCCCGGGTCGATCCCGAGTACCCACGAACTCGCCGCCTGCGGATCGAGGTCGACCACCAGCACCCGACGGCGAGCGGCATCGGCCGCCGACGCGAGGCCCAACGTCACGGTCGTCTTGCCGACGCCGCCCTTCTGGTTCAACACCGCCACGGTTCGTTGCATGGCCACATCGTGCCACGCAGCGCGGCCGCACGGGCCATGCGCGTGTCCGAGGCAGGGAAATGCGCCGCGAGCAGGGGTTGCCCGGTAGAGTGGCCCCCAATGTCAGTTCTCTAGTGATTGTGGGAGCCCTACTGTGAAGAAGGGTCGTCATCGCCGCTTCGAAGAAGCGCGCAAGCTCAAGCAGTCCGGCCCCGGGGCCTTCGACCTCGGTTTCGGTGATCGTTCGCGCGACGATGCCTCGGAGGAGGACGAGTACGCGGCTCTGGCCGAGAAGTACGGCGTCACCTTCGACGACGACGACGAAACCGACGACTGACCTTCACGAGTCCCGGCCCGACCGATCCACCGGATCAGCTTCGCCGGGCCACCGGATGGGGTAACGGCACCCAGTCCGGCCGCTCCAACAACTCGACCAGTCGGTCGTAGACCCCTTCTCCCACCAGTTCGACGATCTCGTCGCGCGCCGTGAGGTAGAGGGGGCGGCTCCCGCTGAACGCCTCCGGTGCCTCGGTGCACCACCAGGCGAAGTCGGCACCGCCGTCGCCCCAGTCGCGTCGCTTCCACTCGCGCAGACGCGAGAGCACGTGGCCCTGTTCGTCGGTGAAGTGGTCGACGCGGATGGGGAGCTGCCAGCAGACGTTGGGTTTCCAGTCGATCGGGCGTTCTCCCGACGCTTCGGCGGCGATGTGCAGCGCACATCCGGCGCCGCCCTCGAAACCGGGGCGGTTCAGGAAGATGCAGGCGCCGTCCACGACGCGGGTCGTCGTCGGCGGGCCGTTCTCGTCGTCGCCCGGGCCGTCACCGGCGCGCAAGAAGCCTCCCTTGGTGGCCTTGGCGTGGAACTGCATGTGCTCGGGTGACGTGCGAACGAAGGCGCGAACGACGGTCTGGACGTCGTCCTCGTCGACGAAGTGGGCGCCGTAGCTGCAGCAGCCCTGCTGGAGCTCCTCGGCGGGTTCGTCGAGGACGCCCTGGCAGCCGCAGCCCCAGATGCACTGGTAGTTCGAACGCAGGAACGTGGCGTCGAACTCCCAGGTGCGCAGTTCGTCGTCGTCCTCGAACGAGATCCACTCGTGGATGTCGGCGTCGCTCGCGTCACTCACGCCCGGCGAGGCTACGGGAACGGGCCAGGAACCTGCAGGTCACGGTCGGTAGGCTGGCCGACCTATGACCGACGGCATGAACGCTGACCAGCTGCGACAGTCCTTCCTCGATTTCTTCGCTGCGAAGGACCACTCGGTCGTGCCCTCCGCATCACTGATCCCGCACGACCCGACCGTGATGTTCACCGTGGCCGGCATGGTGCCGTTCAAGCCGTACTTCGTCGGCGACGAGGTGCCGCCGTACCAGCGTGCGGTCAGCTCGCAGAAGTGCGCCCGCGCCGGCGGCAAGCACAACGACCTCGACGACGTCGGTCGCACCAAGCGTCACCTCGTGTTCTTCGAGATGATGGGCAACTTCAGCTTCGGTGACTACTTCAAGGAAGCGATCATCCCGTGGAGCTGGGACCTCGTCACCGGCTCGCCCGAGAGCGGCGGCTGGGGCATGGACGGTGACCGCATGTGGATCACCGTCCACGAGACCGACGACGAGGCCGAGGCGATCTGGCACGAGCAGGTCGGGGTGCCGATGAACCGCATCCAGCGGCTCGGCGACAAGGACAACTTCTGGCAGATGGGCGACACCGGCCCGTGCGGCCCGTGTTCCGAGATCCACATCGACCGTGGCCCCGAGTTCGGTCCCGACGGCGGCCCGCTCGGCGATCCGGCCGGCGACCGGTTCATGGAGTTCTGGAACCTGGTCTTCATGCAGTACAACCAGGCGCCCGACGGCAGTCGCACGCCGCTGCCGAAGCCGTCGGTCGACACCGGTGCCGGCCTCGAGCGCATCCTGGCCCTGTTGCAGGGTGTCGACTCGGTCTGGGAGACCGACCTGATGGTGCCGCTCATCGACACCGCCCAGTCGATCACCGGCAAGCGCACGATCGTCGGCGACTACGACGACCGTGACAGCTTTGCCATGCGGGTGCTCGCCGAGCACGCCCGCTCGTCGACGATGCTCGTCAGCGACGGCGTGTTCCCCTCCAACGAGGGCCGCGGCTACGTGCTGCGTCGCATCATCCGCCGTGCGGTGCGCTACGCCTTCCTGCTGGGCACCGAGCAGCTCGTCATGCCGCGCCTCGTCGAGACGGCGATCGACGTGATGGGCAACGCCTATCCCGACGTCGTCAAGAACCGCGACTTCATCGTCGGGGTGCTCACCCGTGAAGAAGAGCGCTTCCGCCACACGCTCAAGACGGGCCTGTCGATCCTCGACGACGAGCTCACCACCGGTGACTCGCTCTCGGGATCGACGGCGTTCGTCCTGCACGACACCTACGGTTTCCCGCTCGAGCTGACCCAGGAAATCGCCGGCGAACGCGAGGTCGAGGTCGACCTCGCCGGGTTCGAGGCCGAGATGACGGCCCAGCGCGAGCGCGCCAAGGCGGCCCGCAAGGATTCGGGCGCGTCCGACGAGCGCCTCGACGGGTACCGCGAGGTCGTCGAGCAGTTCGGCATCACCGAGTTCCTCGGCTACACCGACGTGTCGACCCAGAGTCGGGTGCTGTCGGTGCTGTCCGCCGGCACCGACGACGACGGCAACGAACTGGTCGACGTGTTCCTCGACCGCACCCCGTTCTACGCCGAGAGCGGCGGCCAGGTCGGCGACACCGGCACGATCAGCACCGAGACCGGCAAGGTCGAGGTGCTCGACACCACGTTCGCGCTCCCGAACCTGCGCCGTCACACCGGGCGCGTGGTCGACGGCACGGTGTCCGCCGGCCAGGAGGCGACGGCGGCGATCGACGGCGCCCGGCGAGATGCGACCAAGCGCAACCACACCGCGACGCACCTGCTGCACTGGGCGCTGCGCCGGGTGCTGGGCGACCACGTCAAGCAGGCCGGTTCCTACGTCGGCCCCGACCGGCTGCGTTTCGACTTCTCGCACTACGAGTCGGTGACCGCCGACGAGATCGCCGAGATCGAGCGGCTCGTCAACGCCGAGACGCTGCGCAACGAGCGGGCGCGTTCGTTCGAGACCAGCAAGAGCGAGGCCGAGGCGCTCGGCGCCATCGCGTTCTTCGGCGACAAGTACGGCGACATCGTGCGCGTGCTCGAGGCCGGCCCGTCGGTCGAGTTGTGCGGCGGCACCCACGTGTCGGCCACCGGCGACATCGGCACGGTCAAGATCGTGAGCGAGTCGTCGATCGGTTCCAACCTGCGCCGCATCGAGGCGATCACCGGCGAGGCGTCGGTGGCGCTGCTCCAGGAGGACGAGGCGAAGCTCGGCACCATCGGCCAGCTGGTCGGTGCGACCGGCGACGTGGTCGACGGTGTGCAGCGCAAGCTCGACGAGATCAAGGAGCTCCAGAACGAGCTCAAGGCGATGCGTTCGCAGATGGCGGCCGGCCGTGCGTCGGAGATCGCCGCGGGCGCCGACGACGGCGTCGTCGTGGCGCGCGTCGACGGGATCGACCCGGGCGACCTGCGCGAGTTGGCCCTCGCAGTCCGCCAGCAGGGTGTGCGTCGGGTGGCGCTGCTCGGTGAGACGCCGAGCGGTGGTGTCTCGCTCGCCGCGGCCGTCGGCCCCGACGAGGGGATCCCGGCCGCCAACCTGATCAAGGACGCCGCCCGCGCCGTCGGTGGTGGCGGCGGCGGCAAGGGCGATGTCGCGACTGCGGGTGGCAAGGACCCGTCCGGGCTCGACGAGGCGATGCGCATCGCCACGGAGGCCGCTCGGGCGTGAGCCGCCCGCCCGGCATCCGGGCGCTCGGCCTCGATCCCGGTTCGAAACGGATCGGGGTCGCCGTCAGCGACCTGTCGGGCACGATCGCGTCGCCGCTGGTCGTCGTCCAGCGGAGTCGCTCCAAAGAGCACGACCTGCACGAGATCGCCGACCTCGCCCGCGAGGAGGAGGCCGAGGTGATCGTGGTCGGGCTGCCGCTCAACATGGACGGCAGTCGTGGCCCGGCCGCGCGGGCTGCCACCGGCTTCGCGAAGGCGCTGGCTACGTTGGTGGACGTGCCGGTCGAGATGCACGACGAGCGCCGCACCACTGTGACGGCCGACGAGTCGATGATGGCGGCCGGACTCGACGCGGTGCAGCGGCGGCAACGGGTCGACAAGGTGGCGGCGGCGATCATGCTCCAGTCGTGGCTCGACGCCCGAGCGAACCGGCTGTCGTCGTGATCGACGAGCGCGACCTCGGCCGTTCCGACTGGGTTCCCGACGAGTGGGACGAGGTCGGCGAGGTTCCCGCCGTCGAGCCGCTCCGGCGCCAGAACCGGATCGTGAAGTGGGTGATGTGGCTCGCACTGGTGCTCGTCACCGTGCTGATCATCGTGGCCGGCTACGTCGGTTGGTGGTACCTCGACCGGGTCCGCCCCGACGGTGAGCTCACCGACCCGATCGCGTTCACGGTGGTCGAGGGCGATTCCGTCGAGACGTTGGCCGTGCGGCTCGAGCTGGAAGGGTTCGTCGACGACGCGTCGGTGTTCGAGTGGTACGTCGAACGCAAGGGCGGGCTCGAGGTGACGCCCGGCTTCTATCAGATCCGCCAGGGCGACCACATGGGCAACGTGCTGGCCCGACTGCGCACGCCGCCCGACCAGACGTACCAGCGGGTGACGTTCCCGGAGGGGTTCACGATCGAGCAGATGGCCGATCGGCTGGCGGAGGAGATCCCACGGCTCGACCGTGACGCGTTCGTGGAGGCGGCCACCAGCGGCACGATCGAGTCGCGTTTCGCGCCCGAGGGTGAGTCGTCGCTGGAAGGACTGCTCTTCCCCGACACGTACCAGGTGTCGAACGCCGACAACGAGGCCCAGGTGGTCGAGCGCATGTCGGCGCTGATGGAGCGGGTCGCCAACGATCAGGAGGAGATCGAGGTCGGCGCCTACGTGAAGGGCCGGTCGGCCTACGACCTGATGATCATCGCGTCGATGATCGAGAAGGAAGCCAAGCTCGACGAGGACCGTGCGAAGATCGCCCGGGTGATCTACAACCGCCTCGAGCTGGGCATGCCGCTCCAGATCGACGCCACGCTGTACTACGAGGGCGACCGGGACACGCCGTTCCCGGTGCTCCGTCAGACGCCGGGTCCGTACAACTCGTACCTCAACACGGGGTTGCCGCCGACGCCGATCGCGAACCCGGGGCGGGCGTCGATCCGAGCGGCGATCAATCCGGCGCCCGACCCGCCGCCGGGCGATCCGATCTGCCAGGAGCTCGCGGACCCGACCCAGGATTGCCGCTACCTGTTCTATGTGCTCGCGAACGAGCAGGGCGGACACGCGTTTGCCGCGACCGGCGAACAGCACCAGGCCAACGTCGACCGAGCAGCCGAACTGGGACTGCTCGACTGATGGCGCTGCCTCGTCTCGCCGCCGTCATCGGCGCGCCCGTGCGGCACTCGCTGTCGCCGGCCATGCACAACGCCGTGTTCGCCGAGGGCGGGCTCGACTGGAGCTTCACCCGGTTCGAGGTCGTCCGTGGGGGAGCGGAGGCGGCGATCGACGCCATGGCGGTGCTCGGCATCGGCGGGTACGCCGTTACGATGCCGCACAAGCAGCAGGCGTTCGAGTGCGTCGACGAGGTCGATCCGGCTGCCCGAGCGCTGGGCGCGGTCAACACCGTCGTGTTGAGGGACGACGGATCGACGTACGGTGCCAGCACCGACGGCAACGGGTTCGTCGAGTCGCTGCTCGCCGAGGGGGTGGTCGTCGCCGACCGTCGCGTGGCCGTGATCGGCGCCGGGGGTGCCGCACGGTCGATCGTCGACGCGTTGGGACGGGCCGGTGCCGCGGACATCGTGATCGTGAACCGCACCAGGGCGAGCGCCGAGTCGGCCGCCGAACTGGCCGAGGCCGCTCGGGCGGGCACGGTCGACGACGTGGCGGACGCCGACGTGCTGGTGAATGCGACGTCGGTCGGCATGGGCACCGACGATCTCCCGATCGAGGCCCACCTGCTGCGACCCGACCTGGCGGTTGCCGACATCGTGTACCACCCCCTCGAGACGGCGTTGCTGCGGGCCGCTCGAGCGGTCGGCGCCACGACCGTCGACGGTCTCGGCATGCTCGCCCATCAAGCGGTGCTCCAACAGGTGATCTGGACCGGCCAACGCCCCGACCCCGCCACCCTCCGCCGAGCCGCCGAGCACCAACTCGCCACCCCATGAACAGAAGGGGTCAGGCACCTTCTGTTCGCTGGATCGGAAGAGCCCGGCAGGCTGTCGTGAACAGAAGGTGCCTGACCCCTTCTGTACGCATGCGGTAGCTCGGAGGGCTGCGCCGGTAGCCTCGCTGCGATGCTTCGTTTCCTCACGGCCGGTGAATCACACGGGCAAGCGCTCGTCGTGGTGCTCGAAGGACTGCCCGCCGGGCTCGAGATCACGGTGGAGGAGATCCAGGCCGAGATGGCCCGGCGCCGACTCGGCTACGGCCGCGGCCCCCGCCAGCGGTTCGAGGTCGACGAGCTGACGCTGATCGGCGGTGTCCGCCACGGCCGCACGCTCGGTTCGCCCGTCGCGATCGAGATCAAGAACACCGAGTGGTTCCGCAGCGACAAGTGGCACGAGGAGATGTCGCCGGCCCCCGGAGAGACGAAAGACCCGCTCACGCTCGTCCGCCCCGGCCACGCCGACCTGGCCGGCATGCAGAAGTACGGCTTCACCGACGCTCGCGACGTGCTCGAACGGGCGTCGGCCCGCGAAACGGCCGCCCGAGTGGCCGGGGGAGCGATCGCCAAGAAGCTGCTGTCGTCGCTCGACGTCGAAGTCATCTCGCACGTGATCCAGATGGGTCAGGCCAAGATCGCCGACGACGCCGCCCGCCCGACGCCCGCCGACCTCGAAGCGGTCGACGGCGACGAGGTGCGCTGCTTCGATCCCGCCGCCAGCGCGGCGATGATCGACGAGATCAAGGCCGCCGCGAAGGAAGGCGACTCCCTCGGAGGCGTCGTCGAGGTGCTCGGCTTCAACGTGCCGATCGGCCTCGGCTCGCACGTCCACTGGGATCGCAAGCTCGACGGCATGCTCGCCCAGGCGCTCATGTCGATCCAGGCCGTGAAGGGCGTCGAGATCGGCGATGGGTTCGAGGTGGCCGGCCGGCTCGGCAGCGCCGCCCACGACCCGATCCGCTGGGACAGTGACCAGAAGCGCTACACGCGGCTGTCGACGCTGGCCGGTGGCCTCGAGGGCGGCATCTCGAACGGCGAGTTGGTCGTGGCCCGCGCCGCCATGAAGCCGCTGGCCACCCTGAACCGGCCCACGCTCGAAACGGTCGACGTGGTCACCAAGGAGTCGGGCGTCTCGTTCAAGGAGCGCACCGATGTCACCGCCGTGCCCGCCATGGGCGTCGTGGCCGAGACGATGGTCGCCCTGGTCCTCGCTCAGGAGGCGCTGCGGAAGTTCGGCGGCGACTCGATGAGCGAATTCGTGCGGAACGCCGAGTCGTTCAGCGCGAACCTGGAGTCATGACCGGCCTGCGCCACCTGACGGTTCCCCTCGACGATCGCTCGTACGAGGTCGTCGTCGGACCGGGCGCTGCCTCGTATCTCGGTTCCGTGTTGCCGGCGAGTGCCCGCCGAGCGGCGATCGTCACGCAAGACTCGATCCCGGTCGAGGTGCACACCGATCTGCCGTACGAGCGGTTCGTGATCGGCGAGGGTGAGCAGCACAAGTCGCTCGAGACGATCGGTGAGCTGTGCCGTGGCTTCGCCCGGATGGGGCTCACCCGCAACGACGTGGTGATCGGTGTCGGCGGCGGCATGGTCACCGACGTCGCCGGGTTCGCGGCGGCGTCGTACCACCGGGGCGTTCCCGTGGTGCACGTGTCGACGACGCTGCTCGGCATGGTCGACGCGGCGATCGGCGGCAAGACCGGCGTCAACCTGCCCGAGGGCAAGAACCTGGTCGGCGCGTTCTGGCAGCCGAGCGGCGTGATCTGTGATCTCGACGCGCTCGAGAGTCTGCCGGACCGGGAGCGGCGCTGCGGGCTGGGGGAGATGGCGAAGTATCACTTCCTCACCGGTGACGACCTGCTCGCGCTCGACCTCACCGATCGGGTCGCCCGATGTGTCGAGATCAAGGCCGAGGTCGTGGCGAGCGACGAACGCGAGGGTGGCCGTCGGGCGATCCTCAACTACGGACACACGCTGGCGCACGCGCTCGAGATCTCGACCGAGCACCGCCTCGCCCACGGCGAAGCGGTGGCGATCGGGCTGATCTTCGCCGCGCACCTGGCGAACGTGATGGGTCGCATCCCGGTCGAGCGGGTCGACGAGCACTTCGCCGTCGTGGGGGAGGAGTACGGGCTCGCCACCGACATCCCGGCCGGCCTCGACGCCGACACCCTCGTCAGCCTGATGCACCGAGACAAGAAGGCGCTCGACGGGCTGACGTTCGTGCTCGACGGGCCGAACGGTGTCGAGGTCGTCGCCGGTGTCGACGAGGCACCCGTGCGCGAAGCGCTCGACCGCATGCTGCCGTGAGCTTCGACCGGCTCGAGACCGACCGGCTGGTGCTGCGTCGGTGGACCGACGCCGACCGGCCGGCGTTCCACGCCATGAACAGCGATCCGGCGGTGATGGCGACGCTCGGCCCGGTCATGCGGCGCAGCGAGTCGGACGCGTTCATGAACCGCATCACCGAGGCGTTCGAGCTCCAGGGCTACGGCCTGTGGTGCGTCGAGGCGGACGGCGAGCCGATCGGGTTCACCGGCTACATGAAGCCGTGGTTCCGTGACGGCGTCGAGATCGGCTGGCGCATCATGTCGCACGCCTGGGGTCGTGGATACGCGCCCGAGGCGGCGAGGGCGTGTCTCGACCTGGGGTTCCGGCCACGTGACGATGGCGGGATCGGCTTCGACGAGGTGATCACGTTCACCGCCAGGTCGAACGACAAGTCGATCCGGGTGATGGAGAAGCTGGGCTTCACGCGCGATCCCGACGGCGACTTCGACCACCCCGGCGTCGCCGAAGGCAACCCCCTGCGCCCCCACGTGCTCTACCGCATGACCGCGACGGAGTGGTCGACCCGCTGACTACTCCGAAGCGGTGACTCGGGCACAGATCGGCTCAGGGTCGGTAGTCGAGCAGATCACCAGGTCGGCAGTCCAACGCCTCGCAGATGGCATCCAGCGTCGTGAATCTGATCGCGCGAGCCTTCCCGGTCTTGAGAATCGACAGGTTGGCCACCGTGATGCCGACGGCGTCCGACAGTTCGGTCAGGGTCAGTCCCCGCTCGTCGAGGATCTCCTCGAGTCGGACATCGATGGGCACGTCAGATCGTCTCCCGTTCGAACGACCGGAGTTCACTGCCGGTGCTGAAGACCTCGGCCAGGGCGACGATGAGCAGCGCCACCACTCCCGCACTGATCCAGCCGAGCCTGGGCAGGGAGACGTTTACTGCGAGCTCACTCTCGAGCGTCCGTGTGAGCACTCGATCTCCGATCTCGAGGACCAGCTGCCACATGAGGACGATCGCGGCGAGCCATCGGATCCGGCGGACGTTGACCGGGTCGAACGGATCGGCGACTCGTGCTGAGCGAACGATGCGGCGGAGAATGACGAGCGCGGCCCACGACAGCCCCAGGAGGACGGCTCCACCGACGACGATGGCGAGGCGGGAATCGAGGTCGTCCGGATCGACCGTGACCGCGGCTTCGATCTCTGGCTCACGCTGGAAGGTGCCCAGACCGAGGTCGCGTTCGAAGCCGACAGAGGTGAGCGATGCACCGTCGCCGCTGACGACGACCGAACGATCGTCATCGAAGCCGATCGTGTAGGGCGGCTCGATCGTGACACCGACCGATGCCGAACCCCGTCCACTGATCACCACGATGCCCAGCACGGCGACGAGACACGAGAGCACCACGAGCACGACCATGGCGACCGACGTCGCCCGGTCGAGCAACCTGATGCCGGGGCGTTCGCTCGTGGAGTCCATATCGATAAACGATATGCATCGCTGGTCGTGGTGTCGAGTCCTATTCGGGTCCTGTTGCGACGATGGCGTCGACGTCGGCTCGGTCGGCGTCGGTGAGGTGCCACCCGGCGGCGGCGACGTTGGCGTCGATCTGCCCGGCCGTCGTGGCGCCGGCGATCACGGTGGCGACCAGTGGGTGCGAGGTGTGCCAGCTGATGGCGAGATCGAGCAGGGTGCGGCCGTGATCGGCGGCGAACTCGATCAGCCGCTCGACGACGGCGAGCTTGTCGTCGTCGATGAAGTTGGCGGCGCGGTCACCCCACACGGTCAGGCGCGCGCCTTCCGGACGCTCGCTGCCGGCTCGGTACTTGCCCGTGAGGAGGCCGGATTCGAGCGGGAAGTAGGGAACGAAGGCGATGCCCAGTTCGGCGCAGGCGTCGAACACACCGTCGTGCTCGGGGTCGCGGGTGAGCACGCTGTAGTGGTTCTGCACCGACGGCCACGAGCGCAGGCCGAGCTCGGCGCCGACGTCGAACGCTTCCCGGAGCTGTTGGGCGGTGGCGGCCGTGATTCCGATCTCGCGGATCTTGCCCTCGTTGCGCAGTTCGGCGAGGCACCCGAGGGTGTCGGCGATCGGGGTGTCGGGGTCGGGTCGGTGGAGCTGGAAGTGGTCGACGTAGTCGGTGTCGAGACGGGTCAGGCTGGCTTCCAGCCGTCGGCGGATCTGGACCGGGTCGCCCCCACGCTCGCCGTCGGTGAGTGAGGCGGTGTGCCCCCACTTGGTGGCGATCAGGACCTCGCTCCGCCGAGCACCGAGCGCCCGACCCAGCAGCTCCTCGGATGTGCCGGACCCGTACGACTCGGCGGTGTCGAAGTAGTCGATGCCGGCGGCGATCGCCGCGTCGACGACCGCCTGCGTCTGATCGGCGTCGATCCGCCCGCCGAAGTTGTTGCACCCCAACCCGACGACCCCGACCTCGAGCACCCCCAACGACCGATGTTCCATCCGCCGGAACCTACCGGGTTCGGTTCGATCTGATAGTCCGGCGTGTCCGAGATCTCGGCACCGATGCGGCACGGAAGTTTGCTGATCTGCTCGATGCCGTCGAGCACGACGGTGAGCGGTACACGATCACCCGACGCGGCAGGGCCGTAGCGTTCATCGAGCCGGTGACGCGGGGAGGGGGCGGACGTCAAGGATCTGCTGGGCTGCGACGCAGCGGCGTCCGGTCGCACGGTGGTGAGTGCTGACCGGCATGCCTTCGAGGGGCTTATCGGGATCTCGGCAGTCGACTATCGATCCACCCGATTGTTGCATTTCACCTGGATTTCCCTTGCCTGACGAACTGGAGTTCGGGTAAGATGCCTGCACCGACTTCCCCTTCTTTCCCCATCATCGAAAGGAGGATGACATGCCACGAGATGGAACCATCTCGAACGACTCGCCGGCCGAGTCGCCGATCGCTGCGGCGTTCGCGGTCGTGCGTGATTCGGATCCTGATGTGCTCGACAGCGATGAGCTGTCGGCGTATCTGGATGCGGTGTCCCAGGTTCGTGCCTGGTGCGACGCCCGTCAGGTGCGTGCCACACGCCGTCAACGACAGCTCGCTGCCGAAGGCCGGGCGACCCAACCTGAACACGCGTTGTCGAACCATGGCCGCCAGTCATCGAAAGACGCCAAGACGGCCGCGGAGCGCGAAGAAGTGTGCACCTCGATGCCCGTGTTCGAGGACGCCCTCGATCAGGGCACCGTCACGGCCGGCCACGTCGACGCCATCGCATCGGCGACCCGAAACCTCGACGAGGCAGAACGAGCCGAGTTCGTGGGCGAAGCAGAGAACCTGCTCGATGACGCCCACGACCAAGGTGTCGACCAGTTCGCGAAGAACTGCCGGGGCTTGGCCAAGAGCATCCGGGCACGACACAACGCCAGGGCCGCCGAAGACGAGCTGGAGCAGCAGCGCAAGCAGTCGAAGGTGACGCGCTGGGTCGACAAGGACACCGGGATGCACAAGACGTTGATCGAGTGCGACCCGGTCACCGACCGAGCGATTTGGGCGGCGATCCAGACCGCTCGAGGTCGGCTCCGGCGCCGCGACCAGCAGACCGGCGGCGCCCGCACGAGCTGGGACCGCCTCACGGTCGATGCCGTCGTCGACGCCGTCACGAACGGCCACGGCGCCAACGGCACCCTGGTCGTGCACGTCGGCCTCGACGGCCTGACCGACACCATGAACGGATCGATGACCGCTGCGGTCGGGTTGTGCGAGACCGATTCGGGGGTGCCGGTGCCGATCTCGACCATGCGGCGCCTCGCCTGTGACGCCGACATCATCCCGGTCGTGCTGGACGGCGACGGTGTCGCACTCGACCAAGGACGAGCCAAACGGCTTGCGACACCCGAGCAGCGCACCGCGATCGAAGCGATGCACGCCACGTGCGTCCACCCCGACTGTTCGGTGTCGATCGACGACTGCCGGATCCACCACACGACCCCATGGCAATACGGCGGCCGAACCGACCTCGCCGACCTGGCCCCGGTCTGCGAGACCCACCACCACCTCGTCCACGAAGGCGGCTGGGAACTCACCATCGAACACGACCGCACCGCCACCTGGACCCGACCCGACGGCACCATCTACTGGACCGGCCCCACCAACGACCGAACCCACCCCGCCGCCTGAACCCAGCCGCCAGCTAGCGCACCGGACCCGGGTCGGGTGATCTCCCAGAACGTCGACTCCGTCGCCGTCCCGTACGACACCCGACCCGAAGCAACCCGTGCCGTCCCGTACGACACCCGACCCGAAGCAACCCGTGCCGTTCGTACGACAGCCAACCCGCGGGGTTGGTCGCCGATCCGGTCGGCGGCCGACCGGAGGTGACAAATACTGCGTCGACGGCTGTGGCTGGTGCGCGCACCGGGCTCGGGTCGGGTGATCTCCCAGAACGTCGACTCCGTCGCCGTCCCGTACGACACCCGACCCGGATGGTGGAGGGTCGTTCGCGCGCTCGCAGCTACGCTCGGTGGCGTGGCTGACACAGCTGACACCCTCTTGCTCTTGCACGGCCCGAACCTGAACCTGTTGGGGGAGCGCGAGCCGCACATCTACGGCACCGACACCCTCGACGACTACGTCGCGTTCGCGACCGCGTCCGCCGCCGAGCACGGGCTCGACGTCGAGGCCCATCAGTCCAACTTCGAAGGCGAACTGATCCAACACATCCACGCAGCACGCAATCGTTGCGCGGCGATCGTGATCAACCCGGGAGCATTCACGCACTACGCCTGGGCGATCCACGACGCCCTCGCGGCGTTCGACGGCCCGATCGTCGAGGTCCACATCTCGAACCCGAACTCACGCGAGCCGTGGCGACACACCAGCGTCGTCGCACCGGTGGCGACCGGTTCCATCACCGGGTTCGGCAAGCAGGGCTACGACCTGGCGGTCCGGGCGGTCGCCGCATCGTTGGCAGCCCGATGAGTGTGCGGGAGCACCTGCCGCCCATCGGATACGCCGGCCGTATCGGTCGAGTCCGTCACCGGGCGACCGACCTCGGCTTCGACGGAGTGCTCGTCACCGACCTGATCGACATCCGCTGGCTGACCGGCTTCACCGGCTCGTCCGGCACCCTCCTGATCACACCCGACCGGGCCGTCTTCGTGACCGACGGCCGTTACCGCGACCGCGCCGCCGACGAGTTCGCGGCGTCGGGCGCCGAGGCCGACATCGTCGCCGGGTTCACCAAGCTCGAACAGCAACAACGACTCGACGACGCCGCCCACAACCTGAGCAAGATCGGCGCCTCGGCCGCGTCGATCGACCACGAGTCGTGGACCCGGCTCGCGACCCGTCTCCCGATCGCGCCGATCACGACGATCGTCGCCGACGAACGCCGCGCCAAGGACGAAGGCGAGGTCGCGCGGATCGAACTGGCCGCCGAGTTCGCGGATGCAGCCCTCGCCGAAGTGGCTCCGCTGCTCGGTTACGGTCTCACCGAAGCCGACGTTCGTACCGAGCTCGAGTACCGCATGCGTCGCCACGGTGCCGACGGCCCGAGCTACGACACCATCGTCGCCAGCGGGCCGACCAACGCCGCCCGGCCACACCACGAGCCGACCGACCGCCTGATCGTCGAGGGCGACACCGTCGTGATCGACGTCGGCGCCCTGGTCGACGGTTACCACTCCGACATGACCCGCAGCTACGTGATCGGCGAGCCGACGGCCCAACAGCGGGAGATCTACGATCTGGTGCTCACCGCACAGCTCGCAGGGCTCTCTGCAGTCACCGCCGGCCGACGGGCCGCCGCCGTCGACACCGCCTGCCGAACCCTGTTCGAGGGAGCCGGGTATCGCGACTGGTACCTGCACTCGACCGGGCACGGCGTGGGCCTCCAGATCCACGAAGATCCGTACGAATCGCCCGTCTCCGAACAGACCCTCGTCGCCGGGGACGTCGTGACTGTGGAGCCAGGCCTCTATCGTGTCGGATTCGGTGGCTTCCGCGTCGAAGACCTCGTCGAGGTCGAGAGCGACGGCTGCCGCGTATTGACTCAGTCGCCCAAGGACACCCCATGCCTGCCATCACCACCAACGACCTGAAGACCGGGATCACCCTCGAGCTCGACAACGGCCTGTTCCAGGTCGTCGAGTTTCAGCACGTCAAGCCCGGCAAGGGTGGCGCCTTCGTGCGCACCAAGCTGCGCAACGTCAAGTCCGGCAACGTCTTCGACCGCACGTTCAACGCGGGTATCCGCGTCGAGCAGGCGATCATCCGCCGCGAAGACATGCAGTTCCTCTACCGCGACGGCGACGACTACGTGTTCATGAACAACGAGTCGTACGAGCAGATGAACGTCGCCCCGGTCGCCCTCGGCGACGCCGCCGACTACCTGATCGAGGGCATGACCGCCCAGGTCGCGTTCCACGAGGGCGAGATCATCGGCGTCGAGATCCCCGCCTCGGTCGAACTGACGATCACCGAGACCGAGCCCGGCCTGCAGGGCGACCGCAAGACGGGCGCCACCAAGCCCGCCACCCTCGAGACCGGCAAGATCGTCAACGTCCCGCTGTTCATCGAGCAGGGCGAGAAGATCCGGGTCGACACTCGCAGCGGCGAGTACATGACCCGCGTCTGATCGGACGAGCCTGATGGAACGCCCCGACGAGCGGTCCGACGCGCGCGAACGTGCGTTGTACCTGCTCTACGAAGCCCACTCGAAGGGCATCGCCCCGGTCGACACGATCGACCTCCAGGTGATCGAACCCGACGAACTCACCCAGGAACTCGTTCGCGGTGTCGGCGACCACCTCGAACGGCTCGACGGGATGATCGACGAACGGGCCCACGGCTGGACGCTCGCCCGCATGCCCGTACTCGACCTCAACGTGATGCGCCTCGGTGCCTACGAACTGCTCGAGCGGCCCCACGTGCCGACCGCCGTCGTCCTCAACGAGGCGGTCGAACTCGCCAAGCGCTTCTCGACCGACGACTCCGGCCGGTTCGTGAACGGCGTCCTCGCGGCGATCGCGACCGACGCCCGCCCGACCGCCGACTGAACCGGTTCTGCCCCGACGAGAGGGGTAGGGTCGCTGACCATGCGGGCCGAGGAGTCGTGGCGATACTTCGTCTGCCTCGGCGTCGGGCTGCTGTTGTTCGTCCTGCTCGGCCCCGGCTGGTCGTCCGGGTTCGAGTCGCCGTTCCCCGACTCCTCGTCGTACGTCGCCGTTGCCGACATCGGGCCGTTCTCGATCGACTTCTGGTTCGCCGAGCGGCCACCCACGTACCCACTCCTCGTCTGGCTCGTCGGGCCGTCGGCCCGGGCGATCGTCCTCGCGCAGACGCTGATCTGGGTGGCTGCGTCGACCTACCTCGCCGTCACCCTGTGGCAGCAACTGTCGAACCGGATCGTCCGGCTCGTGACGATCGTGGCTGTCGGCGCCGTGCTCATCGAGACGCGCTGGATGTTCTGGCACACCCTCGTACTCACCGAGTCACTCTCGAACTCGCTCGTCCTGGCATGGCTCGCGGCATGGATCCGATGGTTCGCCGCACCGAGTGGCCGCCGCCTCGCCGGTGCGGTCGTCCTCACGGCAGCGTGGATGCTGCTGCGCGACTCCAACGCCGTGACGTTGACGGCGTCGCTGATCCCGCTCGTGGTGGCCGGGTTCGTGTGGGAGCGACGTCGTCCGGGGGAGCGGGTTCGGGGTCTGGTGACCGCCTCGGTGATCCTGATCCTGGTCGGGGTGTTCTCCGGCATCGGGCAGTGGCACACCTCGCGAGGCGAGGTGACGTTCCACAACAACGTCGGGCTGCGCTGGTTGCCCGACGAGTCGATGCGGGAGTGGATGATCGACCACGGCATGCCGTTCGACGAAGCCCTCGCCGAACGCACCGGGGGCGACGCCTGGGCCGACGGTGAGGCGTTCCTGCGAGACCCTCGTCTCGAGGAGTATCGGGACTGGGCATCGGGCCCGGGCCGTATCGCCGCCGGATGGTCGTTCGTCGCCCGCAGCCCCTGGTACATCGACCGGTTCGTCGACGAGTTGCCGATCCACACCGACTCGGGTTTCGCGGCCTACGACGCCCACCGGGTCGGCGAGCAGTTCCCCGACACCGTGCTGGGCCCGCTCGACCCGACCGGATCCCGATGGTCGATGGCGCTGTGGGGGCTCGCTGCGATCGGTGCGATCGCAGCGGCGTTCGCCGTCCGACGATGGCTCGGCGTGCTCATCACCTTCCTCGTGGTGCCGATCGCCGTCGATCTCTATCTCGTCTACGTCGCCGACGCGATCGAGGTGGGTCGTCACCTCGCCGGGCCGATGTTCCGGATGTCGATCGTCTGCATCGTCGCCGCCGGCCTGACGGCCGACGCACTCCTCGCACGACGCACGGACGGCAACGAGCACCACGACAGCGACCCGCCCGACAGCCACGAGCACGATCCCGACGATGGCCCCGGCGACGACCCCGGCGACGACCACCGCGACGATCGGCACGACACGGCCGAGTCCGGAGCCCGCCCGATGACCGACTCGCCCGGCGGCGCGGTGACGACGTGAGCGACCTCGACGACGAGACGGCCGTGGACGGCGTGGACGAGGTCGTGAACGAGCGCGACGCGGGCAGCGCAGCCGCGCGGCGGCTCACCGACGAGTCGCTCGCCGAGCGGTCGAACGGTGGATCGACCGAGCAGGAACCGACGGGCGGCCATCACCCGACGGGAGGCGAGTCGGACACCAGCTTCGCCGGTGCCGCCGCGGCGTGGGGGCCGTGGGGGGCTTGGGGCGTTGCGGTCAGCTGCACCCTGATGGTGCTGGTCGCCGCTGCATCGTTGTTCTGGATGGAAGCCCGCGGCGCCGACTTCGACCCGCAGTACATGCGCACCGTCGTCGAGCGAACCATCCGATTCGGTGGCAGCTACTACGAGAACGCCGTCCACAACAAGGGCCCGCTCGAACCGTTCCTGTACGAGATCGCGCGCCGGGTCGGTGGATTCGACGGCTTCTGGTTCATGATCGCCTTGCTGAGCCTCGCCGCGGCGTGTTGCGTCGGCGCGGCCGCTCACGTCGTGACGCGTCTGGCCGGTGGCCCGGCCGTGATCGGTGCCTCCGTGGCCGCAGGAACGATCGTCCACTTCACCCTGTCGGGTGCCGACTACGCAGGGGTCCTCTACGCCCGCAACATCACCGTCGCCCTGCTCTGCGTCATCGTCGTGATCGCCGGCACCGATGCCTGCTGGACCACCGGCCGACGTCGCATCGCCTCGGCGGCCGGGTGCGGCGTGCTGGCCGGTCTCGCCGTGCAGACGCTGCTGACCACCGTGTTCGCCGGGTCGGTGGTCCTGCTCTGGGTCGTGTGGCGGCGCGGCCGACTCGAGACGCCCCGCTCTCGGGCCGGTGTGTGGATCGTCATCGGCGGTGCCGTCGGCCTGGTCTCGGCACCGATCTGGTACCTACTGCGTGGTTCGTGGCGTGACTTCGTCGACGGATGGTGGGTCTACGCCCGATTCATGAGCGAAGCCACCGACCGCTCCCTCGCCGACCAGGGCCGGCTCGGTTGGGACTCGCTGTTCGAGTACTACCGCGAACGGCCCGAAGTGGTCGTGTTCGTCGTGCTGTGGGGTGTCGTCACGCTCGTCCGCTGGCATCGCCTCGACGGCGCGCAGCGGGCGCTCCGCCTCATGATCGGCGCCTGGTTCGCTGCGGCGTGGGTCGAGCTGATCCTGAGCCAGCGCTACTCCTCGCACTACTTCGCGGTGCTCGCCGTGCCGACACTGCTGATGCTCGCCGACCTCGTCGGGCAGGCGACGGCCCGCTTGGCTCGGACCGGGGCGACGCATCCGATCTTGGCGTGGATGCCGGCGCTCGCGATCGTGCTGTCGCTACAGATCGGCGCACTCGAAGGTCTCCGCGTCGGGGTCGAGTCGATGTGGGCGGTGCAGTCGACGGAGGAGTTCACCGAGCGGCGGGAGTCGGGATACAGCGGCCGGAGCCACACGATGCGGGCCACACTCGACGCCGTCTCCGACGAGCAGGATCCGATCCTCGCGTGGACCAGTTATCCGTGGACCTACATCGACCTGCACCGCACCTCGGCCACCCGCTACATCTGGAAGACGTTCCTGCTCGGCGAGATCTATCTCGGTCGGACGAGCGAGGAGTTCGTGCTCGACGGCACCTGGGATCGCTTCGCCGACGACCTCGCCGAGAGCGACCCGGTCGCGTTCGTGGTCGAGTCGGGGAACCCCGTCGACGAGTCGACACCGTTCGCCGATGTCGTGGAGTCGGACTTCACGCCGGTGTGGGAAGACGGCGACGGCACCCTGTCGTTCCGCAACGACGTCGCCGAGTGGCTCGAACCGAACACTGCGGGCACGCCGGTCGACCTGGCCGACGGCGACCTCATCGCGACCGACGAACCGGTCCGCCTCGACGCCGGGCTCGACCCGGTCGTGCCGGTCGTCGAGATCGGGCTGACCGGAACGGGGGGCGTCGACGCCTCGCTCACCATCAACCGCACCAACGGCAGCGTCGACGTCGACTCGTGGCGCAGCGGTGTCGCGAACTGGGTCCGCAACGTGCCGGCCCCGCCCGACGCCGGCGTGACGATCATCGTCGCCGACGACGCCGTGCTCATGGCGATCGACGGCGTCGTCGCCGGTGCGGTGTCTCGCGAGCCCGTCACCGCCGTGTGGATCACGACGGGAGCCGACGCCCTCCTCGATCCGGTCGAGTCGTCGGCCGAGCCGCCAGGTTCCGGCGGCTGAGACCCGACGTGACGCTCAGCGGGGACCGCGGACGAGTCGGCCCGGCAGCTCCCCGGTGAACTCGTCGTCGGTCACGGTCTCGACGCCGGCGCAGAACGTGTGGCGGTAGCCGCTCGCCTTCTGCACGAGGCGGGGAGCACCGCCGGGGAGGTCCCAGGCCATGCGCGGCTTGCCGAACGTGAGGGCGTCGTAGTCGATCACGTTGATGTCGGCCCGCATCCCGGGCGCCAGCAGCCCACGATCGCCGAGCCCGTACAGCTCGGCGGTCTGGCGGGTCTGACGATGCACGACGTACTCGAGCGGCATCTTCGGGCCGCGGGTGCGATCGCGCGTCCAGTGGGTCAGCATGAACGTCGGGCAGCCGCCGTCGCAGATCACCCGCACGTGGGCGCCGGCATCGGCGAGACCCATTCGGGTGCCGGGATGCATGTGCGCCTCGTAGTTGAACGACAGGTCGCCGTAGCTGTAGTTGAAGAACGGCGAATAGAGCATCCCGTGACCGTCGGCGGACAGCAGATGATCGATGACCAGCTCGATGGGGGAGACCCCGGTGCGCCCGGCGACCGAGCCGATCGAATCGTCGGGGTGCGGCTCGTAGTCGATGTCGCCGTCCGCGACCGCCCACGTCTTCCACATCGTGCCGAGCACGACCTTCTCGAAGAAGCCGTCGTCGTCGGGCGTCTCGGCGATCAGCCGGTCGCGGACCGGACCCGACCGGAGTGCGGCACACCGCTCGGCGAGGGGCAGGTCGGCGATCTCGCCGTAGGCCGGGTGGAACATCAGCGGGTGATAGCTGCCCTCCAGGCACATCAGCAGACCGACGGTACGACCGTGCACCTGGGCGACGATCGGGATGCCGTCGGCGATCGCCTCGTCGAGCTTGTCGAGCACCTCGCGCCACAGGTCGGGCGCCTGGTCGAACTGGCTGAAGTTGACGCTGACGGTGCGTCCGAAGCGGCTGGCCAGCTCTCTCATCCACGGCCACTCGCGCTCGGGCAGGATCGCGTGTTCCGGGGCGAACTGGAACACCCCGTGACCGACGTCCTGCATCGCTGCGGCGATGGCGAACAGTTCGTCGGATTCGACCATCGTGCCCGGCACCAGTTCGCCCGACTTCGACTTGTGCAGCGGGGTGCGGCTCGTGGAGAAGCCCAGCGCGCCGGCGCGCAGACCGTCGGCGACGATCGACGCCATCCGCTCGAGGTCGTCGGCCGTCGCCGGGTTGTTGACGCCGCTGCGGTCGCCCATGACGTAGCCGCGCACGGCGCTGTGTGGTACCTGGGCGCCGAGGTCGAGTACGTAGTGGCGGCGATCGAGCGCGTCGAGATACTCGGTGAACGACTCCCACTCCCACTGGATGCCTTCGGTCAACGCGGTGCCGGGGATGTCCTCGACGCCCTCCATCACCTCGATCAGCCACTCGTGCTTGTCGGGCTGAGCGGGTGCGAAGCCGACGCCGCAGTTGCCCATGACCGCCGTGGTGACCCCGTGCCACGACGACGGGGTGAGGTACGGGTCCCAGGTGGCCTGGGCGTCGTAGTGCGTGTGCACGTCGACGAAGCCGGGGGTGACGAGCAGGCCGTCGGCATCGATCTCGCGCGTGCCGGCGCCGACGTCGCTTCCGACTTCGACGACGCGATCGCCGTCGATCGCGATGTCGGCGTTGCGAGCGGGGCCGCCCGACCCGTCGATCACGTTCCCCCTGCGGATCACCAGATCATGCATGGAACCACGGTAGTGGACCATCATGAAGGCGTGACGACGGAGCACCACGGCGCCGAGCAGGCCGACGACGCGTCCGACGACGACGGATCGTCCCGAGCGCTTCGCCGGGCGTGGTTCGGTGTGGCCGTGCTCGCCGTGGCGATGGCGGGGTTGCTCGTCGGCACCGGGTTCGACCTCGGATCGTTGTTCGGCGGTGACGATCCGCCCGATCCGCTCGCCGGTCTCGACGAGATCGATTGGTCGACCGGCGTGGTGGTCGCCGGCGACGAGCACGACGGCGTGGGCGCCGACATGGTGCTGGCCGTCGGCGGTGACGACGCACGATGCGTCGGCATCCGAACCGACCCGGGCGACGAGCCGGCCCCCGTTCGGTGCGGTCTCGACGGGTTCATCAACCGGTGGGACGATCCGCAGGCGCAAGCGACCGTCCTGAGCGACTACTTCGGCTTCCTCGACGAGGTCGTGGTCGCCGACGGCGACGGCACCTGGACCAACGTGCTCGCCGGCGCCGTCAGCCCTCAGGTCGTGCGGGTGACCGCTCATCTCGGCGACGGCGGCGAGTACAGCTTCGTGACCCGCAACGAGGGCGGCTGGTTCGTGGCCGTCCTGCCGGCGTCGATCACCGATCCCGACGTCGAGACGGGCGAGCTGCTCAACGGTCCGGTCGAACTCGACCTGTACGACGACGAGGGCAACCGCATCACCGTCATCGACCTGACCCGGCCACCGGAGTTCCTGTGACGCAACGATTCGACACCCGCCACACCGACGTGCCGCAGTTGTTGGTGATCCGGCACGGCCAGACCGAGTGGTCGAAGGTCGGCAAGCACACCGGCCGCACCGACATCCCGCTCACCGACGTCGGTCGGGCCGAGGCGAGCGACGCCGCACTCACCCTCGAAGGCTGGAACCTCGTGCGGGCGTACTGCAGCCCGCTCCAGCGGGCACGCGAGACCGCCGAGATCGTGAGCCCGGCGTGCGGACTCGTCACCGATCCCGACCTCGTCGAGTGGGACTACGGCGACTTCGAGGGCGAGACCACCCCCGAATCGCGCAAGCGCATCCCCGACTGGTCGGTGTGGACGCACGAGATCACCGGCGGCGAGTCGTACGACGAGGTGGGGGAGCGGGCCGACCGGTTCCTCGCCCGGTTCGACGACGAGGTCCCCACCGGGAACGGCGTGGTGTTCGCCCACGGCCACTTCCTGGCGATCCTGATCGCCCGCTGGTGCGGCCTGCCTGCCATCGAGGGTCGCCGGTTCGCCTTGGCGACCGCGACGGTGAGCCTGCTGGGCTGGCATCGGGAGGATCGTGTGATCCGCGCCCTCAACCATCGTGTCGGCCGAGTTCTCGACCCGCCGTTCCGAACCTGACCCGGTTTTCGCGCTAGGTTGCACGCCTGACCGTTAAGGCGGGTCCCGTGAGGCCCGAACGGCAGGAGTACAACGTGAGTCACCCCAAACAGGTCCTCGGACCTGACGACGTGCGACGCGCGGTCACGCGCATGGCGCACGAGATCATCGAGCGCAACCAGGGCACCTCGGGCATCGCCCTCGTCGGGTTGCAGCGAGGCGGCGTCTGGCTCGCCGAGGCGTTGGGCGAGGCGATCGCCCGCATCGGCACCACTGTTCCGGTCGGTTCCGTCGACTGCTCGCTCTACCGCGACGACATCGGCCTGCGACCCGTCTCACCCGGCAGCGTCAGCCAGATCGACTTCGACGTCGACGGTGCCACGATCGTTCTCGTCGACGACGTGCTGTACACCGGACGAACCGTGAAAGCGGCCCTCGACGCGATCACCGACTACGGCCGACCGACGGCGGTCCAACTCGCCGTGCTCGTCGACCGCGGCCACCGCGAACTGCCGATCCGGCCCGACTTCGTCGGCAAGAACCTGCCGACCTCGTCCGACGAACAAGTCGCCGCCACCGCCGACGGCGTCACGATCGCCTGAGGAACCCGCCCGTGCAGCACTTCCGCTCGATCGACGAGGCCGGCCCCGACGCCGTCCGTCGTCTGCTCGACCTCGCCGATCACATGGCCGAGGTCAACCGCCGCCCGAACCCGAAGGTGCCGGCCCTGCGAGGCAAGACCGTGTGCAACGTGTTCTTCGAGGACTCGACCCGCACCCGGCTCAGCTTCGAGACCGCCGCCAAGCGGCTGTCGGCCGACACGATGAACTTCGCCGTGTCGTCGTCGAGCCTCAACAAGGGGGAGAGCCTCCGCGACACGATCGAGACGATCGCCGCGATGGGCGTCGACGCCTTCGTGATCCGGCACAAGTCGACCGGCACACCCTGGCAGATCGCCCAGTGGACGAACGCTGCGATCGTCAACGCCGGTGACGGCTGGCACGCCCACCCGACCCAGGCCCTGCTCGACTGCTACACGATCCGGACCGCGTTCAATCGCCCCGATGGATTCGACGGGTTGCGGATCGCGATCGTCGGCGACGTCAAGCACAGCCGGGTCGCCCGCTCCGACATCGAGGCGTTCGCGATGCTCGGCGCCGACGTCACCCTCGTCGCGCCGAAGACACTGCTGCCTCCCGAGACCGACGGCATGCCGGTCACCGTCACGACCGACCTCGACGCGGTCCTGCCCGACCTCGACGTGCTCTACCTGCTGCGCATGCAGACCGAGCGCATGACCGAGGCCCTGGTGCCCGACCTGCGTGAGTACACCACCCGGTTCGGCCTGACGCCCGAGCGGGTGCCGCGGCTCGCCGACCACGCCCTGGTGATGCACCCCGGCCCGATGAACCGTGGCGTCGAGATCGCCGTCGACCCGGCCGAACTGCCCGGTTCGGTCATCACCCAGCAGGTCACCAACGGCATCGCCGTCCGCATGGCGGTCCTGTTCGACCTCCTCGGCAGCGGCACCCTGCCGGAGGCATCGTCATGACCGAGATGACCACCATGGCCGCGAGTACCACCATGCCCGCGAGTACCACCATGCCCGCCCGACCGACGCCCCGGACGTGCAGTCGATTCAATCGCCTGGGTGTCCACGGGTGGACGCCTGGTGGATTCAATCGCCTGGGTGTCCGGTCGGGGGCGGCAACGGGGCTCCGGACGTGGAGTGGTTGGAATCGCCCGGGTGTCCGGGCCGGAGATGAGGAGCGACAGCGATGAACCAGTACCTGATCCAGGGTGGCACCGTGATCGACCCGACGGGGGAGCGGCGTGCCGACGTCCTCGTCCGTGACGGTGTGGTCGCCGCCGTCGACGAGCACCTCGGCGAGTCACCCGACGCCGGTGGTGCGACCGTGATCGACGCCGCCGGCTGCGTGGTGTCGCCCGGGTTCGTCGACCTGCACACCCACCTCCGGGAGCCCGGCAAGGAAGAGGCCGAGACGATCGAGACCGGTTCACGTGCCGCCGCCAAGGGTGGCTACACGTGCGTGGTTGCGATGCCGAACACCGACCCGACGCAGGACTGCGTCAGCGTCGTCGAGTTCGTCCGCAAGCAGGGCGAGGCGGCCGGGCTGTGCGACGTGCGGCCCTCCGGCTCGATCACCGTGGGCCGCGCCGGCACCCAGCTCACCCCGTTCGCCGAGTTGGCCGAGGCGGGTGTGCGGATCTTCACCGACGACGGCTCGGGGGTACAGGACCCGCTCCTGATGCGTCGGGCGTTCGAGTACGCGCTCGATCTCGACATCGTGCTCGCCCAGCACTGCGAGGTCGCCCGGCTGACCGAGGGTGCCGTGATGCACGAGGGGCACTGCTGCTCGACGTTCGGTCTGCCCGGATGGCCGTCGATCGCCGAGGAGCTGATGGTGTACCGCGACATCGAACTGGTCCGCCTCACGGGTGCCCCGGTGCACATCCTGCACCTGTCGACCGCCGGCAGCGTCGAGTTGGTGCGTCGGGCGAAGGCCGATGGCCTGCCGGTCACCGCCGAGGCGACGCCGCACCACATCAGCCTCACCGACGAACTGCTCGCCGGGTACTCGGCGCTCTACAAGGTCAACCCGCCCCTGCGGACGATGGCCGACGTCGAGGCGGTCCGCGGCGGACTGGCCGACGGCACGATCGACGCGATCGCCACCGACCACGCGCCGCACGCACCGGAAACGAAGGAGCAGCCGCTCGACCAGGCGCCTCCGGGCATGCTCGGCCTCGAGACCGCGCTCGGTGTCGGCCTGGCCAGCCTCGAGATGTCGGTTGCGGAGGTCGTCGCCGCCCTCAGCTGGAAACCCGCCGCCATCGCCGGCGTCGCCGACACCCACGGCCGCCCGATCGCCCCGGGAGAACCCGCCAACCTCACGATCTTCGACCCGAACGAGACCTGGGAAGTGATCCCGGCAACCCTCGCCAGCAAGTCCAAGAACACCCCCTTCGTCGGAGTCGAACTGAAGGGCAAGACCAAGCACACCCTCCTCCACGGAGCCCCTACGGTCCTGGACGGGAACCCCCAACGCTGATGCAAGAACATGCAGTGAGCTGTATGATCATGCGTATCGATCAGTCAGCTCGGACCCACCACGACGCGAACCGCACGGCGCAAGACGCCAGGCCCACGTCCTGCGTATCAACGCATCCCCGTGGTAGCGACGACGAACGGAGTGAGCCTTGGAGCGTTCACCATGACGTCTCTGAGGGCACAGGTCGACCTGACCGAGCAACAGCATCTGCGAGCCTCAGCCGCCGGTGCCACCCACCGGTATCCCGGACCCTGCTCGACGTCCACCACCCACCGGTGTCCCGGACCCTGCTCGGCGTCCATCACCCACCGGTGTCCCGGACCCTGCTCGGCGTCCATCACCCACCGGTGTCCCGGACCCTGCTCGACGTCCATCACGCATCCCGACCCGACCCCGCAACAGCACCTGCGAGCCTCAGCCGCCGGTGCCGCCCACCGGTATCCCGGACCCTGCTCGACGTCCACCGCCCACCGGTATCCCGGACCCTGCTCGACGTCCACCACGCATCCCGGCCCGACCCGGCAGCAGCACCTGCGACCACCACGAGCCGGTGCCACCCACCGGTAACCGGGACCCTCCTCGACGCCCCTCCCGCACCCACCCCAGGAGCAACACCCATGACCATCGACTTCGTAGACGGTTTCCACCCGAGTCTGCGCCCCCGGTTCTGCCCGGCCACTCGAGTTGGTCGAAGCGACGGCGAGCGCAGCGAGCCCTGGAGCGTGGCGAAGTGATTCGTGAAGGAGCCCTCGTCCTCGCCGACGGCAGTGTTTTCGAGGGCGAGCTGATCGGCCCCGATCCCGCCGGCACGGCGCGCATCGCCACCGGGGAGGTCGTGTTCAACACGGCCCTGTCCGGCTACCAGGAGATCATCACCGACCCGAGCTATGCGGGCCAGATGGTCACGTTCACCTACCCGCACATCGGGAACTACGGCGTGAACGCCCACGACGTCGAGTCGCGCGGCGCCTTCGCCCGCGGCGTGATCGTCCGCGACCTCGCCCGCCGCGCCAGCAACCACCGGTCCGAGGGCCACCTCGCCGACCTGCTCGAGCAGCACGGCATCCCGGGCATCGCCGGGATCGACACCCGTCGCCTCACGCGCATCATCCGTGACTCGGGTTCGATGCCCGGTGCATTCGGCGACGCGAGCGAATCCGACCTGCGGGCCGCTGCCGAGGCCGAGCCCGGTACCGACGGCATCGACCTCGTCGCCACCGTCACCACGGCCGAGCCGTACACGGTCGAACTCGACGGGGCGCCGGACCGGACGATCGTCGCCTACGACTTCGGCATCAAGACCACGATCGTCCGCCAGCTCGCTCAGCTCGGCCGCGTCGAGGTCGTCCCGGCGGACACCAGCGCCGACGACGTCATGGCCCGGAACCCCGACGGCGTGTTCCTCTCGAACGGACCCGGCGACCCCGCCGAGGTCGGCTACGCCGCCGAGGCGATCGCGCAGCTGATCGGCAGGGTCCCGATCTTCGGGATCTGCCTCGGTCACCAGCTGCTCGGCCTGGCGCTCGGCGCCGGCACCGTCAAGCTGCCGTTCGGGCATCACGGCGGCAACCATCCGGTCCAGAACGTCGACACCGGCCGGGTCGAGATCACGAGCCAGAACCACAACTTCGCCGTCGACCCCGACTCGTTCGCCTCGCTCGACCGCGCCGTGCGCATGACCCACGTCAACCTCAACGACGGTGTCTGCCAGGGCCTGGAGGTGGTGGGCGAACGCTGCTTCAGCGTGCAGCACCACCCCGAAGCCGGACCAGGGCCGCACGACGCCCGCTACCTCTTCACCCAGTTCGACGAGCTCATGGCCGGGAACACGAACGGAAAGGTCTCCGCCTGATGCCGCGCCGCGACGACATCGACAGCATCCTCATCATCGGCTCCGGCCCGATCGTGATCGGCCAGGCGTGCGAGTTCGACTACTCGGGCACGCAGGCGTGCCGTGTGCTGCGTGAGGAGGGCTACCGCGTCATCCTCGTCAACTCGAACCCGGCGACGATCATGACCGATCCGGACTTCGCCGATGCCACGTACGTCGAACCGATCACGTGGGAGGTGGTCGCGTCGATCATCGAACGCGAGCAGCCCGACGCAGTGCTGCCGACACTCGGCGGCCAGACCGGACTCAACACGGCGATGGAGCTCTACGAGCGCGGCCTGATCGGCGTGCCCGGCACGCCGGAGATGATCGGTGCGAACGCCGAGGCGATCGCCACGGCGGAAGATCGGGAGCGGTTCAAGGTCGCGATGACCGAGATCGGTCTCGAGTCACCCCGCTCGGCGATCGCCCACGACATGGATCAGGCGCGCAGCGCCATGGACGAGATCGGTCTGCCGATCATGATCCGCCCCGCCTACATCCTCGGTGGCCGCGGCACGGGCATCGCCCACACCGTCGAACAGTTCGAGAAGATGGCGAAAAACGGTCTCGACGCCAGCCCGATCAGCGAGATCCTCATCGAGGAATCGATCGCCGGGTGGAAGGAATACGAGCTCGAGGTGATGCGTGACCGCGCCGACAACTGCGTGATCATCTGCTCGATCGAGAACGTCGACCCGATGGGTGTCCACACCGGCGACTCGATCACCGTTGCGCCGCAGCAAACCCTCACCGACGTCGAGTACCAGGAGATGCGCGACGCTGCGATCGCATGCATCCGCCGTGTCGGTGTCGAGACCGGCGGATCGAACGTCCAGTTCGCCGTCGACCCGGCGACCGGACGCCAGGTCGTGATCGAGATGAACCCGCGTGTGTCGCGTTCGTCGGCACTGGCGTCGAAGGCGACCGGCTTCCCGATCGCGAAGATCGCCGCCAAGCTCGCCGTCGGCTACACCCTCGACGAGATCCCGAACGACATCACCCAGACCGAGACGATGTCGACGCCCGCCAGCTTCGAGCCGACGATCGACTACGTCGTCACGAAGATCCCGCGCTGGGCGTTCGAGAAACTGCCCGGCACATCGGGCGTGCTCGGCACCCAGATGCAGTCGGTCGGCGAGGCGATGTCGATCGGGCGCACCTTCCCCGAATCGCTGCAGAAGGGCCTGCGGTCGCTCGAACAGGGCCGCCTCGGCCTGAACTGCGATCCGGTCAGCGAGCAGTACGCGTCGATCTCCGACGACGATCTGCTGCAGAGCACCGTCACCCCGACGCCCGAACGCATCTTCCACATCGGTGAGCTGCTGCGACGCGGCGTGTCGATCGAGCGGATCAACGAGACGAACCACTTCGACCCGTGGTTCCTCGACCAGATGTCGATCATCGTCGAGGAGCAGGCCGTCCTCGCCGAGACCGGCCTCGAGGCCATGACGAAGCGCAGCTTCCGCCGCGCCAAGCGGCTCGGCTTCTCCGACGCCCAACTCGCGTGGCTGTGGGCGACCGACGAGATGACCGTGCGGGCGGCCCGCGAAGCGCTCGGGGTGATCCCGACGTACAAGACGGTCGACACCTGTGCCGCCGAGTTCGACGCCGAGACGCCGTACCACTACTCGACCTGGGAGGACGAGACCGAGGTCCGTCCGAGCGACCGCCAGAAGGTCGTCATCCTCGGGTCGGGCCCGAACCGGATCGGCCAGGGCATCGAGTTCGACTACTGCTGCGTGCACGCCAGCTTCTCGCTGCGCGACGCCGGCTACGAGACGGTGATGGTCAACTGCAACCCCGAGACCGTGTCGACCGACTACGACACGAGCGACCGGCTCTACTTCGAACCGCTCACCAAGGAAGACGTGCTCAACGTCATCGCCGCCGAGCAGCCGCACAAGGTGATCGTGTCGCTCGGCGGGCAGACGCCGCTCAAGCTGTCGGGGGAGATCCCGACCGAGCTGGTGGCGGGTACGTCGGCGCAGTCGATCGACGACGCCGAAGACCGCGAGAAGTGGAACGCCCTCTGCGACGAGCTCAACATCCCGCAGCCTCCGGGTGGTACGGCCGTCGATCTCGAGCAGGCGCTCTCGATCACGGACGAGATCGGCTTCCCGGTCCTGGTCCGCCCCAGCTACGTGCTCGGTGGGCGGGCGATGCAGATCGTCCACGACCGCAACCATCTCGCTCGGGCGATGGACGAACTCTCCGGGTTCGGCAGCCTCGGCAAGGAAGGCGGCCTGTCGGCCGAACGGCCGGTGCTCATCGACCGCTTCCTCGCCAGCGCGACCGAGGTCGACGTCGACGCCATCCGCGACCACACCGGTGAGGTGCTGATCGGCGGCGTGATGGAACACGTGGAAGAGGCCGGCGTGCACTCCGGCGACTCGGCGTGTGCGATCCCGCCCCAGACCCTGCCCGACTGGGTGGTCGAGGTCATCAAGGCGTACACGACGGCCATCGCCCACCGTCTCGACGTCCGCGGCCTCATCAACGTCCAGTACGCCGTGGCGGGCACCACGGTGTACGTGATCGAGGCCAACCCCCGGGCCAGCCGCACCGTGCCGTTCGTCGCCAAGGCGAAGGGGCTGCCGCTCGCCAAGATCGCCACCCGGGTCATGCTCGGAGCGACGCTCGCCGAGCTGCGCGACGAAGGGCTGCTGCGTGAGCCGGTCACCGGCCACGTCGCCGTCAAGGAAGCCGTGCTGCCGTTCAACCGGTTCCCGGAGGTCGACCCGGCGCTCGGACCCGAGATGCGTTCGACCGGTGAGGTGATGGGCATCGACGACACGTTCGGTCGGGCCTTCTTCAAGGCCGAACTCGCAGCCGGGAACGGTCTGCCGAGCGACGGCACGGTGTTCCTCTCGCTGAACGACACCGACAAGCCGGCCGGCCTCGTCGTCGCCCGCCAACTCCGCGAGCGGGGCCTCGGCCTCGTCGCCACCGAGGGCACCGCCGACTACCTCCGCAAGTTCGGGGTCGAGGTCGACCGGGTGCTCGGCAAGGTCCAAGACGTGACGCCGGACGGTTCGGCCGAGCCGACGGCGGTCGACCTCATCGCCGACGGCACGATCCAGTTCGTGGTGAACACGCCGCGTGGTTCGGTCGGCCGTAGCGACGGCGAGCACATCCGCAAGGCGGCGAGCATGCACCGGGTCAGCTACCTGACGACGGTCAGCGCGGCACTCGCCGCCGCCCAGGGCGTCGACGAGACCCCGTCGACGCTGCCGGTCAAGAGCCTGCAGGAGTTCCACCAGCGATGATCGTCGACGGCGTCGATCTGTCGGTCTCGATCGGCTCGGTCGAGCTCGGGTCGCCGGTGATGGCGGCGTCGGGCACCGCCGGGTACGGCGACGAGTTCGCGCCGTTCTTCGACCTGTCGACGATCGGCGCGATCGTCACCAAGTCGATCGCCGCGTTCGAGTGGGCCGGCAACCCGGCGCCGCGCGTGCACTCGACCCCGCAGGGCATGATCAACGCCGTCGGCCTGCAGGGCCCGGGGATCGACGTCTGGCTCACCGACCACCTCCCGGCGCTCCTCGCCACGGGCGCGACCGTGGTGTGCAGCATCTGGGGCCGCTCGGTGGACGACTACCGGCAAGCCGCCGATCGCCTCGCCGACGCCCCCGAGGGTGTCGTCGCCGTCGAGGTCAACCTGTCGTGTCCCAACCTCGAAGGGCGGGGCAGCATCTTCGCCCACGACGCCGAGCTGTCGGCCGAGGTGATGGCCGCCACCGCCGGGTGCGGCCGTCCGCGGTGGGCGAAGCTCAGCCCGAACACCGACCGGATCGTCGACGTGGCCCGAGCGGTCGCCGATGCCGGCGCCGAGGCGGCCACCGTGGCGAACACCCTGCTCGGCCTGGTGTACGACCCCGACACGTGGCAGCCCGCACTCGGCAACGGCGGGGGAGGCCTGTCCGGACGAGCGGTCCATCCGGTCGCCGTTCGCGCCGTCCACGACGTCCACCAGGCGTTGCCCGATCTGCCGATCATCGGCGTCGGCGGTGTCGCCGGCGGCTGGGACGCGATCGAGTTCCTCCTCGCCGGAGCGAGCGCGGTCCAGGTCGGCACGGCCAACTTCGCCGACCCGCGCACGTGCCCGCGCGTTCGCGACGAGATCGCCGCGACTCTCGCAAAGCGCGGTATCCACCGCGTGATCGACGTGCACGCGGTAGTTTGAACGCATGGCAACACCTCCTCAGTTGACTCCGGAGCAGCGGGCTGCGGCCCTTGCGAAGGCCGCCGAGGCACGCGCCGCCCGAGCCGACATCAAGGCCCGCCTCAAGATGGGGTCGATGAGCCTGCAGGAAGCCCTCGACTCGGACGACCAGAACGTCGGCAAGCTGAAGGTCGTCTCGATGCTGGAATCCCTGCCCGGTGTGGGCAAGGTGAAGGCCCGCCGCGTGATGGAGGAGATCGGCATCGCCGACAACCGTCGCGTCCAGGGTCTCGGCGCGCAGCAGCGTGCGGCACTGCTCCAGCAACTTGGCTGACCGTCGGCTCATCATCGTCGTCTCCGGCCCCGGAGGCGTGGGCAAGGG
Organism: Ilumatobacter fluminis; assembly: GCF_004364865.1. Lineage (NCBI taxonomy): Bacteria > Bacillati > Actinomycetota > Acidimicrobiia > Acidimicrobiales > Ilumatobacteraceae > Ilumatobacter > Ilumatobacter fluminis. The sequence continues at coordinate 2,098,613 of NZ_SOAU01000001.1, forward strand.
CACGATCGTCGATGCCCTCGTGAAACGCGACCCTGGCCTGTGGCTCAGTCGGTCGTGGACCACCCGCGACCAGCGGCCGGGCGAGGCGGACGACGCGTACGTGTTCACGACCGGTGAACGGTTCGAGGAGCACATCAGCAACGACGGGTTCCTCGAGTGGACCGAGTTCCTGGGCAACTACTACGGCACCCCGCGTCCCGATCAGCTCGACGACCCCGAGTCGCCCGACATCGTGCTCGAGATCGAGGTCGACGGCGCTCAGCAGGTGAAACAGCAGTATCCCGAGGCGATCCTCATCTTCGTGACGCCGCCGAGTCGCGACGAACAGGAGCGTCGCCTGCGCGGCCGTGGCGACCCCGACGACAAGGTGCACGCCCGACTCCGCAAGGCCGAGAAGGAAGAACCGGTCGGACGGGCGATCGCCGATCACATCGTCATCAACGACGAACTCGACCGGACCCTCGACGAGATGCAGTCGATCATCGCGGTCGAACGGTCTCGGCGCTGCGGCCGGTAGGCTGGCCGACGCTGTTCGAACACCCTCGTACTGGAGTTGATGCATGGCGCAGAGCCACGACACGATGATGAACCCCTCGATCGAGGGCCTGCTCGGCCGGGTGGACTCCAAGTTCAGCCTGGTCACGCTGGCCGCTCGTCGGGCGCGCAACATCAACTCGTACTTCAACCAGCTCGGTGAGGGCCTCGGTCACATGGTGCCGCCGCAGGTGTCGTCGACCGCTCGCAAGCCGATCAGCATCGCCTTCGAGGAGATTGCGGCCGACAAGATCGTGCTGACCGACGCTCCCGAGGAGCCCGAGGCGACGCTCGACCTGCCCGAGGGCGACGCCGAACTCGCCGACGGCGACAGCTGACCCATCTCGGTCGACACGGTCATGCTGGCCGGTAAGCGGATCGTTCTCGGCGTCACCGGGGGCATCGCCGCGTACAAGGCCGTCGAACTGAGCCGTCGCCTCGTCGACGCCGGCGCCCACGTCGTGCCGGTGATGACGAAAGGCGCCGAGCGATTCCTCGGCCCGACGACGCTGTCCGCGCTCGCCAGCGAAACCGTCAAGACCCGGCTCTGGGACGACCCCGAGACGCCGATCCCGCACACCAAGCTCGGTCAGGGTGCCGATCTGATCCTCGTCGCCCCGGCGACCGCACGGTTGATCGGCGCCTACCGCTCCGGCCTGTCGACCGATCTGCTCACGAACGTGCTGCTCGCCACGCGGGCACCGGTGATGCTGTGCCCGGCGATGCACACCGAGATGTGGGAGCACCCCGCCGTCGTCGACAACATCGCAACGCTTCGTTCGTGGGGCGTCCACATCGTCGATCCCGAGAGCGGCCGGCTGGCCGGTGGCGACTCGGGCGCCGGCCGCCTCGCTGCGCCCGAGACCATCGTCGCCGCCGTCGAGCGGCTGCTCGGCCCTCGCGACCTCGACGGCGTGCACGTCGTCGTCAGTGCCGGCGGCACCCGCGAGCCGATCGACGCCGTCCGCGTCATCGCGAACCGCTCGTCGGGCAAGCAGGGCTACGCCGTCGCCGCCGAAGCGGCAGCACGCGGCGCGTCGGTCACGATCGTGTCGACCGTCGACCGCCCGGCTCCGGTCGGTGCCGCCGTCGAGCGCGTCGAGACCGCCGCCCAGATGCAGTCGGCCATGGAGCGCCTCGCGCCGAGCGCCGGCGTGGTCGTCATGGCCGCCGCCGTGGCCGACTTCCGCCCCGCTGCAGCGGTCGACCGCAAGATCAAGAAGCACGACGGCGTTCCCGAGATCGTCCTCGAACCGACGCCCGACATCCTCGCCGGGCTCGGCGCGAACAAGCCGGCCGGTCAGGTGCTCGTGGGCTTCGCCGCCGAGACCGACGACATGGCCGCGAACGCGCAGCGCAAGCTCGTCGCCAAGCACCTCGACCTGATCGTCGCCAACGACGTCGCCGCCGACGCGACCGGCTTCCAGCACGACACCAATGCCGTGACGCTGTTCTCGCCCGATCAGTCGCCGGTCGAGGTCCCCCTCGCCGACAAGCGGCAGATCGCCGCCGCCGTCATCGACCGGGTGGTCGCCCTCCGACGGGCCGCCACCGACTAGACAATCCATTCGCCGACTACACAGGAGACAACCGTGGCTCAGTGGACCTTTACCTCCGAGAGCGTGACCGAGGGTCACCCCGACAAGATGGCCGACCAGATCAGCGACTCGGTCCTCGACGCGATCCTGGAGAAGGACCCCGACGGTCGCGTCGCCTGCGAGACGATGGTGACGACCGGCCTGTGCGTCATCGCCGGTGAGATCACGACCGACGCGTACGTCGAGATCCCCAAGATCGCTCGCGAGACGATCATCGACATCGGTTACGACGACGCCCGCAAGGGCTTCGACGGCAACACCTGCGGGGTGATCGTGTCGATCGACGAGCAGAGCCCCGATATCGCGCAGGGTGTCGACTCGTCGGAAGAGGTCCGCTCCGGCACCGCCGGTGAGGATGCGCTCGATCTCCAGGGCGCCGGCGACCAGGGCATGATGTTCGGCTACGCCTGCGACGAGACCGACGACCTGATGCCGCTGCCGATCTGGACGGCGCACCGTCTCTCGGAGCGCCTGACCGAGGTCCGCAAGTCGGGTGCGCTCCCGTACCTGCGTCCCGACGGCAAGACCCAGGTCACGTACCGGTACGAGGACGGCAAGCCGGTCGGCGTCGACACCGTGCTCATCTCGACCCAGCACCAGGACGGGATCGACCGCGACTCGGTCATCCGCCCCGACCTGATCGAGCAGGTCATCCGTCCGGTGATCCCCGAGCAGTTCGCCGACGACGACTACACGATCTGGATCAACCCGACCGGCAACTTCGTCATCGGTGGTCCGCACGGCGACTGTGGCCTCACGGGTCGCAAGATCATCGTTGACACCTACGGCGGCATGGGCCGCCACGGCGGCGGCGCCTTCTCGGGCAAGGACCCGTCGAAAGTCGACCGCTCGGCTGCCTACGCATCGCGCTGGGTCGCCAAGCACGTCGTCGCCTCCGGTGCCGCCGAGCGCTGCGAGATCCAGGTCGCCTACGCGATCGGTGTCGCCCACCCGATGTCGATCTTCGTCGAGACGTTCGGCACCGCCAAGGTCGACCCGGCCACGATCGAGTCGGCCGTGCGTGAGGTCTTCGACCTGCGCCCGGGCGCCATCGTCCGCGATCTCGAACTGAAGCAGCCCGGCTACCGCCGCACCGCCGCTTACGGCCACTTCGGCCGCTCGGGCTTCAGCTGGGAAGAGGTCTCGCGCCTCGACCAGTTCAAGGCTGCCGTCGGCCTCTGATCGCCGACACGGGGCTCCGGCCGTGATCGCCCGGGTCGTCCCGAACGTCACGGGGCTCGACAAGCGATTCGACTACGCCGTTCCCGACACGATGGTCGTGTCGGTCGGCGATCGCGTGCGCGTCGAACTGCACGGGCGGCGCATCGGCGGCTGGATCGTCGACCTCGACCCGCCCGACGCCCACGTCGACGGGCTGAAGCCGATTGCCAAATGGTCGGGCCGCGGACCCACTGCGGAGCTCATCGAGCTCGCGGAGTGGGCGGCCGTCCGCTGGGCCGGTCGCCAGCGTCACTTCCTCGGCGCGGCGTCGCCCGATCGCAACGTCGACCGTGTGCCGTCGTCGCGCAGAACGGGCGCCATCGTCGAGCCACGTTCGCCCGCGTCGACCGGCATCCTCCAGCGCGGCGGCGGCGTCCTGCGGCTGCCACCGACCAGCGACCCGATGCCGGCGGTGCTCAGTGCCGCTGCCATCGGACCGACGATCGCGATCGTGCCGGCTCTCGACGACGCGATGCTGCTCGCTGCCCGGCTGCGACGGTCCGGGCTGTCGGTTGCGTTGGCGCCCGACGACTGGGCCTCGGCCGCCGGCGGTGTCGACGTCGTCGTTGGTAGCCGCACGGCCGCGTGGGCGCCGTGCCCGGGACTCGCCGCCGCTGTGATCGTCGACGAACACGACGAAGCCCTGCAAGACGAGGGATCGCCGACGTGGCACGCCCGCGACGTGATGATCGAGCGATGCCGACGGGCCGGCGCGCCGCTGCTGCTCGTCTCGCCGTGCCCGACCCTGACGGCGCTCGAATGGGGCGAGCTCACCCGACCGCCGCACCAGCGCGAACGCGACGGCTGGCCCATCGTCGACGTGATCGACCGCTCCGACGACGAGCCTTGGAAGCGATCGCTGGTGACCTCCGAACTGATCCGGCACCTGCGCGATCCCGACCGGCGGGTCGTCTGCGTCAGCAACACGACGGGGCGCGCTGCGCTCCTGGCCTGTCGCTCGTGTCGAGAACTCACACGCTGCGAACGCTGCGACGCCGCCGTCGTGCAACTCGACGACGGCACGTTGCACTGCCGACGATGCGGCACCGATCGTCCGCCGGTGTGCAGCAACTGTGGCGCCGGCACGTTCGCCAACCTCCGGCCCGGAATCACCCGACTGCAGGAAGAGCTGGAGGCCGCTGCCGCTCGACCGGTGGCCACGGTGACCGGCAACGGGTGGGAGGGGCCGGCCGACGCGCACATCGTCGTCGGCACCGAAGCTGCGTTGCATCGTGTCGACCGCGCCGACACGGTCGCGTTCCTCGACTTCGACCGCGAACTCCTGTCACCGCGCTACCGGTCCGGCGAGCAGGCGATGGCGCTCCTCGTGCGAGCGGCGCGTCTCGCCGGTCCACGAGGACGTGGCGGGCGGGTGCTCGTGCAGACGTTCCTGCCGAACCACGACGTCGTGCAGGCGGCGCTCCTGGCCGACCCGGGGCGGATGATCGGACCCGAGCGAGAACGCAGACAGATGCTCGGCCTCCCACCCTTCGGTGCGTACGCCGAGGTGTCGGGCAAGGGTGCCGACGAGTTCGTCGCGTCGCTCGAGCCGGTCGACGACGTGATGGTGGTCGGCTCCGACGACGAGTACGTGGCACGAGCGTCGTCGTGGATGACGCTCGGCCAGGTGCTCGTCGCCGGTGAGCGCCCTTCCGGCAGCCGTCTGAGGATCGCCGTCGACCCGCCGCGCTGACGGTACTGTCGGGCCGATGGCGGCGACCGGAGCACGCAAGGCACGTTTGGCACGCAAGCGACGTCGCCGGGTCGCTGCCCGTGACAACGATCTGACCGACGAGCAGTGGGCGTCGATCGTCGAGCACTGGGCCGGGTGCGCGTACTGCGGTGCGACCGACGTCGCGCTCCAACGTGACACCGTGCAGCCGATCTCCCGTGGCGGTCGCTACACGCTCGACAACGTGGTGCCGGCATGCCGTTCCTGCAACGCCAGCAAGTGCAACGACGAGGTGACGGGTTGGCTCCGTCGCAAGAAGCTCGACGAGGGCCGGTTCCTCGTGCGGTACGCCGAGATCAGCGCCGCGCTCTCAGCCGCGAACCGTCCGGAGTAGCCGGAAGCCGGCCTTGCTGGCGATTCGGTCGGTCGGAAAGCCCTGTTCGCCGAGCCAGCGTTGCAGCGAGTCGGCCCCCAGGTGCTTCTGCACGACGAGCACCGCCTGCCCGTCGGGCGCGAGTCGCGGCAGCCACGTGAGCAGGAGTTCGTGGAGCGCCGCCTTGCCGATGCGGATCGGCGGATTCGACCAGATCGCCGTGAACTCCAGGTCGTCGGCCACGTCGTCCGGCGCTGCCGTCCGGAGGTTGGCGACGCCGTTGCGTTCGGCGTTGGCGGAGGTGAGCGCCCGTGCCCGCTCGTTCGTGTCGACGGCCCAGACCGTGGCGCCGGGCGATCGCTTGGCCATGGCGAGCGCGATCGGCCCGGCGCCGCAACCGAGATCGAGCAGATGCCCGACGTGTGGGGGAGCAGGGGCCTCTCGGAGCAGCAGCGACGTCCCGGTGTCGAGGTGACCGTGACTGAACACGCCACGGTCGGTCAGCATGCTGAACGCGACGTCGGGCAGGGCGACGTCGACGGTCTCCGTCGACGAGGCGACCTCGGGGTTCTCCGACCAGTAGTGCGACACCGTCGGTAGCATGCCATCCATGGCCTACTCGATCCGCACCTTCGGCGACCCGGTGCTCAAGTCGAAGGCCGCGCCCATCACCGACGTCGACGGCAAACTGGTGCGGCTGGTGGACGACATGTTCACGACGCTGTACGACAGCGGCAACGGCATCGCGCTCGCCGCACCCCAGATCGGCGTTCAGAAGCAGATCTTCGTCTGGGATCTCGGCGAAGGCGATCAGCAGGTGATCTTCAACCCCGAGATCGTCGAGTCCGACGGCGAGTGGGTGTACGACGAGGGATGCCTGTCGATCCCCGGCCTGTACGTCGAGATGGTCCGGCCGAAGACCGTGCTGATGCGCGGCGTCGACATCAACGGCGAGGTCGTCGAGCGCGAGGCCGACGAGCTCGAGGCCCGGATGTACCAGCACGAACTCGACCACCTCCACGGTGTGCTCATGTTCGACCGGATGACATCCGACCAGCGCAAGGAAGCGATGGCCGAGTTCCGTCGCATCAAGGAAGCCGAGCAGGCCGAGGCGCTCAAGCCGGCCGACTCCCGGTTCCGACGCCTCCGCCTCAAGTGAGGCTCGTGTACCTCGGCACGCCGCAGATGGCGGTGCCGCCGCTCGAAGCCCTGGTCGAGGCCGGACACGAGGTCGCTCTCGTCGTCACCAACCCCGACCGCCGACGCGGCCGCGGGGGGACGCTGTCACCGAGCCCGGTCAAGGAAGCGGCGGAACGGCTCGGGATCCCGGTCGCTCACGCCGTCGACGACCTCCTCGCCGTCCACGCCGAGCACCCCGTCGACCTCGGCGTCGTGGTGGCGTACGGCCGACTGATCAAGCCGCACGTGCTCTCCGAACTCGACTTCGTGAACCTGCACTTCTCGTTGCTGCCCCGCTGGCGCGGTGCGGCGCCCGTCGAGCGAGCGCTGCTGGAGGGCGACGACGTCACCGGCGTCTGCCTGATGCAGCTCGAAGAAGGGCTCGACACCGGAGGCGTCTACGACTGCGTCGAGGTGCCGATCGGCGCCGACACCACCGCGGACGAACTCCGGCACGAGTTGGTCGACGTCGGTACCCGGCTCCTCGTCGATCGCCTCGCCTCCGGACTCGGTGAGCCCGAGCCGCAGACGGGCGAGACGACATACGCCGCCAAGATCGACCCCGCCGAGCTCCGCATCGACTGGAGCGCACCGGTCGAGCAGACGCACCGGCTGATCCGCCTCGGTGGTGCGTGGACGACGTTCCGCGGTGCCCGTTTCAAGATCCACGCGGCGAACATCGTCGACGGCGAACTCGTCCCGGTGACGGTGCAACCCGAAGGCAAGCCGCGGATGGACTACGAGGCGTGGCGCAACGGTGCCCGCCCGGCCGACGGCGAGTGGTTCGAGTGAGCGCGCCCAGCGCACGTCGCGTCGCGTTCGACGCGCTCCGCCGGATCGACGGCGACGGCGCCTACGCCAACATCGTGCTCGGGGCGATGCTCGACCGCTCCGAACTCCACGAGCAGGATCGACGCTTCGCCACCGACCTCGTCTACGGCACCACGCGGATGCGTCGGGCGTGCGACGCCCTCGTCGACCGCTTCATCACGAGCCCGCCCGACGACGCGACCCGCACGCTCCTGCGCCTCGGCGCGTACCAGTTGGTGTTCGGCGACGTCGCGCCCCATGCGGCCGTGTCGGAGACCGTCGGCCTCGCGCCGCGTCGGACTCGCGGCTTCGTCAACGCCGTGTTGCGCAAGGTGTCGTCGACCGACATGGTGTGGCCCTCCGAAGCGGCGCGGCTGAGCTATCCCGACTGGATCGTCGATCGCCTCACCGACGAACTCGGCCGCGACGACGCGCTCGCGTCGTTGATCCGGATGAACGAGCCGGCGACCGTCAGCGTGCGCGACGACGGCTACGTCCAGGACCCGTCGTCACAGTGGGTCGCGGCAGCCGTCGAGGTCGCGCCAGGGGAGCGGGTGCTCGACACCTGTGCTGCTCCGGGCGGCAAGGCAACCGCCCTGGCTGGCGCCGGCGCGGTCGTCACCGCCGCCGATGTCCGGGCGAACCGGGTGTCACTCGTGGCAGCGAACGCCGAACGGCTCGGCCTCGACATCGACTGTGTGGTCGAGGACGCGACGCAGCCGTCGTTCGCACCCGCCTCGTTCGACGCCGTCCTGATCGACGCTCCCTGCAGCGGGCTCGGCGCGCTTCGCCGACGACCCGACGCGCGCTGGCGGCTGCAGCCGTCCGACGTGGACGATCTGGTCGAGCTGCAGCACCGCATCCTCGCCGCGTCGGCACGGCTGGTCCGCCCCGGCGGCCGGCTGGTGTACAGCGTCTGCACGCTCACCGCAGCCGAGTCGATCGACCATGCGACGCCCGACGGCTTCGAGGTCGACGACCGACCCCCGCCGGTCGGTTCGTGGCGACCGTTCGGTCACGGCTGGCGCGTCCTGCCACACGATGCCGACACCGACGGCATGGTGCTCGTCCGGTACCGTCGCCCGGCATGAGCCACGCTCACGACACCGACTCGACGCCCCTCCGCGCCAAGGTGCTCACCGTCAGCGACGGGGTGTTCCACGGCAGCCGTGACGACACCGGCGGACGTGGCCTCGCAGCCCATCTCGCTGCGAACGGGTTCGAGGTCGTCGACCATCGGGTGACGGCCGACGGCGCCGACGCCGTCGCGTCGACGTTGACCGAGATGAGCGACGGATTCGCCGGGCTGATCGTCACCACCGGCGGTACCGGCTTCGCGCCGCGCGATCAGACACCCGAGGGCACGGCACGGGTGATCGAGCGCGACGCACCCGGACTCGCCGAGGCGATGCGTCTCGTCAGCCCGTTCGGCCGGCTGTCACGTGGTGTCGCCGGCATCCGGGGTCGAACGATCGTCTGCAACACGCCGGGCAGCCCGAAGGGGACGATCGAGCAGATCGATGCCGTCATCGACGTGTTGCCGCACGCGCTCAGACTGCTGGCGAGCGATCCGACCGAGCACTGAGCCCGGGCGGTCTCACGAGCGGTGCGGACCGCAGGGGAGGAGTTCACCGACGGTCGACGTCGCCGACTCGCCGTCGGGGTCGACCACGACGACCTCGACACCCGGCCCGCCCAGTTCGAGCGCGACCTGGAGGCAGGCACCACACGGGTGCGTGAGCGTGCCGTCGGTCCGCGGTGACACGAGTGCCAGGCGGACCGGTTTGTGTCCGGTGGTGACGGTGCCGAACAGCGCCACCCGTTCCGCACACATCGCCAGACCGAGCGACACGTTCTCGACGAGCGCTCCCGGGATGATCTCGTCGTCGTAGGTGCGCACGGCGGCACCCATCCGGAACTTGCTGTAGGGGGCGTACGCACGCTCCCGGGCGGTTCGGGCGACGTCGATCAGTTCGGCGTCGAGCGACTGGGAGCCATCGTTGTCGGACACGGCTCGACGGTACCCCGGGGCGCCGGGACGGAAACGGTCGGAGACCGCCGTCGACCAAACCTCATGGGAGAAGTCGTGCGGGCGTCGCTAGCCTCGGTCCACGTGCTGAAGCTGGTCCTCCCGAAGGGGTCGCTCGAGAAGGCGACCTTCGAGCTGTTCGACGCCGCCGACCTGAACGTGTCCCGGAACTCGTCGGTCGACTACAAGGCGATCATCGAAGATCCCCGGGTCGACGAGGTCCGAATCCTGCGGCCGCAGGAGATCCCGACCTACGTCGCCGAAGGACTGTTCGACATCGGGATCACCGGTCGTGACTGGGTCGAAGAGACCGGAGCGCAGGTCGAGAGCCTCGGCGAACTGAAGTACTCCAAGGCGACCTCCAAGCCGGTCCGGGTCGTCGTCGCCGTGGCCGGCGACAGCGAGGTCACCAGCGTCGCCGACCTGCCCGACGGCGTTCGGGTCACGTCGGAGTACCCCGAGCTGACGCGCCGCTTCTTCGCCGACCGCGGCGTCGACGCCGACGTGCGCCTGTCGTACGGCGCCAGCGAGGCCAAGATCCCCGACATCGCCGACTGCGTCGTCGACATCACCGAGACGGGCCGTGCGCTCCGCGCGGCCGGCCTCAAGGTGATCGACACGATCCTCACGAGCTACACCGAGGTCGTCGCCAACCCGGCCGCCTTCGCCGACCCCGAGAAGCGGGCGGCGATGGACGACATCATGACCCTGCTGAACGGCGCGCTCGACGCCCGCGGCAAGGTGCTGTTGAAGGTCAACGTGTCGGCCGCCGACCGTGACGCCGTGCTCGACGTGCTGCCGTCGGCCAAGTCGCCGACGGTCAACCAGCTCGCCAACGGCGACTACGCGATCGAGACCGTCGTCGAAAAGCGCGGCATCAACCTCCTGATCCCCGATCTGCGTGCGGCCGGTGCCTCCGACCTGCTCGAGATCCCGATCACGAAGATCGTCAAGTAGCGATGTTGCGCGGCACCGTCACCGAGTTCGACGAGGCCAAGGGGCTCGGCACCGTCACGTCCGACGACGGCGCCCCCTTCTTGTTCCACGTGATCGAGATCGCCGACGGCACCCGCACGATCGACGTCGGCCAGCCGGTCAGCTTCCAGCCGCTCCCGAAGTTCGGCACCCTGCAGGCCGGCCACGTCGCCAAGCTCTGACGTCGTGAACGCCGACGACGACACCGAACCCGACCCGGTCGTCGTGCGGGAGCGTCGGATCGTCGACGTGCTGATGGCGCTCCAGCAGGGCGAGGTCACCACCTACGGCGACGTCGCCGCCGTCGCTGGTTACCCGAAGCAGTCACGTCTCGTCGGTCGCATCCTCCAGACCACCGACCACGAGGTGCCGTGGTGGCGGGTGGTCAACGCCGCGGGACGACTTGTGCCCGGCCACGAAGCCGAACAGATCGAGTTGTTGCGTGAGGAAGACGTCATCACCCGCAACGGGCGGGTGGTGTCGGCCCCACACGGACGGTTCGGCGCCTGACCCGGCGCCGCTGACGCCGCGACACTCAGTCGTCGTTCGTCGCCGACTGGCCCGTCTGGGCCTTGACGCTCACGAACGCCATGCGGATGTTGGCGAGCGCGTCGGCCATCGTCTGGGCGTCGTCACCGAGACGCTCGCCCAGACCCTCGACCAGGAGTGCCATCGAGTCGATCGCCAGCTGAGCGGCGACCAGATCGGGTGTTTGCGACGACAGATGGATGGCGCCCAGCTCGTAGAGCCCCATGATGTGGTTGACGACGACGACCTCGGCGGGCACCTCGGCGAGGCGGGCCCGGGCTTCGGCCATCGCGGCTTCGATCTCGGCGGTCGATTCGGCGCCGTCGGGGGAGAGGTCGGTTTCGTCGGTCACCTGCGATACCCTACCGAGGTCGGTCGTTTCGGCGACCGGCCACAATTGAGGCGAAGTGGGGCCCTCGGGCTCCCACCCGGCCACCAGATCACCCTCGAGGCGATCATCAGGTGCGTCCGGGTCGATGACGATCACGACCCTCCAGGTCTCCTGGCTGGTCTGCTCCGCAACGATCCGAAGCGACTTCGCGTCGAGCACGACCAAACGACCGACAACATTGGGAGGAACCCATTGCGCAGGAGTGATCAGTCATAGCTGGCAAGAGCGATCAACACCGAGTCAACGATCGAATCCGGGCCCGTGAGGTCCGCCTGATCGGCCCCGACGGCGATCAGCTCGGTATCAAGCCGGTCCCCGAGGCACTGCGCATGGCGCGTGGCCTCGACCTCGATCTCGTCGAGGTGGCACCACAGGCGAATCCGCCCGTGTGCCGGATCATGGACTACGGGAAGTTCCGGTACGAAGAAGCGCAGAAGGCCAAAGAGGCGCGCAAGAAGTCGACGAACATCTCGATCAAGGAAGTCAAGTTCCGTCCGAAGATCGGCAAGGGTGATTTCGACACCAAGATGCGTCACCTCGTCGAGTTCATCGAAGAGGGACACAAGGTGAAGGTCACCCTCCAGTTCCGTGGCCGCGAGATGGCCCACCCCGAACTGGGTCGCAAGATCCTCGACGACGTGATCCAGGGCGTCGGCCCGATCGCGAAGGTCGAGAACCAGGCCCGGATGGAAGGTCGCAGCATGTCGATGGTGCTGTCACCCGACAAGAAGGCGATCGACGCCCAGCGCAAGGCGGCCGAGGAGGCTGCCAAGGAAGCAGCGGCCGAGGAAGCCGCCCAGGAATCGGCAGCCGACGAGGCGGCCGAGCCCCCCGCACAATCAGGAGACGAATGATGCCGAAGATGAAGACCTCGAAGACCGCTGCGAAGCGGTTCAAGAAGACCGGCAAGGGCAAGCTGCGCCACGAGCAGCAGAACAACCAGCACAAGTTCGAGGGCAAGTCCTCGAGCCGGAAGCACCGCCTCGACCGCGACGCCGACGTGCACGTGGCCGACGAGAAGAAGATCAAGCGCCTCCTGGGTGAGCGCTGATACCGAGACCCGAGAAGGAGACTGATCCACGATGGCACGCGTCAAGCGCGGTGTGGCTGCCAAGAAGCGCCACAAGAAGGTTCTGAAGCAGGCCCGCGGCTACTACGGCAACAAGAGCCGTTCGTACCGTGCGGCCAACGAGCAGCTGCTCCACAGCGGCCAGTACGCATTCCGTGACCGGCGTGCGAAGAAGGGCGAGTTCCGTCGTCTCTGGATCCAGCGGATCAACGCCGCTTGCCGCCAGAACGACATGAGCTACAGCCGCTTCATCGCCGGCCTCAACGCCGCCGGCATCGAGGTCGACCGCAAGATCCTCGCCGATCTCGCCGTCACCGACCCGGCCGCATTCTCGGGCCTCGTCGCCCAGGCCAAGGCTGCGTTGTAAGGAACGCGTCCTGCGCGAACAACTCACCTTCAAGAACCAGAAGGTCCAAGAACTGCGGCGCCTGATCGGGCGCCGCAGTTCGCGTTCCGACGCCGGTGCGTTCGCGGTCGAGGGCGAGGTCCTGATCCGTGAGGCGCTCGACGCCGGATGGGAGGTCCTCGTCGAGTTCGTGGCGCCCGACGCCGGACCGGTCAGTGGCGCAACGGCGTTCGAGCTGGCCGACGGCGTGCTCGAACGCGTCGCCTCCACCGAGCGACCCCAGCCCAACGTCGCCGTCGTCAAGATGCCCGATCGTGCGGCGTCGCTGGCCGACGCCCGGACCGTGATCGTCGCCGACCGCCTGAACGACCCCGGCAACCTCGGCACCATCGTGCGTTCGGCCGAGGCGGCCGGCGTCGACGCCGTCGTGCTCACACCCGGTTCGGTCGACCCGTTCAACCCGAAGGTGGTGCGCGCCGCAGCCGGCGCGCTGTTCCACATTCCGGTGGTCGAGGCCGACCTGGCCGCCGTCCGAGACGCCGGTCTGCGCCTCGTCGGCACCTCGTCGCACCAGGGTGAACCGCACACCGATACCGACTGGAGCGGGCGTGTTGCGATCGTGATGGGTTCGGAGGCGCACGGGTTGCCCGACGACGCTCCGATCGATCAGTGGGTGCGGATCGAACACCGGGGTCGCGCCGAGAGTCTGAACGTCGCCATGGCGACGACGCTGCTCGCTTTCGAGGCGACCCGCCGGCGCTAGCGGCCCGATCAGCCCGGCGGCAGCGTGGTCGTCGGTGCGAGCGTCGTCGTCGTGACGATCGTCGTCGGCGCCACCGTCGTCGAGGTGGTGACTGGCGGTCGCGTGGTCGTCGGCGCCGCCGTGGTCGTGGTGGTGGTCGTCGTAGCTCGTGCGACCGTGGTCGTCGTGGCCGGAGCGGTCGTCGTCGTGGTCGTCCGTGCCGGAATCGTGGTCGTCGTGCGCGGCGCAGTGGTCGTCGTCGTGGTCGCCGGTGGCAGGTTCGGGGTCGGCACGTTGATCGGGCTCGGGTTCGGGATCGGATCGCCGGCGAACAAGGCCCGTGCGGCCGCGGCGATGAAGTCGGCTCGAGCCTGGGTGCCCGCGGTACGGAGGTGGACGTGGTCGTAGTAGTTCGACCAATCGTTCGCCGACATGGTGAGCGCCCAGTCGGCCAGGTGGCAGCGGGGCTGCCGGTTGCACCAGGTCCGCAACGCCGCCGAGTAAGCATCCTGCCCGGCGACGTTCGACGTCCCGGCACGGGCTCGGGTGCTGACGAAGATCACCGGTCGGTTCCCCGTGAGGCGGAGCGCTTCGTTCCAGTGCCGCTCCCACGAAGTCGGCGAGTACAGGCCGGCGTCGTTGGTGCCGAGCGCGACGACCACGATGTCGCCGAGGGCGTTGGCCTGCCCCCACAGCGCCAACAGGGTGAGGCCAGACGGAGCGCACGTGTCGTTGCCCGGAATCGGCTCCGGGTACATCAGGAGTGGGCGACTGCCGTCGGTCTGACGCTCACGACACTGCCACCCGTAGGCGAGCGAGCGCCCGCCCTCGCCGTCGACCGCCGATGCGCAGCCGATCGCGCCGAGCGCCCGCTCGTGGAGCGATTCGGCGCCCGCCATCAACGAGTCGCCGACCACCGTCACCTGGCAGCCGTCGGCGCCGCCGTTACCCAGCGACGGGATCGGCCAGGAGGGGAGGGCGTTGGAGCGGCCACCGTCGACGTATCGCAACAGCTGCCGGGTCTCGTGGTCGGCTTCGCCGGTCTCGGGAAGACCGAAGAGCTTCTGGAAGTTCGTGATCGCGACGACGGTGTCGGGGCCGTAGGTGCCGTCGGGTGCGATGGCGGCGCCGGTCGTGGTGATCAGCATCCGCTGGAGCAGGACGACCTCGGGCCCCGTGTCGCCCTCGCGCAGGGTCGGCAGGAGCAGCGCCGGGTCGATCGTCGTCGTGGTGGTCGACGACGTCGACGTCGTGCTCGATGCCGGTGTGGCGCTCACGACGGGCACGGTCGGCCTGGTCGTCGTGGTCGCTCGGGTGGTGACCGGAGCCGTGACGGTGGGCGACGTCGGTTGGACGATCGGCTGGGTGGTCGACGGTGTGCTCGACGTGGCCGGCACGCCGTCGTCGGCGGCGATCGTGTCGCCGGAGTCGCTGCTCGTTGCGACGACGACCCCGATCGTCAGGATCAGCGCGGCGACGACGCCGACTGCGCCGATGACGCGCTGCCTGGCGTCGAGCCCCGAGATCCACCGCACGCCTGCGACGATACGACCTCGGGCGGGGTCCACCACGGCACGTCGGGGCGCGCGGCGCGAAACGGTTGGTCACGGGGGGCGCCGTCGCGTAGCCTGTCCGGCGTGATGGCAGCGCTGCGATTTCCGTGCCCCGGGCGGACCGCCTGGGGACGGTGACGCTTCACGAACGCGCGCCCACCCGAGTCCGGCCGGGGATGACCACTGCCCAGACCGTTCGTTCGTCGTGTTTGAAAGGACTCCCGTGATCGACGACATCCGCGCCGCCCAAGCAGCGGCGCTCTCCCAGGTCGAGCAGGCCGATTCGCTGGAAGCGATCGCCGCGCTCGACAGCTCACTGCTCGGCAAGCAGGGCGAGATCGCCGCGTTCAAGCGGCAACTCGGCTCGCTCGAGACCGTCGACGAGAAGAAGGCGGCCGGTCAGGCGGTCAACGAGGCGTTGCAGGCCGTCGCCGCTGCGCTCGAGACGCGCCAGCGTGAACTGGGCGTCGCTGCTCTCCAGGCGAAGGTCGCCGCCGAGCGACTCGACCTCACCGAGTACGTCACCGCGCCGACCCGTGGGCATGCACACCTCGTCACCCAGGCATGGGAACGACTCGAGGATGTGTTCATCGGACTCGGCTTCCAGGTCGCCGAAGGTCCCGAGGTCGAGACCGACTGGCACAACTTCGAAGCACTCAACATGGGCGAAGGGCACCCCGCCCGCGGCGAGTTCGACACCTTGTTCGTCGACTACGCACCCGAGGGAGGCTCCGAGGGGCGGACCGTGCTGCGCACGCACACCTCACCGGTCCAGATCCGCACGATGCTCGAGCAGGAGCCGCCGATCTACATCGTGGCGCCCGGTCGTGTGTTCCGCCGCGACACGCCCGACGCCACTCACATGCCGGTGTTCCACCAGATCGAGGGCCTGGTCATCGATCGCAACATCACCCTCGCCGACCTCGCCGGCACCATCGAGGCGTTCACCCATGCGTTCTTCGGACCCGGATTCTCGTCGCGCCTGCGCCCGAGCTACTTCCCGTTCACCGAACCCTCGGCCGAGTTCGACGTGCAGCGCCCCGACGGATCGTGGCTCGAACTCGGAGGGTGCGGCATGGTGCACCCGAACGTGCTGCGAGCCGGTGGACTCGACCCCACCGAGTGGAGCGGGTTCGCGTTCGGGTTCGGCATCGACCGCATGGCGGTCATGCGCCACCAGGTCGCCGACCTGCGAGACATGTACGCCGATGACATCCGCTTCGCCGCGCAGTTCTGAGGAGACGACAGCGACATGAAGGTTCTTCTCTCCTGGCTCAACGAGTACGGCGACTTCGCCGACCCGACCGACGACGACGCCGTGCAGCGTCTCGCCGACACGATGACCGCGCTCGGGCTGGCGGTCGAAGACATCGATCGCGTCGGCGCCACCGTCGACGGGGTCGTCTCGGCACGCGTGCTCCGACTCGAGCAACATCCCGACGCGGCGAAGGTCCAGCGCGTGTACGTCGACGCCGGTGACGGCTCCGAGCGCCACGTGTGGTGCGGTGCGTTCAACATGCAGGTCGGCGATGTCGTCCCGCTCGCCACCCTCGGCACCACCATGCCGAACGGGATGACGATCGAACGACGCGGCATCCTCGGGATCGACTCCGAGGGCATGCTCTGCGCAGCCGACGAGCTCGGTCTCGGCACCGATCACTCGGGCATCCTGATCCTCCCCGCCGACACCGAACTCGGTGTGCCGTACGGCGAGGTGCTCGGGATCCGACCCGACGTGCTGTTCGACCTCGACCTCACGCGCAACCGACCCGACTGCTGGGGCTACGTGGGCATCGCCCGCGACGTCGCCGCCCAGATGGGTATCGAGTTCCGACCGCCCACCCCGCCCGAACCCGAGTGGGGACCCGAGCGGACCGCGCCGGTCGAGCTCGTGTCCGGCGACCGCTGTGGTCGCTTCACGAGCGTGGTCATGAGCGGCGTCGAGGTCGGACCGAGCCCGGACTGGATGCAGCGCCGGCTGCTGGCGGCCGGCATGCGACCGATCAGCAACGTCGTCGACGCCTCCAACTACGTGACGCTCGAGCTGAACCAGCCGACCCACGCCTACGACCTCGAGACCTTGGGCGGCGGCGGGTTCCGCATCCGTGTCGCGAGCGAAGGCGAACAGATGGTCACACTCGACGGAGAGACCCGCACGCTCACCGAGGCCGACGTGCTGATCTGCGACGCCGATGATGTTCCGATCGGTATCGGCGGTGTGATGGGCGGCCTCGACTCCGAGATCTCCGACACGACCACGGTCGTGGCGCACGAGATCGCCTGGTTCACCCCGCTCACGGTGCTGCAGACGTCGAGCCGTCTCGGTCTGCGCACCGAGGCCTCGGCCCGATACGAGCGCGGCTGCGACCCGTACATCATCGACACCGCGCACGCTCGCTTCGCCGAACTGTTGGGTGAAACGTGCCCGAACCTCGTGGTGCACGCCGGCAAAGCCGACGAGCGCGGCCCCGGGCTCCCGCCGCAGGAGCGTTCGACCGAGCTGCGCATCAGCGAGGTCAACCGAGTGCTCGGCACCGAACTGACCGCCGACGACCTGCCACCGCTGCTCGACCCGATCGGGTTCACGGTGTCGGGCTCGGGCGACACCCGGACCGTTGCGATCCCGTCGTGGCGGCCCGACTCCACCGAGGAGATCGACGTGATCGAGGAGGTGGCACGCCACTACGGCTACGAGCGGGTCGGCAAGACCGTTCCGAAGTCGACCGTGCACGGCGCCCTGTCGGTCAAGCAGCAGCGTCGGCGGCTCCTGCGAGAAGTGCTCCTCGGATTGGGGATCTCCGAGGCGATGCCGAACCCGTTCCTCGCGCCCGACACGCTGGCGAAGGCCGGCCTCGACGGCCCGACGATCAGCATCACGAACCCGCTCGTCGTCGAAGAGAGCGTCCTACGCACCTCGCTCCGGCCGGGTCTCCTGGAGGCGATCGCCTACAACGAGTCGCACCGTGCGACCGGCGTGAAGCTGTTCGAGATCGGCCACGTCTACCCGCCCGGTTCGGGCGAGTTGCCCGACGAGTACGAAGCGCTGTGCGTGGTGCTCGCCGGCGAAGAAGCCCCGGCAGCGATGGCGGTGTGGCGCGAGATCGCGACGGCCCTCGGTGTGGGCGCCCGCGTCGACCAGGGACGCGTCCCGGCCGGACTCCACGCCACCCGCTCGGCGACGCTGCAGGCGGGCAAGGACCCGACCGGCGCCGTCGGCGAGGTCGACCCGGCGGTGCTCCAGCGCTTCGAGGTGACCGAGCGGGTCGCCATCCTCGAGCTCGACCTCGACGAGGTGCTCGGTCGCGAGCCGAAGCCGGCCCAGTGGAAGCCGGTGAGCAAGTACCCGTCGAGCGACCTCGACCTGGCCTTCATCCTGTCCGACGACGTGCCGGCCGAGAAGCTCGAGAAGGCGATCCGGCAGGGCGCCGGCGCGTTGCTCGTCGACATCGAGTTGTTCGACGTGTTCCGAGGTGAGTCGCTCGGCGACGGTCGACGCAGTCTGGCGTACCGGGTGCGGCTGCAGGCCGACGACCGCAACCTCACCGACGCCGACATCGCCGAGGTCCGACGCGGCGCGGTGGCTGCGGCCACCAAGTTGGGCGCCGAACTGCGCGGCTGAGATGCCCGGAGAGACCGATCTGGCCCGGATGCTGGCGACGCTCGACGTCGTGCAGCGCCCGGGCCGGTTCGCGTTCGTGACGGGGGAGTGGCCGACCCTCGCCGCCGACGCTGCTGCCACGATCCACGAGGACGAAGGACCGACCTACGTCGTCACCACCGAACAGGCCGACGCCGCCGGGGCGCCGGTCGACTTCGAGGCGGCCTGGCTCACGCTCACCGTCCATTCGGCGCTCGAAGCGGTCGGACTGACGGCGGCCTTCTCGGCCGTGCTCGGCGAGGCGGGCATCCCGTGCAACGTGCTCGCGGGCTACCACCACGACCATCTCCTCGTGCCCGCCGACCGGGCCGACGAGGCGGTCAGCGTGTTGCGATCGCTCGCCGGGTGAGTGCCCGGGCGGCGAACACCTCACGGACGTCGTTCTCGGTGTCGCCGCGGAACTGCTCTCGGTAGGCGGCGTCGTTGATGCTCGACACCGCGAACTGCAAGGTGGCGAAGGCCCCGATGAACGCCGCGACCGCAAGGTGCTCCCACGTGAGCACCATCTCGCCGCCGAGGAAGTCGAACCGCACGATCGGATCGAGCTCGTCGGTGGTGGTCCACTGGAGAATCGTCGTCTCCCGGACGGCCAGCAGACCGAACCCGACGTAGAACACCGCCGACACGAGGCCCACGAGCACCGCCTGCACCAGCTGCGAGATCATGAGGAGCAGCCCGGCGTTCACGACCTCGGTCCGGGTGAGCGGCGGAGCGTCGACCGGCGTGGTGCGGTCGAGGTCGTCGAACGGGAGCTGGTCGATGGGCGCGCTCGTCTGGCCGACGAGCCCGAACACCTCGTTCCAGTCGCCGAAGCGGGCGAGCGCGCCGACCTCGCCCGGAACCTGCAGCCCGAGGAACAGCGCCGCCAGGCCGACCAGCAGCACGATCACGATCACGAAGTACGCGGGCACGAAGTCGTGGGCGACCTGCCACACCTCGGCGTTCAGGAACACGAACGCCGTGATCAGGAGCATGATCGGCAGACCCCGAGCGAACAGCGCCGTGATGGTCCCGACCTGCTGTGCCGCCTGGACCGCTCCCACCCGCAGCGCCGGGACGAGGCCGTACGAGGTGATCGCATAGGCGATCAGCAGCAGTGCGGCGTTGAGGGCGATCACCGTGAGCCCTTCCTGCCAGCCGTTGTCGGCGACGACCGTCACCAGCACGGCCGGCCCGAACAGGTAGACCGCGACCTCCCAGGCGCCGATGTCGTCGGGAAGCGCGAGCGGTGGTCGCCGACGAACGAGGTTGACGGCGACGAACCCGCCGATGAGCACGCCGAGTCCGGCGACGAACACGGCGAACTGCGCCCAGCCGGACACCCGATCGTTGAAGGCGGTGAACAGCTCCACGAACATCACGAAGAGCTGGAACGGCCAGGTACGGGTCAGGACGTCCTCGGTCGACGAGTAGCCGTCGATCGCGTGGGGGAGCCCGCGTCGAATGAACCAGCGGTTGGTCCGCTCGATCAGCGCCTCGGGTGACTCCATCGGCCACAGTCTGGTCGACGGCATCCGACGCGGAGCGGTTCCGGGCTACTCGGTATCGGCCGACCAGGCGTTGCGGTCCGTCGTGCTGAGTTCGACGGTGTTGCCCATCGGGTCTCGCACCGGGAAGCTCCAGTACCCGACCCATTGCGGCTCCGCCCGGTGGCATGGCATCCCCGCCGCGGTCGCAGCGTCGACGGCGCGAACGAACGACGCCGCGTCGAGTTCGATGCCCCACGACGGGGCTGTCGCCGTGCCGCCGTCCCACCCGAGTTGCTTGGCCCAGCCCGACGCCGCCGGCTCGACGTCGGATCGCTCCTCGATCGTGATCTGGAGGTCGCCGACCCGGTACCCCACGACGCCGTCCTCGATCGAGACGAAGATCTCCGACAGGCCGACGACGTCGGTGTAGCAGCGACGAACCTCGCCGAGGTCGGAGCAGTGCAGGTACAAGAACGCGACGATCGCCCGACCGTAGTCGGGCGGTCGTGACGCCGGTTGCCGTCGGCATGAACCCGCCTTGAGGCGGGCTTGAGAAATGGTCCGTACCTTCGCGTGCATGATCGGTCGGACGTTTGTGCTCGCGGTGGCCGTCGGCGCCTCGATCGCGCTGACGGGCGCATGCGGGACCGGCGACGGCGACGTCGCCGATTCGGCTCCGGCGACCACCGTCTTTTCCGTCTCGAGCGTCCGTGACGACCATGCCGTGCGCGTGGGTGTGCTCGCCATCCGGAGCGCCGTCGCCGCCAACGGGCAGTACGGGCCGATCGTCGACTATCTGGAAGACGAACTCCAGCGACCGTTCGAGCTGGTGCCGCTCGCCCAGGACGAGTTGTTCGAGGCCGTGGCCGATGGCGAGATCGACTTCGTCCTCTCGAACCCACTGTCGTCGGTCCAGGTGCAACGCCTGTATGACACGGAGTTCCTCGCCACGATCGATCGGGTCGGCACCGGCCCGGAGTTCGGCGGGCTGATCATCGTGCGGGCCGACAGCGACATGGAGACGCTCGACGACCTGCGGGGTGCCGACGTGACGTGCGTGGCCTTCGAGACCGCAGCGGCCGGGTGCAACTTCCAGGTGATGCACCTGCGCGAAGCCGGCATCGACACGTCGGAGTTCGCACGCTTCACGGAGACTCCATCGCAGGACAACATCGTGCTCGCCGTACTGACCGGAGACGTCGACGCCGGATTCGTCCGGACCGGGCAGCTCGAACGGATGGTCGCCGAGGGGACGCTCGCCTCGCTCGATGACGTGCGAATCCTCGACCGGCACGAAGGCGACTATCCGTACCCGCACACGACCCCGCTCTACCCGGAGTGGCCCGTCGCGGCCCTCGCCGAGACCGACGGCGACGTAGCGGCCGCCGTCGCCGACGCGCTGTTGACCATTGAAGCCGGCCATCCGGCGCTCGCGAACGCGAACGCTGCCGGTTTCGTCGCACCGCCGGACTACGGGCCGCTCGACCGGCTCGTCGTCGAACTCGAACTGCGGTCGTGGGATGCCGCCGACTGAACAGCCTTCACGCCTGTCCTTCGACGGTGTGCCGATCACTCGAAGCGTCGGCGTCAGGTCGTTCCTGCTCCTGGCGGCCTTGCTCGTCGTCGTGATGGCGAGCGCCGTCGCGTTCATCGGAGCTCGGAACTACGACCACGAGACCGATCTGCTCGGCGAGCGCTCCGCATCGCAGGCCCGATTTCTCGCGTCGGTCAGCGCTGAAGCGATCTTCTTCCGCGACTTCCTGACGCTGGAGACACTCGTTCGCAACGCGATCGAGGACCCGTCGACCGTTCACGTCGTCTTCACCGACAACGACGGCACAACGATGACCAGGTTCATCGATCGCGACGATCAGCGGATCGTCGACATGCTCGATGCGGGTGCCGGTCCCGACAGCAATACGCTGGCAGACGCCCTCGTCGTCGATGCCGACGTTCGCGAGGTGGTGCAACCGGTCGTCAGCCAGGGAGCGCAGCTCGGCGAGGTTCGTGTGCTGTACTCGATCGAACCGGCTCGAGAGAACGCACGCCGTTTCGTCCGCGACGCATCGGTCGCCGCGGGGATCGTCCTGGCACTGGTCCTCATCGCCACCACGGTCATCTTCCGTCGCAAGATCCGCCACCCGCTTCGCGACCTCACGCACAAGACGCAGGCGCTCGCCGCCGGCGAGTTCCACGAGGGCATCGGCGTCGACCGACGCGACGAGATCGGCGTGCTGCAGAGTGCGTTCAACGAAATGGCCCGCGAGTTGCAGGGCACCCTCGTCGGTCTCGAACGCGCCCGCGACGACGCCGAGCGTGCCGACCGGGTCAAGTCCGACTTTCTCGCCAACATGAGCCATGAGATCAGGACGCCGTTGAACGCACTGCTCGGGTTGAGCGAGCTGCTGCTCGACTCGAACCTGACGGCTGATCAGCGCGAACTCGTGACCACGATGCATCGCAGCGGCGAAGCCCTGCTGGAGATGCTCAACGAGATCCTCGACTATTCCAAGCTCGAGAACAATCGGCTCGAACTGGACGTCGAGCCATTCGACGTGCGCGAACTGGTCGACAGTACGACCGATCTGTTCGTCGCTGCAGCGCGAGAGAAGGGGGTGTCGGTCGAGACCGACGTGGCTGCAGACGTTCCTCGTGTGGTGTTGGGAGACGAGGGTCGCACCCGCCAGGTACTCGTCAACCTGGTCGGGAACGCCGTCAAGTTCACCGATCGCGGCAGTGTCCGCATCTCCGTCGAGACCGCCGGTGACCGGTTGCGCTTCGTGGTCACCGACACCGGAATCGGGCTCGACCCCGACCAGGCAGACTCGCTGTTCGAACCGTTCCGACAGGCCGACAGCACGACGACCCGACAGTTCGGAGGCACCGGGCTGGGTCTGGCCATCAGCCAACGTCTCGTCGAGATGATGGACGGCGAGATCCGAGCCACCGGTGCGATCGGCGACGGGGCGAGCTTCTCGTTCGACGTGGCGCTCCCGGCGGCGAACACTGCGACCGATCGAACGGCGCCTTCGGTCGCCGAGATCGACCGCGGGCTCGCACGTCGCCATCCCATCCGGGTCCTCGTGGCCGAGGACAACACCGTGAACCAGCTCGTGGCGACCCGCATGTTCGCTCGCCTCGGCTACTCGGTCGACGTCGCCGCTGACGGCGTCGAAGCCATCGACATGGTGCTCGCCGGCGGGTACGACCTGGTGCTGATGGACGTCCAGATGCCACGACTCGACGGGGTCCAAGCCACGCAGCGCATCAAGTCGTTGCTTCCCGCCGAGCAGTGCCCTCGGATCGTCGCATGCACCGCGCACGCCCTCGAGGGCGACCGCGAGCGATACCTGACCGCCGGCCTCGACGACTATCTCAGTAAGCCGATCGAGCTGGCACGGGTCGCAGCGATCATCGAGTCGACTCCGCCGCTCGCGATCGCCGTCGATTCGCGCGGCCCGACGCCACCGACGATCAACGACGAACTCGATCGACCGATGGACGACATTGCATCGTTGCCGATCGATGACCGGGCGGAGATCGACGACTGCTCGGTCATCGACCGGGAAGAACTCGTGCGACTGCTGGGCGAGGACGCGGAGCCGCTCCTCGCTCTGCTCCTGCCGGTCTTCCAGGCCGATGCCGTCGAACGTCTCGCTGCAATCCGGCTTGCGGTCGGCGGTGGCGACGCCGAGTCGTTGCGGTTGGAGGCACACGCCCTCAAAGGCGGAGCCCGTGCCATCGCCATCACCACGATCGGGGACGACGCTGCTCGACTCGAGGCGATGGGTCGCGCCGGGGATTGCGCCGGCGCCGACGATCTGATCGCGTCGATCGAGCGAGAACTCATCCGCGTCGGCGACGTGGTGGCATCGTCCACCTCGGGCTGACCGCCGGTTCAGTCGTCCCAGCCGGGGCCGCAGGCGAAGGCGGGGTTCGTCATCTCGATCGGCGGGAGTTCGACCGGTCCGTCCGGTGTCTCGACCACGGCATCGACGAGTTCGGTGGAAACGCTCGATCCGTCGCAGATGATCGTCGCTTCCGGATACAGGAACGAGCCGGACGTGACCGGCCAGATCGCCAGCCAGAGCGGCGAACGGGCGAACGGCTCGCGACCGGTGTCGCAGTTGCCCGCTGCGAGGTCCACGCCGTAGAGCACGCTGACGCCGAACTGTTCGCTCGGGAGGGTGATGACCGTGCCGCGCGACTCGGTGACGTTGCCGGCGACCGGCTCGATTCCGATCGCCCAGCGCTGCTGCTCGTCGGACATCGCGAAGCCGCGTCCACATTCCCACGGACGATCGAACTCGACCGCCAGCAGCTCGGCGACATCCGGCTCGGCCTGCTCGTCCATGCTCCGTACGACGTCGATCGTCTCGAAGGTCAGTGTCTCGCTGACCCCGGTGCAGCCGCCCGGCATCACCCCATCCGTCAGGGTGCCCGAGCCGAGAATCAGGTCGCCGACCTCGGCGCCGACGTCGTCCGGGATGACGAGGTCGGCGTTGCGGAGTTCACCGATGGCGGTCGCGACGCGGCAGCCGCCGGCACCGACCGCCACGACTGCGGCGATCGGTCGTTGGTCGGGCGGACCCGTCGTGTCGACCTGGACGCTGGTGGGCGCAACGATCGTGCCCGGTGACGTCGATGCCGTCGGCGCCGTGGTCGTGGTGTCGCTGGTCGTCGTGGGGGTCGTCGTGGTCATGACGGGTTCGCTCGTCGCAGGTCCGTCCGTCGTCGCGTCGGCCGAGGACGACGGCCCCGTCTGCTCGGCGGCGTCGTCGCTGCAGGCCGGCACGATGAGCAGGGTCGAGGCGGCGGCGAGCGCCATCCGGCGACGGCGAGTGGTCGATCTGCTGCGGTGTGTGTCGATCCGTCGATGATGTCACGACGGCGCCGCTGCGAGACGTCAGGTGGGCGTCGGCCCGAGGAGATCCCAGGGGTTGCCCTCCAGGTCGCGGAAGACCGCCACGCGTCCGTACGGCTCGTCGCGCGGCGCTTCGTCGAACGTCACACCGTGTTCGAGCATGTGTCGGTGGGCGGCGTCGAAGTCGTCGACATGGAGGAACAGACCGACGCGGCCCGACCACTGTCGCCCGACCGCAGCTTCTTGCTGGTCGCCGTCGGCCAGTGCGAGCAGCAGACCGGTCTCGGCACCCGGCGGTCGCACGACGACCCAACGCTTCGGCCGACCGTCGTCGGTGGTCGACGGTGCGTCCTCGACCAGCTCGAACCCCAGCGCATCGACGAAGAACCGGATGGCAGCGTCGTAGTCCCGGACGATCAGTGTCGTGTTCGCGATGTGCACGCTGCGGACACTACGGCACGTCGTCGAGCCGCTGTTCGGCGAGTCGGCGGCGAAGGTGGGCGAGTTCGACCTCGTTCTCGCATCGTTCGATGGCGGCCTCGTACGACGCAACGGCCAGTGCCGTGTCGCCGGCGCGTGCTGCGAGCTCGCCGCACACCGCGGCGTAGCGATGATGACCTCGCAGCGACTCGTCGAGCCCGGCGAGCACCGTCAGGCCCGCCCGGGCCCCGTCGGCCTCGGCGACCGCGACCGCCCGGTTCAGCCCGACGATCGGCGAGCCCGTGAGTTCCTCGAGTCGGCTGTACCGAGCGGCGATCGCCGACCAGTCGGTGTCGTCGGGCGATGCTGCTCGGCAGTGTTCGGCCGCGATCCGGGCTTCGAGGCGGAGCTGCTCGGCGTAGCCGTCGGCCGCGTCGACGGTGTCGAGCACTGCGAGGCCGGTGGCGATGTCGTCCCGGTGCCAGAGTGATCGATCCTGTTCGCCGAGGGTGACCAAGCGGCCGTCGGCGACCCGGGCGTCGCGGCGTGAGTGCTGGAGGAGGAGCAACGCTCGCAGCGCCCGTACCTGCGCTGCGTCCGGGCACACGTGGGCCAGCACCGCGGCCAGATGGACCGCTTCACCTGCGAGATCGGCTCGGAGGAGATCAGGGCCCGTGCCGGGCGTGTACCCGGCGGTGAAGGCGAGATAGATCGTCCGGCAGACCTCGTCGAGGCGGGCGACCAACTCGTCGGCGACCGGCGCGCCGAGTGGGATGCCGGCGGCGACGATCTTCCTCTTGCCCCGCGTGATGCGCGCCGCCATCGTCGGTGTCGGAACGAGGAACAGGCGGGCGATCTCGTCGGTCGGTGTGCCGATCACCAGCCGCAATGCCAGGGCCGACCGGGACTCCGGTGCGAGTGCCGGGTGGCAGCACAGCAGGATGAGGTGGAGTCGCTCGTCGGGGAGGTCGTCGCCCGGCTCCGTCGGCGGCGACCAGTCGGCCCGCACCGCCAGGAGTGGCGCCTTGCGTCCGGCGACCGCCTCCGACCGGAGGCGACCGATCACCAGTCGGTGGGCGGTGGTGTACAGCCACCCCATCGGCGACTCGGGGATACCCCGGTCGGGCCATCGTTCGGCGGCTCTGGCGAATGCCTCGGCCAGCGCGTCCTCCACGAGGTCGAGGCGGCGCGTGCGCGCGACGAGGAGGGACAGCAGACGTCCCCACTCGTCGCGCTGGAGCGCGGCGAGCGCTTCGTCAGCCGAGATCGGGGACCGGCCGGATGTCGATGTCATACGCGGGCAGGATGCGGCACAGGTCGATCACCGTGTCGAGGTCGGGCGCATCGAGCAGGTAGTACCCGCCGATCTGTTCGGCAGCCTCGGCGAACGGGCCATCGGTGACGGTCATCGATCCGTCGCGCGTCCGCAGTGTGGTGGCGGTCGAACCGTCGCCGAGCGCCTCGGCGCTCACGATCTCGACGCCCGGCCGAGCGGCGCAGGCTTCGTCGAAAGCGACGTGCTGGGCCATGCCGGCCTCTTGCTCGTCCGGTGTCAACGTGTCCCAGTCGGGCATCTCGCCGTAGCCGGCGAGCAAGACGAAGTACTTCATGGTGAGGCTCCTTGATTCGTTGCCGGCGACCGTCGCCGACACCAGCATGACGCGCAGCACATCACCGATTCGACAGCCGGTTCAGGAATTCGGGCGGAGCCAGCCGTTGGCGACCGCGTCGGCGATCGCTGCCTCGAGCGCGTCGCCCAGCGCGGGAGCGGCGTCGGCGACGCGGCGGGTCGTGGCACGCTCGGTTGCTTCGTCGACGCCGTAGTCGGTCCAGGTGCCGCCGCCGACGACGTGGTTCAGCAGACTCGGCTGGAGCCGATCGAGCGCCTTTGCGAACCGGGCGTCGGGCGTCTCGGCGGCCTCGAACTCGTCCCACGACGATCGGAACTCGTCGACCTGGTCGTCGGGGAGCAGCCCGAAGAGTCGATCGGCCGCCCGCTGCTCCCGCTCGGCCTGTTCGGCGGCCGGTGTGCCGCCGAACACGGGCGTGTCCCCGGCGTCGATCTCGACGATGTCGTGGATCAGCAGCATCCGGACGACCCGCAGTGTGTCGACGGCGTCATCGGCGTGCTCGGCGAGGACGAGTGCGAACAGCGCCAGGTGCCAGGAGTGCTCGGCGGTGTTCTCGCGCCGTGACTCGTCGGCGATCCGGGTGCCGCGGAGCACCGTCTTCAGCCGGTCGATCTCGATCAAGAACCCGAGTTGTCGCCGCAACCGCTCGTCGAGCCCGCCCAACCAGTCCTGCGATCGCACCCTGCGAACCTACACGGGTGGGGGAGAGGTCAGTTGGCGCTGAGGTCGTCGGGGGCTTCGGCGAGCCAGGCGAGGCGACCGGGCTGGCGGCGCAGCACGGTGCGCCAGAGCAGATCGGGGTGATCGTCGAACAGATCGTCGGGTTCGGCATCGAGGATCAGCCAGGCGCCGGCTTCGAGTTCGCCCTCGAGCTGCCCGGGGCCCCAGCCGGCGTAGCCCCGGAAGACGCGCACTGCCGAGACCTGGCCGGCGACGAACGCGGGGTCGGTCGACAGGTCGGCCGATGCGACGCGGCCCGAGATCGGGGCGAGCTCGTCGTTCGGCTCGTCGAGCGGTTCGTTCGACAGCGCGAGTGCGATCAGCGCGTTGGGCTCGACCGGGCCGCCGTCGAACACGGTCGCCGGGTCGGACTGGAGGTCGATCCAGCGATCGAGGGGTTCGTCGAGCGCCTCGTCGGACGGGCGGTTGACGACCACACCGAGCGCACCGTCGGCCTGGTGCTCGAGCACGTAGATGACGGCACGGTTGAAGTTCGGATCGTCGAGCGGTGGCGTGGCGACGAGAAGTCGGCCTTTCGTGGGGGTCGCACCGGGGATCACGGTTCTATTGTGCCGGTCGATCGCCGGATCGCAATGATTGCATGACCATACGTCAGGTTGTATGGTCATGCGTCTATGGTCGCAGTCGGCATCATCGGGGCGTCGGGGTTCACCGGCGCCGAACTCCTCCGCCTCGCCGCGTCCCATCCCGACTTCGAGGTCGTGATGGCAACGGGCGATTCACAGGCCGGCACCCGCGCCGCCGACCTGTATCCCGGGCTGTCCGCCGCGTATCCCGATCTCGTCTTCGAGCCGTTCGACGCCGACCGCGCCCGCGGTCTCGACCTCGTGTTCCTGGGTCTGCCGCACGAGGCATCGATGGCGATGGCGCCCGAACTCGTCGGCCACGTCGGCTGCGTCGTCGACCTGTCGGCCGCCTACCGGCTCAAGGACGCGAGCCACTATCCGACCTACTACGGCTTCGACCACGATCAACCCGGCCTGCTCGCCGACGCCGTCTACGGCCTCCCCGAGTTGCACCGCTCCGAGCTGAAAGGAGCGCAGCTCGTCGCCACGCCGGGCTGTTACGTCACCACGGCGACCCTCGCCCTCCGGCCGCTCGTCGAAGCCGGCCTGATCGAGACGACCGGCGTCATCGTCGATGCGGCGTCGGGCGTCACCGGGGCGGGCCGCAAGGCCGATCTGGCGTTCAGCTTCACGACGGTCGACGAGAACATGATCGCCTACGGCCTGCTCTCGCACCGCCACACGCCCGAGATGGAGCAGGAGATCGGTGCCCAACTGCTGTTCACGCCCCACCTCGTCCCGATGAACCGCGGCATCCTCGCCACCTGCTACGCCAAGCCGGCCGCCGGCGTCGACGTGTCGACCGAGTCGCTGGCCGCCCTGCTGCGGGAGCGGTGGGCCGACGAACCGTTCATGGTCGTCACCGACGGCTCACCGTCGACGAAGGCGACGCTCGGCTCGAACGTGGTCCAGGTGACCGCCCGCTACGACGACCGCACGAACACCATCGTCGCCATCGGTGCGCTCGACAATCTCGCGAAGGGTGCATCGGGCGGTGCGGTGCAGGCGGCCAACGTCGCGCTCGGCCTCGACGAGTCCGCCGGGCTCAGCACGGTCGGGGTGGCGCCGTGAGCACCGATCACGACGCTGCAGGCCTGAAGGCCTCGATCCTCGTCGAGGCGCTTCCCTACATCCGGCGCTTCGCCGGCAAGATCGTGGTGGTCAAGTACGGCGGCAACGCACTCGCCGGCACGTCCGAACACGACGCACTCTCGCTGTTCGCCGAGGACATCGTCCTGATGCGGCTCGTCGGCATGCGTCCGGTCGTCGTCCACGGTGGCGGGCCCCAGATCAGCGACCTGATGAAGCGGCTGGGCAAGGAGACCGAGTTCGTCGACGGGTTGCGCGTCACCGACGCCGAAACGGTCGACATCGCACGCATGGTGCTGAAGGGGCAGGTCAATCCGCAGATCGTCGCCGCCATCAACGTGCACGGCCACTACGCCGTCGGCGTGAGCGGTGTCGACGGGGGACTGATCCGGGCCACCGCCCGCGACGAGCGACTCGGATTCGTCGGCGACGTCACCGAGATCAATCCCGAGGTGATCCACGGATTGCTCGACGACGAGTTCGTCCCCGTCATCGCCACGATCGGCTCCGACATCAACGGTCAGGCGTACAACATCAACGCCGACACCGTCGCCGGTGCGATCGCCGAATCGCTCGGTGCCGAGAAGCTCGTCTACCTGACCGACATCGAGGGCCTCCGGCGCGACGTCGCCGACGCTGCCAGCCTCATCCGCCAGACCACCGCCGACGAACTCGATCAGCTCGTCGCCGACGGGATCATCGCCGGGGGCATGATCCCGAAGGTCGCCAGCTGCATCCACGCCGTCCGCAACGGCGTCGGCAACGCCCACATCCTCGACGGGCGCATCGCCCACGTCCTGCTGCTCGAGATCTTCACCGACTCGGGCATCGGCACCATGATCAAGGGCCTCCACGGAACCACCGGCCTGCAAGGAGACGACGCATGAGCCACACCTTCGACACCGCCGGGCTCGACCAGTGCCCGTTCATGCCCGTCTTCGGCGCACCCGCCATCAGTATGGAGCGGGGGAGCGGCACCGAGGTGTGGGACACCGACGGCACTCGGTACCTCGACTTCCTGAGTGGAATCGCCGTCACCTCGCTCGGTCACGCCAACCCCGTGATCGCCGATGCGATCAGCCGGCAGGCGAACACCCTGCTCCACGTCTCCAACTTCTTCACCAACCCGCAGGCGACCGCCGCTGCCGTGAAGGTCAACGAGCTGCTGGCCGACGCCACCGGCCACGCCGGACAGATCTTCTTCACGAACTCGGGCGCCGAGTCGAACGAGTGCGCGCTGAAGCTCGCCCGCAAGTGGGGTGGGCGTGGCCGACACACCGTCGTCAGCGCCTACGGCAGCTTCCACGGTCGCACCCTGGCCACCCTCGCCGCCACCGGACAACCGGCCAAGCACGAACCGTTCGCACCGATGCCCGACGGCTTCAAGCACGTCGCATGGGGCGATCTCGACGAGATGTGGGCCTCGGTCGACTCGTCGGTCGCCGCCGTCATCATCGAACCGATCCAGGGTGAGGGCGGCGTCAATCCGGCACCGGCCGGCTACCTGCAGGGCATCCGCGACCTGTGTGACGAGGTCGGGGCGCTCATGATCGTCGACGAGATCCAGACCGGCTTCGCCCGGACCGGACGCTGGTTCGGGTTCGAACACGACGGCGTCAGCCCCGACGTCGTCACCCTCGCCAAGGCGATGGGCAACGGCATGCCCGTCGGCGCCTGCTGGGCCCGCACCGATGTCGCCGCCGTCTTCCAGCCGGGCGACCACGGCAGCACCTACAGCGGCACCGCGCTCGCGACCGCCGCCGTGTCGGCGGTGATCGACGAGATGCGTCGTCTCGACGCGCCGGCGCTCGCCACGTCGAAGGGCGCACGGTTCGCCACCGCGCTCGAGGCCCTGCCGCAGGTCGAGTCGGTTCGCGGTCGTGGGTTGATCCTCGGCGCCCAACTCAGCGACGGGATCGACGCCCCGACCGTGTACCGCGCCCTGCTCGACCGGGGCTTTATCTGCAACCCGGTCAACGCCTCGACGCTGCGGTTCCTGCCGCCGTTGACCGTGTCCGACTCCGAACTCGACGAGGCGGTCGCCCTCGTCGCCGACGTGCTCGCCGAGGTGGCGCCATGACCCGATCCCTGCTCGACATCACCGACTTCACGCCCGACGAGGTCGAGCTGATCCTCGACCTGGCGCAGCGACCGATCGACGCGCTCGGTCGGCCGCTCGAGGGCCAGGGCGCCGCCCTCGTCTTCGAGAAGCCGTCGAATCGCACCCGCCACTCGATGGAGATGGCCGTGGTCCAACTCGGCGGCCACCCGGTGTACACGCGTGGCGAGGAGGTCGGCTTCGACACCCGAGAACCGGTCGAGGACATCGCTGCGATCATGTCCGGCTATCACGGTCTGATCGCCGCCAGGGTCTTCGAACACTCGGTCGTCGAACGCCTCGCCGCCACGGCGACGATCCCGGTCGTCAACATGCTCAGCGACTGGTCGCACCCGCTCCAGGGGTTCGCCGACGCGCTGACGATGCAGCAATGCCTCGGCGACCTCGCCGGGAAGACGGTCGCCTACGTCGGCGACTGGAACAACGTGTCGCGCTCGCTCGCCGAGATCTCGGCCATGCTCGGCATGCACGTCCGTATCGGATGCCCGCCCGGCTTCGACGCCGACGACGCCGAACTCGAGCGCATCGAGGGCCTCGGCGCCGCCTCGGTCGAACAGGTCGCCGGCCCCCACGACGCCGTCGCCGGCGCCCACGCCGTCCACACCGACACCTGGGTGTCGATGGGGCAGGAGGCCGACAAGGAGGCCCGCCGTCAGGCGTTCGGGGGGTTCACCGTCGACGCCGAGATGATGGCGCTCGCCGACCCCGGCGCCGTGTTCATGCACTGCCTGCCGGCCTACCGCGGCTTCGAGGTGTCCGCCGACGTCATCGACGGCCCGCAGAGCGTCGTGTTCCAGCAAGGCCACAATCGCCTCCACAGCGCTCGTGGTGCCATGGCCTTCCTGGTCGGTGTCCGATGAGCAAGGTTCAGCGACAACAGACGATCGCCCGGCTCATCGAACAGCAGCAGGTCTCGAGCCAGCCGCAACTCGTCGAACTCCTCGCCACCGAGGGCATCGCTGCGACACAGGCGACCGTGTCGCGAGATCTCGACGATCTCGGGGCCGTCAAGGTCCGGGTCCCCGGCGGTCACAGCGTCTACGCCGTCCCCGAGTTCGCGCCCGAACGGGTGGCGCCGCTCGACCAGCTCCGGCGCGTGATGGGCGAGTGGGTCGCCGAGGTGAACCACTCGGCCAACCTCGTCATCGTGCGCACACCGCCCGGCTGCGCTCACGTCGTGGCCTCGGCGCTCGATCGCAGCGGCATCGACGGGCTGATGGGTACGGTGGCGGGCGACGACACGATGATGTGCGTTGCGACCGAAGCGGTCGGCGGCGCCCAGCTCGCAGCGAACTTGCGCGAGCTCGCAGGAATCGAGGCAGGTTGATGAGCGACGAGAACACCGGATCCACCCTCTGGCACGGCCGATTCGAAGGCGGTCCCGACGAGGCCCTGATGGCCTACAACGCCAGCCTCTCGTACGACCAGCGCATGTGGCGAGACGACATCGCCGGTTCCCGCGCCCACGTGCGCGGCCTCGCCCGGGTCGGGCTGCTCGATCAGTCCGAGTGCGACAGCGTGCTCGTCGCGCTCGACACGGTCGAGGCCGAGATGGCGCAGGGACGCTTCGAGTACCTGCCGTCTGACGAGGACATCCACACCGCCGTCGAGCGGCGCGTCACCGAACTCGCCGGAGCGGCCGGTGCCAAACTGCACACGGGGCGCAGCCGCAACGACCAGGTCGCCACCGATCTGCGGCTCTGGTGCAAGCGCGAACTCACCGAGGTCGCCCGTGGCCTGTTCGACCTGCAGCACGTGCTCCTCACCCGCGCCCTCGAAGCCGACGGTGCCTACCTGCCGGGCTACACCCACCTCCAGCGGGCGCAGCCGGTGCTGCTGGCGCACCACCTGCTCGCCCACGGCTGGGCGCTCGGCCGAGACGTCGACCGGCTCCTCGCCACCGTCGACCGGCTCGACGTGTCGCCACTCGGCGCCGGCGCGCTGGCCGGCACGTCGCTCCCGATCGACCCGGCCGGCAACGCCGCCGACCTCGGGTTCTCCCGGGCGTTCGAGAACTCGCTCGACGCCGTCAGCGACCGCGATTTCGTCGCCGAGGCGTTGTTCGACCTCGCCCTCGTCGGCGTGCACCTGAGCCGGATGGGGGAGGAGTGGGTGCTCTGGACCAGCGAGGAGTTCGGGTTCGCCGTCCTCGACGATGCGTTCGCGACCGGTTCGTCGATGCTGCCGCAGAAGAAGAATCCCGACATCGCCGAACTCGCCCGCGGGAAGGCGGGGCGACTGATCGGCAATCTCACGGCGCTGTTGGCGACCCTCAAGGGCCTCCCGTTGGCGTACAACAAGGATCTCCAGGAGGACAAGGAGGGCCTGTTCGACTCGGTCGATCAGGTGAATCTGGCGGTCGCGGCGCTGACCGGCATGATCGCAACCGCCACGTTCGTCCCCGAGAAGATGCAGGCCGCCGCCGACGCCGAGACGACGGCCGCCACCGACCTCGCCGAGTTCCTGGTGCGGGCCGGTGTGCCGTTCCGCGACGCCCACGCGATCGTCGGCCAACACGTGCGTGCCGCCCTCGCCGGCCAGGGGTCGCTGGCCGACCTCGTCGCCGCCGACGAGCGGCTCGGACCCGACGCCGCGGCGCTCGTCCGCCCCGGTGTCGGGGTCGAGATGCGTTCGTCGCCGGGTGCCGCCGGGCCCAAGGCGCTCGACGCCCAGATCGACCTCTATCGGGCGATGCTCGACCGCGAACGCGCCGAGTTCACCGACTGATGCCACGACGGCGGGTGCCGAGGGCCCTGCTCGACGGCGACGCGCCCGACGTCGCACCACAACTGCTCAACAAGCTGCTCGTGTCCGGCGAGTGCGTCGGACGCATCACCGAGGTGGAGGCCTACCGGGAGGACGACCCGGCGAGCCACACCTACCGGGGTGAGACGCCACGCAACGCCGTCATGTTCGGCCGGCCCGGACACCTGTACGTGTACTTCACGTACGGCATGCACTACTGCGCGAACGTCGTCACGGGCCCGGAAGGACACGGCGCAGCCATCCTCCTGCGGGCCGTCGAACCGGTGGCAGGCGTCGACCTGATGCGCGAACGGCGTCAGGGCCGCGCCGCGCTCGCCGACGGGCCGGCCAAGCTGTGCCAGGCGTTCGCGATCGGGCCCGAGCACAACGGCGTCGACGTCTGTTGGGGGAGCGGAATCGGCCTGTTCGACGACGGAGTCCCGCCGCCCGCTCGACCCGTCGTCGGTCCGAGAGTCGGCATCTCCAAGGCCGTCGACGTGCCCTGGCGCTTCCGAACCCCGTCACGATCGAGCGCATGACCGAGCGGTCGTGATCCGATCCGATGACGGGGCGACCTGGCTCGGCGCGGACGAGCGTGCATACTGAACCGATGCGACGGCTCCTGCTCGCGGCAACCGCCGCCCTGCTCGCACTCACCGGTGTCGCAGCGGCGGCCACCGGGAGCACGGCGACCGTGTCCGACACCGCCGAGCGGGTCGGGCCGATCGAACAGCCGGTGTTGCTCGTCAGCGACTCGGCGTGGCTCGGTATCAAGACCTACGGCGCCAAGGACGCGCTGATGGGCGTCGACCACGTCATGGATCTGGCCTCGTGCCGCCGACGGGTCGTCGGATCGTGTCGGAACTACGACGGCCACGTCCCGATCACCCTGAACGCCGAACTCGAGGCCCACGGCGGCCACTTCCACACCCTCGTCGTGGCGACCGGCTACAACGACTCCGACCACAACTTCCGCTCCGACGTCGACACGATCATCCGACGGGCCCGCTCGCTCGGCTACGAGCGCGTCGTCTGGCTGACCCTCCGGGAGAACGTCTCGTACAGTTCGCCGGGCTCGCTCGGCTTCGCCCAGGTCTTCCGGAACAACAACGCGGCGCTGCGCGACATCGTCGACGCCGGCACCTACCCGGAACTCGTGATCGCCGATTGGGCCACCTACTCGCGCGACACACCGGCGTGGTTCGCGAGCGACGGCATCCATCTGCGCGGCGACGGCCCGTGGGCCGCGGCCGACTACATCTCACGCAAACTGGCCCACCTCGACGGTCGGACGTGTCCGCTGCCGCCGATGCCCGACGGGCCGATGCCCGACCCCTGCCCCGATCCCGACGACGGCTTCCCGGCGGTCGATCTCGACGGGCTGTACCCGATCGGCGAACCCAACCCGACGGCCGGCTTCCACATGGAGTGGGAGGGCAGCGGCGCATGGCCGGCCGACCCGTGGTGGGCCTGACGCCCGACGTCGCGTCACCTCCGGGCGTTCGCCGCAACGTCTTGTTCCCGCTCACCGATGACGTGGCATCATCGTGGGCGATATGGACCTCATTGCCGACCTCGACGCGCGTGGCCTGATCCACGACTCCACCGACCGCGAGTTCCTGAGCTCGCGACTCGACGAGCGTTCGATCGGGGTCTATGTGGGGTTCGACCCGACCGCCGACTCGCTCCACGTCGGGCACCTCATGGGGCAGCTCGGTCTGCGTCGTTTCCAGCTGGCCGGCCACAAGCCGTTCCCGCTCGCGGGTGGAGCCACCGGCATGATCGGCGATCCGAGCGGCAAGTCGGAGGAGCGGAACCTGCTCACCCGTGACGAGTTGCAACACAACGTCGCCAGCATCAAGCGGCAGCTCGAGCGGATCCTCGACTTCGAGCCGGGTCCGTACCAGGCGACCCTGGTCGACAACGCCGACTGGACGGCCGGCACCAGCATGCTCGACTTCCTCCGAGACGTGGGCAAGCACATCACGGTGAACCAGATGATGGCGAAGGAGTCCGTGAAGAACCGGCTCGCCAGCGAGGTCGGCATCTCCTACACCGAGTTCAGC